>CAZGHS010000001.1:0-7887 GCA_964525495.1 uncultured Gammaproteobacteria bacterium
CGTAGCCTCCCGATACGTCAAAGTGAATAAGTAATTAATCTAAAGATATCGAAGTCTATTCATTATTCGCCCGCGAGACCTTCCGCCGAGCGAGTAACTTGGCATCTGAATTGATGCCAAAACGAGCAAGGGTAGTGTTTACATCTTAGTAGTGTTGTATTGCAAATGGTCTGTATGCCAGTATTGCCACGAGCTTGTTCGAGCCAGAATAAGGAATATGCGAGATATAAAAACCAAATGAAAATGAATAACGGCGAAAATACGAGCTATCAATAGACAACCCTGACCTTCTCGCAGTACACTATCCCTATGTCAAACAGCAAAAACAATATCTTCGTCCAGCTCTATGGCCCTATGGGCCAAGATGACGACCAAGATCAAGCTGACCAACTCAACCAGCAAGGCGGCAACAAACCAAGTGGAACTCCTGAAGCTGATCCTTTTGCAGCATCTGCAGAATACTCACCTATACAGGAATACGTCGAAGAACCGCAGATCGAACACTCACTCCAAGAACACATGCAACAATCCAACCCGGCATTCAAACCGTTACCAGATATCCCCCTCACTCCGACACAAACTCCCCTTGTCCCAGGTATTCAACCAGTTCAAATCGCACCGCTCCCACTCAGCGATCTAGAAGTAGAGAAAGAACTCAAAACAAACGTGTATAATGCAATCCGATGGCTCGCAGAGTGGTGTTTACGACAACTACAAATGAAAGAACAAAAACAAAACACTCCGCAACACTAAAAACAACGTTTTTCTTGAATTAAAGGTTATAGACTGATACCCTAATAAAAGACTATGCAACCAGATATCACCGGAATACTTCCATTCATAGGACTCATTTTCGTAGCACTTCTACTGACACTTCTTCTCGTAGGATTGCTCCTTTTCATCGCTGGTTTTGTGTACGTTCGCACAGTGCTATACAAACAACGCGAGGCCGAGTCACTCAAATCCAAACTATTACAAATCCTCGTCCCTCGAGATAATGAAATAAAAATTGACGCAGCGGAGCAGATGTTCTCGGCCTTCTCCAGTATCTACAAACCGGGACTCATTCCATTACTTAAATACCAGCCTAATATCAGTTTCGAAATAGTCGCTCAATCCGAATCGCTCAAATTCTTTATTAACGTTCCGGACAAATACCAAGATCTCGTCGAAAAGCAAATTCACGCAGCCTATCCTGGTGCAGAGATCCGCATAGTTGATGAATACAATATTTTCAGCAAAGACGGCAAAGTAGCATTTGCATCCATGCGACTCAAAGACTCCAATCATTTCCCTATCAAAACATACAAAGAACTCGCAACAGATCCTCTATCAGCAATCACATCCACAATGGCCAAAATGCGACCAGGAGAAGGTGCAGCTGTACAAATAATGATCACACCCGCAGGCGGTGGATGGGCTAAAAAAGGATATCAATACGTCAAAGGAAGCAGATCACAAGAAACCGGCGAAAAACCAAAAGTTTCAGATGCCAAACAACTTGAAGCAGTTGAACAAAAAATTGCGAAAGCAGGATTCGAAACCTCGGTTAATATTATCGTTTCAGCCGAATCCAAAGATGATGCCAACAGCTATCTCTCAAACATCAAAGCCGCTTTCGAACAGTTCGCTGGTCCGCACAATAATTTTAAAAACAAAAAAATACATTTCAAAAAGCGCTTTATTACCAATTTCATTTACCGATACACCCCACTATTCTCTAAATCCAGCGTACTAAACTCAGAAGAGCTCGCATCCATTTACCACTTTCCGAGCAAAGCCATCGAAACTCCATATATCCACTGGCTCAACGCCAAACGTGCCGCTGCTCCTGCCAACCTACCTGCTAAAGGCCTCTACCTCGGTCACAGTATTTTCCGTGGTACCAAGCGTCCTATCTTCATTGGAGACGACGATCGTCGGAGACACATGTATATCATAGGTAAAACCGGTACCGGTAAATCCGAATTCCTCAAACAAATGGCTCTCCAAGATATTAATGACGGCAAGGGTATCTGTTTCATGGATCCTCACGGAACCGCTATCTCAGACATCTTACAGCTTATCCCACCAGAACGCGCAGAAGATGTCATATATTTCAACCCATCAGACCTTGAGTATCCACTCGGTCTTAACCTACTTGAAGCTGAGACTGAAGAGCAGAAACACTTCATGGTTAACTCCATCATCGGTTTGATGTACAAACTCTACGATCCACACCAAACAGGTATCATCGGTCCTCGATTCGAACACGCTATCCGCAACGCCATGCTCACCGTCATGTCAGTACCCAACAACTCATTTATCGAAGTCGTACGTATCCTGACCGACGCAAAGTATATGCAAGAATTGTTGCCAAATGTCACCGATCCTATGGTTCGCCGCTATTGGACCGACCAGATCGCCCAAACATCAGACTTCCACAAATCCGAAGTACTCGACTACATCGTTTCCAAATTCGGCCGTTTCGTTACCAACAAAATGATGCGCAATATCATTGGTCAATCCAAATCCGCCTTCGACTTCCGCAAAGTCATGGATGAAAAGAAAATATTACTCGTCAATCTAGCTAAAGGTGAAATCGGTGAAGAAAATTCAAACTTCCTTGGACTCGTACTCGTACCACGATTACTCGTCGCGGCTATGTCCCGCTCCGACTCTATCGCCAAAGGCATCGACTTCCCAGATTTCTACCTCTACGTCGATGAGTTCCAAAACTTCGCTACCTCTACCTTCGCAGACATTCTCTCCGAAGCTCGTAAATTCTAACTCAACCTCGTTGTAGCAAATCAGTTCATCGGACAAATGGAAGAAAATATCAAAAATGCTATCTTTGGCAACGTCGGTACCATCGTCTCATTCCGTGTCGGTGTGACAGACGCAAACTATCTCCAACACGAATTTCAACCAACCTTCAACGAACAAGATCTCATCAATATTGAACGCTTCAATGCCTACGCTAAAACGCTTGTCGGCGGAGAACCAACCCCAGCCTTCTCACTCGACACTACCAAAGACATAGCCATCGAACGCGCTATGATGAGCCAAGAGCTTGCAGAGATGATCAAAGAACTCTCCCGCCTCAAATACGGCATTGAAAGAGACATTGTAGAAATAGAGATGCAGCGAAGATCGAATTTGTAATTATTTAAATAGTTCCGACTGCTTACCAAGTACCTCAAACACCACGATCATCCCCTTCTCACCATACATCTCACGGTAGATCGCTCTAAAGTCATCCACAACATTTATACTCCTATAACCAATAAATCTGCCGGAGAGCAGATGATTATTAAGAGACGGATGATATTTATTAGAAAGAAGAAGCTGAAGATTATCACGAAAAGCGAGCTTCATTTCGTCTGGAACAGCTCGCAACTGCTTATCAAATTGTTTAGAAAATTGAATTTCAAGATGCATGAATTATACCAAACACGCAGTGTCTTATTTTTTCGTAGATAATTTCTCTACGTATTTTAACGCATCTTCCGCTCGACTGAAAGACACAACTTCGCCTTTCTTTACTTGTTTACTGGACTCTAAAAGCATATCCTCAAGATAAGGGGTCGGTTCATAGCTTATACTAAAATTAACTGTCTTGGATCGAACCAATTGACGCAAAAAGCCGTTTACTAAAGAACTGAGCGTAAAACCCAAATCCTCAGCCACTTCCTGAGCATCCTTCTTAACCTGTTTATCTACCTTCACATTCACCACTGATGTATTCATATGCACGAAGTATATACGACATATATACCCATGTCAAGGGCAATTACATATCTTTACGCGAGATATGAGAGAACGTATAATGCCTCATAGAACATTTGGAGCTATAGCTCAGTTGGTAGAGCGACAAGCTTATACCTTGTTGGTCCTAGGTTCGAGTCCTAGTAGCTCCACATTCTCTGACAAACAAGACGCAAGTTGATTGATTATCTCAAATGGAAGGGATAATTCATGGTTCGAATAAGCTCCATTTAGGTACAAGACTCCTTTAGGAAAAATTAAGCGTTGCAACTTTACCTTATTTTCAGGAGTGGCTTCAAACCAACATTTTTGCGGGGTTCGAATAAAATTAGACGCATACTCAATATCCGCTTCCACATCCAACTTCTTATCACCTGTTTCCGCTACATCCATCGTTGCTAAACTTATCTGTTGCTCAATATCATCTAAATGTTTTTTAAGCATATCATCAGTAAAAATTCCCTTCTGTGCTTTTTGAATAAACCATTCCCGATTGTCTTCTAACTCCTGTATCTTCTGCGACTTCTGACTATATTCGCTCTTTAGTTCTTGAAATTTTAGCTGATACTTCTTTATGACTGTTTGCTTAAACAATTCTACGAATTCAGGTTTTGGTTTTATCTGACTGAGATACTCATAAAAGTCTTCTTCAAAATCACTTCTCTTAATCATCTTAGAATATCTAGGGCATATTTTTGTGAGGCAATAATAATAGGGATGCTTCTTCGTTCTACCTTGCGACCAACATGCAGTCATTGGATTTCCGCACTCACCGCACATTGCAAACTTTCGTAGAGGGAAATCAGGATTAAAGTGTTGTCTATACTTTTTAGTATTATTACTTTTACCGAACATAACCTGCTGACACTTCTGATATGTTGCCATATCTATTATTGCTTCATGTTTACCTCGAATTAATTTCTTTTCACTGTTATAAAAATATCCCGTATAGAAAATTGTAGTAAGAATTTTTTGTACTGACTGTTTGGGAAATGTAAGTATCTTTCCCTTCCACGTACGTAATTTCTTTTTGTTAAACTCTTTGGATAATAAAGTAATCGAGTATGTGCCAGTAGAATACAATTTATAAAGTTGCTTGAATGCATCAGCACAATTTTCATCAAGCTCACAAACGCTTAATCGTACACCTGGAATCTGCGGTCTTCGATATCCATCAGGAGGTTGCCACGGCCACATACCATCATCAGCTCGCTTCCACATTGCTATTTTTATTCGTTCTCTTCTCACCTCGTTATCGTATTCATTGACCGCAGCAAGTACTCCTTCAACTAATCTACCTGAAGGTGATTCATCAATACGTTCAGTAGCAGACCGAAGGAAAATATTTAATTTCAAAAGCTGGCTACGAAGCCAATGATGTTGCTCTTGTGAGCGAGCAAATCTATCTAACTTATATACAACCAAAACATCAAACTTACCATGATTCCTCTTTGCAAACTCTAATAGCTCAGCAGCACGCGCAGTATTAGATGCTTTAGCACTTACCGCTTCACGCCTTTCAACTCCAACTACTTCAAACCCTTCTGTTTCACAAGAGCTTCGACAAATCTTTTCCTGAGTAGGTAAAGATGTGTTGTCGATTTGTTTATCCCCGCTAGTACGCAAATATATAATAGCTCTTTTCATTTCTTTAACTATTATATTCGTATTGTCCATATAGTGCTAATTTATATTTTTTTAGATAAAGTTATTTCAATGGCAGTATCAGCAAGTAACTCAATTAGAATTTGAATTTGTAATATCTCATCATCAGTTAAGTGAGTATAGTTTTCTCCTAAAATCTTCCTATATTGATTGATAGAAATAAGTGGAACATGTCGTACCAATGCCTCATCTACTCTGACCACTTTGATTCCTCACCGAAAACTGATTGAACTACTTGTAGCTGTTGTTCTTCGTTAAGCTCATCTATTGGTGTAATGTCTGTATTAACCAAAGAGCCGCCTAACTTATAATTGTTGGACAAAAAATCCGCTGCATCGAGAACAAGGAAGTTATAGAAAGTATCAACAACTTTATAAGTAGAAGGCTGACTTCCTGAATTTTTTGATTCTTCAGCAATACCCAAATGGGATAACTCTTTCAATAGTCTATACATAGTCTTCTGCGACTTTGCATAGTAAGAAGAAAGAATATTTTTATCAAGAACACCACCATGTTCACTAAACGCTCTAACAGCTTTTGCTCGGTCAAATGGCATTGATGAAAGCACTACCCCTCGAACAATAGATAGTTCATCCCTTCCAACGATACTTTTACCCGATACAATTGCTAAGTTCTTAGCTAGTTCAATTAATTGTAAGGTAGCTCTCCAGGGCTGTTCAATCTGAGCATCCCCGTACTCCCAATCCTTGCGTTCATATCCTGAGTTATCACGATAAACAACAGAATTAGGAATAGTTATCCCTCTACATCGAGAGAGGAATTTTGCAGCAATTTCAATGTATTGTCGAACATGAGAAGGTATATCTACATCAATATCCTTCTTTTGAGTTAGCTGATGTAAATACGAAGAAGCATGAAGTTGTGCAGTATGCTCAAGAGCTTCCCTATCTCTACCTGAAAAGATACTTACAAATCCAGCTTCTTCTTCTGTAGAGCTAATATCAGGAAGTGTATAAAACAAAAATCGTGGACCCACTGTATTTAAGTATTGTGTATGCTTACTGAGAGTCGCGGGAGTGATAGCACCAAGATGAGAAAAAATGCTTTTTGTTGAAATGAGCCCTCTGCTACCTGAAAACTTACTAAACTCTTTATCATAAATACCCACCAAATCTCCAATAATTTTTCTTGTAGCTTTTTCATCCATAGAAAATAACGGAGTCCAATCTTTAATGATAAGAACTTTTTTATCCAGCTCATTAAGTAAGTCATACACCTTTTCATTACCTCTCACTCTCTCACCGGATATAAAAGAGTTTTGAGTGAAAGTATCTAATGAGTAGGTAGAGGGGGCATGCTTAATTAATCTCACTAAATCACTTTTTCCAGAAGAAGGAGGGCTAACAATAACCAGCCAAAGCATTACGGCTATACTAGTGTGAGCTGATAGACCTACCGCTAAAACTAGTTTAAGTGCTGTAGTTGAATTAGGTATAAATTTCTCTACAACTACTACAACCTCTTCAAAGGTTAAGGATTCTTCTATAAGAATAACTTCACTACTACGCGGAATATTTGTCCTGCTAGTTTCCTGAGGCATACGAATTTTCTCCATTTCTTAAATTTGCTACTGTTTTCCAAAAAGTATCAATTGCATCAAAGAAATCTTTAGCTTGAATTGATGGTGCAGTACGAGTATGAAATTGCTCGACCAATAACTCAGCATTATTTTTAGGCGAGAAACGCCAATAGAGAATACCGTTTTTTGAATAGCTACCGTTGAACTCTATAAATCCACTAAAGGAAGCAGCGAGTAAATAAGGGGCAAGTTGTTTATCACGTTCTAAATGAACATCTTCTGTCATTAGTTAAATTCCTCCATACGTTACTTTTAGATATTATGGAGTTTATAAATTTTGAGGAATGAAGACCAACGATGTACTTTATTTTTCGGAAGTAAAAATTTAACTTTTTGTTTTTCCCATTGGATAGACTTTTTCGAAACAATCTTTAGCGTATCTTATGCATATTCTTAAATCGTCTCGTGTATAAGTTTTTTTCGTAGCAGAAAAATATTCAGGCTGTACTTCCTGAGTATCATCTATTTGCTGTTCTATTTGTTCGAAAGACTTACCGTCTATCTCAATTTGACGATACACCCATACACAAAATGTAAAGTAATTGAGATTAAATCTAGCACTATTGAAGTGCCGAACAGGGAGTATTTCTAAAGAAGGTTTAATAATTGGATTCCATTGTTTCCTTACTTGAGATATAAACCCTTCTCGGGAAATATGTTCCTTGATTAAAATACTTGGATACAATGAATAACCTTCATACACATTAGTATGAATATCTCCGTGAGGCAAAAACTCTATTTGTCGTATTGCATTAGGAATAGGTAAGACTCCAGTTGTCATCTTTATGCTTAACGAGATACTCCAATCACTATGTAGTCCACATATTTTAGCTAGTGCTTTACTCTCCTCCAACACTAATTTTTGCTGACTACTA
>CAZGHS010000001.1:7897-223001 GCA_964525495.1 uncultured Gammaproteobacteria bacterium
CTAAGCTGTTCATTATTGCTTTTATATAAAAGAAAACTCATTTCTACAATATCTTTGATATAGGGGTTTTTTGGATAGGAAAGTAATATTTCTGAATCTTCTCTTATGGATATGTAGCGCGCTTCTAAACGTGGGTGATATGTAAGAATAAGCGCGTAGGCATACTCAGTCTTCTCAGGGGGTGCTGCGCTCATGCTTTGCGTAAATACGACATCATCAAATAAAACTTTGTTTGCGAAAGTATCAATTACTAGCTGAGTGCGCGGGGAATCATTTTTCATTTCTACATCTTTATAGTTAATAAGCTCAATTATACTATGAGATGTAACATTTATGGCGAAACTATCTGTTAGGGTTATATGAGTGTACGCTTTTAACAAAATAGATAAAGGATAGCACCCCAACTACACCCAAACCTATGACTGCATTTCTAAATGCATCATCCTTTTGTTTATATATACGCAGAACACAATCCATCTTATCCCGCACTGTAAACGGTGGTTCAGTATACATGTCACAGTACACTTTAACTTGAGTCGGAACTGTATCCCACTCTCTCGAATAGTTGTATTGACCAATAGAATATATTCCAATTATTCCAATTAGTATAACGAGTACTGTTTTGCCCATAAATTTCTTAGCTCAGATATAAGTTCAAATTGTCTTTATATAGACAGTATTATATTCCACAATACCTCAAAATAGCAATATATGCCCTATTACCTCACTCGAAAACTACGAGAAGAGATTGGAGAAAACATAACTACGCTTCGAAAAAAGAAGGGGTTAGCCCAAGTAGAAGTTGCTGTTGAGGCTGGACTTAACGCTAGCTATTACTCAAAGATTGAACGCGGAGAGGTAAACCCAAGCATAGAAAAACTATATCGAATTATCAAAGCACTCAGAACTTCCTCAAGCGAAATACTTCCTTTCTAACTGTGAGGGTTCGAGTATTGCCCTGCTCCTACACACGTTGAAACTTATGCCGTACATATATCTTCTTTAATGTTCCCCCTTATTTTGGTATTAATCTATCAGAGGGAAATTTGATGAATAATGAAATGAAGCAACTCAAAGCGGAAAACAAACAACGAAAAGTGTACAGCCGTGTTCTTACGAATCAAATGACAATTGTTGGATGGAAATTGTTCAAGTCAGATAGAACACTCCACCTTGCTTTTATGGTATACCGCTTACGCCGTGATTTTGGTTTTACAGCATGGGAAATAGCAAACTTGACGGGAATCCCTACCAAGCAAGTGTACAAGCTATGGGAGAAATTAAAGCCTCTCCTCAACTCTGAGATTCTGAAAATACTTGGAGATATGGACTATAAAGGAGAATTACAAGCGTGGGATGAAATACCTTTTAGACCAGGCAAGCCACAAGGATTGCATGTTGTACGAGATTATCCTGCATGGTACTTGCAGACTAAACGATATAAAAGATGGAGCAAAAAGGCTATATTAGGTCTTGGAAATGTAAGCGAAAAAGACTGGGAAAGGACAAGCAATCATGGAGGATAAGGTAAAACGACTGAAGAGGTTTCAAGAAAACCACCCAAGTGAAATAATAGAAACGCTATTGAACTCAATTGACAATCACTTTAACAGCAACATTGAACAAGCCTTTCAAAACAAATCTTGGTTCCTTCTCATTTTAGGAATACACGCAGTAGCACTAACAATATCAGAAGGCTTATTTCTCAAATCGGGGTTTGACGGATTCCGTCTGTTTCTGATTCAGTTTATTGATGAAAAGAAAGAAGGTTTCGATTTCTCTGAAATAGCATGGGAAATACACAACTATCGCAATGTTGTTGCGCACACATGGTTGTCTGAAACAGGATACGATTTCGGATTGGATTTTGAGCAAGAAAGAGGATGGGAGAAAAGAGATAGCGTTATCTTCTTTAATCCAATCAAGTATTATGAAGCGTACAAAAAAGCATTTAGTTCTGGGGGAAGAATATGGAAATATGAACGAATACTTAAAGAAGATGGACAAGAAAAGGCAAAAAAACAATTACTCAAAAAATATGAAAAGGGTTCTAGTTCTGAGTTATTGGAAGAAACTAAAGGTGATAGAGTTACAGCAAGAGGATTACTTACCTATGCTGAGGCTTATTACAGGTCATTTGACGAAATAAAGGGGAGTAAATTTACTCCAGCATCTTTCTACCCCGCTTCCTACTACCTTGCAACACACTCAATAGAATTATCATTAAAAGCTGTATTGCGCCATCATGGCTATACTTTAGATATATTGCAATATAAATACGGACATGATTTAGCTCTAATGGTAAAGGAAGTTAAAAAACATTCGTATATAGAGATAACAGATAAAGAAGAAACCCTTATAAAAAATATAAACTATTACTATAAAGAAAAATTATTTGAGTATATAGAACGTGGTGCTAAAGAACTACCTGAAGAAACAGAACTAGATAATGTAGCACTTCTCATTAAACAGAAAACAGAAGTATTAATTAAAGGTAGCTTTTTCCCCTAAAATAATATGGAAACTGTAGAATTTACAGACCAACAAAAAGGCAAAAAACACCTTAAATAACAGTGAGTTATTTCTAAAGAGAGAGGGTATAACGCTATGCGTTTGATTAATGATGAAAAATTAAAGATTGATAAAAAAATCCTAGAGCTTGAAGACCACTTACTATAATCAACCTATCCAACAACTTTTCTATGTGGAGTACTTGTAGAAAATTCAGTCATTAAGCCTCCACCATTTTCTAAATCAATAACCTTAGCTCCAAATTGTTCGCTTAACCTATCATTGTGTTGATGCGAAATAATAACCAATGCAGGAGGCTCTGGTAACTCCAAAATTTCTGAAATCATTCTTAATTGACATGGAAGATTAATACCTTCATCCAATTGTGCTAACGGCTCATCTAAAATAATAGCCTTTGTACCTATGTTGCTTTTCGCCCGAGCAAGTGCAAGTAACACCGAAGCACGCTGCTTCTCTCCCGCGGACAAAGTTGAAAACACACGCTCACCATTCACACTCTCTTTAGACAAGTTACCACCTGATGCACTTAGTAAAGTATTAACCCATTCCAATCGGGATTTTCTATACGACCTTAATAGCTCTAATACTCTCGGATTAAAAATAACTTTTTCACCTTTAGTATGCTTTTCAAATTCAGCCATGAGCAAGCTGTCAGACATGTTGATACCAACCTCCCATTGCATTCGTTCATAATCATCATCACTCTCAAAGGCGACTTCTTGCAGTTCAAACTCTCGTTTGAAAACATCAACCAGTTGGTCTGATGAATTAATTACATCGGGAGCAATATAAGTAATTCGCTCTGAAATTCGGGATGGATTATCGAGAGTATGAATGTTTTTACCTTGACCATTCTCAACAATATACAAATCTCCCTCATGCTCAGAGAAGTGCATTAATCCTGCTAATAGACTAGATTTACCCAATCCAGACTGCGCTTTAAGTACAACAACCTCTCCACTTGATACCACAACGTTAACAGGTGGCAACTCAGTATGTTTCCCGTCTGGTAATACTGTCTTAAAATCTCTAACAATTAAACCGCTTTCAATAGGAGCTTCTTCTAAATCTACACTTCCAGCTTTATCTATATGCTCTTTCCATCTCTTTTCTGTCAAAATAAATTTATCAGAGCTAATCAAGCCAATAAGTTTTTGCGTAAATTCAATACTCCTTCTACTATCTTCACGAGCGCGTTGTTGTGTTAACGCACCATTTAATCCCGTAAGACCATAACGTAATCCATTTAAGTTCGCAAAGAGATTACCAGCACTGTTGCCCAATAAAAGACCAATTGTAATTATCTCATCAGCTCTAGAGATAGTATTGTTTCTATCAGTCATTCTAATATGCTCTCCTGCTACCCTTCGCAAATATCCAACAACCCCAGCACTCTGCCCCGCTCTATTTTGAGCTGCACGATTCTTATTACTTTCCTTATAAGTCATTTCACCAAAGGGAAAAGAAGCAAACCCTAACGCAGCAGTAAGAGCTGCTAATCCATAGTTCTCGTATCCTGCCATTGCAGCAGCACATGCAACAGGTAATATTCCGTTTGACATACGAGATAAGTTAGGCTCGGCTAGTTCAGCAAGATAAACTCCATTAGGTAAACTTTGAATTGAACGAATTTCATCATCTGCAAATCCTGCTTGTTTCAATTGCGCATTAAAAACATTTTGATATGGCCTAATGAGTTGTAATTTATCAGTTAACAATAAACGCCATTCAGAACCAACTTCATTCTGTGTATGATACTTAATAAGCTCGCTTCCAATTTTTACTGCAAAACCAGCAGCACCAACTGCTTTAGTTGGGCTTGCATCAGATACACCCCAAGTAGCTGTCGCAATTCCACCAATTCTACTAAATGTAGCAGCAGCAAGGAGTAACCGCCTATTTGCAATCTTTCGAGCTAAATCAAAATCTCCACCAACTTCAATACATGCTATTGCAGGCAATTGATATTCTGAGCATACTAAGTCATCAATGAAAAAAGCTGCCTTATCTGCAATTGTAGCCTCTACTCCTAACACCGCTAACTTATCAGCTACACCATCATATCTTTCCCTTAGCTTAGTCATTGGATATTCTGCTTGAACATCACGCCGAAGAGTATAAGGGTCTACACCTTCAGTTCTGCAATATTTCATTAAATCTGAGCTTAATTCTGCATGCATACATTTATCACAAAAAGTAAAACTATAAAGCGAAATTATACTCTTTTATCCTATAGTATTCAAGTGGTAAAGCACAGGGCAAACTATGTAACCAAAAATGGGAGAGACACATATAGCCCTAAAAATAACATGGGTTTCCCCCCGACCTCTTTTGTAGTCAAAAATTATATAATATATGGTTAAATTGAGGGATAAGAAGCTCTTTGAATATCAACAAGAAGCGGTCGCCAATTATGGATTGTTTCAACTAATTGATTTAATGTATGATTCGAAATAAGACTAAGGTAGTCCACAGCAAAAATCCTGCCACTTTTGTCATTGTTTTCTTCTATCCTTCCAATTATCATGAGGATATGACTTCGCCAGATCTACAACAAATAAGCGATATTGTGGAGAGAATTGTAAATCGAGCAATTGAACCTCTTATCAAAAATTCGGGGGAACACACTGCAATTTTAAATCAACATACGGCAAAGCTTGACCATCTCACAACTATAACTGATGAACATAGCGAAACTCTTTTAAGAATTGAAGGCGATATTCAAGAAATGAAAGAAGAAACCAATAAACGCCTCGATAAAATCGAAAATCATATCTGGAAATAACCTGATGATATACTCTCCCAATGTTTCAGGAAACCTCGCACAATCTACACTTACTTCCCAACCTACCCTACCAATGGATCAAAGATCATCCTGTACACCTTAAATCAGATAGAAGATATAGAGAACTTCTCCAAGCAAAACCCACCAAAAAATTATCCATCATCATCCCTTTTAGAAACGAGCTCCGCTCAGTTGAATCATTCCTCGTCGCATTAGATATGGCAAAAATACATTCTTATCCCATGCCTACAACACTAATCTTTGTGCAAAATGGTTGCACAGATGGCACAGATAAAGTACTTACAAATTGGATACATGTTAAAAACAGTACCCGGCAAACACAAAATTTAGAAATTCTCCACCTCACAACACCGATAGAATCAAAAGCAAATGCATTAAACATCGCAAACGAAGTTGCCTTACAATCAAATAGCGATATTGCAATCAGTCTAGATATGGACAACTACTGCGATATCAACACAATTCCAGAGCTGTACTTAGCGCTTTCCCAGTCAGATGCCTCGCTTATCACTGGTACAACCATTACACAGCCACGACGGATACCGAGAGGAAAATTAAAGGACATATGTATTCAGTACACATGCTTCAATCCCAAAAAAGATGAAGCGGTAGTAAACGGAATGGTCCAAGCATGGAAACCGCGGGATATAAAGGATATTGGTGGCTTCCCTCATGTTATTGGGGAAGACTACGCAACAGGATTATTACTTCGCAGTCAAGGAAAAACTCATCGCAGATTGCCAGAAGCCAAAGTATGGGGATATAGGGCAAATACTTTCGAAGATAAATTCAAACAATTAGTGCGCGGGCAACGAAGTCTCATACAACTTCGCGAGCTTTATCCCCACCTCAGAGATCAAATTCAAAACGATATGCCAGCAACTAATAATTTACTTAATCAGGTTACTGCACATTGGCACTGGGCGTCCAAAAACTACAAACGCATACCCTTTGCCCTTATTAACATGCCTATTATCTGGGCTGCTCAATATCAAGCAAAAAGACAACATCAAGAAGATCCTTACGTAAAAACCTGGACTCAAATCGAATCGACAAGATAGAAATAAAAAAAGCGCCACTTTGCAATGAGATTAATCATCACATCATGGCGCACGATCATGCAAACACACTCGAATAGACATTCTCGACGAATATCATTCAAACGCATTCACACCATACAGGCTAGTTATCGTATCCACAGTCAGGACAATAAACGTGGGTGTCTCCTCCTCTATCGTTATACCTTCGAGAATTCGGATGCTTACACCGCCGCTGCAATTGCTTGATCCGAATCCCGATCACTTCTATCTCCTCCTTCAGCGGAGCCATTCGTTCTCTGACAGCGTCAGCTTGTTTCTTTAATTCCTTTACCTTATCTGAAATCTCATTCTGACTCACAGATGCCTCCTTCTTAATCCTGATATCCACAGTCGTCACAGATATTCCCTACTTCACCCATCGCTGAGTACTTCCGCATATTTGGGTGAGAGCATCGTCGGATAAGTACGTTCCAATGTGCGTGCTGAATCGCTATTTCACCTTCAAGCGCACGAATCCTCCCCCGGATCTGTTCCTTTTCCTTACGAATCGCAATCTGTGAATTGGGTTTGCGAGACATAGTCATGTCCTTTCTGCCTGTATTTGAAAAGAGCGAAAATAGGAATCAGAATCAACTTCTGGGCCTATTTGTAGCCAATTCTTAGTTTACGTAATATTTACATTAACTATCCACATGTTACAACAACAAACTTAAATGTCAATAACGTATTTTATACGTTTACTATTTAACAAAAGCGGAGTATACTAGTCAAAAAGGAGCAAGTTATGTCTAACTCAATCTACCTCAACAGCCGTGTAGCGATCGACGTCGTTATATTCACTATTCTCGAAGAAAAGCCTCAGGTCCTCCTCCTCAAGCGTCACAAAGAACCGTTTCAAGGCAAGCTTGAGCTCCCTGGTGGATTGCTTATAGAAAATGAAACCGCTGAACAAACTCTCCAGCGTAAGCTTGGTGAAATTACCAACACAAATAACACTCACTTTAACCAATTCCATACGTTTACGAACCCAGTTCGAGATCCTCGAGGTCGCACAATTTCTATTGGATTTCTTGCACTCGTAAATTCAGAAAAAATGAGCTCGGACTGTGACTGGCATGATGTTAATAATCTTCCCGAATTAGCATTTGATCATGCCGAAATTATTCAATCAGCCTCAAAATATTTAAAAGAGAATCTAAATCTTCAATTCCTTAAGAGCTATATGCCTATTTACTTCCCACTCAACTCACTTCAAACAGTTTATGAAGTAATACACAATGAAAAATATGACAATCGCAACTTCCGAAAGCAGCAGCTAGCGTCCGAAAACATAGTCGAAACAGATAAGCTCGAAAAAGACGTAAAACACCGCCCAGCCAAATTATATCGATTTAAAGAATAATAACCTATAGTATTTACAAATACCTTAGTCCATGATATAATCACTAGTACCTTTTAAGTAAATTTTGAGGCTAATACACTCAATTCCTTTCCTTAAAAGTTTGAGCGTTACGCTCAAATCTGTCCCTTAACAGTAAAGATAGAGAATATCTCTTACCTCAAAATCTACAATCTCCTTACAGATTGGCTATACCCCGCCTGCACTCAATTACTTGAGTCTATACGGGGAATAGTCAATTTTATGCTGCAAATGCAGCAGGGAGAACTCAGTGTCTACGAGAATTGTGACAACTACACCATCTTCTGGAGTAGTTATCCAAGATTCCCATGGGCGGTTTCTAAACGGACGAGACAGATGGCAACCAAAACAATCCGCCGAATTCGCGTTTGTCCATCCCGAAGGAAAGCTCAGTCAGAGTGAACCTTGGGTCACAAACGCAGCCTGGATTTTCCCAGCACGCCATGTTCCCCACCAAGGAACACTCATTACAGGAAGCCGAAAAGCATTTGGAACATAGTAGAGTCCGAGGGTAAGAGAAACAGACAGCACTTTTTGTGCGTTCAGGCGACCGTTGTTTACAACGTCCTCGCGTGCACCGCCTGAAGTCTGTCTCTTACCCTCTATCTTTACTGTCTTTTCTAAAAATCTCACCACTATTGCATTTCTCACTCTTTAGCGACATAATAGCTTCTGTATACAGGAGGTTCCTATGCAAATTCGCATACGTACAATATTATTCGCAATTATTCCATTACTCGCACTCACTCTCACCATTTCCTCAGCATCAGCTGAAGAATCAACACTTCGCACCAACACATCAAACAGAACAGCAAAACCAACCTTAGAAGATTTTCCAGAACGAAATATGGAAAAAATGCGCACTCAAGAATTGCGTATAGCCAGCAAAGCTAGCGATATCAAAGCTCGACAGGAAAAAATAGCAACGCGCACTGGAGACATGAAAGAAAAGCGAGAAGAACTCGCATCCAGAGCGGCACAAATGCGCGAAGATCGTTGCAAAATGCTCAACGAACGAAACACTCTTCTCCTCACTCGATACGAAAATAACAAGGTTCGACACATTGCTGAATACCAAAACGTTAAGAAAAAAGTTGAAGAACTAGTTGCTCGACTCAAGACAGATGGCAAAGATACAACCAAACTCGAAGCAGATCTTCGCCAACTCGATGTGCTTATCAAAAAAGCTAGTGATGACTACACTGCATTCATAACAGCGCTCAAAGATACCAAAAACTATACCTGCGGCAAATCTGAAGGCGCTTATGCAGATGCCCTCAAAAAAGCTATGGATAAACTAATGCTCGCACGCCAAAGCTTACTGGCTGTCCGCACATATTACCAAACAACTATCCGACCAGACATACTAGCAATCAAAGGAACACGTCCAGCTAGCTCAGCATCACCTATTGGAGATACAACTAATACTCAATAAAACCTGGAGGACTATTTATGAAAAAAATCGCAATTATTATTTCAGCATTTGTACTGACCCTAACCTTAGCAGGTTGCACTCCTAAAACTCCCGCAGCAACTAACGAAACCAATGTAGATGTTGATCAAAGCTCAGACACTACGATCAACGCAACAGGCTCAGCTTCTGCATCATCGATGCCATCGTTCGCACCTACAACAGATCAAGATGTTAAATCCATGGACACTATGATGGACAAAGTAAACATGAATGACTATTCAGATAAGTCACTCGAAGATTTAAAATAACTTAGTTGAAAATAAACTAAAAGCCGCCTATTTCTCAGCGGCTTTTTTTGTACCAAACACATATGCTGCAAGCAACGTAGCTATAGGCACAGCCAAAATCAATGCAGAGCTTCCCACAACAGTGCGAATTATCTCCTCAACCAACTGTTCGCTATTTAATGTGATCCACAAAGGTTGTTGATCCTTGTTCGCCGTAAACAACAAGAACAATGGCAACGAGCTACCTGCATACGCCAGGAAAAGCGTATTTACCAACGAAGCTATATGCTCGTGCCCTATCGAGATTCCCCGCTTATACAGCTCAGCAATACTCAACGCAGGATTAGCTTTATGAATCTCCTCCACCGACGCAGTCTGGGCAGTAGTAATGTCATCAAGCACACCCAAAGTTCCGATCAAAATTCCACCAAGCAATAATCCTTGCAAGTTCATCCGTCCCAGCGGTCCCAACTGCAAGAAAAATGCTTCTTCTGTCCCCAACCCGGTTAACTTTGTCGCCGTAACAGCCACATAGGCCAAAATGGTCGACAAACCTAAAGTAATCAGTGTACTGATCAGCGCCAACGTCGTCCGTTTATTAAACCCATGAGCCAGATACAACGACACAAACGCAATCGCTAGTAATCCGATCAATGTGATCACAAAGGGATTCTTGCCATCTAGTATCTGGGGAATCATGAACTGCGCAATTACCAGAACGCTTACACTCAATCCAAGCAAAGACATTATTCCTTTTTTACGTCCAAACAAAAGGATCAAAAACACAAACCCCAAAGTTAAATACAAAAGCGGATGCAGACGATACCGATCAATGATCACATACGAACTCTCACCGGCTAGTGTAGTCTTAGTCAAAACAATTCGCTCGCCCTTAGAAACCTTTACACTCGTCGTAACAGCTTGGATATGTCCTTGATCAACAGTTACCGTCTTGCCTTTATCTGCCCCATCCAGGAGCCGCACAGCCAGCACCTGATACTCTCGTACGTACCCACCAATATCTTCAGTACCTTCCTTAGTTATCCCTACAACCAGTCCAGTATAAAATTCATCCTTAGGAAACTGGTACAACACTTCACTAGATTCAGAAGCCATCATAGGTTCTAAATCAACCGGTGTTGAGTCTTGCGCAGACACACTCCCCGTAAATACAATAAGTGAAAGACAAAACGCCACGCTCCACGCACAAACTGTACGAATCAAAGAAATAATCATACACTAAGTATATCAATATGACAGCAAATACTCATCACTCAAAGGGATTCACACTCATCGAAATACTAATTACAATCTCAGTTTTCGCGATCATAGCTGGAGCAGTCCTCTTGGCCATTAATCCTGCCAAACTCATCCGTGAATCACGTTTAAATATCACAAAAGCCAACCTCAACCAGATTATTAAAGCCGCTCAAACCTACATGGCCGAAACGGGCAGACTACCACCAGATGCTAACAGAAACATTCCGGCAGAGTTCATGCCTCAACTTGGTGCAGGGCCATGGCCAAACGGTCCATTTCCTGGTTCTATTTACGACTGGGACAATTGGGAAAACAACACTTGCTGGGACGGTTCAACTGGAATAATTCAAATAACCTTGCGTGAAGTAGACCACTATAACAGTCAAGAAAACTATAATCTCTATATGACAATGCGGGGTGAAGGAATTCCTCACTGCGATAATTCAGCAGAACGAGGTGAGTGCTTAAACTGTGTAAGTAGATATCCTTAAAAATTACTGGCAATCATGACAAAGTCCGTAGAACTCGAGCATATGCTCTTTGACCTGAAATTTATTATTCCGCTTAATCTGTGACTCGATATCACTCAAATTCTCTTCCAGCACAACATCCTCGATCTTCTGACAACTCTGACACACGAGATGATGATGATGCTCAAGATGAGCTAGTTCATACCGCTTCTTCTCCTCACCCAGATCAATCTCAGCAACAATCCCTTGTTCCATCAAAAAATATAGTTCACGATAAACGGTAGTCTTATTTGGCTCCAAATCCTTTTTTCGAAACGACTCCAGTATCTCCTGTACAGCCAAAGGCTGACTGGACGCAAAAAAAACTTCGAGCAGGCCCACCCGATATCTAGTCGACTTAACACCCTGTTCCTTCAGATAATTCATCGCTTCTAAAGCTGTTTTCATACTCTCATTTTAACATAATCGGCATAGCAGATAGCCAATTGGAGGTCAGGAATGTATGCTAATAATATGATTGCTCGGTTAAATCCATTAATCGCACTACTCTTTCTACTACCAGCTTTAGTGCTAGGAAACGCCGCATTCGGAGCGTATCAAGAAGCAAGCCAAAAAGTAATACAGGACCAAGGGTCATCTTACCGCATTTTTAACGGAGTTACGTTCAAGACGTTTGACAAAAAAATACTCGAAGAGCCTGCGTCGGCTAATCCTAATTCATTCCTAATCCCATTTCATCAAACTATAAGAAATGACTACGAGAGCAGCCTAGAATTAGGAAAATACTACCAAGGCACTCAGACCAATCTCACAATTTTTTACGGTGTTCTCGCCCTAATAGCAATCTTACCCGCTATTGCTACATATGTACTTAATATAGTTAAACTAGAAGGGAATATACTTACTATCAAAACTTTTTTGCCAAGTAGGTACAGGTCATCGATACAGTCTTCACCAAACCTGTCACTAGATATTTTTTCAATCAGCGAGATAAAGGTTATTCGTACAACACCATTCACAGATCCCATCAGTAGTATTGAAAAAACAAACTGGAGAGATCTTCTGGAACTCAGTACGAACATGCACCAAAAAGCGTATATTAACCTCTTTTTAATTCCCGGAGCTAAACATATTATTCACACTATCCTTACCAAACGTTCAGAAATCCCACTAACATTCTCTAAGAACTCCTTGAGAGATAACCTAAAAAACATATAAAAACAAAATCGGCACCGAAGAATAGTTGTATGAATCACTTCAAGACCTTAGCGTCATTACTATAGGCATGATACCACAAGAATCTCAACACAATCTTAGACTGGAAATATAGCCTATAATATGATATAATATGCCGAATAATTTGTACTTAAGTATGAACTATTTACGCTTACGAATTATGCACCTTAAAACCATGCAAAAAGCAAAATTATACCTAGAGGGTAGCATTTAGGGCATTTTTAATGCCTTAGATGTTACCCTTTAACCGCTACAAGTAAGTGAGGTCTTTCATGGCCATTAAACCGATAGCTGTACTTCCAGCCGGCTCTACCCTCTTCTCCAGGAATCGATTTGTTCAACAATGGCCGCGGGATATACCCACACAGGCAACAATAATAGCAGTATCTCAAGTTGCCAATGTGAAATTCCGATGTGATAACGAAAGCGACTTACTCGACATTTGTAACGTTATTTTAAGAGCTGGTGTCAGAGAAATGCTGTGGTACTACTACATCGCTCCACGAGCAATAACAGCATAGCAAAATAATTTTGTTTACCATGGTTTCCATCGAAGAGAAGTATGCGATATCACACATCCCATACCAAACATACTTCTCTTCCCCTAGTCACAATATTTATAAAGTACAGGAACTGTACATCCCATCCCCTTACATACTTCATCAGAATATTTTTTATTAAGTTCAGCATAAACTTTACACATATCATCACCTTTATTACGATACAAACACTCAATAACTGGTTGCACGTTAGGACAACTACCACATCCTCCGTGCTGAAACCCTGTCATACTACATGACACAGGCATAGCAGTGGGTTTAGGAGTCGGAGTAGCAATAACTGGTTGATATACATCTACTACCTCATCATCCTTCAGTGTACTTGGATATTTCCTTAAATAAGCAGTAAAGATTCGACTCATATCTGTTTTTACTTTATTCCCACTAACATAAACAACATAATTTCCACTTACCCATACATACCGATCTCCAAACTGACCTTCCTTAACCACATATACTATATCTTTACCAATTTTTGTTTTCTTGGCTGGATCATTAAATAGATTAAGTAAACTCATCATCTCTTTTATTGTTTTATCTCTGTCTGGACGCTCCTTTACCTGAACACTAGCTATTGGAGATCCTGAATCAAGAAGAGAGTAGCCAACAGAATAGTCCATTCCTCCTAAATATGCAGGGTATGCATAAAAACTATCAATTTGCAAATTAAATCCATACAATATGAATATCTGTTCAACACTTTTACCGCTATTCTGCTTAAACTCCATATTAAAGGCACTAATTAACTTAAACTGATTTATAGCAAATGCAATGAAGGACTGAATCATGGGCACAAAACAAATTATTAAAATAACAATCAAGAATTTCTTTAATTTCTGAGGATCAAAGCGCCGCATAAACGAAAAAATAATGCAGGCATAAACATACAGCAAGGCAGTATTCCCAATAACACCTGCAGTTTCGTTAATCCTACCAACTGAGATGTAAACAGGTAAAAAAATAAATGTGAATATATTTGCTAAAGTTATGAAAATACTACTAGAACATCCTAAACTGAGTGCACAACTAAACATCATTCCTAGTGAAAAAATGTTCACATAGTTAGCCAAAATACATAAAATTATGAAAATAAGTATTGTAAAAAACGTGGGTTTAAAGAATGAAACAAGCCTATTCATACAACTTATATTCAGTATGAAGACTATTTTAAAAAATTACCAGATCGAAAAACGCTTATAATCTGTGGGCAATGTTGTCTCAAAATGGAACACAATCTCCCCTTTTCTACTTAGATTACACACTACTTTTCAAAGACAAAATATCGCTCTACCTTCCGTAACATACGCTGGATAGCAAAGATTCTATCTATACCAATAATAAATTGGAACACAATAAAGTGTTACTTGCCATACCAAAGCACTTTGATAAGATAGTGGTAATAATCATTAAAGCTGCTGAGGAGCTTATTATGTCTGAACAAGGTGAAGCACCACAACCAATTCTCGAAGAAGTAAAAATAGATCAATCATCTCATCCAAATAGTTTATTGGTTGATGTAAAAGGCGAACAAGCCCAAGTAGAGGATTTTATCAAGCAAACTTTATACAAAATTAGAGCGCGCGAGATACCTCCCACTAACGATACGGAATCTACAAATCTGCGACTTGATATCGATGACTTATTTGAGCAACAACGAGAAGATATCGACAAATATTTCAAAGGAGGGCAACCTTACAATCCCTACATCGGTACAAATTGGGAAATACGTGCATATGTACGAAGAGAGCGTCAACAGCCTGGAATTTATCACCTTAATTTCTACGATAATGCCAGTATGCAGCGAGTAAAATCTGACGGTCTTGAAATAGCGGAATAACCAACTTTATTTCAAGCATATTATTCTCGCAAATAGTCTGTTAAAATCCAGCCATGAGCTGGGACTTACCAATACCACCAGAAAGCAAGTATGCCTATTCTGAACCAATTACAATTCGAGATGGCTCGTGGGGACATTTATGCGTTAAGGTAGGATACGTAAAACAACATCCAGAGAAACGGGTAATTCGATTAGAAAAAAGATGGAAAGCAGACGGCGGTATTTATAAAGAAGAAAAATTTAATATTAAAGATGGTGACGACTGGATACAAATTAGACAAGCAGTGGAAAGGTTATGGCCTGAATTAGAATCGGCCCCTACTGCAACAGAGATTGACCAAGCTATTCATAAAGTAAGTAAAGAAACACAGTTACTTGAACTTCTTTCAAAATATCCTGAAATACTTAGCCAAATACCTCAAAACGCAGATATCTTATCAATGCCCGAAGAACATAAAGAAGCATTAAAACGACTACTTACAGCAGGTGGACAAATCGCTAATGCAGTTATTAGCAAATTAGCAGAACAACCGATAGATGACATTGCTCAATTCGTAAAGCTACTTGAAGAGTTAAAACTCTCTACTATAAATTCTCTCGTCACACACGTTACTTCCAGAACCAAATTCATTGAGATGTTTGAGAAAGCCATACATAACGAAGAATCTTATGAACGTAGAGGGCATAATTCCATCCATAATCTGTTAAAGGTAAATATGTGGCTGGTTAATCATAATTACGCTATCCTTCATGATGACGAAACATTAAGAAATATCATTCATTCCCAATGGGACAAAATTGCAGATGAAGAAGATTTAGACACGAGGCCAGATTTTTTATGCATGGTTGATCCATTCGCAAAAGAAAACGGTATCAAGAAACTGGTTATTATTGAAATAAAGCGGCCTACAGTAAAAATAAAACTAAAGCATATAGACCAAGTTATGGGATATAGGACTATCCTACATAATCATTCTGGGAAACCAATCACTGACTTTTCTTGTTATATTGTAGGTAAGGAAATCGATTCAAAATTGCAGCTTAATGATATGTCCAATTCTGGCTTCATTGTTAAAACGTATACTGATTTCATAAGTGAAGCACGACATTTTTATCGAGAATACATCAAGATTATTGAATCTGAATCTTATGCTTTCTGACGAAACAAAGACTACTCAATACCAAACAAATCCAACCGAGAAACAAATCAAGACGACAAATAATATACTTGCAGGAGAACAAAGCGTTGGGCAAGCCATGAGAAACGCAGGATATTCTACGACATCTTCATTGAACCCAGGTAAGAATTTCATGGAAGCTAAGGGAACAAAAACTTACTTATCCCGTCTTGATCTAAAATCAAGAATTAAATTCAATATGTGTACTGTAGATCGCGCATTAGAAGTATTCATGGAGGCTTTAGAGGCGAAAAAGTACATACCGTTTCGTGTTGTTAATGAAGGCAACAAAGTAATTTATAAAACTCAATCAGTTCCCGATCACGACATAAGAATACGTGCCGCTGATAAACTATTAAAGCTACATAGCGTGGAGAACCTACAACCTGAAAAAGAATCATCACACTCACAGACACTAACACAGGAAGAGATTGACGATTTTAATAAGAAATTCCTTCGATTTATAGAAAGTGGAGAATTTAGTTCTACAGTAATTAGCAAATCACAATCCTAATTCAACAATGATAAAATCCCTGTATGCTGGGAGTTGAAGTACCTAATGGTATTGAAGAATGGACTTATGATAAAGTAAAATACTTTCTTCTTTTTCATACCGCAGGTACACACCTGTTGGTTAAGAATCTTCGAGAGAAATATAAATATAACTCTAAAAAAAGAACAATTTTTGAGCGAAAATTGCGTTCATCAATTCATAATCAAAACTTAGAAAGAGAATTGGAAGACGTAGTAAATGAACTGGGAATTGGCCGTGCTTTTGTTGATTATTCGCTATTAAATGACACGATTGACGAAGAGTTTCTTGATTCCGTTTCTCTCCCCATCTTCATCGCTACTTCGGTAAGTCATTTAACAAGCGGTTTTTTTATAAAAGTAGACCAAAAAACGACACTTACCACAGTGCAGGAATCATTCAACGAGATACAAAAGTTAATGATTCACTACAACAAATTCATTCAAAAAAAGAAGAACTACTACGCTCCTGCCAAAAAGGAAGCTCCACTAAATAATCTATCAAAGTCTGTTGAGATAGCCTTACTTATAGAGAAAGAGTTAATTCAAGGAAAATCTGTAACAGAAAGCATTGGTACAGTAGCCGACATGATCTACCCTGTAGAAAACGAAACAGAATTACAAAAAAAGACGACAGCAGAAAAAGTTCAAGAACGCTACTACGAAGTACTTCGTTATTATCACATTCCTACTCCACTGCAATTCAAAAAACTTGCGTCTAAATACGCTCCTTCACGGAAGTAAAAAAATTCCAGATAAAGCTACTCTATACATACTCTCAATGCTGGGAAGTTGAGCGTATAAGAAGACCCTTATTCCCAGCAGTAAGGGTCTTTCTATATGAGCAACAATGAGTAAGCCTAAAAGAAGAACCAGTCCAAATAAGCAAGAAGCGCCACAAAATGCAGCATTAGAAGACAAAATGCGTGCATTTGCTAATCAAATTATTGATGTGATTTTAGATGACTACAAGCAAGGAAAAATGAAATATAATAAGCTCAAAGGAAAGTAACTATGCTGGAAAAAGCCGTTGCGGCAATGCGTGTCTCATCAACAAAACAAGGTCAAACAGGAGATAGCCCAGAAAGACAAAAGGAGCGCATCCTACACTACTCGCGCAAACATGGATATGAAATAGCGAAATTCTTTGAATTGTGGGAATCAGCATCAGGAGAGAATCAACCATTACAAAAAGTAATTGATTATTGTAAGAATCCTGACAATAAAATTAAAGCGATCTTAATTAACTCCATAGACCGATTTACACGCGGCGGATCATTCTTATATGACTCTTTGCGTTCACAGCTCACAAAATATGGGATAAAGTTAGTTGATACATACGATGTGATCGGGAATGAAAAAGTAAACACTTTAGAGCAATGGGGTGTAAGTTATCCAAAATGGTCAGAATTTAGCCCTTCGAGAAAAAATGAAATACTTGCTGCCGAAGATGCAAAAGATGAAATGCGAACTATGCTCACTCGAATGATTGGAGCTGAAATAGATTATGTAAGGAAAGGCTATCGAGTAAGAGCTGCCCCACCTGGATATATGAACACTAAGGCAGATACAGAGCATGGAATACGATATATTTTAACTCCTCACCCCAAAGAGTCCGAATGGTTCTACAAAATATTTGAGCTTCGTGCTATGGGTAATTTCTCCGATGATGAAATCGTAGACGAAGTAAACGCATTAGGGTTTAGAACCCGCCAGCGCCGCATACGCGACCCGCAAAACAATCAAAGAATCATTGGATACACGGAAGGCAAACCCCTAACAGTCAAAGACCTAAAACGATACATCCAAATGCCAATCTACTGTGGCGTTAATAATGAGAAATGGCTTTTAGGAGTGCCTGTTAAAGGTAAATTCCCTGGCATCGTATCAATAGATATGTGGAATCAAGCAAATCGGGGGAAGTTTACGATTATAGAAGAAGGCGACAATGTTCAATTATATAAAGGTACGCCGCCTGAATGGCAATTAACAAAACAAAAAGATAATCCTATTTTTCCTTATAAAAAATATGTTCTCTGTCCTATTTGCAGAAAACCGCTTCTTGGAAGTTCATCCTCAGGAAGACTAAAAAAAGGATATGGTGGATATCACTGTAGTCGTGGACACAAATACTTTAGAATACCCTTAAAGACATTCAACAAAACAATCGAAACCTTTGTACAGAAATTACATTTCAGTAAAACCTTCTCCAAAAGATTTCAAGAAATACTTCTCGAAGAGTGGCATAAGCGTAAACTACAAGTTGGAAACGACAGCATTAAGTTAGAAGAACGAGTTTTGGAGCTAAAACACACAGCTCAAAATATTACACGAAAGATTATAGACACATCATCAGATACAGTGATGAAAGCCTTAGAGGCAGAACTTGAAAAGGTAGAAAACGAAAAGGCTGCTGCGATATACATACTTAATAAAAAGGAATCGGAAGAGTTGGACATTGAAACCGTGATTGGCTATCTCAAATACTTTATGGAACACTTAGAGGATTTGGTATTAAATGACTCTAAACCCATACAACAGGCTGCCATTTTTGGACTACTTTTTGAGGAGCCACCAACCTACCAAGAACTAAAAAATGGAACACCAAGATTAAGCTGTCTATTTGAGCTAAACAAGAAGTTCAAATCTTCAAAAACTATCACTGTGGGCAACAATGGACTCGAACCATTGACCTCGGTCTTATCAGGACCGCGCTCTAACCACCTGAGCTAGTCGCCCTTAGTAAACTCGCTAGATTATAATACAATCGACCTACCCTGTCGAGATAGACCCTACCTGACAAAAAACTTCCACCAAGCCTTCCGCGGCTGTACGGAAGTATGCGCCAACTCCCCGTATCCCAAACTCGCAGCATATTCCTCTTCGGTTTGAGGTGGAATATAGCGTGCCAGTATCTCCCCATCCTCTTCCTCAAGTATCAATTGTCCAGGGTTCAATAGCCCACAATGATGTGCGCCTCCAGCTCCCCCAAGCATCTTCTGGTAGGCTCCCACACACGCAAATACCACGAGCTGATCATCAGCATCAGGCAGGACTACAAATTTCTCCTCAGCATTTTTTGAGGGATATCTCCCGTCGGAGTCACACGTCAGATCTCCCAGCACATATCGAGATGATGTCTCGTTACCATTATTACCAGCCAATACAGGAAATTTCTTTTTCGTAATAAACATATCGGGTAGCTCTGCCATCAAACCACCATCCACGATAGCCCATCGTAAATCACCTTCATTGTCACTCACAGAATTATGCTTACGCTGCAAAACCCGATGCACGAGGAATCCAGATTCATCAGTCAAAAAGCTCCCAAACTCAAATACCACAATGGGCGCCTCACAACCATACTCTACTGCCATCCGATTAATACCACTCAACAAACGCTGTAGATACACATCATAGTCATACCCGGAAGCGAGCGGAGGAATCCCCCCACCCACGTTCAGATACTGCAGACTCGGATATTGTTTCTTCAATTCAAAATATTTTTCAGCACCATACAACAAAGACATGACCAATTCATCGATCGGCACAACTTCAGCTGCAGACACCATCATATGCAACATTTTCAGCTGCAAATTTTCCGCCTTATCCACTACCCGAGCCACTTCACTTATCTCATCCCACGACATACCATGTCGCGACACACCTCGAGCCAGATGCTCATCATCATGAACAATGCCAAACTTCATCCTCAAACCCACATCCATCGTGCCGTTATCTATCTGCTCCGCAAAATATTCTACTTCACCAGCATCCAAGATCGGCATAATATGAAAGCCAAGTTTAAAAAGCTTCACTATATATTCAGCGTACAAATAAGGCAAAGGGACAGTCGCCTGACCATCATTCACAAAAGTAATTCCAGTACTGGCATTGTCCTGATCCGATACCTGAGAGAGAACAGGAAATTTAAATCCATTACAGATAATTGGAAGGCCATAACCTATCAGTCCTTTTTGGTGCAGCTGAAGAATATGTACCAGATCCTGAGCAGAGCTTGTCTCAGCAAGCCACCCTTCCCTATATGCATTCAATACATAAGACAAAGCCATATTAGCTTTAGACGCATAAAACAACGCAAAATCACCGGTATATTCAACATCTTTAGCAATCTCGCGAATCTTTTCCCGCCAATACACCGCCCGTTGCTTCATAATGCCCATATCGTGGATCTCAAGCGGAGTACCATATTTTGCAACCGCGTCCTTCACCCGCAACTTATTTATCCACAGATCACCGTGCTCATCGTATCTCAGATAATCTCGCAGATGGCTGCCAGACAAAAAGTTCTGAATTTCAGACACATAGGATTGAGATGGAGAGAGTTTCATAAATTAGAGCTCAATAAGTTCACAATATAACAATAAACTATTAAATCATTTTTCTACAATATGCATCTACAAAATCTATTGCGATAATTAAAAAAACAACATACTCTTAAAGAGATGGTAAAAAACAAAGAGATCGACCCTACTGTCTATTTACTTGTTATTGCGTTTACAATAATACTCAGTATTGCCGTAATTGCAATGTCTAAGTCAGATGTTCTATCAATACTAAAAAACAGCGTCTTCCCACCTCCATCACCGAGCCCCATCGCAATTATCGATACAGATACTACCTATCCTCTCGAACTCCGAGTACTAGGAATCGGATTAAATCCCAGCCAAAGCGGCAAAGATATAGCTACCACATATTTCTCCGATCGGATGAATAACTGGAGCGCAAGCTATACCGAAGACTATATTTTTGACACCACCGCAGAATCACTCAGAAAAGTCACACATAACACTATCAACCCAAGTATTATTAAGAAAATAGAGATCGACGAATTTCCTACATATAAAGAAGGATATTCCTTCACCGTAGCCAACTACGATCAATGCGTTTTTGGCCAACCAGGCTTTTCCGCTTCACTCTGCGAAAACAAGAAAAAACAGTTCGATACCATCACCTGGCTCAAAACAAACCGAATATGTGAACAGGCTAATGAAACCAACGCTGATCAGATCTGGTTAATTGCTCCACCATATATCACGACCTACGAAAGCTTCATGATCGGCCCTGACACCACTTACCCAGTCAATGGAGCAGAATTCATAATGGAAGAATGCAACAAGAGCTATCTCGTAATAACAGGAACATACGAACGCCCAGAACCAATGCTTCATGTACTTGGTCACATTGTCGAAGCAACTATGGCACACATCACCAAAGAATGGACGAGCGGTGATCGATACAAACACTGGGTATATTTCTCAGCAGTCACAAGATACCAAACTCCATACAGCGGCGCTCTGAATACATTACAATGCGGCAATGCTCATTTTCCAGCCAACGCTTCCAAAGCATACGACTACTCCAACAAAAAAGTCATGAATGTAAACTGCAGTGACTGGGAAAACTTTCCAAACTATACTTATGAAGAGCAATCAATCGACTGTTCTGTGTGGAACTGCACCGAGATTGGCTGGCACGAATACTGGTTAAGCAGCTTACCTCATCGTCCTGGTTCATCTGGCATAAATTGGAAGGGCGGCGCACTCAAACCGTTCAAAAACAACTGGTGGTATTACATCCTCTACCCTGAAAACACAATCGCAGTAGTCAAGCAAACATAAATATTCCCTGATTCCGCTATTCAAGATATAATACACGCTTATGAGTCCAGACAAACTCCAACGCATTAGCGTCATAGTAAATGAGCATTCAGGCAGTGGAAATAATAATGAACTTATCAGACAAGCTACAGACGGCATGCCAAACGTCAGGCAGCACGATTTCCATACAGAATTCAAACCAAATAAAGACAACGTCAGAGCCCAAATATATTTAGAAAGCGACGTAATTCTCTCCGGATCAGGAGACGGTACCTGCGGATACATCTGGACACAATCACTAAATAGGCAGCAAGAGCCGCGAGGTGAAATCGCCTACGGTCTATTACCTAACGGTGGAGAAAACGTACTTGCCCACTTCACAACAGGCAGACGCAGATATGACAGAAACAAAGTAAAAAACATAAGACAAATAATTCAAGAAATTAGTCAAGGAAATTACACAACCAAACAAATAGAACCGGCGATTATCACAACTGATCAAAACGATAAAGCAGATATCTTCTGGCAATTTGGTGCAGGTGATGGCCAACTGATGGATATACTGCTAGGACAGGTCGAAGCATGGCGTCCTCGTGTGCAACAAAAACACTTACGCAAACTATTAGCCGGAGTTACTTCGGCAATACACCTCAACTATAGCCCACAACATCCACTACATATTAAATTGGGGCAGACACAGTTAGAGGCATATGAAATAGCCCACGTAAGTAAGAACTTTCCGCAACTCGCTCACTGGGATATGCGAGGAACAGACAATAGTTTCTTACTGTATGTAGCAGATCGGTATCACAAATTTCCTCGAATCCGAGGTGCTTTGGCAGCAATGGATGCAACAGCAATAAGCTTTCAAAAACAACGACGCATGCCTATAAATCCACCATTTAAAACACTACTGTATCGAGAGTGGAACGACGCGCTCACCGTATATGCCGCTGAACGGCAAACAATTCTTATACAAGACTCCGAAATTAAATCTGCGAATAAAGGTGAGATTGCACCGTGGAAACATGTTACATTCGATCCAGAGGCTTGCAACAAATCGCTTCGTATTCTGCAGATGAACCAAACTTAACGTGCGTACATACTTACAATTTGAGTCAACTTACGCTGCGGCATTCCAGCCTTCAGATACGGAACATGCGCTATGATAGTTAATTTTTCTTGAGATCGCGAAAAAGCGACTGTCAAAATCTTAAGCACTTCATCGCCCTTCATTTTTTTCTCATCAAGCATGATACTTGGCCGCTCTGGAGGAGCATCAGTCGTATCGAAAATTATCACTCGTTTTTCTCTTCCCTGAAATGTATGAATAGTCCCAATTTCTACACCAAATATTTTTAAATCTCGAAAACGCTTCTTCAAAGCAGATACCTGTGCCCTATACGGACTAATAATCCCAATATCCTGAACATCATAGCTATAAAGTAAATCCTTAACATACTGCATTATCACTTCAACATGCACCAGATTTAAACGAGAACTCCCACCACTTTTTTTCTGCTCCCGCTCACATATTGGATTAAATTCTTGTGTATTAATAACCACAACAGCATCGCGAATGGTGTCATTCTTAGCATTCAAAATCATTCCCCGATAAAAATGTTTGCTCACCAGCTCAGACAATTGATACGGCATACGATACTGTGTATCCAAAAATGTCACATGATCCTGTCTATCCTGCCATCGATACAAATCATCAACGACCTCAGCTCCAGACGCGCACATAAAAATATCTCGTCCGAGCCACTTTTTCGTTTCGCTTGTCTCAACTTGTGCGATAGGTGGCAACTGTTGCGGATCTCCTGCCACAACTACATGAGACTTTGCGATACTTGAGGCAAGAGCTACCAAAGGCAAAGGAGCCATACTCGCCTCTTCAATTATTACCGCATCAAAACGCAGTTTCTTAAACACTTCATCAGTCGCGAGCTTTGCCAGCGTAGTAAATACCACATATTTTTTAGCCAAATAATCTCCGGCATCAACTTTTTTCTCACGATCCAACATTTTCTTTATTACATCGACTCCACCCAATTTTTGAATCGACGCTTCTATCTCCTTCAATTCATGCTCGATCATTTCTTCCGAAGGAAACGATCCAACCATAGTGATAACATACTCATCAAGCTGAGTTACTTTATCAACAATCTTTTGCTGTTCATCCAGTAAAGCTTGCTTTGTGGTCTTGGCTTTCCGTATTTTCGTTTCAATCTTTTCAGCTTCCAGTATCAGATCCCTTTTTTCATTAAAAATATACCTTGCCTCTTCCAAAGATTTCTTTCTATCCATCATAGTTTTTAATTGTGCTCGTTCGCTTTTATCTGACTGCTTCATCGCTGTCGATTGCTCAAAGAAACTAAATTCTCGCAGACGTATACCTTCAACAGCATTTAATAACGTCATAGTGTATCGAGTAGTAATCTGTTGCAAGTCCGCATTCGACATCCCCTGTTCTAATCCGATCTTCAAAAACGCAGCCAAAGCGTTATCCACGGCTCTGTTTGCATGCGATACTACCAGGACACGTTTTCCCTGAGACGCCAACGCATACATTATCATGCTCAATGTTTTAGTTTTTCCCGTTCCCGGCGGTCCCCAGATAAAGGATACAGGAAAAGATAAAGCATTCTGTATTGCAGACAGTTGTGCCGGATTTGGTGGTGTCAAAAAGTCAAAGTCGAGGGATTCTTGCTGAGTTGGTTTGAAATTACCACCATAAAACAATCCATCAGTTAATTCCAAAGAAAACTCTTTTGGCTTCTCTTCCAGATATTTCAATCGATCGATAATCTTCAGATACAACGCCGAAATATCCTCTTCCACTACAGCTTCGCCCACAGTCTCCCCAATATTCTCACTCAAGATAAGCGTGACGTATTGCCCTTCAGTGGCCAATACAGATCCCGCTACTTCTTTTCCTTGGGTATACAGAGTGATAGGTGTATCTTCAAAAAGTCTGCGTTCTTCAGCAGTTTCAAACAAATAACGAAAATAATTATCCTCATTCGCTTTCATCATTCCGTTATACACACTGATCGATCGCCCGATCTTCCGCTCACGAATATAGGCAAGTTCTTGCTCAACAGCCGTGATCATTTCAGGCAAATCCTTTAAAATAGTCATAAAGTGAAGTTTACTTCAAATGATATAATCAAAACAATGAACAATCCTCGAGATCTTCTTGAAAAAGCACTTCGTTTACAAGAATCTAACAAGCCAATTGAAGCATTAAACATAGAGAATCAAGCATTACTAGAATTCGCTCAAGCAAGTGACACAGCAGGATTCGCAGAAGTTACTGTCTTAAGATCCAAGACACTCAAACATCTCTACCAACAATCAGACAATAAGAATTATCTTATTCTCGCTCGTGCAGAAGCGCAGGGATCAGTGGAAATTGCTGAGAATTCATCAGATAAATATGCTTCCGCGATTCCATACTTTGTATTAGCCCAATTGCATGAAGCACTTGAAGAATATCCACCAGCAAAAATTGCCTATCAAAAATCTCTTGAATACCTTCCGCATGCACCTCAACCAAAACACAATAGAAAATCTGTTAAAGCAGACATTGAAGGACATTTAGCATTTTGTGAATTTAAATCTGGAGAGAAAGATGGTTTGCAAAAAGCACTATCCGCACTCATAGCACTCGAAGCGTCTGACGACGCAGATTCTTACGAATATAATGTCTGGCTCACAGGCGCTCATATGAGAATAGCATCGATATACCATCAACTAAACAATCCTCAACAAGCGCAAACACATGTAGACAAAACAAGAGAAATTATCAAAAGCGACGAGCGTCTTATCCTCCGTAAAAGCCAGCTAGAAAAAATGACAAATTAGAGAGCTACATAAACCCATTCTCAGCCAAACTCAAAAAAGAATTCTTCGCCACAATCACATGATCCACCACAGATATACCCATTATCACACCAGCATCAACCAATCGCTTAGTGATCTCAATATCATCATCACTCGGATCACACACTCCAGACGGATGATTGTGTGAAACTATCACTTGCGCCGCATGTCGGCGTATCGCTGCTTCAAACGTCTCGCGTGGGTGAATAATATTCGCAGTCAAAATCCCCACCGCAATCACATCCATACCCAAGAATTTATTCCGCACATCGAAGGACAAAACCACAAAATGTTCCTTAGATTCCTGAGAAATTTTAGATTTAACCAAGCGATACACATCCGACGGCTTCATCACTACTTCATTATCATCAAGTCGCACAGCGCTCACGCGCCTCACAATCTCTAAACACGCTTTCAACTGAGTCGACTTCGCAACACCCAAGCCCCGCATCTTCTGAAGATCCGCAATCGAAGCATTCAAAATATTTTCTAGAGATCCAAAATGGGATAAAAGTTTCTGCGCTGTAACAAGCACCGATTCGCCCTGAATACCACGTCCTAACACCAATGCCAAAAGTTCCTGAGAAGACAAAGCCTCTGCACCATGCGCAATCATCCGTTCACGAGGTCGTTCGTTCTGGGGCAGATCACGTACAGTAAAACTAGAACTCATTTTTTCTTTGAAATCAAAATTATACCGATCAAGATCAACGCAACCGGCCAAAAATCTTCCATGTCAAAGAATCCAAATCCAATATTAGAATTTCGCAAAAGGAAAAATACACCAAAGACAATCAGTATAAGTGCAAAGACTCCACCACTACTATTTGCCGGTCCTTGGCCCGTCACAGACTGTACAACCTTTGTTGCCTTCTCTTTCATATCTGTAACCACATCACCAAGTCTATCGGCTGATGCGGTATCTGCATCGGCTTCTTCAGGCATCACGATCCAAAGCAAAATATAAACCAAAATCCCAGATCCACCCATTAACGTAAACAACACGAATGCGATACGAATAATACTTGGATCAATTTCAAAATACTCGGCAAGTCCAGCGCATACACCTGCAATCATTTCATTCTTTTCAGAACGATATAATCGCTTTTTAGGCACCTGTTTCTCTTCTGTTTCCATATATCCGCTCCTCCTAAAAAGAGTATATCCCCTATCAATCATCTATACAACAATATCCCCAACAGACAGCTCCAAGATTTTTGAAGCATTGGCACCTTGCACCGTGATTTCCAAGAATCGCTTATCCTCAATACCTGAGCTTCCGATCATTACAGCTTTCTCTCGATCAGGCACATCCTTCAATCGAGCATAGCATCCGAGTTTTCCAATTTCAGTTTCAAGTGAAGAATCTGCTTTAAAGCCAACTTCTTCCGGCAATATCGTTGTCTTACAGTTTCCAAAATTATCTACAAACCACACAGCCAGTGGCGCATCAATTACTTCATCAACCGACATAACTTCGGCAGGCACTTCTCCACCCTGCACCAAATAAGCACCGACGCGAGGAGTGAAATCAAAACTACGGAACTGAGTAGTCTTCACATGCTCTGAGACTTCTTTACTGACCACACCTTTTACAGCCAAATGATCCATTACTGTCGGCACATCCATGACATGAATCTCTTTAGCAACTCCAAGTTTCTTTACCAAAGACAAAGCCAAACCATCAATCGAAGAAATAACCAACGTCTCCTTATACCAAAAATATCCAAACGGAGTTCCGTTAGGCCATTTCTTACCCTTTCCATGCCTATGAGCTACGTTAACCAACACTACACCCTTCCGACCTTCAGCTGCATCAAGTACATCGATCAGACAACCTGCTGCTTCCAATTCAGCGCTCGTAAATTCTTCATTTATATTCAATTCATGAGTCACACCAACAAAAGTAGGGTTAATACCCAAAAGTGAGGCTACTCGAGTACTCTGGCGACCTATTGCGTCATAATCCTGACAGTCGTTAATAATTGTGCAAAACATATTTGCTCCTTTCTTATCTAAAACTAAAAAAGCCTCCCGATTACTCTGGAGGCTGCTATTTCTACATCAAATGATGTGATTAGGCACCCCTCCTAGCCGGAAGGCTTCGCATACCCATCATGTTGTTTATAACTAACATAGGCTCATAATACTACAACACCGCTACAAAAGCAAAATTCAAAGCAGGTTTGCAAAAAAGCCTATAGAATGATAACATGCGTCTTGTTTTCCTAATTGCAGCCAAATGCTGAGTTTTAAGAAAACATGAACCTTAACACGATTTGTGATTCATTTTCCCTTACTTTATAGTCTCTTTAAGCCGATATAGTCATATCGTTTTCAAGGGGCTATAAAGTCAATCGCAACAACATGAAAGGGGCTGCCACAATCATGGACGACACAGTCGAAACCTCACAGCAGGCAAGAGCAATCAAATTTGTACGTGAACGACTCAGTGAAGCGAGAAAAAAAGGAGTGTCTGTAGACGAACTAACTCAAACGGTCGGCACGCAATTTCCTGAGATCGTGGGCCGTAAATTCGGACCGGTCCTCGTCGGAGTTAGGGCACGAAAACATGAGGGCCGATATTATCTCTCTGAGTACTTTCCCACCACGCCACCACCAGCCGAGCCTTCAGTCCGAAACTACGAACTACCCTCAATGTCAGTTACAGTAAAAGAAGGCAGAAAAAAGATCTACGAAGGGCCCGCCAGCAAGGTTACAATCTATCCGCCTGGACACAATAACAACAACACACCACCCACTCGGCGGCGCGGCAGCAAATAGGAACGCAAATCGTAATTCGTAGAAAAAAACACTACAGTCCGGTAATTCATTACTTGGAAGGTCGTGTCGAATAACTACGAATCGGGGGATATGCAATATACTTAAAAAGTATAAAACATATCCCCTTAGATATATTGTCGGAGCGAGAAGACTTGAACTTCCAACCTCTTGCACCCCATGCAAGCGCGCTAGCCAATTGCGCCACGCCCCGATTTCACACCATATTATACCATCCAAACACGCTTTCTTTAGTTCGACTGTGTTACTATTATGAGTATGTCAATTCTAGAAAAAGCCACCGATGCAAGACAAACAGAGCTTTGGTCGGTATTCATGCAAAAACTCGGCTGGACCGTAGAAGAGATCGATGGCTACTACGTATTCATCAGAAAAATCCCCTTATTCAATCATGCACTTATCAAAATCCAACACAGCCGCGGAGTTCCACCACTCGATAAAATCGAAGAAATTGCCAAACGAAATAATGCCCTCTTTGTACTCATAGAACCAACCTCTATTGGCTACACTGAAGACCTTTACAAAAAAAACGGCTATATGCGCTCCAAAATGAAAACTGCATATTCAGCGAACATTCTCATCGACTTAGTAAAAACCGATCAAGAAATACTTGAATCATTCTCAGAAAACGCCCGTAGAAATATTAAAAAAGCTGAAAAAGCAGGCATCACCATTTCCGAAAATTTAACAGACGACAACTCATACCAACACAAAGTAGATATGTTCTACGAACTTCACAAAATGGTCAGCGTCAAAAAAAAATTCTATATCCACCCCTACAGCGAATTCACTGCTAAAGCCGAAGCTTTTAAAGACAACGGCTTCTTTCTCTTTGCATTTCAAAAGGGCGAACAAAAACCCGTCGGAGCGATCTGGTTCGGGGAAAAAGACAAAACGGTATACTATATAAACACAGGCATGAACGAAGAAGGTTACGCCAAAAACGCCAATTATCTCCTACTCTGGGAAGGCATTAAAATTGCTAAACAAAAAGGATTAGAAGTACTAGATTTTGAAGGAATTTTCGACGAACGAAACAAACAAGAAAATAAAAAATGGAAAGGATTTACTGAGTTCAAAAAGAAATTCCATGGTGAAACAATCTACTACCCTCCTTCATGGATAAAAATTTATAATTTACCGTATAAAATTCTCTACATATGCGTCTCCTCGATCCTCCGATCATAGTTGCCTATATAGTCTTCTTAGCTTTATGCATACTCTTCGTATACAAAACACGTATACCAATAGTCAAAAAGTATAAATCCGAACTAAACAAATTTATTGACGTGCGCAAAAACAAACTTGGCGAACTATATATGACGCTCAACGGATATACACAAGGCATCGAGGTAAAAAAAGGCTTACAAAACACCGCTATAGACAAGTCATACTGGTATTTCTGCGCTAACTCAATCACCGAATTTTGTAAAAATATTGAGAAACCTAAAGTTCTCCTCCTTGGACTCGGTGCCGGAACTGTCCCTCATATAATAAACAACGTGAATCCCAACATCGAAATGACAGTTGTCGAATACGATCCTGTAGTGATTCAAGTCTGCAAAGACTACTTTCGACTCAATGATCTCACTAACACACATGTCATAAACGCAGACGCATTTGAGTTTGTTAAACAAATCCCAGATACACTTTACGACGCAGTACTCATAGATCTTTTTATCAGCGAAGCACCCTACCTCTCACCTCAGAGCCAAAGCTATAACTTTATCGCCGATGTAGACAAGCTCGTCAAGAAAGACGGTTGGTTTGTCTTAAATCGTCCTGCTAACGACGCATTCGCTAAAGCAGACCAGAAAAAATTCATGGAGCTTGTAAAGAAAATCTTCAAAGAATACAAAGAAAACGAAATTATTGACCCACGCAATTACTACAACTATATTATCGAGGCCAAATATTTTCAGCCCGGAATAACATAAATAATAGTGTGCACAATTATCGCCCAGATTATCACGGTCGTAAGAAGCGGTTTATCCGACAAAAGCATGCGCTCTGGCGACTCCCCTTCTTTCTTCTCATAAATAAGATACAAATACCGCATCACACCATAGATCACAAACGGAATCGTTGCCATGAACCATTTCGTATCATCCACTCGAGGTGTCAAACTATAGAAAAACTGACTAAAAAACCCGTTAGGTGTGATACGCGGCTGCTGAAATGCGAAAAGCGCGTACGTCATCCAAGTAGCAGTCGCAAACATAGTAGTGTAAGCATGCAACAAAGACTCGGGATAATGACTCAGAGTCGACCTTACCTTGGCCACAGGTGCAGATTCAGCATATCCCTGCAATAAAGTTGCCTCAGCCCGTCGTTTACCGATAGCAATGAACAGCGCAAACGCAGCCACACACATCAAAAACCAGATATTAAGATGAGTTCCAATCACCCAAATACCAGCATAAATCCGCAATAAAAATCCCGAAGCAATGGCCAAAACGTCAAGAATAATAATATTCTTCAAGTAATGCATATACGAAAATTGCAAAAGAAAATATGCAATAACCGCAAGGAAAAAGCGTTGTGACAACAAATACGAAGAAACTAAGGCAACAATAATGAAAATCACACCAAGAATCGTTGCTAATTGAACAGATAACTGACCTGAAGCAATAGGCCGCTTCTTCTTAAAGGGATGCAGACGATCCTTAGGCGCATCCACAATATCATTAAAGATATAAACAGCTGACGTCGCAAGTGAAAACAAAAGAAAAGCCTGAGTAACGATCGAAAAATCAGACAAAACATACAGTCGTGCACTAAAAATCAAACCAGCATAGATAGTGAGGTTCTTAAGCCATTGTCGTGGCCTTATTGTTTTGACGATTGCAACGAACGTCTTATCCATAACATGCTAACAGAAAATACGATCAGCACACCAATAAAAGCAAACAACTTACTCTGACTATTAATCTGTAATGTGAGTATACCTAATAAAGCGCATATTAGCCAATAGAAAAAAGCAATTCTCCGCTTTGACCACCCTAGATCCAGCAGATAATGGTGCAAGTGTGTACGATCACTCTTCATGGGGTTTTTCTTATGTGCCAAACGCCGCGAGAACACCCACAACGCATCCAGTATTGGGATAGCCAGCACAATGATCGCAATGGCAAACTTTGCACCAGACAAAATCGCAAGCACAGCAATCATAAATCCAGAAAACGTAGAACCTCCAAATCCGGGCATTATTTTTTGAGGATACGATGAAAAAATAAGGAACCCGGCGAACGCACCCGCGGCAATAAAAGCCAGCAGAGCCGTCGGCTCAGAAAGTCGATCGTAACGCAGTGAAGCAAATCCAAGTATCGTCAAGGTAACCACAGCAATTCCTGCATTCTGCCCATCCACACCAGACGACCAATTAACCACGTTCATCATAGATACAATCCAAAAAATCGCCACCACATCTGCCCATACCACTATCGTATGCAACCCGTCCCAGAAGTAGAGTGGGATTACCCATTCATTCAACAAAATCACCCCACCCAAAGGATTCGTCACATAACTCACGCCAATACCAAACCCCACGACAATCAAGGCAAAAAGAAACATCAAACCCAACCGCAATTTTGGCGAAAGATCATATTTATCATCGATCACGCCCATCACCACGATACACAGACCAGCCAAAAATATACCGGTCAGGTGTTTTACCCAATCAGTACTCTCAATAAACGAAAACTGAAATCCAAATATTAACAGACTTGCAAAAAGCGTTGCCAAATATACTGGCGCCCCTCCTGCACGAGGGATCGGCGTACTATGCAAAATCGCGCCATGCTTTCGTTTTGGATCGTCTACAAATCCATATTTAAAAGCCAAATAAATAGTAATTTTTGTAAAAATTAGTGCGAGTAAAAAAGCTAGTGAAAATCCTAAAAAATATGCCATGTATATTGTTTAAGCGAACCACAATTTCACAGTAATCACAAGATTCATGCTATTCCAAACAGCCAAAAGGCTCATCAAAGCACATACAGAAATAGTCCCACCCAAAATACGAGCTGTCAGCGGCTCATTTTTAAAGGTAATAAGAGATAAGGCGTAATTAACAAGGAAAAATATAGTAAGTAATCCTGGCTGAAGCCAGATGAGATTTCTCATAGCCAACTGATCCACCCCCCAAGTGCGCTGCAAAAACAACGGAATCTCTGGAGGCAGTGAAGAAAAATTTATCCAGACCAGCAAAAAATTCAATAAAATAAGCAGGAAAGCTACAATAAAACTAACATTGGATATGCGGTCATTAAACTGATAATCAGCGACCACTGGTAACAACCGAGCAGTATTTGGCTTCAATGATTTAAAAAACTGTTTCTTCATACGTCTAGTATAACTAACTTCCCACTCGCAAAATATCCAAAAACGCTTCTTGGGGAATACTTACTCTACCTATCTCTTTCATCTTCGCCTTACCCTTTTTCTGCTTATCCAAGAGCTTATTCTTACGTGTCACGTCACCTCCGTACAATTTTGCAATCACATCTTTACGAAAAGGAGCAATAGTTTCCCGTGCAATTATTTTCCCCCCGATTGCCGCCTGTAGCGCAATCGCAAAGTTTTGACGAGGTAACACATCTTTTAACTTTTCAACAATATTTCGTCCGAAACTCTCCGCCTTAGATTTAACCAACACGTACGACAGTGCATCAATAATCTCCCCCGCCACCATAATATCCATTCTGACAACCTCAACCTCTTTAAAATCAGTCAGTTCATAATCCATTGACGCATACCCCGACGTTGAAGATTTTAGTTGATCATAGAAATTCACAACCAATTCAGATAATGGAATATCGTACAAAAGCTTTACCTGACTTGCTAAATATGTTTGATCAACCAACACTCCCCGATGCTCTTGGCACAACTGCATCACAGCTCCTACATAGTGTTGTGGACTGATCAAAGTTACGCGAGTCCACGGCTCAAGCACCAACGCTTGTGAAGGAATCTCTGAAGGATTTTTAATTTCCTCATCATTAAGAATATAACCAACACTTGGAGTCGTCACAATCACATCAATACCAAACTCACGCTGTAAACGATCGTGTGTAATTTCAGCATGAAGTAATCCTAAAAAGCCGCAACGAAAACCATGACCCAAAGCCTTCGAGGATTCCTCAGTGAAATACAACGAAGAATCATTTAACTTTAACTTATACAACGCATCTTTAAGATCAGCAAAATCGTCAGAACTAATTGGGTACAAACCGGTAAACACCATTGGTTTCATCTCTTTGTACCCTGCTAAAGCGCCTACTTGAGATTTCCAATCTAACGATCGGAGATTAAGACTAGAACCGTCCTTTAGCTGCGATCCAATAATAGTGTCGCCTACTCGCCCCAAACCTACGTCCTTTAAACCAGTCGCAAGATATCCTACCTCACCCGCACGTATTTCGGTACTTTTAGTCATCCCTGGTGTAAAATACCCCAACTCCAAAACATCAACACCTACTTCGGTATTAAAAAATCGCACAAAGTCTCGATCGTTGAATACGCCATCAAACACCTTAATCGAGCAAACCACACCTTTATATGAATCATAAAAAGAATCAAAAATGAGAGCTCGAGAATACGACACGTTGCTATCGCGAGGTGCAGGCACCCGCTCAATAATCGCTTTTAAAATATCCTCAATGCCAATACCAGTTTTTCCTGACGCCTCGATCATCTCTGATTCTAAAAATCCAAATGAGTCTGCAAGTTCTTTAGCTACTCTTTCTGGTTCAGCAGCGGGCAAATCAACTTTATTTAAAACTGGAATAATCGTCAGCTTATTTTCCAATGCCTGAGTTAGGTGTGATAATGTTTGTGCTTGCACACCCTGTGTTGCATCAACCAAAAGCAAAGCACCTTCGCACGAAACAAGTGAGCGTGAAACTTCATACGAAAAATCTACATGTCCAGGAGTATCGATCAAATTCAGAATATATTCTTCACCTTTGTATGTATATTTCATTCGCACCGGTGTAAGCTTCACGGTAATACCACGCTCGCGCTCAATATCCATTGAATCCAAAAGCTGCTCCTGCATGTCTCGCTTTTGCACAGTACCAGTGTACTCAAGCAAACGATCAGCTAAAGTAGATTTTCCGTGATCAATATGGGCAATAATACAAAAATTACGAATATGAGCCATTATTTAGCCTCCTCAACCGTCTCAGTCAGCTTCACTTCATCACTCTTCATCTGGAATCCCTTAAGCCGTCCCTGAATATATGCAATCACCATTAACGCTTCTCTTACCTTGAGCAGGCGAGTCAAAAGAAGATACATTATCATACCACACCCACCCGCTATTCCCGTAAGAACAAGCAAATTAACAGTTCGTGTAGTGTCAAACACCACTTGGTCTAGACCAATCATCACGCGATGCAAAATAACAGCCATGACAAACGCTGCACCCATCATACGCAAAAAAGGAGAGAAGAACTCTTTTGACCACAACCCACCTGTCCGCCTATCGAGCAAGAAAAACATAAGTATTGCTGAAAAACTACCACCCACCGTGCTAGACAACCCCAAAACCCACACATCCAAATGCAACACAAACACACCAATTATGCTAATAAAAATATCCAAAGCCAATCCTACAAGCACAATTTTTAATGGAGTAGACGTATCGTGAATTGCATAATAAGCACGCATAAGCATCACTGAAATCGCCTCAGCAACGAGTCCCACCGCAAGCCATGCAACAGTCATACCAGTTAACACCGTCGCATCCCAGTTAAATTGATCTGCTCCAAAAGCCAAACGCACAACAGGAATACGCAAAACAACCAAAATAGCGGCTGCAGGAAAAATCATAAAAATAACCTGATGAATCGACGTAACAAGCGTTTTAACAAATCCCTGCTTGTCTCCTTGCGCATCAAGCTTAGCCAACACAGGCAGAACAGCCTGAGCCATAGTCGCAACAAAAAGTCCAACCGGAACTAGATAAAGTTGTTGTGCCAGGGTCAACATAGTGACACTTCCTACAGAAATAATTGAAGCCAAAGATAAGTTGAAAGTAGTTCGAAGTTGCTCTCCTGCGATCGCAATAGTACGGGGAATCATTAAAGTCCACACTTCCCTCACGCCTTTTTGAAAAAAATCACTTGACCACCGCAAACGAAATCCCACCTTATACGCCAAAGGCAGCTGAACAATCACATAAAACAACGCACCTAGGAAAACACCATACACCACACCATCAATTCCCAACACAGGTGTTAAGAATATAATCCCGATGATAATACCCACGTTATAAAGCACCCCGCTCAGAGCAGGAATCAGAAAATGCTTAAATGTCTGTAAAACGCTCGTAAGCAGTCCGCCTATCACAAAGAGAAATTGAGCACCAAAAAGCATACGAGAAAGCGTAATCATCTCTACACGCTGATGATCTTCAAACCCGGGAGCAATAACAGTCGAAATTGCCGGAGCAAAAATAATCGCAACGAGTGAAACAGCTCCGAACAAAACCATGCCCAGAGAAAGCAGTCCTTCTGCAAAATGAAACGCCTTATCAGTGCCTTCAGACTCCTTTATACGCGAAAAAACCGGGATAAACGCGACGGACAGGGCACCAAAAATCAGCAAGTTGTAGACCATATCAGGCAAACGAAAGGCTGCAAAATAGACTGCCGCTTCCTCAGGGGTGAAGTATTGAGCTAGCAAACGAGACCGCAGTAGCCCCAAAATACGCGAGATAGCCACTGTCGCCATAAGCACAGTAGCAGCACCCAAAATACTACTTTGGCGCGACAAAAAGATGTTTTTCCCGTTTTTAAGAATTCTGTTTACCATGAAGATTAAACTAATCGGATAGCTAGAAGCATCATATCATCTTTTATTATTCCAGGCATCTAGAATGCCCACAAACACCCCCTTGCTCAAAATCTGGTCCCTATGGTATTATTCTCACCATATGCCGATACTAAAGAATGCAATCAAGAAAATGCGCCAAGATAAAAAGCGCACAGAAGCTAATAAATCAAAGCGAACACGTATGCGAACTGTTATGAAAACAGCACGCATAGATATGACACCTGAAGCTATTGCCAAGGCATATAGTGCGCTAGATAAAGCAGCAAAAAAGCACTTAATCCACAAAAAGAAGGCTGATCGTCTCAAGTCTCGCTTAGCGTTAGCTATTGCTCGAATGACAGGCGAAGCAAAGGTTGAAGAAGCTCCAAAAGCTAAAAAGGCTGCTAAACCAGCTAAGAAGGCTACGAAGAAAACAACCAAAAAAGCTACAAAAACAGCCTAAACGTTGCACAAAGACAATTTTAACTTCCTATATCTAGATCAAATATTCCGAAGTGTATTATTTCGTAGTGATTGTCCCTCTGGACTCTTTGTACCATCAAAGCTTATCACTTCGTAACTTTCAGAATAAACTGCTCTAGCAAAACCTCAGGTATTCCCTCACCAGTTTTCATCTGCACATCCATTTGCAGCAACTGATAATATATCCGGCGCAGCTCTTCAAACGAAAATTTATTCTTAGCTTCCATAGCTTTTTTCTGAACAAACCCTGAAGCATTTTCTGGCACAATTACATTCCGAAACTGCCATACAAGCATTGTGAGCAAATAAATTGGCTCCTGTTTTGCTTTTATCAAACGCAAATATTCCATCAATGCCAACTTCCTATTCCGACTCACCACAGCGTCCAAAAACGGAAATATCGTCAGATCAACTTTCTCATCAAACAATTCGACCTCGCCCTTGAGATCCTTGGCCAATTGCATCAACCCGTCATTAGCCCGCAACTTTTCACCCATCCAGACGATCAAATCAACATCCGAACTTGCAAGTTTCTTACCATCAAACTGCTTCGCATCCAGCTTACCTTCCACCACGACCGCTTGCTTATCTCCAAACATAGAAACAGTAGAAAACAACAACGGGAATTGAGAATAATCAATCTCTTTTGAAACAAGACTTTGGATAGCGTCCGCGGAATACTGGCTTTTTAACTGTTCAAGCCGCAAGCGACTAGAAACAACATCAGCTCCATGCAAAATATATATCATAGTTAATTCGTCTTTGGTGTCGCAGAACTACTTGCTTCATGAGGTGGTTGTTCGCTCACAGTAATCCATTGTTTTATTGTGCTCTGCACGACACTCCAATCACTCGCACCAGCTTTAGGAACAAGCACATACGCTCCGTTATACACTGACCTATCCACAGGCAGTATCAGCAAGGCATCTACACCTTCCGCTGAAATCGAATGACTTTGAATTGTAGCGTCCTTCGATTTCTGGAAAAGTTTAAAAAACTCACCATATTCTACAGGTTCAATATCTGTTTCAATACTGCTGCCGAAGTTATTAAGCAACGGCCCTACCTTAGCAGGATTAAGAAGCGTTTCGCTGGATAATAATTTCTCTTTTATACCTGAAATAACTTTCTCTTGTCGACGCGAGCGTGCAAAGTCACTTCCTTCACCGTTTGTACCATGTCGTGAGCGGACAAATTTCAAGGCTGTTTTCCCATCAAGAGTCAACGGACCAGTTTTAAATGCTAATGTCTCATAACGACAAGGATACGGTTCTACATTCTCGGGAATAGGACTATTATTCGCATCAACCAATTTCTTTACAACAATCTCGCCGCTCTCGCTCGCAATTTTCTCTTCGATCTCTTTGTTTCCACACATATCTCGCTCACGACCAGATATTGGATACATGCCATCCGTGAATGCAGTATCCACAGTTATGTCTATCCCACCAAGCAAATCAATTGCTCTCTCAAAGCCACCAAAATCTACACGCAACGCATAGTGAATCGGCATACCAGTCATTCGTCCCAATTCTTCCTTAATCTGATTCAGGCCTTGTTTATCTCCCTTTTCAAAACCATACGCATATACTGCATTCAGCTTTGAACGTGTACTTGGCACCCAAATATCTCGAGGAAACGGGATCAATACAGCATTACCATTTTTAATATTGATACTCGCAACAATCATCGTATCAGTTAGGTACGGACCATCATGTCCTTGTCCACCAATACCAAGCAAAGCAATATTCACACGTCCATCATCATTTTTGACCTGAGGATCTTTATTTGCGACAAATGAAACAACAGCATTAGGCGCTTTAGCCAAATCTCCGGCGGATACTTTTAATCCCGAAAGAAACGAGTAAGCATAATAACCAACAACACCAACCAGGAATATAACCGTAGCAGTAACAATCAACCACCACTTAGGACGAATAGCCATAACCCCACTCGCAGCACGATGCTGCTTCTGAAGCTGTGCAGCTTCTTTTTTATGATCGACATTAACGTAACGCATGAAGCATCTCCATGAAACTCGAAGGATCGTTTGAAGCAGATCCAATCAATACACCCGCAATAGTCGGATGGTTCATAAAGGAAGCAATATTTGAAGAGTTAACACTTCCACCATATAATCCTTGCATATCTCCTATAGAAGGCAAAATCCCTATTCTTTCTCCTGCAGTCGCCGCATCAATTGCATTTCCAGTTCCAATCGCACTTACTGGTTCCCACGCAAAGACCTTCACTTCCTTGGGAATCACATCATGCTCATCACGAACAAGCACAATAGGCTTTATCTTACATCGGACACACTGCTCTACTTGTTTAGCAATATCTTCATTTGTTTCATTTTTCAATGACCGTCGCTCAGAGTGACCAACCAACGCATACGCAGCGATACCTTCAAGCATAAAAGCAGCGACTTCGCCGGTATAAGCACCAAGCTCATAGAGCGACACAGTTTGAGCCCCTACTTGAATTGGATAGTGTGCATGCATAATATGCTTTGTTACTGCATCCAGAGCAACAAAGGGAGGGCACACAATTATTTCATAATCCTCAAACTCAGCAAGCTGAGGACCAACAACATCAAGCCACTCAATACAAGCATCGATATTCTTTGTGCACTTCCAGTTCGCAATAATATATTTTTTATCTGACATGGGAATAGTTATTTAATATATGATTCTAATTTACTCTTAAATTCAGACTTTGGTACATAGCCAATCATGCGAGCCACTTCTTGACCATCCTTCATCACAACATAAGTAGGGATGCTCATAACTCCAAACTCAGCAGAACGCTCAGTTTCTGCATCAACGTCAATTTTTTCAAATGTCAGCTTACCTTTCAACTCTTCTTCCACTTCGTGCAAAATTGGATCCATAGCCTTACAAGGTCCACACCAATCAGCATAAAAATCTAAAACGGTAATCATAAAAATCCTTTCCAGCCTCACAAAAAACAAGGCCACATCTGTCCATGCCTATACCTCTAGATTATACACTATGGCGCCATTACACAAGCTCAAAAACTCAATCAAAGTCTATACAAAGATAAAATAATCATGTATTAATTTACTCATGTCCCAACTTCTTTCCGATCTCAATCCTACCCAACAAGAAGCCGTCCAAGCCACCGATGGACCAGTACTAATTCTTGCTGGAGCTGGATCGGGAAAAACACGTGTACTTACCTATCGTACAGCATATCTCATGACCGAAAAGCATATTCCCGGCAATAATATTTTGATGGTAACCTTCACCAACAAAGCCGCCGGAGAAATGAAAGATCGCGTCAAAAAACTCCTCGCAGAATACTATCCAGTTGAAATCGAACGCATTACCCTTCCGTTTGTAGGAACGTTTCACTCATTCTGTTCACGACTGTTACGCATCGAGGGAAAACATATTGGACTTTCGCCAAACTATATGATTTATGATGCGGACGACCAGAAAACTCTGATCCGCAATATCTTAAAAGGCATGGAATTGGATCTAAAAAAAGTAAACCCAAACGCCATCCATGCAATCATCTCCCAAAGCAAAAACGAAAATATATCTGCACTCGAATACAGCCAAGTAGCCAAAGGACCCTATCAACAAGTCGTAGCTCAAGCATACGCAGAATATGAAAAAAAACTCAAAGAAACAAGTGCCCTAGATTTTGATGATCTACTCATTTACAGCATCGAACTTTTACGAAATGTTCCAGCAGTGCTCGAAAAGTACCAAGAGATTTTTAAATATATTATGGTCGACGAGTACCAAGATACCAACCATATTCAATACACACTCACAAAATTGCTGTCAAAAAAATACCACAACATTTGTGTAGTTGGCGACATGAGCCAGTCTATATATAAATTCCGCGGAGCAGACATTCGCAACATCATGGCCTTTGAAAAAGATTATCCAACAGCCCAAACCTATGCGCTCGAAGAGAACTATCGGTCTACACAATTCATACTCGATACAGCAACCTCGGTAATTAGTAAAAACACGGGACATAAGGTCCTCAAACTATTCACCAATAACCCCTCAGGACTACCAGTTACGCTCTACGAAGCACAAAATGAAGTCGACGAAGCCTACTATATTCTTCGCCAGGTTTTAAACAACGAATACCTTTACAAAGATGTTGCCATACTTTATCGCACCAACGCTCAATCTCGAACTCTTGAAGAAGCCTTTATCAAAAGCGGCATTCCTTACAAACTTATTGGTGGACTCCGTTTCTACGAACGCAAAGAGATTAAAGATTTGCTCGCGTATCTGCGAGTCTTTGTAAACCCTATCGACTCTGTGTCCATGGAACGTCTCACAAAAATAGGCAAAACTAAACTCAAAAAATTCCTAGATTTTCAAAACCAATATCAGCAAACAGTTGAATCACTCAAAGAAGTAACACAAGCAGAAGCAGCTAAACCAAAGCCCGATGAAAATCTCCAGTTTGATTTCTCCGAAGAAGAAAAAAAAGCCGATATCGTCCCAGTAGAAACAGCACAAGAGGTCACACAAAACATTCTCGAAAACGACGTCTACTCCCCATCTCCACTCACACTACATTCCACCATAGATATTCTAGAAAAAGTAATTGAGATCACAGATTATATCGACTATATCGACGACGGCACAGAACAAGGAGCAGGGAGAGTCGAAAACATAAAGGAATTAAAAACGGTTGCATCTCAGTATCCACATCTCGATCAATTTCTCGAAGTCGTCACACTTCTCGAAGGCCCTGAAACAATTTCCGGTCGCCACCGAGCAGAAACCGAATTCAATGCTGTTACCATGATGACGCTTCATGCAGCCAAAGGTCTCGAGTTTAAACATGTATTTATTGTCGGATGGGAAGAAGGTCTATTCCCGCACTCTCGAGCATTACTCGACAATAGCGAACTAGAGGAAGAGCGTCGCCTCGCCTATGTAGGTATCACACGAGCCATGCAAGATCTCTTCCTTACGTACACTATCAACCGAAATATCTATGGCACGTCACAATCGTCTGTAATATCCCGATTCATTGCTGACATACCTGAGAGTCTACTTAAGTTCGAAAACGCCTACTCAGGAGCCTATGGCGGCTCAGGTAAGCAAAATTCATCATATAAGCAAAAAGTTCAGTTCTACGCCGATCAAATAGACAAGTTTAATGACGATATTACTTGGTGAAGATATACATCCACACCATCTAACTTCTTAATTTCTTCTACAGTAAACCAACCAAATGTATCATGCTCTTCTGGGTCAAGTTGTACATCGCCACGAATACTCCCTATATAGGTAAGCCTAACGACATGCTTACCAGGCACTTTTAATATATCTTGTGCTGCAATTAATTTAGGTGCATCAACAAGATCGAGTTTAACTTCTTCCCGAATCTCACGTCTCAAATTCTCGATCAACGGTGTTCCTGGAGTAATTCTACCTCCAATAATGTCCCACAAATTAGTTATATCCGGATATTTCTCTTGAATACGATGCAAAAGTAAATACTTACCATCCTGATTCTTCAACAAAACCTTCACGCCAACCTGCAATTGAATATCCATAGTAGTAGTATACAAAAAAGGGCAAAGATCACTCTTCACCCTTCTAGTTAATTTCAAATTAAATTTATCTCGCTGTCGCTACTGCCCTAGTTTCTCGTATTACAGTAACCTTTATCTGACCAGGGAAGTTCTTCAAGCGTACTTCCAATTCTTTAGCTATTTTCTTGGACAGCATTACCGCTTCGGAATCATCAACATGTGATGACTTCACAAGCACACGCAACTCACGTCCAGCCTGCACTGCAAATACTCGATCAACCTTATCTTTACCCGCAATATCGTAAACAGTATCTTCTTCCATTCGCAATCGATCTATATATTCCTGAACGCTCTCATGTCGCGCTCCAGGGCGTGATCCAGAAATCGCATCAGCGATATAAACGATCATAGATTCAACTGATGAAAACGGTTCATCCTCATGGTGTTCAGCCACCGCACGAATAACTTTTTCTGGAAACCGGTGCTGCTTCAGCAATTTCACACCAAGTTCAATATGTGTACCTTCTTCGTCCTGAATAATCTTTCCAATATCATGGAAGAGACAGGCCAGCTTCACAATATCAACGTCAGCCCCAACCTCTTTTGCGATCGCAACACCAATCTTGGTTTCTTCTAGTGTATGCGTAATCATGCTCTGACCATATGAGAATCTATGCTTAAATCGTCCAAGCATATCCACCATTTCAAACGGCAAATTATATACACCCACAGATGCACACAATTTCTCTCCCTCTTCACGCATCAGTTTCTCTTCTTCTTTACGAGTTTTCTCTACAATCTCCTCAATCTTAATTGGCTGAATACGTCCATCAGCCATCAAACGCTCAAGTGATTTCTTCGCAATCGCACGTCGCACGCTATCAAAGCTAGATAGCAATATTTCACCGGGAGTTTCATCAATCTCAACATCAACACCTGTAGCCATTTCAAACGCACGGATATTTCGTCCTTCTTTACCAATGATTCTTCCCTTCATATCCTCATCCATTAGCTTGACTCGCGTCGCAGTATACTCTGGAACATAGTCGGTAGCTCCATGAAGCATTGCGGTCACTACAATATCTTTTGCCTTCTCTTCTGCTGTTATTTTCGCTTCAGTCTCAGCTTCACGTACCTTCTTCGCAATCTCATCCTTCAAGCTCTTCTCAGTAGCTTCCATGATAATTGCCTTTGCCTCGTCTCGTGTCATCTGTGCAGCTCGCTCGAGCTTTGCTAAAGCCTCAGCCTTAACTTTCTCAACATCCGCTACTTTTGCATCCAAGTCAGTCTGCTTATTGATCAAGTTCCCTTCGCGAGTTTCTACAGCACTGAGCTTCTTATCCAAAGATTCCTCTTTTTGCTGCAATCGTGATTCGAGAGCTAAAAAGTCCTTTCGAGCTTGTCGGATCTCTTCTTCAGCTGTTTTCTTGATCTTGTAAGCTTCATCCTTTGCTTCAAGAACAATCTCTCGAGCCTTCTGAGTAGCTTCCGTTATAGCATGGTCATTAGTAATAGCTGACTGCTGAACAGGAGCAGTTTGAGCTGATTCAACAGGCTGTTCGGTCGGAGCACTCTTTCGGTTCTTTTCGCGATATACGACAAAACCGATCGCTCCAGCCAACCCAACACCCAAAATGAGGGTTAGTAAATCCATATAATCCTTTCAGTGTGGATGAAGAGATACAAAAAAGCACACTATATGTGCGCTTACGATGAAATAACATGATCTATAGATCTTTTAAGCTCAAATCCCAGGTTTGAATATGTAAAACTCATGTCAAAATATTTCATTACGAGAACCTCTTAAACCACCGATATAACAAATTGAACAATAAATATGATCGTTTTAATTACAAACGTCTAAGTGTATTTTAGCGCCTTGACAAAAGCTCGTCAACGACTCGCTTAATAAGAGGTAGTTCAAACCCTTTTCGACCTAAAGACATAGACAACTTGTACCTCGCTTCTTTGATCTCGAGGTGTTCATATTTCCTTAAATTCTTTTCACCTAATTTAAGAGCAGAGCGAAAAAGAACTCCCTCGCTCTGCTCAGAACTAGCATTTTCATCAGCTATAATTTCTTCAAACATCTCGTCTATTAACTCTTTATCAATACCTTTTTGCAAAAGCTCCATCGCTATTAATACTTTTCCCCGCGGCTTGGAACGAAGTCTACTTGAAATCCATTCTCGAGCGAAATTACGATCGTTCAGAAAACTCTCACGCTTTAACTGAGCAACAACACGATCCTCTATTACCAACCAGTTCACCTCACTCGCATCTCCAAGATGACGCTGCTCTTGCTTGATCCACTCTTGAAGCTTGGTCCGAATCTCTTTTTCACTGCGCATTCGTATTCCCAAAAAACGTAGACAACTTTTATATAGCTTTTTGAACAACAATTCATCCATAATAAGTATTATGCTTCTGCCGACTCACCTTCTGCACCATCCTCATTATCTTCCTGTCCCACGACCATCTCAGCTCCTTTACCTTCCTGCTTTTTCCATTCCACAATAATCTGATCATAAATTTTCTGACACAATGCAGGATCAGCCTTCAAGGTCTCTTTTGCAGCCTCTCTACCTTGTCCAAGTAAAGCGCCTTCATATTTATTAAACGATCCCGACTTTTGAATGACATTTAGCTCAATACCTACATCAAGCAAGCCGCCTTCATAAGATATGCCTTGCTCATCCATATCAAACTCTGCAACACGGAAAGGTGGTGCTACTTTATTTTTAACAACTTTTACTCTATGACGAGAACCAATTACCCGATCCCCTGGTCCTTTTATATTCTCAATTTTACGAATATCCATACGAACAGATGCATAAAATTTTAGAGCCATACCACCAGTGGTTGTCTCAGGATTACCAAACATCACACCTATCTTTTGGCGTAACTGATTAGTAAAAATCATAATTGTTTTGGATCGATTAATAACGGCAGTTAATTTACGCAAAGCTTGGGACATTAAACGTGCCTGTACTCCCATGGTCGCATCACCCATCTCACCTTCAATTTCGCTTCGTGGCACAAGTGCAGCAACTGAATCAATAATAAGAACATCAACCCCACCTGACCGAATCAAAGTTTCTGCAATCTCTAACGCTTGTTCACCTGTATCTGGCTGAGAGATCAAAAGATTATCAAGATCAACACCGATATTTTGTGCACGTACAGGATCCAAAGCATGTTCAGCGTCAATAAAGGCAACCGTACCTCCTCGTTTCTGTGATTCAGCGAGAATATGCAAACAAACAGTTGTTTTACCTGAAGCCTCAGGGCCATAAATTTCAATAATTCTTCCTTTAGGAATACCACCAACTCCCAATGCCAAATCCAAAGCAATAGACCCTGTCGGAATTACTTCAACTTGCATGGCTTGTTGCTCACCAAGTTTCATAATCGAACCCTTACCATATGATTTTTCAATCTGTTGCATTGCACTCATCAAAGCTTGCATCTTGGCCGCTTGATTCGATTCTCCAGATAAATTTTCTACAGGGGTATCTGCTTTCGCAGCTGCTTTTGCCATATCGCGATCCTTTCTTCCCTCGTCATAAAATTGGCGAGTTAAAACAGTAAATATAACTCGAGACTACCCGAACAATACCCAAAATACAAGAGGAGAAATTAGTGATTAAGAAGATCAATTTTTACAGCCATCACAAAATCATTTATAGACAACCCACTAATAGCATGAGTTGTTAACGTAAATCGGACTTTATTCCAATCATGGATATATATATCTGGATGATGTCCCTCTTTTTCTGCCACCTTAGCGACTTTATTAACAAATTCCAGTACGTCTTTAAAATTCTCAAAACGAAATTCTCGCAATAACTGAACATCATCAATAACTTGCCAGTCTTTAACCTGCTCTAAGTACTTTTCAAATTCTTCCCGCTTTAAGGGTTCAATATCGCCTTCACAAGGAACACATTTTTTATCTTTCAACAGAGACATATAAAAAGTATAACTTATTTTCGTGCAATAATATAAACAGGAACAGTATGTGGCGGAAGTTTCATCGAAAACATATTTCTATAAAACAAATCATCTAACTGTTCTGCCGAGGCAAAACCATTCTCTCTCATAATTCCAGCTAACGTCTTAGCGCTGGTTATCTGACCCACGCCATTTTTCATTTTCCACATTACTGTATCAGCAGGAAAAATCGGCCACAGAAAAACTCCTCCTGGTTTCAATACTCGCTTTACTTCGTCGAGCATTACATACAGTCCATCCTTTTTTATATATCGATTTGCCCAGACACTCGTCACACCATCAAACGAATTTGCCGCAAAAGGTAACGGCTTATTGAAATCACATATTACTCGCTCTATATGCTGATTCTGTAAACGAATATGCTCCAGCACTGTTTCATTTATATCTCCAGCGCACACTTTATATCCACGCTTATACAATTCTCGTGAAATGATTCCAGTACCTGCACCCAAATCCAAAATATAGGGGTGCGCATCATGAACAGGAACATTGACTTCAAATAAATCAGCAATATGCCGTCCCAATAATCCTCTACCCCAAAAAGTTCGAACTAAAGCTTCATACGCTTGCGCGTCCTTATAATTATCATGAAAGACAATTCCATGTGCTTCACGAAACAATCGACCAAATTTATGCAAGAGACCCATATAGGAATAATACCAAACTCTATTGACAAAGGGAATTCATCTCTTCTACAGTACTAGATAAGGGGACCCTTTATGGATCAAACAACAAAAACGCCGCTTGCTACACCAACAGAAACACCAATTACTCAAACTCAAAAAGAATCAACTCTGAATTCAGTACAACCTGAAAAAAAATCTTATTTAGTGCTAGGAATTGCTCTTGTTGTTGGTGGATTGGCAGTAGGAATCCTCGGAGGTTGGGCACTCACCAGTTTCACTTCAAATCAACAGATCACAACTACATCGGCAAATCAGTCACAGGAATCTACACTATCAGGTGATCCATTTGTAATAGGCATGATCGTACCATTAACAGGTGACGGTGCATCATATGGAACAAACGCCAAAGAGATTGCGCTCATGACAGAAAAAGAGCTCAATAACAAGGATGGCATTGGCGGGCGCCCTATCAAGTTCATTTTTGAAGATGGTCAATGCATGGGCGACAATGCTAAAAATTCCGCTACCAAATTAATAAACGAGGATAAAGTAGATCTTCTTTACGCAGGTGAATGTTCAGATGAAGTATTAGCGGCAGCACCGATTGCTCAGGAGAAAAAAATCATTTCGATATCTACAGGCGCAACGAATCCAAAAGTAAGTGAGCTCGGTAAATATGTGTTTAGAACTGCCCTTTCCGATGAAGTTGGAGGTCGTGTGGCAGCTAAGTATGCGCTAGACAAGATGAATTCTAAAACTGCAGCAATAATAGTAGAAAATACAAGCTATGCGCTTGGACTAAGAGATGTTTTTAATGAAGAATTCACCAAACTAGGTGGAAAAGTTTTATATAGTACAGTGTTTGAAACAGGTGAAACAGATTTCGTTACAACAGCCGAAGCGGTAGCAAAGGCAAATCCAGATCTCGTATATATTATTCCCCAAACCCCTATTCCAGGAGTTCTGGCTATTAAAGCAATCCGCGAGAAGCAACCAAAAGTCGCGTTCTTAACTGCAGAAGTATTACTCGCCCGCGATGAAATTGAAAAGCACGGAAAAATCCTCGAAGGCCTCATCGGAATGGAAGCCTACTTCGATGCTGAAAGCGAAGGATATAAACAACTCAAAGACAAATTTGTAAAAGAGTATGGTCGAGACGTCGCGTATCCTACAGACTTAGTTGAAATTCATGATTTTATTTACCTCTACAAAGCAGCCTATGAATCAGTAGGATCAAACGATACAGACAAGATATCAGAATATATGTACAGCCTAAAAGACTGGAAAGGCACGGCAAGCAATCTAACATTTAACAAACAAGGCGATATTATTTCTAAGAAATACGGTATCTATAAAATTACAAATAATACAGCGAACTTGATTGAAACCTACGCTACACAATAGAATCATGACATGCCAAACAAAATCCATATATCATTTCGCAACAAGTTACTACTGCTGCTACTTACAATATCGGTAGTTCCTCTTCTACTCGTCGCGTATATCGTTTCAAGCACCGTACAAGATCGTTATCGAGAAACATTAGCAAAGTCATTCGAAACCAATGTTGAATACAGGGAAAAAATACTAAACTACTATCTCGAAGGAAACAAAGAGTGGATAAGAAGTATCGCAGCGCAAGATATTTTCCTCGCTGAAATGGAGAAATATAACGCAGGAGAAACATATTCAGAAAACAAAATATTTGCTTCCCTCGTATCACTCCGTCGTGAGAATCAGTTTATAGATAAAATATATATTGCCGATATTGACGGAAAAATCATTTCATCAACCACAACTGATGACAATGAAAAAATTATAGAAAATTTTAGTGAATTTAAGCATATAACACAGCGTGGCTCTTACTATCAAAAAATCAAAACCACTCCGCAAGGTAAGCGAATTGTTACACTAACCACCCCTTTTATAAAAAGAAACGATGGCGAGATTATTGGCTTATTAATAGCAGAATATAATGCCAGTGTTGTAAAGTCATTAATCGACGGAAGTCTCTACGAATCTCGCTCCATCAACCAAGAGAGTACCTCCTCACTCGGAAACACATTTATCATCGACGAAGATGGGTATATTCTAACCAGCATTACCGGGACAAACATTCAAAAGACGCCTAAAACGCAACCGATCCAGCTATGTCAGTTAGGTAGCAACGCTGCCTCCGGTTACTGGATCAATAAGGAAGGCAAAGAAGTATATGGGTCATATAAATGTAATCAAATCGACAACATGAAGTTTACCTATATAGTCGAAGAGGAGTCCTCCAAAGCATTTACCATTAGCGACAACGTGCGTAATACAATTTTCATGGTGACGTTAACGGTGGCTGTATTGTTAATCATCGCCACAATTACAACAGCAGGATCGGTGACACGACCAGTAAAAAAGCTTGCTCACGGGGCTCAAGAATTCGGTAAAGGTAACTTTACATATGCACTTGATGTAAAAACCGGTGACGAATTAGAAGAGCTAGCAGACTCATTCTCAGAAATGGCAAAACAAATCAACGGATCTATTAATAGTCTTAAACAGCAGGAAGATAAATTAAATAAAATAAACCAAGAATTGGAAACAGAAAAAGAAACTATCTCAGCCGAGAGAAATAAGTTAGAAGTAATTATTGCAGGAATTACCGACGCAGTTATTGCGTTAGATATGAATCGCAAAATCGTAACAAGCAACAAAGCAGCCCAAGAATTAATTGGTCTGAGCGCAGATGAAATGCTTGGAAAGAATATTGCAGATCTTATTAAGCTCGAAGATGAAAGTGGCGAAGTTGTTCCAGACACCTACAGTCCAATACGAAAAGACGATTTTGAAGGCGTAATTTACAAAAATGACGAATTAGAGCTTAAGCCTTTTAGAGCGAAAACCACCAAAGTAAAATTAATTACTGGAAAAATCAAGGAAGCAGTCAGCGTAAACTTAGGATGCATCCTGACAATACACGACAAAAGTAAAGAAGCCGAATTAGAAGAAATGAAATTAGACTTCGTATCGATGGCAGCACACGAGCTACGCACCCCAATCACATCGATCAGAGGATATGCAGGCCTCCTTGGGGAAGAAGTCGAAGAATTTAACGATCCCAGAACAAACGATTGGAAGACACTAATTAGCAGAATATCGGTAAGCGCAGAACAGCTACTGGCACTCGTAGAAAATCTGTTAAACGTAACAAAAATTGAAAAAGGAATCTTGAGTATCACCTGTAAAAATGAGAACTGGAAGGAGTGCGTACAAGAAGTATCTGAGGTATTTAAGGAACGAGCTATAAGCAAAGAAATCAAGTTAACCGTCAAGGAAACAGACGAAGCAATCACTGCGTATGTCGATAAACTACGCATAAACGAAGTATTATCCAATCTTATATCCAACGCGATTAACTATACACAAAACGGAGGCAATGTGACAGTCGAAGCGCATTTGTCAGCAGATGGGAACTGGATTGAAACATCAGTTGCAGATAACGGTAAAGGTATCCCAAAATCTGCTCAAGGTCACTTATTCGAAAAATTCTTCCGAGTTGCGGGTCCTCTCGAACAAGGCTCTAAAGGAAATGGTCTCGGACTATATATTTCCAAATCGATAGTTGAGATGCATGGCGGAAAAATATGGGTTGAATCTGACGAAGGCAAAGGTGCAAAATTTACATATACTATACAAAGGGCTACAACATAATATATGAAAAATCACAAACATCTTTTCATAACCATTATTGTTGCATCAATCGCAACTGCATCTGTGTGGCTCCTCCTCTTAAATCAAAGTACCCAAAGCGCAAATACTGTACTGCAGAAAAAGACCATCAAAATTGGCGGGATCCTTCCACTATCTGGAGACGCTGCCTCCGGGGGCATTCCCCTACAACAAGCGGCCGAAGTCGCAGTCAAAGAAATAAACAATGCAGGAGGATTACGCGGAAAATTAATTGAAACTATATGGGAAGATGGCCACTGCGAGAAAACTAGCGCAAAAATTGCTGCCGAAAAATTGTTGAATCAAAACGATATAGATTTCCTGATTGGTGGAGCTTGCTCTGATGAATTTCTTGTCTCAGCCCCTCTTGCCCAACAAAAAAACATATTAAGTTTTACCCCATCAGCTACTAGTCCTCAAATAAGTTTGCTCGGTGAAAATATTTTTAGAACAACTCCTTCAGATAGCTTAGCGGGCAAAGCTGCAGCACAATATGGCTACACAAAATTAAAATCCCGCAGAGTCGCTCTCATTAGCGAAGACAAAGATTTCACCACCAATCTAAAAGAAGAATTCAGAAAAGAATATCTGAAATTAGGCGGTGCTGTGGTATATGAAATAGTTTTCAAAACCGGAACTAATGAGTTTGACACAATAGCAAATGCAGTAAAAGCAGCTAAGCCAGATCTCATATACCTCGTGCCACAAACTGAAAGTCCTGGAGTCTTAGCAATCAAATCCATAAAGCAAACATTACCGACCACAAATATTATGACGGGAGAAATACTTTTACAAAGACAAACGGTTACAGAACAGGGTACTATCCTTGAAGGCATCACTGGAATTGAATTATATTACGACGAGACAAACCCAAAAACAAAACATCTACTCGATACATACAAATCGGAGTATGGCGTCGCCGCTCCCTATCCAGCTTATATGACTGGCATGTATGATATTTTTTATCTTATAAAAGAAGCCTACGTAAAAACCGATGGATCAACAGAAAAAATGGCAGAATATCTTCACCAATTAAATAACTGGCCTGGTGCTGTGGGAGAGTTATCCTTCGACAAAAATGGTGATCCTGTACTTAACTACAGTATTAGAAAAGTAAAGAATAAGCAGACTGAATTAATAGAGATATACCGTCCTCAATAACTATTTAAGTATATCAATACTACTTTGCTTCATCGAGTCTAAGATTTTTGTAGATTCGACTCCCTGTGCCAAACGCACTTGTCCATACTTTTCAATAATAATTGGAACATAAGCTACGTCGACAAGCTTTTTGTTATTAAAAACATACTTCCCTATTACACCTTCTTTTGTTTCCCGTGACCACTCCTGGTCAAATATAAAATTGCCATGCGCATACGCAATAAACCCTTGCTTATATTGTTCAACACTTTGAACCCAATGGGGGTGATTTCCCATAACAAAATCAGCGCCATTATCAACAAAAAAATGCCCAAGATCAATCGGATCATCCGGTGCTATCCCTGCAGCTCGCTGCGGAAAATAAGTATACTCTTTCCCCCAATGAACTGAGACAACGACAACATCAACCATTTTCTTCAGCGCGTTTAGTTTCTCAGCAACAAGAGGCTTATTCACTTGTGGTCCAACGGCATTTATAGCAAAAATACCCAAGCGCATATCGTTAACTGTCGTAATCAGCGGTTCGTCAAATGTAACACTCTCAATATTCGCATCCAATAAATGAGAAATCGTTTCTTTCTTCCCCTGTAACCCATGATTCAAAATATGGTTGTTCTCTAAAGTAGCAATTGATATACCAGCGTCACTCATAGCCTGTGCAAACAATGGCTGCCCACAAAACACCATTCCTTCAGTATGATGAGGGCAACTAGCTATTAACGGAGCTTCTAAATTAGTAATAGTAATATCACCTGAGGAGAAGAGTCCGGGAATATGCTCGAAGGGAAAGTTTACACCAAGTCGTCGAATTTTATTATCCGTTACGCGCGCAGGAATAATATCCCCGGTTGCCATAATTACGCTTGAGTGAGGGTCATCTAGCACTTCGGAATCTGAAAAAATCGACTCAATAGTTAGTGGTTCAAAAGACACAGCTAACGGTGTCGCGACTGCTGCATCAACTTTCTCCACAACAAGCGGCTCTCCAGCATTATAGAATGGAGTGGGCGAAAGTGCTCGAAATAAAGCAACTCCGCCAATTAAAGTGAAGGCAAGTCCACTAAAAAAAATAAGAATTTTTTTTATCACAAGTTATTTTTGAATAATAACGGGCGCTATGAATAAATCTTTAGTAACTTCAACAAAACTTGGATTAATAGGAATTAAGTCAGCATCTTGTAACGTACTCTCAGCATTCGACTCTAAATATGCAACCTCAGCATCAGAGTAATTGGAAGGAGAAGCAACTCGAATTTGATACTTGCCGGCAGGTACACTTTCAATAACTGCCGTACCAATATCGTTGACCAAAGCACTTCGAACAAAATCGTCTTCAAAATTTGCGAGTTCGATTCGTAGATTCCGCTCACCACTTCCTAAAATTCCATATTTCTCTGGAAAATATGGAAGAGCTTTAGCTACTTTTATCTCTACCCTATATGCAGATTTAAATTGAGCTTCTTGAAAAAGTGCCGCAGAAAGATTTCGCATGCCAAGATATATTTCCGGCAAATACCACACAAAAGCTATCGCTAAAATAAATGGAAAAACTCTCCTCAACATAACGTACTTTAAGACTACCGATTAGCAACAGCTTCGTCAACTATGGATTTAATCCGTAAGTTAAATTTGGAGCGAGAAAAGTCTGATGCACGTAACCGACATGCCTCAGGATTAAATTTCATCGTACTAAAACGCTGTAAAGCCCCTACTACAGCATCAACTGTCTGCTGTTCAAAGAAAATACCCGTTTGTCCATCCACTACAGATTCACAAACACCACCCTTGGCATAAGCAATAACTGGTTTTCCCCACGCCATCACTTCAAGAGGCGCTAACCCAAAATCTTCAAAACCTGGAAAAATAAGGCCTTTAGACTGAGCAATCAGAAGATTTCTCTTCGTATCATCAACGTACCCAACAAACGTAATAGTTTCCCCTGCAATACTTTCCAAATATGACCGTTCGCTACCTTCACCCACAATTACTAACTTTACTTTCAATTCATTACAAGCACGAACAGCTAAATCTACTCGTTTAGATCGTACAAGTCGAGATAAACATATAAAATAATCACTACTGCTCGAATACACCTTGGCAAACTCTTTCTGTTCGGGGACATCAACAAACGAATAAATTACAGTTGCTTTTCGCTTATAATAACTCGCCATGCGATCTGCAGTAGTATGTGAATTAGTAAGTAATCGATCAATACGCTGTACTGCAATATATTCATGGTTCCGCAAAAAAGATTTTTGGAACATACTCACTAATGAACTCTTTATAGATCTCTTCTGCTCATCTAGAAATCCATAGAGTGTTTGCGCAGGAGTATGCATATAGCTGATATGAACAACCTGAGGAGGACAAATCACAAACTTGGAGAAAATAACGTCCGAGGTGATTACAACATCGTACGATGACAAATCGAGCCGTTCCATCACCGACACCAGGTACGGCGCATAAATTTGAGGGTATACATCAATTTTTGGCAAAGATGATGCGACACTGGTTATCCGTAACCCTTTCCAATGCGCAGGAAATTTCGTGTGGTCATACGTCAAAGTATAAATATCCACTTGGTTATCAAAACATAACGCCAATGCTTCCAAAAAACGTTCTGCACCACCATATTGAGTCAAAAAATCATGAACGAGCGCTATCTTCATAAACAATCTCTTTAATCGCAGTAATATGAATACCTGCGCCAGGCAAAAACCAAAATAATCGTGATTCCCAGAACCAAATCCACGATATACTATTTTTTATCCAACGTAAAACGAAAACTCCACTGCGTGAACCCTCCGCATCCAAAGATCCTTCCAAAGAGTTTTCAATTTTTTTCCCAGATAAACTGAGCAATAGGTAGTAAAAAAGGTCACCAATCTGATTAAGCAAGTGACAACTCCATCGTACTTCAATTATCCGCAGTCCAGCATCCTGACACATAATTTCAACTGCATTACGCGTTAGTTTTTGTATATGCCCGGCTGTCTTTTCTTTTAAATTAACCCCCACAGCATTTAACAATCCATGCAGACTAAATATCTCCCCTTCACAAGGCACATATGCATGAAATAGTCCACCATTATCCAACACGCGAACAGATTCTTTAATACATGTAGCCGGATCCACAACATGCTCCAATACATCGAAAAAACACACAACAGAAAAAACAGAAGAATTATACGGCAGAGATTCTGCCGGTCCTTCGACTAAATGCAATTGAGGAAAATGTTCTGAACCATATCGAATAGCAGCTCGCCCAATGTCAACTCCATACAGTTCAAGTTCGGGAGAATATCTCTGTATTCCAAGCAGATTTCCACCTGCACCGCAACCAATTTCCAACAGCTTTCCTATACGATTCTTAAGATGAGGAATAAAATAAAAAAACCGCAATCCTGCTAAACAGAAGGGAGATATCTCAGGGATAACGGTACCCCACACTTTAGTTTCATAGTCAAATTGATAACTCACAATTCGTAGAACTCCAAACTCAGTTCTTTTAATTTTTCAACGTCGTCGTATTTATGGTCATTACCTGGAATCTCGTGAAGTCGGTAATCAATAACGTTCTTTGAAATAAGAAGTTCGTCTAAATCTTTAGCAGACATTGCCGGATCTGACTCCTGCTGAATAAAAAGCGTCGGAACGTGATAATTAGTTAACCAATTATCAATATCATAACCCCGTTCCTTCCCCCACAGTACTGGAGTACCAACAAAAATGCACACTTCTGGATCCAACACACCTTCAAAAATTCCATACAGAGTAAGTAAAACTCCAGCAGATTTTGCAAATATAACGTACTTATCAAACTCTTGAACAGTAGCGGTAAGCTTCAACAATTCAGCGTCCAAATCAATCTCAGACTCCTCATCTCCGTTCCACCAATGATCATAGTAAAGAACTGCTGTATGAGGAAAAATACCTTGAAAGGCTCCATCTACACGGTCCACCCACACTTTATCTGACTTACTGTTTCCTGGCAACAAAATTAGGTTCATATCTCACCATTATACCCTATCAACACCTTCCTATTTAGTACCCAACTCGATATACTCTACCCATGACACAACATGCTGATCAAGGCGGTTATTATGAAGACGATGATGTTAAAGAAGAAAAGCATCTCCAGCACGACGTCGAACCAAAATCCCAGCGTGTAACAACAATCATCACTCTCGTAGTTCTTATAGTAATTGCCCTCACTGCACGATTAATATACCTCTTTCTCGTAGCCAATCCTGACAATCCAGGAGCTGGTTGGTTTGGAGACTCCTATCACCATTGGCAAATAGGATATCTCACAAAAGAAATTGGACTAAGCCAAGGATTTCTGCGCGTCTGGGATTTAAAAGGTATGGACCTCTTTTGGGGAGCACTCCATCCACTTACACTTGCATTCGCCTTTAGCATTACCGGTAACGATTCAATGGCATTAGCACGCGCTATCACTTGTATCGCCGGAGCTATATCAGTCGGACTAATTTACCTTATTGGAAGAAAATATTGGAATAATACTGTTGCAATCATGGGAGCGCTCTTTGCAGCGCTGTGTTCAATTATCATTTTCAATGATGCAACTGGCATGGTTGAACCTCTTGGTATCCCCTTCCTACTTGCCGGAGTATATTTTTGGCCTCGTAAGTCACTACTATCTGGCTTGTGCTTCGGCATTGCACTCACGACTCGCTCAGAATATTGGATGTACAGCATCGGTTTAATTTTCGTCTATACGATATGGGATCGCATGGCGCACATGGATAAAAAAGTACTTTTGTGGCTTGGATTGTTCATAATTCTCGTTCCATATATGAAATATCTACTGGATTATACCGGCAATCCTGTATACCCTTTTTATCAAAACTTTTTCAAAAACATAGCAGGCGAATGGCAATATAAAAAAGTACTAGAACCCGCAGATCTTCAAGGCCAGCTTACGTTTAGAATCATATTAGCTATCACCACACTAGCCACTGTCATAACACTCTGGAAGAGGCCGCGCGGATGGCAATTCCACCTGCTCGGTCAAGGAAACTGGCTCTTCTTAGGATTAACATTTGGTGTATCAAACTATATTAAGAGCTGGGCAGATTATGTCTGGGTAGTCAGATTTATGCTCTTCCCCTATACCTATCTCGGAGTCGTAATAGCAATTGCACTTTTCTATACGTTCCGGGAAAGGCTCTCAGGAGGACTTAAATCTACATATACAGTCGTAGCTGCCGCCACTTTCATACTTTTCATAGGAACTACTCATCTCGCATGGCAAGAGATAAATAAATATTATGAACCAACCAACAAAACATGGAGTTATGTACAAGAAGTAGCCACAAAGATGAGTACGGGGTACAAAGGAGGAAAAATCCTTTTACCAGAAGGTAATCCAGACTTAACGTATGCCTTAGTTACATTCCATGGAGTGGAAGGCAAAGACATGCTAAGCCAAATGTACGATCCGATCGGATATGCCAGCCAAAATGGCCTAAACGCTGTCGAAAACTGGAACAATGTCGACCCATTTAGTAAAGAAGGCTTAACCTTTAAGGAAGAAGTTCGTGACTATCTCAAAACCAATAAAGTGCAATACATTATCACTTATGGGAGCTTCCCTCGATATAATGTATTAGTGGAAACCGAACCAACGTGGTTCAGCGTTGCAGTTCCACTCTCAGAAAACTTTATTGCTCTCCATGTGAATCAAGACAATCTTTAGAAACATAATAAATATAGACAGTATCTTGATACGCTAAACTTTTTTCAAATACTTTTCGTAATTCAAAACAACTTGGATTATCCAACCGATAGTTCAATAACATAACGCCTTCGCCGCCAAGGTGCGCTAAAGAGCGCCTAACCACCTCGCTTTGATCAATTGCCTGCCGATCCGTGTTCATAACCACATAAGTACCTACAGTGTCACTACGAGGATAATATAAATGCCTATTTAAATATATTGCGATAGGAGTCATCGCATAGTCAAAATCCACACTGATAGGCAGTCTGTCGAGTTGCGAAGTCTTTAAATAATCTGAGACATCCTTACTCGTCATGAATGGTTCATTAAAATCTGCATAGTACGCATAGATTCCACAGACAAAATGTACCGAAAGCAACACAGTAAAAAACGGCGGGAATATTCGATTTACTGCCTTATACATTTTTTCAGATCGAACAGACAAACCATCTTCTCTCTCGGGATAAAAACTTCTTAGCCACACGATACATATAAAAAGAATAAAAAAGAAGCCATAATGACGGACCGCTCCATAGTAAGTGGTATAAAATAACAAAAACAACACACTCGCCGCACCCAAATATAACCCTAGTAACACTCGCCTCTTAACAAGCAAAAGACACGAATACAAAATAAACAAGCCAACTAATCCAATCGCAATACCAATCGAAACATACTGCGTAGTCGAAAGTGATTCAGTGTTCTGAACCGGCATAACAATATTTGTATTCCAAAAATGAAGTCCGAAGTGAGGAATTGGTATCATCCCACGCCAAACCATCAAACTAGATAGAGCCACCCTCTGTAAATCAAAGTGGGTATACGAATCCAAGGTATAACTACGATCAACGGGCGGCAATAATTTAAGCAGCGCAGTACCACTCAAGGATACAAAACAGAATAAAGAGATCACTAATATTCGCCAATCAACTTTTTTGCGATATATCCATATATATTCACCAAACAAAAAACAACCCAAAACAAGCGAAAAAAGAAATCCAACTGGCGAAGTCTGCCCTAACAATCCCACAATCAAAGCAGTGAGATATAATCGTCGAAACCGTTGCGCATACCAAGCACAATATATAAAGAGAAGCAAAACAGTCAAACCATAGTTCCGGCTTATAACGGCATATTCAAAAAAAACAAAGTAACCAAAAATAAATAAAATCTTATCGAGCAATCGAAAAGGTGCATATCGACAAAAAACTACAATTCCAATCAAAGCAATGGCTATATGAGCCAGTTGCATATAGTAAAAATTGTCAGTAATCCGAGTTACTCCAAACAGGATCGAATACCACATCATAGGGTGCGCTTCATATGTTAGATTCTGATAAAGGTTGACCAACGAGCTGCTATCTCGCGCAAAAAGCCAGCCATGCGCTTCTTCATACCACAATTCATGTCGAGGCAATAGCAAAACAAGAAGAAAAAACCAAATACCTACAATGATATAAACAAAATATTTTCTAAAATTACCCATATAAACTATGCTAGAATACTATTCTAGATGAAAACGCTTGGTATCAATCCTTTTAGTCATGACGCAAGTGTTGCACTCTGTGTCGATGGAAAAATTATAGCAGCTGTTACACAAGAGCGTTTTGACAGGATAAAACACAGCACCCAAATTCCTCGAGAGGCACTAGAATTCTGCCTCAAGCAAGGAGATATCTCGGACATAAACCAACTCGAAAGCATCGGATTCACGTTTAACTTTCTACATTGGAAAATCATTTGGCACCTACTCGACACCCTCTCCCCGATTCTGCCATCACAAATAGTAACTCCTTTTTTAAAAAATAAATCTCATCTCTGGAATATTATTAAGATTTGGCATCTCTTAAGAAAAGAGCAAAACTATAAAGGTAAGGTAATATTCCTAGAGCATCATCTATGTCATGCAGCATCGGTATACTTTGCATCTCCTTATTCTGACTCAGTAATTATTACTGCCGACGGCAAAGGAGAAATCGCCACCACCTGCATTTATGAAGCCGATCAATCAAATATCAAGAAAAAACTTCAGATTAATCATCCAGATTCTATCGGCATCCTGTACTCTCTTGTTACCGAATTTCTAGGATTTAAACAACTATGTGACGAAGGAAAAATCATGGGGCTCGCACCATACGGAAACAATTCATTAGTAGATTCAATGAAAAAACTTATTCGACTTGAGGATGGGTTCTCCATTAATATGAACTATTTTCAGCAGGATATTTTCAGCCGATTATCTTTCAGTGAAAAATTTTACGATATATTCGGAAATAAACGTAAAAAGGATGAAGAACTCACCCAGCACCACAAAAACATAGCCTTCGCAATACAGGCACTAACAGAAAAAATTATTCTCCATATTGTTGCGGTCTCGAAGATGCGAACTGAGTCCTCGAACCTCTCGATGGCAGGAGGAGTTATTCTTAACAGCGTAACAAACGGTAAAATTCTTGAATCCAATTTCTATAAAAATGTATATTTCTATCCTGCTGCAGGTGACGACGGCACTGCAGTCGGTGCTGCATTTCTAACCTACTATCAAAACAATACCTCTAAACAAAACATTATTGAGAACAGCTCACCTTATCTTGGACCAGAAATATCAGAGTCAGACATTCTAGCAGAATTAGCAAAACGAGGAATCAAATACACAAAATCAGAAAACATTGCGCATGAAACCGCGAAACTTCTCGCACAAAACAAATTTGTCGGGTGGATACAGGGAAAGGCAGAGTTTGGACCGCGCGCGTTAGGCAATCGCTCGATCCTCGCCGATCCGCGCAATCCCCATAACAAAGATCGACTTAACGCGACTGTCAAATTTCGTGAAAGCTTCCGACCGTTCGCTCCATCAATCTTGGAAGAAGAGGCAACAAAACATTTCAAATCAGATGGAATTAACTCACCGTATATGATCGTTACCTACGATGTAGTCAAGGACAAACAAGACAAAATTCCTGCGGTTACACATATCGACAAGACGGCCAGAATACAAACGGTTAACAAACAACAAAACGAAAGATACTACAACTTAATAAGCGAATTTAATAAATTAACAGGAGTTCCTGTTTTACTCAACACAAGTTTCAATCGTATGAATGAACCAATTGTAAATTCAGCTGAACAAGCAGTTACCTGCTTTCTAGAATCTGGACTTGAAGTCCTCGCAATGGGAGATTATCTAATACTTAAAGATTAGTTACAAACTAACCTGCTTAATTTTATACTCAAAAATCGATTTATCTTCCTTATTATCAATAAAATTCTGTGCTAACTGAAAAGCCATTTCGATACTATTATCCGAGTTGTTATACCGAAATATTCCAGTTCTTCCCAGCAAATAGACATCATCACTTTCCAAGTATTGCACGACCTGTTGCAACCGCTCTTTGTAATCCAAATCATATACAGGATACGCATACCGTATTCGCTTCACAAAAGTCCCTAATACCTTGTCGAGAGCAAACAATTTAATCCGATCCCCAGCCTCTACGCACTCCTGAGATAATTGTTCATCGCTTTTATTCCATGTCTCATCACCAAAATAACAGGTAATATCTAAACAAACACAGGTTTTGCCAGCAGGTGCCATCTTTTTTGACCAATTTGTAAATTCCACAGATCGATTAAATGGAATATCTTTATCGGGAAAATACATCCAATGATCATTGGAAACACGATCCTGATCCAAAAACACATAGACAAAAATAATATCCATATACTTGGTCTGTTTTAATAAACTCTCTATCTTTTCGCTCTTTTTCTCTTGCAAGTCATACAACAACTTGAGAGGTACAGTAGAAACAAGAGAATCATACGGAACAACCTGTTCCACGTTATCTTTCACATACACAACTTCATGTTTTTCTTTTCGGATCTCTTTTACCAAAGCTCTCAGGGTTACTTCTCCTCCATGCACTTGTAAATCGCGAGCAAATGCATCCGGCACTTCTTGAATACCGTCATCCGGATAATAAAACTCTCCCCCATCCGGTGCGAGAGAATCATCTTCAAGATCATATCGAAAAAAATTAAATGAAATAAGTTTTTGTACTGCGCGCTTAATTAATTTCTGTAAATTCTCACCGCTAAAGCGCGCATCTGCCCAATCTGCAGAGATTTCACCCGGATCCATTCCCCAAATTTTTGAGGTGTATCGGTAGCACATAATTTCATACAATTTTGGACCGTAGTAATACAAAAACCAGTCCTTATATGATCGTACATTCCGAGCCTTACCTCGCAGTTTAAATCTATTCCACAAATAATCTACGCCACACAAAAAAGCTTCATGCAACGGCATCGCACCAAACAAATTATCTAACTCGAAAGGATATTTAAGATACTTATTATATAAATAAATACGACTCTTCTTGATGTGCGTCTTCATCTCCAAGCCAGGAAGTGAATGTATAACATCGAGCAACTCTTTGTTTTTTGTATGAAACCTATGCGCTGAGAAGTCCAATAAGTACCCATCGTGCTCCATCGTGCGACTCAATCCACCTACCACATTCTCCTTTTCCAATACCAATACAGATTTACCGCTCTTTGCAACTTTCCACGCAAACGAAAGCCCTGCAACACCCGCGCCTAGTACGATAAAGTCATACTTCTTTAGTTCCATTGTGTTAAATACTCCTTCAAACACTCTTGCCAAGAACGCATAGTATACAGATTTTGCTCCATCAAGCGCTTATTAACAAGTTTTTCAGAAACTGGCCGAGGCGCATGATACTCTTTCGCAACAAAGTCGGAAGAAACTTTGTGCAATACAATATCGTCACGCTGCAATTCTTTCAAGATATACTCGGCAACATCATAGCGACTCGCACACCCCTCGCAAACACTGTGATACAAACCGTACGATTCTTTTTCTACGACATTAAAGATATTTTGAACTAAGTCATAAGTGTATGTCGGAGTTCCAAATTTATCGTCAACTACAAATAATTCTTTCTCTCCATTTTTAATCTTCTTAAGCAACTTATTAACAAATTTCTTATCCTTTTTCTCCCCGCCACCCATCATCCAGCCAGCTCGAAATATATAATGTTTAGTGTATTGTGCAACCAATTGCTCAGCAGCATATTTGGTCTTGCCATATGCATTAATTGGATTAGGCGTATCTTCTTCCATATATGCATCCTGATCCCCATCAAAAACTCCCGCAGTAGAGATATGAACCATAGGAACGTCAAGCGCTTTGCAGGCATTCAAAACATTCTGCGTTCCAAGCATATTAGTTACATGCGCTTCTTTAGGATGCAACTCACAATACTCTACATCAGTCAAAGCGGCCAAATGCACCACGATGTCTGGCTCAAATGTATGTATTTGACGCGTTGTAAGATCCGAATCCCGCACATCACCATACTCTAAAAACGTATCATTTACATCAATATCAGTAGCAAAAAAATTATCAGAATTTTTGAGGCGATGATAAAATGCTTCCCCAAGCATTCCACCACAACCAGTTATGTAAACACGCATACGAGGTAGTGTACCGACACGGAAACCTATTTACAAGCCGTATCAAACTCATTTACTATGCTCTGTATGTCTGAATTTTCTGCTCACACCCAATGGCAAGCTGAACTCTACGACGAACATCCACCTCTCAACCCTTTTGAGAAACTTCATCGTGAAATCGGTTTCGCTCTTGTTTGTCGCCCTAAAGATCTAGCTACAAAAAACTACCTCGAACAATTCAAGGTCAACGATCAAACCAAAATCCTTGACATGGGATGCGCCTCAGGATTTCTGCTCCAGCGAATCAGCAAAACATTTGGCTCCCAAGGAACAGGAATAGATGTGTCAAAAGTACTTATCGACAAAGCAAAGCAAGAAGATCCCAATAACCAATACTTTTTGGCCGACGCATCCAAACTACCATTTCCAGACAACACCTTCGATCTTGTAACCAGCTTTGATAACCTCGAACATATTCAAGAATACAAAAAAGTAATTAAAGAAATGGTACGAGTATTAAAACCAGGCGGAACGATACTACTCAACACTATTAACAAACACAACCGTTTTACGTTCGACTGGCTCCTGGAAAAACTTGGCAGCGACTATCATATGCGACGCGCTGGCCATGTTAAGGAGCTTTTTTTCGACCCTCAGGATATAAAAGTACTATTTGAAGAAGCAGGTTTAGAAAACACTAAAATCCGACTGTTTGATGCTACATTTATTTTGATTATGGATTGTGCCTTATACATATTCCTCATGGCAATAGAGAAACTAGCAAATGTTACAAATAGTTATCATAGATTAGGGCGAATATCCCTTACTATTACTAATATCGCAAGTAAACTCTCATTACCAGTACTCGAAAAATGTGATACAGTTATTATTAAACACGGGTTTTCCAACGCGTTTTTCCTAACTGGAGTAAAAAGCAAATAAACTAAAAACAATATGTTACCTGCCCTCAAAAGACTTTATTTAGAAAAAGGCGCGCTCGGCGTGCTCGAATGGATTTACGACAAAAAACGGTTTTTTCCCGTAAAGCTAGTTCTCAAGACAATCTTTAAAGTCTTTCCCTATGAACATATTCTGCGAACAACTGCAAAATATAACCAATCCATTCCAAGCAAGGGATTCGTAAAAAGTACTCAAACCTATATAAAGAACTTTAATATAGATATAAAGCAAATCAACTCATTCGATATCAATGGACCATGCCTCATATTTGGAAACCATCCTACAGGACTAGATCCATTTATTATCGCCTCGTGCCTCAAGCGTGATGATGTATATATTGTCGCCGACAACTATCAGCAAAGAAAGGGAACGTTTATAGGCCAACACGTAATTCCTATTTTCTACTCACGCACTCAGAAAAACCTAGAGAATCGAGGATTCCTGAACTCTATAGGATTTTACGCCATGCGGCAATTGACAGGCTATGAAGAATACGAAACAGTAAAAAAACAAAACCAGGTAACGATTCAAACCGCAGCCAAGCTTTTAATGGACGGACATGTAGTTATAATTTTTCCGGATGGCGGAAGTAACAATCCGGAGTTATGGTATAACGGAATTGGAGAAATTATTAAGCGAACGGTAGATAGAGAAAATAAAATCAAGTTGTTTGCGGCCAACATTCAAGGCATTTCATCATTCAAACTATGGAGGCATTTTCTATTCAACCGCAAAAAATATCTACAAAGCCACCCTGCTCACGTAGTAATTTCACCACAACTCACTTTAGCAAGTTTATGTATCGAATCTCACCAAGAATCACGAGAAATTACAGAACGATTAAGATCTGAATATAAAGCAAATAAACTGTGGCACCCGAACTACGCCTACCAACAAGCTTAATATGAAAATTGCGCTATTTCACCTTTCCTTTCTCTATTCTGGAGGAGGAGAAAAACTAGTTCTAAAAGAGATCGAACTTCTTACACAAGCCGGTCATACAGTCGATTGTTACGCGCCACTAATCGATCCAGAAGAATGCTTTCCAGAAATAATCAAAAAATACAACATTAAAGAAATAATAAAAGGCACCACCAAAATTTTTCTCGGAAAACCAGAACTTGGGGTAGCCTTCACTTGCTTACTATTCCCGTTTATTGCATTTAAATTTAGAAAATACGACACCATTATTGGAGCCAATCAGCCAGGACCGCTTTTTGGTTGGATACTCAAAATACTTCTTAGAAAGCCATATATTGCATATATTGCTCAACCAACCCGGCTTATATATCCTCGCCCTATTGATAGAGAAGTAGGATTGAGATTTAAATCCAAAATGAATTTCTTTCCGCACGTAGCAAACATACTACGCCCGTTTATCTACTGGCTCGACCTCAAGAGTATTACCAGCGCACACACTCTTTTTACAAACGGCGAGTACATGAAAGAAATAATTGAACAGATTTATGGCAAAACAGCTACCATCTGTCATCCAGGAGCAAAATGGGACTACAAAATGAGTTTTCTAAAACAGAACAAACAAAACTCAATAACAATAAATAATAATACATACCCCACTCCGTATATCTGCCTGACAAATAGACATTTTCCTCAAAAAAAGTTCGAATATGCAATAGAGGCAATCCGTCATTTAGATCATAAAATACCGGTATTAATTGCGGGTAAAGAAACCTACTATACTCAGTCTCTCAAAAAACTAGTGCAGAGTTACCATCTCGAAGACCGTATTCATTTTCTAGGATATGTGAGTGAAACAGATATCGAGATTCTATATAAAAACAGCTCACTCTATCTCTACACTGCGATCGAGGAAGATTTCGGCATGGGCATAGTTGAGGCAATGGGTTACGGCATACCAGTCATAGCAATAAATCGAGCAGGACCATCTAAAATAATCACACACAACCATAACGGATTTCTAGTCGAACCAGATGATCACAAAGCAATGGCCTCGACCATAAAAAAATGTTTAAACAATAGAGAACTAGTTCTTAAAATTGGAAAAAACGCAGTCCATACCATACGAAAGAATTATTCCTGGGGAAATCACGCAAATATTTTGGGAAATACACTAAAATCAATCGCAAATACGAATCACAAAACTGATTCAAAAACTTCTTTATACCGCGCCGTCATAAATTCTCGCTTAACGTTCGAAGGTAAAACCATTTCATGATGATCTATAGGACGAGTAATCAACGTTCGCAGCAATTCAGCAGCTGATTCTACCCCATCCGTTGGTTTAAAAATTACACATTCGGTTAGATTGTTCAATAGCTCATCTGCCCCTGCCCCGTCAGCAAGCATTACTTTCTGTGTACCACTCGCAATAGCTTCGAAAGGAACCATAGTACATCCTTCGCCGTAAGAAGAAGGGTGTATCAATATCTGAGACCGCGCATACACAGATACCAATTCATGCTTCTCTACAAAACCCAAAAAAACCACACGATCACTGCAACGATCAATGCATAAATTACTCACATCGCCACTCCCCGCAAAAACCAAATAGAGTTGCGGATTGGTTAGTGTCAATCTGCTGAAAACATCCAGAGTAAACTGCTGCATTTTCTCTGCACATACTCTTCCACAATGAAGCAACACCGTCGCATTTTCTGGAATATTCTCCATACCTTTATAGACAGCTCTACGCAATTCCAAATTTAGATAATACGACTCATTCAGTGCTGGGTATATTACATGGGCACCACACTGATAAAAATCCTTAACCTGTCTAGCCACTTTCCGTGATACCGCAATAATTGCACTACACCTACGAACAATAATCGCATCAATTTTTTTAATACATAACTCAAACGTAACTTGCCATATTCCTCGAAACGGATGTTGCGGAAAATTATGCGCGGTCCACACTACTCGCTTACGCAAAATATGGGCGACCAGACCTGCTGCCCACACTGAAGGAAAGTTATGCGGGTTAAAAACCGAAAAATCTCTCCCATAACGCAATAAGAGGTAACACAGAACGGGTAATGAAAAAACCGAAAAAACAACTCTCTTCCTTAATAACCTTTGCAAAAAAGGATGGGGCAATAATAAAGAAGAACGTATCGACTCGACATTTGCTGCTTGCCTTACAAAAAGGCAAACCAGTTTTGATTCAATGCCTAAACGCTGTAAATCTTCTACCAGTTGAATACTTTGAGTTTCTGCACCTCGCCAATCAAGCCAAGGTTGTACAATAAGGACACGCAAAGCGCTCATATGAAATTACTCTTTTTATTACCCATACTGACCTATCGTGGCTCCGAACAGGTAGTAAGCCAGTTAGTAAATTATCTTCGGTCACAAGGACACTCAATTACAATCATAACACCCTACAAAGATGATACGATCTCGATCCCGCAAGCCAATATAATTCATCCAGGTAAGGCCATCATGCTACTCTGCAAAAACCCATTTCTTTACATCTTTATAGCCCCTGTGGTTCTTCTGATATATAGTCTTCGAAATATAAAAAAAACCGACCTCATTATAACTGACAACTTCCCCTGCCTACAAATTGCTACGCTACTATCGATACTATTTAAAAAGAATTTTATACTTTCAATTCATGGCATAGAAACAAACACATCACCAGAGCAATCCATGATTGAAAAAATTCATCATCATATAGTAACTAATCTAAATAAAGTAACTAATAGATACGTAAAAAAAATAATCGTTAATTCCCCTAAAGTACAAAGAAACGCCAAAATAATATGGCCAAAAGCCGAAATTAAAATCCTTATTCCACCAGTTTCTCTCTCCCCGGTAGAAAATTCACCGCCCTCAGAAATACGCAAAAGATACAATATATCAGACAATCAGATACTTGTATCAGTCGGCGTTTTACACCCACTCAAAAATCAAACATTACTCGTAAAAGTCCTAGCAACAATCACACAAATATACCCTCACATAGTCCTCATGCTTATTGGTGACGGGAACAAACAACCAATTCATGCACTTGCTCAAAGTTTAGGAGTTCAAAAAAATATATTATTTACTGGGTTTGTCTCTCACAAAAACATACATGCATACTACGAAGCTGCAGATATACTTCTCCAACCAGCTTTCTATCCTGAAGGATTAAGTCTGACAGTATTTGAAGCAATGCTGGCAAAAAAACTAGCAATCTGTGCGGAAGGGGCTGGCGCGGCAGATATTATAAGAGAACAGAATATTGGTATTGTTGCTGATCCGACTCCGGAAAAATTCGCAGCAGAAATTCTTAAATATCTTGCTAATCCAGCAGAATACGAACCAATTATAAATCGCGGATATGAATATGTACAAAAAAATCTCACACTAATACAGTACGGAAAACTATTTGAAAACGAAATAAATGCTACAATTTCTGACACTCAATAATCATATACAAAGGCACTTTATTTAGCTCTGTATACTCTACAACTTCACCACTACATCCATATAAAACCCTAACAAATCTCCATATTCGTTGTGCTACCGCATTTGGCAAAAAGCTAAATAGCCATTTAAAAAATCGGATAAACCGAACATCCGAAAACTCCTGACCATACCATGTGCGTACATGTACATAAGGAGCAATTAAGTCAGCAAGCTCGTCTCGCGAAAATTCACACGTATGATGGGGATTAGAACTCGTATAGCCTAAAGACAAACCATCCCTATGAGGAGTCGATAGCAGCAATGTACCTCCTCGCTTTAATACGCGGACTAACTCAGTTAAAAACAGCGGAATATCGGTCACAGGCAAATGCTCTAATGTCTCAAAACATACAACGCAATCAAAAGTTTCGTTTTCAAAAGGCAAGCTTTTAGCATCACCTTCTACATATGTAATATTTGTAGATGAGTATTCAGCATACGCAATCGAAAGCGCACTTTGATTTTTTTCAAATCCCACAACTGAAGCAGCTACGCCAGACAATTCGAAAGAACCGTAACCAGTTCCACAGGCCACATCCAATACACTACATGCTTCTACAAATTTCTTAGCAAATATATATCGTTGTATGTGCTCCCTATACGGTCCACGTAATACCTTCAGGACACTTGGAAGATCCTTAGGGTTCATATACTCAATCTGATTCAGCATATCCACATATAGTACAATTCTTTAAGGAAAATATAATGAGGAGACTTAAATGAAAACGCTCGCAATAGTACGCGACAACAGAATCGTCTCTTTAGACCATTATAAATACCTTACTAGGCTACTAATATCCTTCATAACTACAAACAATAATATTCCTGACGGACTCAGAGTAAGTTTACCAAAAAATATAACCCTGATCTCAGAAACATATTACAAAGCAATTGGTGTCGATCCAACTGAAATATATTCGCCAGGCCTATTTAATTTATCCTGGAAGTACATCGCCAATCTCCCAAAGCATTTAGCAAACGCCGACATTATAGACATTTCAGACACCTACTATTTCTGGAATTATCAAACTATTACTTATGCTCACAAAAAAAACATTCCGGTAGTAAGCAATATTTGGTGCAATACTCCGTTTCACATCTCTGGAAAAATTCCTCCTTATTCTTTCTTAACTCGAAAAGTCATAGAAGGTACAAATTTATTTATCTTAAGAAATCACAAGGCAATCGAATTTACTCGATCACTCAAGATTCCAGACAATAAAACAAAAATCATTTATCAAGGTGTCGACTTACTACGTTTTAAACCAACTATGCGTGAAGCAGAAACCATAAATATACTGTATGTTGGCCTGCTTGACGACTCTAAAGGCGTACCAGATATTATCACTGCGTATAAACATCTATACAAAAAATACAAAAACATTCATTTAACTATCGCAGGCAACGGGCGATTAAAAAACTACGTACTTGAAGCAGCTCGTGAACTACCAATTACGTACCACGGATATGTGCAATACGATAAACTCCCAGAAATATACCAGACTGCGGATATATTTTGTTCCCCTTCTCGCGAAGTAAAACTTTTCGGAAATCTTTTGTGGGGAGAATACTTTTCCTACACCCTAATGGAAGCCCAAGCCTCTGGCTTACCCATAGTAAGTACGCAAGTTGGCGGCATTCCCGAGGAAATAGGAAACGACAATTTACTTATCAAAAGCAGAGATACCGCAGCATTACAAAAATCGTTAGAATCACTTATACTAGATAAATCTGCTCGTATACGAATTGGCCAAGACAATCGACTTAGGGCTGAAAGACTATACGATGCACAAAGACAAGCACAAATTTACGAACAGGCAATATTAGATCTATGTCTTCGCTAAAAAATGAAAAAACTGCTCAAATATTCATGCATTAGTGTATCCCGTCTTATTCAGATCATTCTAGTTCTGTGTCTATCAGCCGGGATAATAGTCTTTGCATATATCCTCCTCCACAGTCAATTAAATTCCGACAAGCTCCTCGGAAGCGATGACACGAGTGCCTATATATTCGTTGAATGGCTCAATAAATATTACCCAAACTATCCCTACTGGTTCCCTTTACAAGGAGGAGGTGTCTCCTTTGTCGCCGGCTATCCGCACCTTGCGCATACACTTGTCATCACCATAAGTAGAGTATTCGATCTAGCACTTATACGATCATTTAATATTATGCGCTTCTTAGCATTTCCTACGACAGCCGTCTTCATACTACTTTTCTGCTGGTTGCGACTAAACTATCCCAAACAACCCATAAGTCGCATAGCAATTGGCTTTGTTGCTGCTATTTTCTACCTTATCATGCCCATAACTTATATTTTTGCGTATCAATGGGGATTTTATGCTGAGGCTGTATCGTATATTTTTGTAGCTCCTACATTATTCTTTGTCGACTGGTTTCTTGAATTACACTTTAAAGGGCAGTCTTCGTTAAAAAAAAGAGTTGTAAATGTAGTTGCAATACTATTATGGACACTCGCCTTTCACACTCATTTTGCAGCGGGCATTGCGATCCTACATCTTACTATATTCATGATCGCAGGAAGAATTATTAGCGAAGTAAAGGCAAATCACAAAATAGCACTTAAAAAAGGCTGTATTGCCTTTTTGCTATTACTAATACCATTAGGACTCTTTTTTTCTCACAGATTTTTTCAGTATTCAGAATATAACGCTCAAGTTGCAAAAGGTGGTTTCAATGGATACGTAAATGATCCAAACGGAAAAATAAATTTTGACGTTCTACCTACGTATGAAATAATGTTAGGCCTAGAAAATCCAAAAGATGAGATGAAGTCAGCCGTAGAGAATTGGTCGGCTCAACCATATATTTGGGTGGGCATCTTACCTGCACTTCTTTTTGGATGGTTCCGCACAAAGAAAATCCTTCTATTCTCCCTTTTATCTGTCTACGGTTTCCTAAACTTCACCAATGAATTTTTTATACGAGTACCATATTGGCTTGCTCCGTTTACCGTTCTATTTGACTACCGCACAGTGTGGATAGCATATCGAGTAATACTCCCTATTACTGCAGCCTTCGGTTTTTACATTTTAGGCGATACAATACTACGAATAGCTGACATACTACTCAAAAAAACAGGCAAATATATATATGGCGTTTGGGATCACATATTCGCACCTTCCATAGCAATATGTGTAATGTTCATCTTAATTATTTATGCAGCTAACATGTATCCTATCCCCCAGGGAACTAGCCCTATAGAAAACCAAAAATTATGGCGTTTAGGTCCTTCAATATTTGTTGAATCGAATTTTCTAATAGACTCAAAACAATTTTCCGCTTTCCAATCTGAAGACAGTACAAACAACGAACTTGCTATTAGCAAAAAACAATGTCTTAACATTCCTTCAAATGAAATCTCGGCGAGAAGTTCATGGTGCAACTCGCTACACTATTCACTTATCGAACAGGTAAGTTTAAAGCGGTTACCAAGTATAAAAGTTTTAGAAAAAGGTCCGGTCACATATGTAAAAGAAACCGATAAAGAACCTTACAAATTTCTAGGAGACGACCCACTAAAAACTCGCTTTGACCTGTCAGGCAACTCAGGCAGCATCATTATGAAAATGCCGCTGTATACCGATGTATCCCAAACTCAAATATACATAAACACACTCACCTTATTCAGTGCACTCTGGAACTATCAGTCTTCGGTAATGTACGCCTACCAACCTATTTACCAAAAAGTCGGGATACTCTCAGAAATAGCTAAATATTACGGCTATAACTACATCCAAGCAAGTACAACGGCTCAAACTCCACCTGAAATTTATGAACAAGATCCAAACTGGGAGAAAACAGAAGACAAACAGTGGTGGCAGTTTAAGGAGGCAACAACTCTGACAACCTGGACAAAAAAACCTCACCTACTGTTCATCGGAAATGAAGGATATTATTTCTACGATCAAGCCTTCAAAGTTTTCAACGTTGGAGCTCTCTCATATAACGACGGAATTATAAGCAATGGTGGTGAATATGTCGATAAATATTCCTTGAAAGAATTACAAGAGTTTGACGGACTATTCCTGAGTGGATATAAATACAATAATCAGAATAAAGGCCACTCACTACTAACACAATATGTAGAAAAAGGCGGCAAACTATTTATCGATACGGGATGGCAGTACAAAAATCCAGACTGGCAACTCGAACAAGTACCACCATTCTTACCGACTAATAAACTGATTTGGGAAGAGATTACATCTCAGGCTGAATTAACGTTAGATCAAACAGAGAAAATTAATTTTAACTCCGATCAAAGACAGATAGGACATCTTACCTTAAATGGCGGTCATTGGGGCATCTCCACAATCACAGATTTACGCAAAGATTCCACTGTGTTGCTACAAGTTCTTAACAAACCAGTCATAATTGCTCGTGAGTTTGGGAAAGGCAAAGTTGTCTGGTCGGGAATGAATATACTACCTCACATTGAAGGCGGAAAGAACGAAAACACCAAGGAAATACAACTCTTAAGCGCGTCACTTAAATGGCTACTCGGATCTACAGCATCAACCGATCTACAAATAATTCCGTCACGCAAAAATCCGGATAAAATAACATTCAAATTAGAAGAATCCACTAACGAAAACACACTTCTCTACTTCCGCGAAGGATACGTACCTAAGTGGAATGCAACACTGACTACTTCAGACAATAAAACAAAAAAACTTCAAATAGTGCCTACAGGACCACGCATGGTAGGTATTGTTGTCCCACCCGTGGCTAAAGGAAGTATCGTAAATCTCCAAATAAAAAGTTCACTTATGGATTACGCAACCCTGGCAGTAGGAATACTTACTGTTCCACTCTTGATCCTATACATCTTAGGCGTAATCAACCCGATTGCTTTCTCAGTAAAGAATTTTGTAAAGAGATTCTTAGGAAAAATAAAACGAACAAATAAAGAAATAGCTAACTACAAAATGCACACTGACCCCAATAAAACAATAAACGACTAATCCTCAACACTATCGTCGTCCTCTTCTTCAGTCAGAAAAGAATACACATCACTGAAACAAACAGTCAGTACTTGCAATGACTGCACCACAACCTCGTCGTCTCTATTCCAATCAAAAACCTTAGGATTCGCCATACTTTCCAATAAAAACGTTTGTAAATGAATCTCTTCTGGCAAAGTCTGATACAACATATGAGATGTCACAGCTGCAGCATCTTCAGTTGAAAAGTCGTATCGCTCTAAGAAAGACTCCACCATCAACTGATAAATCATAAGGGCAAAGGATGCATACGCCTTATTCGAAAAATATTCTTGAGTTAATAGGCTGACTTGCTGGAGCCGCTTTTCCTCATATCCCGAAAGTGAATCTTCAGTCGTATCAGCAAATGAAGAGAAAATATCCTGGATACGCTGTAAATCCCCCTCGCGAGCAAGTTTTTTGTACTCAATATCAAGATCCAGAGGATCAAGCATCTGAATAATGGCAATATTTTGGCGCACGGGGTCACGATCCGTGGTAAAAATGCGTATAAGGTCGCGAAACTCTTGTGAACTCATAGACCAACTTATAGCCTAAAAACAACAATTTGGGAAGAGAGAAAACGAGGGCAGTGCAATCCTACCCTCGTTTTTGTAATTACTAAAAATTAGCGAGCACACCATGATGAACCAGCTTTAGCTAAAACGTCCTGCTCTGAGGTACCGGTAAATGTGGCTAACTCATTTGCAGAAGTGATCATATTCCCTCCAAAGAATGGGTTACCCCCAAAGAAAAGATTGACCTGCTGAATCTGCGTTAATCGTAAAGTCGCACTAGTAGGTACCAAAGATTCAACATTCCACAAACCTCGTGTCAAGTAAACGGAAGTAGTACGCTCAGTTAAAACTTTCGAATTATTTTGAATCAGTTGTGCTGTACACGTTTTTTGACGGAATACTGAGAAACCTGGCAAAACTCCTGTATTTGGAAACGGCTCAAAACTTGGAGCCGGAGAAGCTGTAGGCGCTACTGTTGGAACAGGAGTTGCAGTAGGAACAGCTGTGGGTACTGCCGTTGGAACGCTTGTAGGCGATGCTGTGGCAGTCGGAACAACAGTCGGACTACTAGTTGGTGCCAAAGTTGGTGAACTTGTAGGTACTGCAGTCGGTGCTAATGTAGGAACAAGCGTTGGCGTTGCTGTAGGTACGACGGTCGGGGCAACAGTTGGAACTGATGTCGGTGTAGCGGTAGGTACCATAGTTGGCGATGCAGTTGGAGCAACCGTTGGTGTCGCGGTAGGTGCAACGGTAGGAGTTGGCGACGGAATTACCGTTGCTGTAGCGGTTGCACTGGCAGTAGGAGTTGCGGTACTAGTTGGTGACGGACTAACAGTCGGTGTCCCTGTCGGCGTAGCAGTTGCAACCAACGTAGGTGTTGGTGAAGCCGTTGCCGCAGCAAGTGTAATCGTTCCTGAGTTACTCGCATTATTATCCAAGTTATAAGTATATGTTCCAAGCGCATACAAACCAGTAAACGTAAGCATATATTCATCAGGATCTTCACCTATCACAAGGGCATCAAGCGTTTCTTGTATAATAGGATCAGCGACGCCAGTCTTATAAACAGTGACAACATGTGATTGTTCATCAAGATTTCTCCAACGAACATAATTTCCCACCACAATATTTGCATTATTAATACTAAAATCACTACCAAAAATAGTAATTGTCTTACTTACTGCGGAGGTTGGAACTTGTGCTTTAAACAAAAACAAGAACCCAAACAAGGCAAAGACGCTAAAGCCAATAAGTATGCTACGTAAACGCATGGCACAATCCTTTCCTAAAAGAATAATATAATTCTACTGTAGATGGAGAAAAAGCAACGGTCAAGAGCGTTTTAAGGAATAGTAAAACAGTATTACAAAAACAATAACTACGCCAAGCACAATAGGCCAATAAGAGATAACGCTAGCGATATAGTAAAAAAGGATTTGAACGAATACATTAAATAATCCAGGTAAGTAAAATATAAAAAGAATAATAATACTTCCGATTACAAAAGTACCCAATATCAAAGTAAGGATATTAGTTTTAACAATCTCGCGCTTCAGTTCAATATCTTCTATATCAGTTGATGAGGTTACTTCTGGAGCTGAAAGATCTTTTAAATATTCAAGTGTAGATTTATCTAGACGAAACATAGGCTATATATAGATATAACATGAACAAGATCAAAGGAAAAGGTATTATAGACTCTTACCTTGAAAACAAATTAGCAACAGAATCAACAAGCTCTTGAGGTTTATCTATGAGAACATCTGGCTTCTGCTTCTCTAACGCACTGATCGTATTATACCCCCAACCTACTGAAACAATTCGCAGTTTTGCACCGTGTGCAGCTTCAATATCTCGAGTCTCATCCCCTACATACACAACATCCTCATTAGCAAACCCATGTCGTTTCATTAAATTTTTCAAAACACGAGCTTTTCCAAACAAGTCCTTCTCGGAATACACAAAATCAAAAACATCAATCGAGTTGTTTTTCAAAAAAGTATTGACTGTTTCAATATTATTTGAAGATAAAATCCCCAATGTATAACCCTGGTCTTTCAGCTGCTTCAGCACATCCAGAACATCCGGAAACGCCTTCACATTCTTAATTTGACCACCCAAAAGCTCCTTCACTTTAAAAATAAACGAAGGGATTTTTAATAAGGAGATTCTAAATACACCAAGCAAATCTTGCGCACGACGATGACGAAGTTCAGAAACCTGTTCAATCCCCAATTTAGGAAAGCCATATTCACTAGACAGATTATTAACAATCTCTACAACAGTCGAAAATGTATCTGCTATAGTTCCATCAAAATCAAAAATAACTACTTTAGACATAACTCAATTAACTTTTATATTGTAGCCCATATAATTCTTGTATCTCTTTTACATTCGTAGCATCCTCTGGTCGTTTATCCTTATCTCGAAACGTAATCAATCGCGGAAAACGTAACGCATATCCAGGCTCCTCTGCAGTTCTACCAGTAGTATGTAAGGGAGATCGCGTAATCTCATCAGCCAACACCTCTATTACAACCTCTGGCTCTACCCATACCGAAGGGGTAATATCGCTTTCAATACGTGCTGGTTTATCCTTTGATACAAGCTTGTCGCATCGTTCACGCACAGCCACCCACTCAGCATCACTCAATCCCGTACCAATTTTTGAAATACTCACAAACACATCACGCTGTTTGTCGTACACTCCTACCAAAAGCGCACCCACACCAAACGCTGTTCGCTTCCCACGTCCATAAATATATCCAAGCACCACACAATCCACAGTATCTTTAAGCTGTTCTGAAGCAGTATGTTTCAATTTAACCCAATTAAAATTCCGCGCACCAGCTTCATAAGGTGAGTCGACTTTTTTAATAACCAATCCTTCAAGTCCTCGCGTCAAAGCCTCTTCCAACATCAAAGCTAACGGCTGTGCGGTATCAATATATCGAGACTCCGACACAATCAAAGTGTCAGGCTTTTCCGCAGAAACGTTTTTCTTAACAGTCTGATCCAAAATTTTAAGCCGTTCACGTGCAGGCAGATCAAGCAACGACTCTCCATTTTTATACAAAATATCAAACACAAACGCTCGCAGAGGCAATTGTTGCGCCATCTCTTCTATCCCATGTTTTCGCCGTCGTTTTGTAGTCTCCTGAAAAGGAAAAAACTCTTCAGAGTCCGGATGATATGCTAAAGCTTCTGAGTCCAGTATCACTGAGTCAGCATCAATTTGATCAAGCAATCCTTGTATAAGTTCTGGAAATGCATGAGTTGTTTCCTCTAAGTTTCGTGAGTAAAGTTTCACCAGACCTGTTTTGCGATCTAAATGCATCTGAGTTCTAAAACCATCATACTTAAACTGTGACACCACACTCACCATTTTCTCAACCGTTTTCTCAGCGTTAGGTAATCGTTCACACAATTCACTTCGTAACGGTCTACCTACAGATACACGCAATTTCTCGATCGCCTTAAGAGCATCTTCACCTTCATGTTTCCATAGCGTCTCAGCTATCACACCAAGATCAGACACCTCGTTATATGATTTCTCAAGCATTGCTCGAAACTTCCGATCCCCAAGCCGAGCAAATGCCAAAGCCTCAAGCACTGTCGGGTCACCAATACCCAACCGTAGTCGCCCCGATACGATTCGCATTATATATTTTGCTTCCAATGGATCAGCTCGCTTAAGCAACTCCACCAAAACACCAACCTTACCTTCAACAGATCCATCACCGCTTGTCGTCGTAACCTGAGATAAACTCGTAAACACATCAGAAATCTTCAAACCAGTTCCACCATGATGAGTCTGTTCAGACAGTTCCTCGGCAACCAATGCAATATCGCCCTTTTTACCATTCGCAGTTTTAACCTTCTCAAGCTCCACCTCATACGCTCCGGCTACCACCCGCTCCAACAGTTTTTCACCCATCCCAAACTCAATAGGCTCATAAAACGCTGCCACCCGTCCCTGCAGAAGATACGTGACTTGACGCGCGTCAGATTCAGTCCGCACTTTCTTAAAAAGTGAAGACAATATATCTATAAGCTCCAACCGCTTAGTCGTAGCTTCAAGTTGTGAGAAATAAATCGAAAGATCAGTAAACTTCATATACACGTATTGTACTAAATACACCCCTATTTCCGAAACATCAGACAACAAGGCATGATAAAATCATACTAATGAAATATATTGACCTCTCTCACAAAATAACTACTGCAATACCAGTCTACCCAGGAGATCCCACAGTTGAAATCCAGTCAAATAACCTCGTTGAAAACAACGGATTTACTAGTCATACAATAACTATCGGAACACATGTCGGCACACATATCGACGCTCCTTGGCATATGCTCATCGGAGGTAAAAGAATATCAGATTATCAGATCGACCATTTTATGGGAAAAGCACTCATTATAGATGCTCAAAACCAATCCAAAATTGACGCACACCTATTAAACAACCATGACTTATCTCAATACAGCGTCATACTCATATACACAGGCCGAGACAAAATATATAACCAGTCAGAATACTTCACAGTATATCCAGAAGTAACAACTGACTTTGCTCAGAAATTAGTCGATGCAAAAATAAAAATCGTGGGCATGGACCAAGCCTCACCAGATTATGAACCATTCAACACTCACAAACTCCTGCTCCAAAACGATATACTCATTATCGAAAATCTAACAAACTTAGATCAACTAATAAATCAAGACAACATTACAATTACAGCACTCCCACTCAACACAGAAACTGAAGCATCACCAGTACGAGTAATCGCAGCAATTAACTAATATGTATAATCCATTATCAGAAAACACTCCAGCTCCTGACTTCACACTTCCTGACCAGAATAACCTCAACCACACACTTTCCGAATACAAAGGCAAATGGGTGCTCATATATTTCTATCCCAAAGACGACACGCCAGGATGCACCACTCAAGCCTGCGGTTTACGTGACGCTTCGGAAGAGTACAAAAAAGCCGACATCACAATACTTGGTATAAGCAAAGACACAGTCAAAAAGCACAAAAAATTTGAAGAGAAATATAACCTTACATTCACACTTCTAGCAGACATAAACACGGAAGTCGCACAAAAATATGGAATCTGGGGACCTAAGAAATTCATGGGACGAGAATTTCTCGGCATACACCGCACATCATTCTTAATAGATCCCAAGGGCATCATCAAGAAAGTATACGAAAAAGTAAACGTACTTACCCACGCACAGCAAATATTAGAAGATAAACTAAAATTAGCTTAACAAAGAAATGTGTTCTAAACTTAACCTTCTTCGCCATACAATATCGGCGAAGCAGAGTTTCTACGCGCATATATTGCGGTTGACTAATCTAACTGCCCCATCACATCCTGACTACCCTTTGCATCCTTCAATATCTCACACTCTCGCTCTGACACTAAAAATGTGCCAGCAGGTACTTCACACTGTATAGACGCAACGTCACCTGCTGATGACGCTTCAAATTCAGTCAGTTCATCACACGATTGCTGATTGACCATAAATGTTCCATAAGTCAGAACACAACTAACTGGAATATCCGATTCCGTATTATCAACTACCTCACTACCGTGAGGTCCGCTCGAAACAAGCGGATTAACCAATTCACCTCTTACATCCGAATAAAAATAAAATGCAACAAAAAACACACCAACAAATAGAATCAAAATAGATACAAAAAACGCTCGTTTCTTCATGACCCGAGCAGTATATCACAGAAATTTTTACACCAACTTATATCTCGAAGCTTTCGTACTGCCTTCTTTTTTCACCAATTTTTTCTTTATCAAATCCTGCATATCGCGCAGTATCGTATCATCACTCACACCAGGCAATAATGGTCGCCACTCTTTATTCGACACACCACCATAGTCTTCCATATACTCCACCAACTGCATCTGTCTTTCATTCAAAGTAATCTGCCCAACCTTATTCTGTAGTTTCAAATCCACAGACAACTTTTTCACTTTCTCCTTCACTCGAGAAAGCTCAACCGCTAATCCTTCAGAAAAATATTCAAGCCACTCGGTCAGATCCCGTTCGTTATTATCCACTACCAATTGATTGGATGTATTCTGCAAAGTTTGAAAATATCGCTCTGCGTCCCGATCATAATATTCTTCCAAAGAGAAAAACCGCTTAATATCATACCCGCCCTTAAACAAAACCAGATTCGCCATTGCACGAGCCACTCGCCCATTGCCATCTACAAAAGGATGGATGCGTACCAGTTCATAATTCGTGATTCCTGCACGCAACACCGGATGAATATCTGCTGCGGGTCCATCCAACCACTGCATAAACATATTCACTAACGCAGGCACATTATATTTCGACGGCGGCTTAAATGTAGTAATGCCACTCGCTGAACTTTTCAAAACCACTTCCACATCGCGCAGTTTACCAGCTCGCTCTTCAGACAAGATCTTATCCACTGTCAATTCGTGCAGTTTCAACAAAGTACCCAGATCAATCGGCTTCTCAGCTTCCTCACTTGTCCGAGACCATTTATTAATATATGCCAACACATTTCGGTAATTCATGACTTCTTGCACATCCCGCTCCCGAGCCGCCACTTCTCGCCCTTCCAAAGCACCTTTCACTTCCCCAATAGTCATCGGATTTCCTTCAATATGAGTTCCATGATGAACGGAACGTAGAACCGCTTCTTCACGAAACTTTACTTCCCACTGAGGTACCAACGGCGAGTTCTCAATAATTTCTTTAGAGACTTCAACTTGAGAAATAAATTTTAAAACTCGTTGGGTAATTTGAAATTTTGGCTGGAACATATGTTACCAATACTATTACACACATATGCGGGAATTGCAAGGGAAAAACACCAAACATGATACAATATACAGATGTTAAATCTTGCACAAATGGCAGCAAATACCAATTTTTGGTTCCAAATAGGTCTCATCGTAATCGGCTCATATATACTCAATGTGATCAGCCGAAAAGTATTTGAAAAGATATTTTCCAAAGCCAATCAACCACGTACACGCACAGTTCTCTCAGTAGTACAAAATGCAGTGACTATCATCATAGGCATCATTGCACTACTCATGCTCCTATCAGCGCTCAATATCAATATCATGCCCCTCCTCGCATCAGCGGGTATCGTAGGTTTCACCATCGGTTTCGGAAGCCAATCACTCATTAAAGATCTCATCACAGGCATGTTCCTACTTACCAGCGACGCATTCTATGAAGGCGATACGATCCGTGTGGGAACAATCGAAGGAAAGGTAGAAAAAGTAGGAATACGCGCTGTAACTCTACGAGATATCGAAGGCGTAGTCCACACTATTCCTAATGGAACAATTAGTGCTGTAGCCAACCTTACGCGTGAATGGTCCAGAGCAAATATCACTATCGGCGTATCCTCCGAGCATGATATAGACAAGGTACTCAAAGTATTCAACGAAGAACTCGCATCACTCAAAAGCGATCCAATATTCCAAGGATTCATCCTAGGTAATCCCAAAGTTGAAGGTATAGAAAAAATCGACGGAGCAAAAATAATCGTCAAAACACTACTCAAAACCAACCAAGCTAAAAAGTGGGACATGGAACGAGAGTTTAACTACCGCATTAAGAAAAGATTTGAAAAAGAGAAGCTAAAATTCGCGTAGTTACTCTAGAACTTACCTCTCGCTCTTGTTACAATGAAAACTATGCTTATCAGAGAAATAATTCTTAACGAAAAAGATCGATACAACTCCGCAGTCAAACATGTAGTCCAATCCTGGGCTTGGGGTGATGCCAAAGAAGAAACAGGCAGCAAACCATACCGCTACGGTTTTTTTGAAGGAACTAGTTTACTCGACGGATTCCAGCTGACACTGCACAAACTTCCAGCACCTCTCGAAGGTCAAACTATCGCACATTTAGGACGATGTACTCTCCCAACACCAGAAATGATGCAAGCACTCCAACAATTTGGTCAACAAAACAAATGTATTTTCATCAAAATAGAACCAAATATTTACGGTCCTTCCGACAATGCTGATGTGCAAAAGTATCTCGTCGAAGGACGAGAACATCTTCTTAAAATGCCGAACTTAAACGTAGTATATGGCAAAGAAATGTTTCCTAAATACAACTTTCTTTTAGACATATCCCGTCCTGAAGATCAAATCTTAGCCAACATGCACGAAAAAACCAGGTATAACATCGGACTCGCACAACGAAAAGGCGTCAAAGTAGTCGAGAAAAACGATGAAGAAGGATTCAAAATATATCTCCAAATATATTTTGAAACAGTTAAACGTCAAGGCTACTACGGACACGACGAGGCATACCATCGAAACATTTGGGAAACCATGAAAGCCAACGACATGGCACATATCCTCATCGCATATTTCGAAGACACTCCCGTCACAGCTTGGATGTTACTCAATTTCAATGGTGTACTCTATTATCCATACGGCGGATCACGCCTACAATTCCGAAACGTCATGGCATCTAATCTCGTCGCATGGGAAGCAATCCAACTCGGCAAACGCCTCAATCTCTCACTCTTCGATATGTGGGGAGCAATGGGTCCAACACCAGATACAACTGATCCATGGTACGGATTCCACAAATTCAAAAGCGGATACGGACCACAACACGTCGAGTATTTAGGCACATTCGATCTTATAATAAACCCACAATCATACAAAAATTACCTGTTCCTAGATAAGTGGCGAACAAAGTGGCTCAAGTTTAAATCACAGTTTAGATAAAATACCTGTTGACATCAGTTATTCAATTCGCCAATAATAGTTACATGGCAAAACAAAACAACAAATCACATCAATTAGTTCGTTCTAATGAAAGACTCTTAGGACTCGGTATGTTCAGCGTCGCACTCTTACTTGGTGTACTCGGATTAGCAAACTATACGGGAGCCCTGTCTCAGTCGACAAACACACAATTAGGTGAACGAACAATCAAAATTGAAGATGTAGACGTCAGTAATGCACTACGCGACGTAGATAGCTCATACGCATCAGAAGCAACTGCAAGTAACTACATGCAGGATATGCCTATGGATTCGATGCCTGGTTATTAATTTTCTCTTCAATTCTCAAAAACCCGTGTAGTTTACCTTCTACCGACTGATATCTCTGTGAAGCATCTTCAAACGCGTTACGTGCATTTACTAAGTGTTTAACACCCAAAGTATACTGCTCACCAAACTTCCGAAACTCTTGCTCCAATCCACGGAAATTTCGCATCAACTCTCGTGCTTGCTCCTCTACCTTACGTCCTTCAAGCGAAAGCAGTATCACCCGTAAATACGCATAGAATACTGAAGGGCTCACCACTACAACTTGTTTCAGATGTGAATACGTCAGCAACTCATCGTAGTGACACATGATCTCATAATATATTGACTCCGAAGGAACATACATCATCGCGTAATCCAACGACTCAGCAGGTAATATATATTTAGTTGAAATCGCATCAATATGCTTCTTCACATCGCGCACAAATTCACGACGAGCAGTCTCTCTCTCAGCATCAGTCGGAGCAGCATGCATCTTCTTAAAATTCTCAAAAGGAAACTTCGAATCAATACACAAAATCCCTTGATCAGTCCGAATCACCGCATCCACGATCGACCCATTCGCAAAAGCATATTGCAACGAAAAACTACTCTGCGGCAGATACTGCCGCAATAAGTCCTTTAATACAAACTCTCCAATGTTTCCGCGCAGTTTTGGTGACTTCAACAAGTCCCCAATATCTCGCATACTTCGACCGATCTCACTCATCTCCCCAATCCGTTGCCCCACAAACCCGAGCATCTCACCTGTTTTATCCAAACGTGCAGTCACCTGTTCATTAGTCTGACGCAATCCTCGCTCCAACACGTCAGCATTACGATCAAGTCGCTGCTGCATCTGTTCCATCCAGCGAGACATCACATCCATCGATTGCTGCACATTACTAGGCTGACTCAAACTCCCCAGTTTCTGATATAGTAGAAACATTAAAACAGCAACTAAAATAATAAATATAAATAGAATAATTATTAAAACTAGCTCCATATGGATATCCCTAAAGAAATATTAGTTGTCCCATTAAAAGAAAAAATACCATTAATAAAAGACAAGAAAAAAGCGTTAAAAATTGTTGGATCGTTAGTGAGTTTAGCTGCATTTCTTATCTATTTGTACTACTACCCCGCACCTAAAGAATTCTCATTTCAAAACGCGCTTCCCATCGGCATCATGCTCGCACTCATCTTTATAACAACCGTGCTCACTTCGTATATTTTTCTACCGTTTCGTAAAGCAATTCTGATCGGAGCAATCGCCCTCGCTACAGTTATAACGAACAAATCCCGAATAATAACTATAATAACATACGCAATTGCTTTCCCGCTGCTCTTTATAAACCTACAAAACAGACAGAATCACCCCACACCCTTGCCAAAAAAGCCTCAGTAAGAATATAATCCAAGCATAAATGGACAAAAAGAAATTCTACATCACCACCAGTATTCCCTATGTCAACGCAGCGCCGCATCTCGGACACTCCATGGAGTTCGTACAAGCTGATGCTCTTGCTAGATACAACCGTATCATGGGAAACGACACCTACTTCCTCTCTGGAAGTGACGACAACTCCCTTACAAACGTACTAGCCGCCGAAAAAGCAGGTAAAACAGTCCAAGATCTCGTATCTGAAAACTCTGAAAAATTCGCTGAGTTAAAAAGCATTTTAAATATTTCCTACGACCAATTCATCAAAACAGCAACTCCCTACCACTTTAAGGGAGCTCAAGCGCTTTGGAAAGCATGCAAAAAAGAAGATCTATACAAAAAGCTATACAAAGGACTTTACTGTCCTCGTTGTGAACAATTCTATTCACCAGAAGAACTGGTGGATGGCAAACTCTGTCCAGACCACAAAATCCAAGTAGATGAAGTCGAGGAAGAAAACTGGTTCTTTAAACTGTCTAATTATCAAGAAACTTTAGCTGACCTCATAACATCCGATGAACTGAAGATCTACCCCGAGTCACGCAAAAACGAAATGCTCTCGTTCATCAAACAAGGCCTCCAAGACTTCTCTATCTCCCGATCTATAGCTCGTGCAAAAGGTTGGGGCGTACCTGTCCCTGATGACGATACTCAGATCATGTACGTCTGGTTCGACGCTCTCGCAAACTACATCACCGCACTCGGGTACGGCCAAGAAGACGATACCAAGTTCAAACAATATTGGCCAGCTGACGTCCATTGCATCGGCAAAGGCATCAACCGTTTCCACACTATCTATTGGCCAGCCATGCTCCTCTCAGCAGGCTTACCAACGCCAAAATCGGTAATAGTACATGGATATATCACTGTAAATGGCGAAAAAATGAGTAAATCGCTCGGAAATGTCTTAAATCCAAAAGATGTCGTAGAAAAATATGGACTCGATCCTGTCAGATATTACCTTTTGAGAGAAATCCCTACTTATTCTGACGGAGATTTTTCAGACAGTCGTATGCTCGAGCTCTACAACGCCGACTTAGCAAATGGGCTCGGAAACCTCGTATCTCGTACCCACGCAATGATCAAAAAATATAACGACGGCAAAATACCTGCACTTCCTGTAGGAAGTTTGGCCAAACAACTAGCAGATCCAGTCGACGAGGCAATCCGTCAACTCGCACTCACCAGCATCCAAAACGACCCATCCACATCCGAATACACCAAGTTGATCGAACAACGCGAACTCAGCAAGGCAGCTGAACACCTCTGGACTCAGATCAAACAATGCGACCAACTCATAAACATCACTGAACCTTGGAAATTAGCCAAAGAAGAAAGGCTCGAAAAAGTCAACGAAATCCTCTACTGGCTTGCTCAAACTATCCATAATATAGCCTGGGAAATCTACCCATTCCTCCCAGAAACAGCCGTAAAGATCGCCAAAGCATATAATATAGAGAAACTCCTCGACGAACAGCCTAATATGTTCCACGGCATCCACGAATGGCAGGAAGAAGTTGAGCTCGGAGAGCTCGAACAACTCTTCCCTCGCCTCGAAACAAGCTCAGATCCAAAGGCAAAATAAGTCTTCAAATTGCTAAAAAAGCCTATAAGTGATATAATCCGCCCATGGATATTTCCAAGCTCAAACAGCTTGAGCTCGTTTTAGTTACCTGTTATAAAAATCCCGATCTTGATGGATATGCTTCAGCTTATGCCTATGCTGAATATCTCCAAAAAAGAGGGGTTAAAGCCGTTGCGGCAATTTCAGGCAAAATAAACGACGAAACCTCATATATTGTCAAAAAACACAAAATTGAAGAGCTTCCTTCAGCTCGAAAATTCATCGAAAAGGCCGACGCAATCATCCTCGTAGACGCATCTGACACTATTGGTATCGATGAAGACATCAAACCTGCAAAAGTAATTCAGATCATCGACCATCGCACACACAACGACATTGACTCATTCAAAAAGGCTGAAGTACTCATCGAAACCATAGGTGCTACTTCAACCCTCATAGCTGAGTTCTTTATCGAAACAAACACCCCAATGAGCCCAGAATCAACAGTTTTACTCTATGCGGGTATCATGTCAAACACAGTGAACCTCCGTGCTAAAGTAACTGCAAACAGAGATAAACGCACAGCAATGTGGCTCACAACCAAGTATGAGTTCCCTACAGACTTCATAGAAAAGATGTTTAAGGCTAAATCCGCTCACAAAGACAAAACAGTATACGAAATTCTCGAAGAGCACCTCGCCACGTTCAAGTTTCACCGAGCTCGTGTAGCAATAATAGTAGTCGAAATGAACGAAGCAGAGAAATTTGTAGCTAAAAACATCGACGATATTCTCAAGGGTCTCCGTAGACTCGAGAAAAAGTACGAGGTTCACCATATTTTCTTAAAGGTTATCGACCTCGGTAACCCTCACCATTTCTTTGTAGCCGAAGAGCTCGAAACCCAGAAAATGCTTATCAAAAGCTTCCAAGTTGAGTTCGAAGACAATATTGCCTTCACAACTCATATGTTACTCAAAAAAGAGATGACTCCAGTACTCAGGCACCATTTTGAGGGTAAAGAATTCGACCTCGCAGCAGTTCGACCAAAAGACTTCAACCACTTCACTCGTCACCATGACGAAGAAGAAGAGGAAATGTCAGAACCAGCAGTTCTCTAAACACCCCATAGTATTGCAAAATAAGCTTATTTATAATATAATAACGTATCTTTTCTGCGGCTGCTAAGGCCAAAAGCAAAGACTCATGTTCTTTAACAGCCAAGCCAAATTAGTTTATCCAATAGTAGATAGTGAGCTTGTGATGATGCCATCCCGTCATCAGATGCTCACTATCTAATGAATAATAATGCTACAGAAGGAGTAACGAAGTGAAACCCTCAGTCGCAACGCCCAAAACCCGCCTGAAGATCCAGGTCATCTCGTTCTTACTTATTATACTTATGATCGGAGGCGCACTGAGCTTTGTTGTTGGCATAATATACATTTTCCAAGATTATCAAAACCCAACGCCTACAGTTCAAACATGGCCAACACTTGCGCAGACGACAACAATTCCAACAGAGCTACCTGAAACACCAACACCTGACCTCCCTCCAGAGTTACCAACTGCAACTGTCGACTATACGGTGTTAATTCAGGCAACTAACATCCCTGAACCAACACCAACGCAGACAGAGACAACAATTCCAACTACTCCGCCGGAACCAACGTCTATCATAGAGACTGATCCAACAGTCATACCGGTCGACGCACCTGAGCAGTTCATGCCTGATGTTTTGAGCTTCTGCATAAATGGTGAGGACTGTTTGTTCGGTTCTCCGGCTGTCGATCAATTGGGAAATACTATAGCAGATGGAACAACACTTGTTGTTACCATCGACGATCCGCTGTTCGAATTTCAATACAACAAAAGGAGACAAGTAGGTCCAACTTTCACTGTAAAGGATAACAAGATAGAAATCCGCCTCATAACCAACGAATCTGTAGGTCAGCACACATTTCGCGTATCAACACCAACGCAACAAGACGTTGCGATATTCCATATCGACATTGCAGATCCACAATAATAGGAGCCCACAATGCGACGCGCACTACTAATACTACTCTCACTCGTAACTGGCACTCTTGCACTCAGCTGCCTCTTCGCCAACATATTTCTTCGACCACAAATCGAGAATCTTTGGGATCCTCCTTTTGTCATCCAGCCCACAACGCAAGTCACTCAACCAACAACCAAGGGCGCGGCGCCTCAGTCCACATTGCCAGCAATTACACCCTACACAAGGGAACCCACTATCGTCCCCACGGCATTGCCCACAGTGATCCCGACACTTACAACAAGACAAACTCGGAACTGCAACAAGTTCGAACAGTGTCGATTAACAGGATCTGCAGGCAACTATGAGGACGGAACTGACCTAACTTTCACGATCGACGATCCGAAATATCCAGATCGAGGACGCCAAATCGGATCAGCCGAGATTCTAAACAATGGATTTTTTATCGACTTATACTTAGATGAAGAGGTCGGAAGCCGACGCATCAAGGTATTTGCAGCCGATGAGGAGCAGCCATTCGATGAGTTTAGCATCGAGCTAGCTCCAAATTAAGAGATGTAACAAAAAAGGAGAAAGGATAGACTAAGAACAGACGACACAAGACATCAGTTATTTCACAGTAATGTGTTAATGACAAAATGTTGAAATGTTTTCTGTGGCTTGGCTTCTATCCTTTTTCCCTCTTCATTGATCAAATCCCCTATAGTACAGTTAATATATGGAACAAAACCTCGGCTACGGAATGGCAAATATAAATCAAGCCATATACAGCGTAATAACCTTAATATCCAACTTACTATTAGCTATAACTGTAATCTCACTACTTATCACAATAACTATAAACTTTAAAAAACAAGGTTTTTGGAAGTCATTAATAAAAGCCTCACTTATAAATGGTATTGCTAACCTACTTGTCGTATTTATAGGATGTGCTTTAGCAATTTATCTAGCCCAATCAGTACATCCATCATTCAATCTATTAATACTAGTAATGCTCTTCATTGCTCCTATGATTACGGCAACAATACTTAACAAAAAGTTTATAAAAGAACCTTCTCCTTTTGGCTTTGACATAGCAACAGCGTTTTTAGTATACGCTCCGTTACTTGTCTTTATTTATAATGCAATATTTGGACAAACGATTTACTAGCTACTAAAACCCTTCCCCATCCCCAACCTTCAAAATATTCTTACAATACGCACACTCACCTATCGGATCCAAACACTTAAAATTCAATTCCTGTAGCTGTTTCCACATCTCTTTAATCTGCTCAGACACCACTGCCATATCTTCATCGCTTATCGTCAATTCCACACTCTCAAAATTTCCATCCTTACCCGGTTCTATAAACTCCACAATTCCACGCTCCATCACATACCCAAACCGCTTAGACATCTTCGTCAGCATCTTATAAAACACCACTTGCCGCCAGGTATCCCCGTCATACGCAACACGCTTCACCCCTCGTGTCGCATCTCCTGTTTTAAAATCATACACCACACATCTCCTCGAAACATCGTCGATAAACTCAATCATATCCATCTTTCCAGTCAGTCGAATATCATCCAACACAATCCCGTGATAACTGAAATCTGTCTCGATCTTCACATTCTGAGGCAAATTATCTATACGATACGCATAATATTTAGGCAAAAACTGTCGACCTCGCTCCACAGCATCTGCATACGCAGCTCCAGTCAACCAACTTCGTTCAAGCTGTTTCACATATATTTCAACTAATTCGTCTGATGTAATCACTGCACCATGCACATTGCTTTCAAACAGTGCTTCTACGGCCTTGTGAGCCGCACTACCGACCACCAGCGCAGTATCTGGAACAATCGGTGCTCGAATAAAATATTGGTAATAAAACATGCGTGGGCACTTACGATAGGCATTCAAATGCGAAGCACTCAGAGCGTAGTCCTTCAGCCGCTGTCTCAAATATACCTGCGTCTCCTCATCATACGATTCAGGTCGTTTCAATCCCACCACTCGCATCGTCATCTGCTCTCGCTGCGCAGTATCATCCAGCACCATATCTTGTCGCTCGATCAAATCCGCACCCAATTCAGATACAAACTGCGACACGATCTGTTGCTTTCCATCGCCATCAGCACGCGAATACGTCACAAACAATTCACTTTTTGCCCGAGTGATAGCAACATAAAAAAGCCTACGAGCCTCTTCTTCCTGCAGACGTGCAGCCACTCCCAAATCATTAGTAAACAAGTTCAAAGGCAAACCCAACCGATCTATCCGTACAGCTTTCTCCCATTTTCGCTCAATCGCATTGATAACAAACACATACTGATACTCCAAACCCTTAGACTTATGCACAGTAGTCAAAGAAACCCGCCCAATCTGTGCTCCTTGTTCACCCAACGGCAACGCAATATTGTGTTCCAACATTTCAACTACAGTATCGACCAAAGTATCAAACATGATCGTGCGGTCAGACTGGATCGCTCGTCCAAACTCTCCGACCAAAGCACCCAGTGCGCGCAAATTATCTAGTTCGTTCTCACCTCTATCTCGACACTGATCTAATATTCCGCTACTTCCCACAATATCGCTTACTAACTCCATAGGACTCGTCCGTCCTGCCAAATCTCGCCAACGCAAAATATTATTGTAAAGAGCAGAACAAGAAATTGTATCCACTACTCCAGCTTCCTGCAGTTTTCCAATATCTCCCAACAAATCAAAATACTGAATACGATCTCGAGGCTTCGACAACACATATTTATTCATCCGCAAAAACTCAATCGCCTCAATTCCAGCAGTAGCCGACTCCAACAAAAAGAAAAAATTCTCATTATCATAAGGATTTTTTATCGCCATCAGAAGTCTCAAAAACTGCGCCACGATGACATTTTCAAACGCGTTCTCATTCCGCGACAATGCAAATGGAATATGCAGTTGCTTAATATATGGCAGCATTTGAATCAACTCATTATTTGTCTTAGCTAACACAGCTATCTCATGAGCGTCCACACCTTCATCAAGCAACTGTTTAATTTTTCTCGCGATCCAATACTGCTCCGAGTTAGCATTATCAAACGACAAAACCTGAATAGGTTTTTCACCTAGCTTTAGTCCTGGCTCCAGCAATTTTGTCACATTTGGGATAGCCACAGCCGCACGAAATTGATTATTCTGAATCAACAAGTCTGCCGCGCGCAAGATAGTAGGTTGACTGCGATAATTATGTGACAAGGAGACAATTTTTATAGAGTCCGCATATTGGTTCGCAAACCCTACAACGTTTTCCAAAGAAGCGCCTTGGAAACGAAAAATCGACTGGTCATCATCTCCCACCACAAACACATTCGGTGAATCAACTTCCACACCAAACACATCCACCAACTTATTCTGCGCAGTATTCGTATCCTGATACTCATCTACCAGCACATACTGATACCGTTCCTGAAAATCTCGCCGCACATTCTCATCATTCACCATCAGGTCGAGCACATTATTAATCATGTCCTCAAAATCATATCGACCATTCTCATGCAGAACCTTCAAATATTGTCGATACACATCCACCATCGCTCGTTGTTGATCCAATTTCCCCGACACCTGATTTCCAAATCGCTTCATCTCCTCTTTCAATTTCGAATAGCTCACTTTTCCACTCTTCGTCGGCGTCATCATCGCTAGTTCTCGAGCCCGCAGCAACAACAACCCCGCGCTTTTATACAGATAATCACTTCCCTCTGCAGCTTTACCCAAAACAACGAGTTCACTTGCAAATCCATCGAGCAATGCATCATTTATTTGCGTCGCATGCGTGGTAATAAGCGATTCAAAAACATCCTTCGTTGCGTCGGCAAACTTTTCCTGTTCATCAATAAAATATTCCAGCCGCTCAGGGGTAACACCTTCACGTTTCAATTCACTTATTCGTGAAGAAATATCTCGCAAATACAACAATGGATTATTCTGATGCTTCAAAGGATTCCCATACTCCAGATTCTCAAGCATCCCAGACAAAAACCGCACACGTTCCAATTCAGTCAAAGGCAAAAGCTCTGCAGTTTTAATAAACTTCTCAGGATAATCAGACATCACTTCATTTGAAAAACTGTGAAACGTCGCAACCTTCGCACCATACCCTTCACTTCCCAAAATTCGTATCAACCGTTCACGCATCGCATTCACACCCGCATCAGTAAACGTCAAACATAAAATATTCCCTAATCCCACACCAGTCATGCGCATCAGGTTCGCAATTCGCATCGCAAGCACCTGTGTTTTACCCGTTCCCGCACCCGCAAGCACCATCATCGGACCATCCACATGATCAACAGCTTCGCGCTGCTTTTCATTTAATTTCTTATGTAATTCATCAAAACTGGACATAAAGCGATATAATTATACTATGCAAAATTACTTCTCCACTTTCATACCCGGCACGGGGCAGATCATCGAGCGTGCCCTACACGAGACTTTTCCCGATGTTATAGTCAGACAATTAGACGACGGTCTTGTAGTATACGCCACAGATGCCACACCCGGAGACATCAAACAGCTTCGAATTTTCAATAATAGCTTCATATTAGCCAAATCATTTGAGAAACTAGGCAATAACCCGATTAAAACCATGGCCAACCAAGCCATCATGGATCGAGCCTTAATCCGCACTCTTTCAGAATACACTAACCACAAGCCACGCTCAGTTCGTGTCATGTTCTACGAAGAAAACGAAGGCGTTAACATTCCTGCCCCCATCCGCGAAAAGGTAGAAGAATACATCGCTAAAGACCGTAATCTCCGCATTTACCGCCGAGACGCTCATGTCGAAGTCTGGTTTCTCACCCGCGCAGACGGCTCTGGATTCATCGGTGTCCGCCTGACCTCCTTCCCGACATCCGAAAGAAACCTCGAAAAAGGCCAACTCAAACCACAGCTAGCTCACATGCTCTGCATGCTCTCCGAGCCAACTGTTTTCGACACAGTCCTCGATCCATTTGCAGGATTTGGAAGCATCCCTTTCGAGCGCACATACTTTAAATACAAAGAAAACATTGCCTCAGACTTCGAGCCAAGCATCGTCCAAAATTTGACTGAAAAAGCCAAGAAACAAAACAAAAAAATAACCGTCATCCAACAGGACGCCGGTTCACTCAAACAAACACAAGATAGTTCAATCGACAAAATTATTACAGACCCACCATGGGGCATCTACGAAAAACACATAGACATCAACGTACTCTACGAACAATTCCTCATTCAAGCAAACAGAGTACTGAAGCTAAACGGAATTATGGTAATTCTGACAGCACAAAAAGAAACCTTAGAAAAACTAATCTCACAGCACGCAGAGTTCACCCTCGTAGAAAAACACGACGTCCTCGTCTCAGGCAAAAAAGCTGGGATATATAAGATAAAGAAAAAATAACACTTTCGGGTTTTATTTGACTATTTATTTAATGTAAGATATGATAAATAAACAGTTGACGAGATAAATGAATTAACATTACTCTAAATATAGATAGAGTTTGACTGTGCACTCGCACTTAATAATCTAGTTCCACATTACCAATCTCTGTCACCAGTGATGAAACTTAACGGTGAATTATGAGCCCACACGGTAAGATTTCATAGACATCTCCGTCCATCTCAATATGAGAATAAGACGGAGTATGTCTAAGTACAATATACTTTTCAGTATTCATACTTCCTCCACATAACGATCCTTCAACCAATAATATGAAAACATGGATCGTTCCTGCCATAAACTACCATGCCATATATCCATATCAACATAAGGACACTGGAGGAGTGCACAACCAAACACTATCTATATTAAAGAGCACTTCAATCCTAAACAGATGTAACGAATCTTAAAAATTAATATACATTGAGTTAGGTGAAGTATTGTTAATCAATATACGGAATAATTTTGAACTTTGCAAGAGGTTATCCACAATTTGTTATAGTTATTTAATTAGGAATAGTTGTTTAATTCTGGCAGTCAAAAATTTGAGTGATAAGTCTAACCGAGGTGCGCATGGTCATTCCACGTAATCAATTTCCAACTCCCCTTCTCATCCACCTCACACAGCGTAATCCCGGTATTATTCGTAGTCAAAAAATATGAAATATTCAAATGCATATCAGGTACCAGCGCATCCCCAAGCATCATCACACCTATTAACATCCTCAGAAAAGTTCCATGCGTCACCACCAGCATCTTCTCACACTCCTGATGTCGCAAATATTCTAACGCCCGTATCGCCCGATTCCGCACATCAAAAAAATTCTCCTCATCGCTATAATGCCAGTTCTCTTCAGATCGATGCGATCGCATCTCGTGACGTACAGCCAAAACATCATCCGAATCAGTCTTCTTCCCAATTATTTCAGAAGGGATCACCGCTTCTTTCAGCAATTCCGTAAAAACTACTTCCTTCTTCGCTACTTTATTAATTATCAAAGCAGTCTGTTCAGCCCGCAGATAATGACTAGATAAGATCACATCAATATCAATTTTCTTAAACCGTTTAGCAACTGTCCGCGCCTGGATCATTCCCGTCTCAGTCAAACCCACTTCCGGAACATCATGAATCCTGGACACATTACTGTGACTCTCGGCATGTCGGACAAAATATACTTTCATACTAATCTTCTTTCACTAAGAGCATTTTCTGCTCCACAAATCCCAAACGTTTATACAGTCGCAACGCATCAGGATTCTGTACATCACAACTTATCTCAATATATTTCACACCTTGTTGTGTAAAGCACTCACACAATGACTCTATTAACTTCGTACCAATCCGCTTTCCCCGCTTATCTTCAGCAACAAAAATATTATCCACCTTACCCACACGATCTACAGACAGCTGCGGATTTCGGCGAACAATATATCCACTCACAAAACCGCAAATCTCTCCGTTTATCTCTGCAACAAAAAACAAACACTCACGCGCCATCAAATCATGCACATGAGCAAGCAATTGCTCCTCTCCATCCTGTTTAACCGAATAATATGCATGAAACGGTTCGTGATGCAAGCTCAGCTTATACCAGAGTTTGGCGACTGGCTCAATATCACTCTCCTGTATACGTCGAACAATAAGATTTTCTATCATTCTCTAATTATACCTGCTTTACCTATTTTCCCCTAGACTTTATCATAAACACATGGATATTCTGCCCCTTATCAAACCACGTTCCGTGGCGGTAATCGGTGCGTCTCGAGACAGTAAAAAAATCGGCGCACAGATTGTACACAATCTCGTCAAAGCCGGGTACGAAGGCATCATTTATCCCCTCAATCCGAAAGCAGAAACAGTCCAAGGCATCCAAGCCTTTGCCAAAGTCAAAGATATCCAAGGTGAGATCGATCTCGTGGTCATCGCAATTCCTAAACAATTTGTTTCAGATGTCATCAGCGAATGTATCGAGAAAAAAGTCGGATCCATCATCATTATTAGTGCAGGTTTCAAAGAAATCGACAAAGAAGGTGCAGATCTCGAACGAGACATTGCCCGCAAATGCAAAAAAGCAGATATTCCTCTCTTGGGACCAAATTGTCTGGGTATCATCAATCCGACTATCAAGCTCAATGCTTCATTCACAGCACAAATGCCGCCTGTCGGACCAATCACTTTTATATCCCAATCAGGAGCATTTGGCACCGCAGCTATCGACTGGGCAGCCAAACACCAGCTCGGGTTCAATTTATTTGCATCGCTCGGCAACAAAGCCTTATTAAATGAAAACCATTTCCTACAGACTGTGCAATCCGGCACCAAAGCAGTAGCTATGTATCTGGAGGATATCGCAGACGGTGCACAATTTCTCGACCACGCGTCATCGCTCTCACAAAACACACCGGTCATATTGCTTAAACCAGGCAAAAGCAAAAACGCCCAAGAAGCAGCCAAATCTCACACTGGTGCACTGACAGGTTCAGACAGTGTTGTCTCAACTGCCTGTAAACAAGCTGGCATTATACGCGCACAAAACTCACAAGAACTGTTCGACTTGATCAAAGCATTCTCTTTCCTCGGGGAACTAAAAGGCAACAAAATTGCCATTATCACCAACGCAGGTGGACCAAGCATCATGGCCACAGACGCACTAGATGAAGAAGGGCTCGAACTCGCATCACTCCCAGAGCAAACACAAAACATGCTGCGCCAATATTTGCCGCGTGAATCAAATGTCCACGATCCAATAGATCTCATCGGCGACGCTAAAGCCGACCGCTACGACCACGCTCTCGAAATTGTACTAAATGAAAAAAATGTCGACGCCTGTCTGGTACTTCTCACTCCACAATCATCAACCGAGATCGAACTCACCGCAGAACACATAGTCAAACACGCCAAAGCCAGCGGTAAGCCAGTCATAGCTTCCTTCATTGGTGGTGTGCATTTAGAAAAAGGTATCCGCATACTAAACACACACCAAATCCCCTGCTACGAATACCCCGAGCAAGCAGTCAAAGTGCTCGGCAAAGTCTGGCAATATTACAGTTCTCGAAATAAAACACAAATCTCACCATCGCAAGCAACGGGATCATTTGTTCCGCACCCAGTGCAACAAAAAACTATCCAGACAGCTATCCAAGAAGGCCGTCACACACTCAGCCAGGAAGAAGCCGAGAGCTTACTGAAAGAAGTTGGCGTCCACACACCACAGCGCAAAAATGTTGATTCAGAAGAATCTGCATGGCAAGCAGCCCTCACACTCGGTACTCCTGTTGTAATGAAAATCTCATCACCGCAGATCGTACACAAAACAGAGTCACACGCAGTCGCACTTAACCTCATGCACGAAGAAGAAGTAACCGATGCGTACCAACGCCTCGAACTAATTCTCCAAAAAGCAGGCGGTCAGGGCACTATCTATGTCCAAAAACAAATTCCCAAAACCCTCGAGCTCCTCCTCGGTATGAAACGCGATCCTATCTTTGGTCCAGTCATAGTGTTCGGATACGGTGGAATTTATACAGAAATTTTCAAAGACGTCAGTTCACGCATCGCCCCACTCAGCCGCAACTCTGCATCAGAAATGATTCAGGAAACCAAAATTGCAAAGATTCTCGAAGGCTACAGAAACGAAGAAAAACACGATCTCACACCACTCGTCCACGCACTCACTGGACTCGCCAACATTGCCAGATCATACCCAGAGATTCAAGAGATCGATCTCAACCCAATCGTCCTCTTCAACAACCAACCGATCACCCTCGATGCACGGGTAATTTTAAAAATCAGTAAAACACAAAATCAAGCAACCAGTTAAATAATATAAACAAATAACTATACGGCAAAGTTGCAGCGCAGAACAAGTGGACTTTAGAGAAAGAAACAAAAAATTTCTTTAAAAATAAAAGTGCCGACACAAATGGCATAAATATAAAACTAGCTAGCATAAAGAAAGTAACCCAATTTGGCGTAAAGATTCTATATCCGCCACTATATGAAACGTGGCTTGATGGTACAAAAAACTTAGAAAGTAGATACGAAAGTATTAGAGCTAAAATCAGTCCTAAAATATAAGACCCCGTTGAAACCAATAACAATTTTCCAACAAACCGCCAATCTTTTTTACGAATAACCATCACAATAATACACACAATACTTACTAAAACCAAAATCAGCATTGCGGAGTTTAGAAGTTCAAAATATCCTATTGCTGGATCCGCAATACGATAGGAAAGCGAAGTATTAGAAATAGCCGAATCCGTCGCGCGAAGTTGAAAACTTGTAGCTCTTATAGCAAGTTCATTATTCATATATCTGCTTTTAGTATATACTTGAACCATGAAGAGTAAATACTCTACCAAAGAATTAGTCCTCATAATAGCCATACTCGCAGTAAGCTCTATCTCAACATTCGTTGCAGGCTATTTCATCAACGACCTCCTCCATCCAACAATTCCAAACACATCACCCCAAGCATCAACTGACCCTAACACCCCGTCTACAAACCTTAACTCTTTCTTGCCCGACAAACACTACATGCTCGATACGATCATGGTCATAAATAAAGAAGAACCACACGAAACACTCGTCGCAAGCGTAGGCAGGGCCCAAGGCAATATACGATACAATCAAAATACGCGTGTCAGCTATTTCGACGGCAAAAACTGGATGCGCGAAATCCGCGACGACAGCAACGACTCTCTCTCCATATTCAGCAACAATATAGTCAAAAAATGGAAAATAGACATCAACCCAACACGAGTTCTCAAGGAAAAAGTAACTGGACAAATCACTATCAAAAATAACCAGGTAGATTTCGCTACGCAAGAATTCCAAAACGAAATTGGTATGCGCAGTCTCCCAGGATATACCAAATTCATGTCGCGGACCGATGGAACAATACAAACAAATGGCAAAACCAGCGATGCATACGTTCTATACACGCGCATCTTCTCTCTCAATGCCTCAGATATTCAGTTCTACGGAGTGCCACTTGGAGTTACGACCGAATGGCTTGGATTTTGGGACACCAAAAATAATTTTTATCATATTGATAAAACCAACGTGGTTCGAAAAACAGATATCTACGAATCTCACGAAATCGGAGTCAAAGTCGATCCCAACACCACCGTTTCCAAAACTTTCTCAATTAGCTCACAGCGAGATAACAACAATGATCCTAAACAATTCACTTTCGGATTCGGAAACCCTATCAACGACACCATCAAAGTAAACCGTCTGAACATGAACAACAAAGCCCCTACTCCACTCACCATCTGGCAGATGTCCCAAGTCTCAGGCACAGTCACTACACCACAAGGCGAAACCATAAAAGGTTTTGGATTATTGGAATATATTAAAGACTAGAGTTATTTAAGCCGCTGAAGAAATATTTTAAAATTGACCTTCTTTGACATACAATTTGTCAAAGCAGAGTTTCTACGCGCATATGTTGCGCGAAACGCGCCTTGGCTGAAAGCCATAAGTACTCTTGGAGTGTGTCAATGTAAAATATTTCAAAAGAAGGCTTAAACGTATTTAAAACAGCGGCCGCTCTGGATGAATCATCTTCAGCACCACACCTACACACACTGCAATTATCACAAGCACAACAACCGCATACCCAATTCCCTTCCATATAGATTTCTTACTCATCCGACTCCACAGCGCTCCTGCACCTAAAGCAGGAACAGAAAACCCCGCTATCAACACAGCTAAGATCTTTGCAATCGGAATAAGTATCAGAGCAGGAAGGAATATGATTCCATACGAGTTTTCAGGTACAATAAAAGCAATACAGAGAAACGCAATCGCAAACACGAGGGAATACATATGGATAATTATAAACTATACACCGGCGGATTAGCAGAGACTGTTCCCAATCCCTCACTACTCACATACTCCTTTCTCAAGCACTGGTTCAACACTAACAACAGCCTTGGCCGAGCATTAGATATTCTTCAATTACCACACCTCAAGTCCGACGAACCAATCATCACGCGCATAGACACCCAACTATATATCGATCTCCAAAAAGAAGAATCGGTACTCTATCGACCAACCATATTTGCATACAAAAACAGTTCAAACCCATCTCTCACTCCCCAACTAACTATCAGTCCGCTCAAAATATTTTCCATCAAAAACTTGAGCAACACACTCAAAATTCTCACCAAACAATCCGAGTGGATCGCCCATCCTGAAAAAGTAATTCAAAAAGCACAAGAACTCGACCAAGCAGTCTCACCCGTAGTTCAACCTTCCAACGAAAAAACTGACCAATATCTTTCAGAAGTAGCTTGGCCGCACACCATAGCCATCGGCATGCTCGCTGAGTTCTATACTCATCTCCTCAACTCATACAAATTGCCAACAGAAGCCAAAGAAAAAATCACACAATATATTACACAACAAACATCTCACACCGATTGGATTATTCAGTCGTTACGAGACATGGCAAAAGTTAAATCAGGCGAGTTCGCCCTAAATCAATATATGCACGAATATGGTTTACGAGCAGACCAAGACTACGAACTCGCTACGCCTCGATGGATTGAACAACCAGACCTCATGCAACAACGAATCGACCAAAGCACGCGATTCTCTGAATCACCAACCATCGAATTATCTTTACCAGAAAATATTCAAAAAATAGTTGAAACAATTATCACACTACAAACACTCCGCACATCAATCCGCAAAAAAATGCTCCCGCATATTAATCAACTCAGACTTGCAGCGCTCAAAAAATACGGCCCTAAATACGATTTCAACACCACCACTCGCGAATTATTATTATTCAACCAATCCAACACCCAGACCGACGAGATTCCAATTACTCAGCCAATCCTCACCTCTTACGAACAACAAGGAAAGGGTTTAGAAATATCGGCAGGTATTGTCCGAGCCAAAGTAAAACACATTACTAATTCACTAGAAGAAATTCCCGCGCAAACCATCTGCATTTTCCCCAATGCCAGTCCAGAATTTTCTATTCAGTTCCCAAAGGCCATGGGCATCATATTCCTCATCGGCGGACAAACTTCCCACGGAGCAATAGTCACACGCGAATACAAAATCCCAGCACTCGCCGACGCAAACGCTAAAAACATCCCAGACAATACAGAAATAGAAATAAACGGAACAACCGGAGATTGGAAAATTATTCCACCACGCAGTTAGTAAAAATCTTCACCTTTGGCAAATCTTTCCATAAACGCGCCGGTATCTCAGCAATCTTGCCTTCACCAAACGCGCGTTTTAACACAGCTTCTTTTTCAGCACCAGTCACGTACACAAAAGAATAATCTGCCTGCTCCAATGCAGCCAGCGTCAAAGTGATACGCTCGGGATATTGATTCTTATCACCCACATCATACCCAACTACAAATTGAGAAGTAGTAAGAAACGTTTCCTCAAAAAAGTTCATATCTTCAGGATAAGGAAACATTCCCGCTGTATGCCCATCTGTACCCATACCCAAAAGTGAAATAATTACGCCTTCATGATCTTGAATATCTTCAATCAAATCTTTAATCTGTTCCTCATATCTATCAGCGACAGCAATCAAACCGTCCTTCACATCTCCTATGTCAACCAAAGTTGCACCCCGCTCCATAAACAATCGCGCTGACTCCATCTCAGCAAAAGCTTTTGCATTCGAGTATTGAATATCCAAACGCTCATCCAGTGGAGCAAAAATTACCTGATGCAGATCGACATCCACTAGAGCTTCGTACAAATACTGCATCACTTTCAAACCAGAACCACCCGAATATAAAACTAAAACAGGCTGAGATTCCGCACCACGTATAATCTGTGCAATATTCTGAGCACAACGTCGCTGAACTTCCTGTTCGGATTCGAAGTAAAATAATTCCATATACTGAGTATACCGCATTATGCGGCTGGCGGAGTTTCAGGAGTAGCACTACGCGCTTTATTGGTTACACGATAGTGCATATACTTTCCAAGCATCAAACGAGTCTGTGCATCAAGCGCTGGCAACGTTCCATACGTCAAAATCATAAACGGCACCAACAACCACTGCAAAAACACAAATACATGCTGGTACCATTTCCAACCCTTAGGTCGTGGAGGAATAATTTTCTCATGCATATAGACAGTCAAAAACAAACTCAAGAATGCCAATGTCAAAATATACGATGAGATTTTAGGAAGATTCTGAGCAGCAGTAGTCTTATCAAACTCAGGATTAAAAATAGGAATGATCATACCACCAAATGTCACAATCAATGCCAAAGTCGCCCATGATCCATACGACCACAACACGAAAAATAATTTACCGGTCTTATCCATAAAAGGCGTTTCAGGAGAACGAAAATACGACTTCACAATAAACGGAATATGTTCCACACCATAAGCCCAACGTCGAAACTGCAAATACTGATTCTGTAGTGTCTTCACAAGCGTCACGTCCTGCACGGCGTCAGCAGAAATAGGCAAAAAGTGCGGTATTACTTTATAGTCACCGTTAAAATGATAATACGCTTTCCAATAGAATCCCGAGTCATCGTTAACTTTATCCGGCATCCACAAACCTAGTTCCCACATTGATTTAAAACTCATAGTCAAAGAAGCAAAGTTAATATATTTGTCGCTGAAAGCCATTTCAGACAATTGCCAAAAAGCAGTTGATACGGCAATTACACGCATAGGTGCCGGTGTCGTCCAATAATTATTGTTGTATAAAAACGCACCAGTAAACGATCTCTTATCTCGTTCGTGCACAGGCAAAGATAAATACGAACAGGTCGCAGCTGCAATGAACTGTGGATGCACTACAAAATCCGCATCAAGTGTCGTAACCAAAACATCTTGCAATGAGATACCAAGTTTATCAAGTTCTGCCTTAGCATTTCGTAAGGCAGTGTTTCTATTTGTGGCCGGCCCTTGCAACTCACCTTCCTTCAAACGATTCACCGATACAAAAAACCCACCAATCTTATCACCGTACTTCGCCACCAAATATTCTGCATTCTTCGGACCAATCTCCTTATCTTTCTCTTCTAATCCAAGAGCAATATAAATCTTTTCTTTAGGATAATTTAACTCTGAAATCGCCTTAATATTTGGCTCTAACACTTCCAAACTCTCTTTGTACGTTGGAATCGCAAACACATGATACAAACGATCTACATCCTCTGGAAATTCTTCTTCCAGCTTTTTTCTCCAGTCTATCTGCTCCGCAGCTCGCATCTTCCGATACCCTACCACAACAAATATCGCGATGCGCATTGCCTTAAAAAACCAAAACACGTTAGCAGCAATCACCAAGTACACCAGCATCGTAGGCAAACGAAGCGCCAATAAAATAGGCGAAGCCAAAACCAAATAAGTTAAAAATCCAGGTAAAATCTCCAATCCTCGATTAATCTGACGATGATAACGATGAGCTACCGACAACTCACGATCCTGCGAAACCAAAAAGCCTTTATAAAGAACATGGTGCACCACAATAGATAAACCAAATCCATAAAAAGCTAAAGGTAATAATGAAGAGAAGATAGGGTTAGAACCACCCTGACCAAATATGCTAAAAAACACACCCAGTACCAGGATCATAGCCCCAAGATACGAGTAACGATAATCCCTCACCCGATCCTTCATACGCTCAAAAAGTCGCCGTATAAACAAATCTGTCAGGAAAAACCCTACAAAGAAAGTAAAAGTAAATACAAAAATTCCAGCCATAAATCAACTTACGTAAGGGACATTATACCAAATTTCACAATCCCAACCGATTACTCATCTCACTACCAGTCTCGAAAAGCTCAGGGTCGCTACCACCGTCTTGCTGAACCCGTAATACATTATCCGGATCTTCTAAATACGTCGCAATCTTATAGTCAGTACCATCCGAGCGGAAGAAATAACCAGCTACAACTTCTTCACCAGCACTATTAATCATAGTCTGACCATTCAACGGATCAACAGGCAAAGTAGCCAAATAAGAACTCAAATCAAGCTTAATCCATCCCTTACCTTTTGCATCTCGCAAAGTTGCACTCTCCGTGGCAGCAATAGAAGAACACGCAGTATTAGTTTTGGCACCACGACATACTGGAAGGTTTACTATAGTCGTAGTAGCTATCGTAGCATCTATAGCCTTACGCAGCGTAACCAAATCAGTCAATCGAACTGAGTCCCGAGACTTTTTCATCAAACTCGATGAACTATCATTTTGCATAGTCTGCATATATTCTTGTGTTATCTCTTCGATAGTTTTGGCGTCGGTCGGAGCAGTAATATTCATAGGCATATTATAATTCTTGAATCGAGCTGAAATAGCTACCGATCCCGATTGTGCTGACATTTCTTTATCATCTATCCGAATAATCGTCTCAAACTTATACAAATAGTCATCTTTTTTATCCAACCACAGATGAAAATCTGTTTTCCCGATCAATGCCAAAGGCTCATCAAGTGTCTGTAATTCATATTCCGGAATAGCTGAATCAGTAATAATTGGATAAACCTCAGTCAAAAACTGCTTAAATACCACAGGATCAATCCGCACAACATAATGCACTGCAGTCTTACCATCAATCACTTCATCAGGGTTACTCGTATCAAACTTCATAAACCTATGCTTCGCATAAATTAATTTAATAGTTTCCTGATTTTCCCTTAATTTCGCAGCGCCAGACGCATCACGCAGAGAACCAAAAGAACTTGTCGAAGGATTAGTCGCAACCCCCAACATACTATAATTAGATGCCTCTTCCGGTATTGCAATCCATTTACCTTTAAACAAATCGAGCTGTGTCAAATCCATACCCAAGTTAGGTAATGAATTTAATTTCACATATACTTTTTTATCCTTCACAATTCCCTGACCATCAAACATATATTCTGGTTGATTAGGCACATTAATCCGAGCACCAAATGCCAATGCTGAAGCAGGGTTCGCTTTATCGTTCAAATCAGATTGGCCTCTCATCGTCAACTCATACCGCCCACCCTCACCTGCTGCCTGCAAAGGATCCACTGACAACATCTCAGAAAATATTCCCTTATCTGAGACTTGTGTTTGCGAACTTGAAGAAGCATCCACACTTACTTTAATCTCTCCTTCATACTCGATAGACTTCATGTTCTCCAAATGAAGCAACGCATTTTCAATTTTCTTCTCTGGCGAATTAACGAGATAAAAATATGCAGCTACACTTCCTACTCCCACCAAAACAAAAACAATAGCAACGATCACAGCTATCAAGCCTTTTTTAGAAGATTGTCGAGGCGGTTCCGGAGTATACGTAACCTGTGAATAAGTAGTGGACGGTGTTGGTTGTAATGATTCTGTATTCATAGTAGCTCGATAGTACATGCCTACAAAAAGCTGGTCAACACCATCAAAAAAAGGACGGCATCTCTGCCGTCCTTTTAATATAATCAAATCTAAGCTACTTATTCGCCGCAATTCCTTTTGCAACTTCTTCCAAAGCCACGTCTACACCTTTCCAATCCCGAATCTTAATCCACTTACCAGGTTCAAGCTCTTTATAATGCTCAAAGAAATGCTTCATCTTGTTTCGCAAAGCTTCTGGAAGATCTTCCACATTCTTATACACACCAAACACTGGATCAATCTTAGCGGTAGGCACAGCTACCAGCTTCGTATCAACACCCTCTTCATCTTCCATCTCAAGCATTCCGATTATCACAGAAGGAATTACGACGCCTGGAGCAACAGTTTTATCTGACAGTACGAGCACATCCAAAGGATCACCATCATCAGCCATCGTACCTGGTATAAAGCCATAATTAAACGGATACGCCATCGATGTATAAAGGAATCGGTCTACAAAAATGACCCCAGACTCCTTATCCAACTCATATTTAATCGATCCACCCTGCGGGATCTCAATAAACACATTAACGATTTTTTTCTCTTCCTTATTCCAAGGTTTAAGCGAAAGAACTCCAGACATAAATATCTCCTTGATATTTCTAATACTATGGATTATATTAAATGCCCATTAATAAAACAATTACTTGAATATGACAATAAAAGAACAAGAGATCCAACCACGCATCACAGACTCAAACTTTGAGAGAGGTCGATGGGACGGCTTACGCCGGCTTGAAGCTGCAGCAGATAAAGCTAAACCAATAATAAAGTCAATAGATCGTCACAAACGAAAAATTCAAAAAACAGCATAATGGAATATAAACGTAAACCTCACACATTTGAGTGCAAGCACGTAACATATCAACTTCCAAACCAAGAATTATTCGATAAAGATCCTGAAGCCTGGTTTGTGCAAAGACACCCTGACGCTCCAGAAAGTTTTTCCAAATTAGGTGCAAAAATAATTCGCAAAGTAAAAGAAGAAATAAAAACAGAAAAAGAATCTCTAGTTAAACGCCGTCGCACCCGCTCAAGATAAATACCGCTTTCCCAACTCAGTCACAATTCTTCCTCGCGGCGTCCTCTGTATAAACCCCTTCTGCAATAAATACGGCTCAAGTACCTCTTCCACTGTCCCAATATCCTCAGACAACGAAGTCGCCAGTGTCTCTATCCCCACAGGTCCTCCACCAAACTTCTTAATTATCACTTCAAGCACTCGTCTATCGCTCGCATCCATCCCCTCCTCATCCACATCCAACAATCGCAATGCATCCTTCACGATCGCCACTGTTATCTTGTCACTATCGTGCTTCACTTGGGACACATCACGCACTCGTTTCAACAACCGATTCGCAATGCGCGGCGTACCTCGACTTCTTCGCGCCAATTCTCGAGCAGCTCCTTCCTCTGTTTCAATCCCCAACACCTGAGCTGCCCGACCAATTATCTTAAAAAGCGCATTATCATCATAAAACTCAAGTCGATGAATAATCCCAAATCTATCACGCAAAGGCGATGACAACAATCCCACACGAGTCGTCGCACCTATAATCGTAAACTTCGGCAAATCCAATCGCACATTCCTCGCTGACGGTCCCTTACCGATCACAATATCCAACGCAAAATCCTCCATCGCCGGATACATCACTTCTTCCACCACGCGACTCAGTCGATGAATCTCATCAATAAACAAAATATCGCGTTCCTGCAAATTAGTCAGAATAGAAGCCAAATCTCCAGCTCGCTCAATCGCCGGCCCAGACGTCACTTTAATATTCACTCCCATCTCACGCGCTATCACATGAGAAATAGTAGTCTTACCCAAACCAGGAGGTCCATAAAACAAAAGATGATCCAAAGACTCACCCCGCTGCTGAGCGGCCTGCAACGAGATCAACAAATTCTCTTTCATTTTATCCTGACCAATATAGTCTTGCATTCGCTGGGGTCGCAGCGACGCATCCAATTGCTCATCTTCAGGAGTTTCCACTTTTGTCGAAGTCACTACACTCATACATTATTTCCCTAAAAATCCTAACATCTGCTTAATCTGTTTCTGAATAGGCGCTTCTTTATCTATCTGTTTAATATACGGATAAACTTCCTTCTCCGAATACCCCAATACCATCAACGCATTCACCAAATCATCCGATGCAGACACATCCATCGACATATCTTGCCCATTTACCAACATTACACTCATACCATTCACTTTGTTCTTTAAATCTATCACAATTTTAGCCGCGCCCTTTTTCCCTACTCCCGACACACTCGCAAACAATCGCTCATCGTCTCGCTGAATCGCCGAAATAATATCATCCGAAGAATATGCAGACAATATACCAATACCCGCCTTAGGACCCACACCATTTACACTTATCAACAACTTAAAAATTTCCAAATCCTGCACATTCATAAACCCAAACAAACGCAAATCATCTTCTCGCACATGTTGGTACGTATAAAAACGTTGCATAACACCTTTTTGAATTTGGGAAAGCACCGAAATCGGCACAAATACTTGATACCCTACTCCTGAAACATTCACATACACAGAGTCAGAAGTAACATGATCAACAGATCCATCAAGAAAAACTATCATCAAAAATCAAGATAGCATGCTGTTGAATATTACGCAAACATAACCCAAAACAGAAAGACGAACTTACCTAACTGTCACTCCATGCGTATACGCTATGGCCAGTGCATCCGCAGCGTCATCAGGCTTGGGAATTTCTTTCAATGCCAGCAACATTTGCACCATTCTTTGCATCTGCGCTTTCTCTGCTCGTCCGTATCCAGTCAACGCAACCTTTACCTGCAATGGTGTGTATTCAAAAAAAGGAACTTTAAAATGCTGTGCAGAAAGCAGTATCACGCCTCTCGCCATGCCCACAATCAATGCAGTCGAAACATTTTTATTAAAGAACAGCTCTTCAACCACAAAAGCATCGGGCTTATGCTCCCGCAACAACTCAGTCAAACCTGTATAAAGAAGCTCTAATCGCTGCTCCAAAGGTACACCTGCCTCAGTATAAATACACCCATAATCCTTCATTACCAGTTCTTGCCCTACTTTTCCAGGCTTACCCCGCTCCACCACTCCCCAACCAGTAATCGCAATCCCAGGATCAATTCCTAAAATAATCATAGACAAAACATAGCACGTTTCTTGAAAGTTCTCAAATATTAAATAGACCTATAGTATTTGACTTTTCAGGCTAAATGTGGTATTATAGAAGATGCTCAGTTGAGTTTTGAGCTCGTTTTCGAGCTTATAAGCTTAAGTGAGCGTGAGCTCAAAAGGTTCACTAGATCTTTAAAAGAAAGACAATAGCAGTGTATGAGTTGAGCCCGAGCTCAGCCGACGCACAAAATCTACGTCTTTCTGAACCCATACAGCTCACCCCATACTTTTTTCGCCATTTATTTTTCTGATCTACCTTTACCGCACTGTCTGTGACTGCGGAATAGTGGAAATAACTTCATTGTTGTTCCTACTGTTCCGCAGTCTGCAGAAATATCAGCGATGTGCTGAATACGCAGAGCGGTAATGTGGAGGTGTCAAATGACACGTATCTCTTCTTTTCTCGCGCTCATCCTCGCCGCAGCAATCCTTACCAGCAATCCGACACCAGTTTTGGCTGACGGAGATTTCTCCGGAACCGAATCGGTCACGTTTGTTGGAGCGGAGAACGTTGTGGTGAACTGTAAGAAAAGTAACTGGGCAAGGATAACTGTCACGTACAACTCCTTTCCCGGGGACAATCTTGTCATCTCTGCAAGCGATGCTCGACCAAGCGACAACGCGAACCGAACCTATTACTCCATCATCATCGATGAGGAGCATTCAGGGAAGGGTAGTCGCAGCGTCGATATTCAACTCACCGATGAGCCAACCTACTTCTGGGCAACGCTCGGCAGCGCACAGGACATCAAGTCCCTACGATGCGCTAACTAGCTAACTCAGACAATCAGAAAGCCAATGGCGAAACAGACCTTCGATACATAGAATATATTTAAACCTCTGCTTGCAGTGGTGGCGATATCCTATATGTATTTATTGTCTGGCCATTGTCTTTCTGATTGTTATACAGTAAACGATTCTGTATCTGACGAAGGCGAATTGAAGCCGAAACAATCAAGCTAAGTATGTTATATTCTCTCCATGCATTACGAAGAATTAGCTGACACATTAGGTCTCGATCTCCACGGACGCATCAATTATCATGACGCACTTGAACGCACCACAATGCTCTTAGTCCAAGAAGCCCAACAAGGTACATGCCCTCATACTCTCCGTCGTGTCCTAGATCTTTTACCCGCGGCACATACTTTCCAGCAATTCGATCCTCTAGAGCGTCAAAGACTTCGATCAGTAAGTGTCACTGAAACTAAAGCAACTTTGCTTTACGATTCACTTCTTCGCCGAGTACATGTAGGAAAACTGACTAATCGGATTGAATTAAATCCCGATCAAACAGAGGTACTGAATGCAGTATTTCAGTTTCCAGGTGAACCATTCTTTTCTGGAGACATAGCAGAAATTCTATACGGCACTACAAAAGGAAGATGTATGACGCTAGCGACCACACGAATCCAAGATCTAGCACAAACTATTGAAAAGCCTGATCAATTCTTCTTTATTACTGACATTGAATCATACCTATTTGGGGATCCAGATAATTTCTGGAAAAGTCGTATCACGATCCCCGACCGACGTCGAATTTACCAAACCAAACAAAAACCTATAGTAATTTGATTTTAACCTCAAAGCATGCTCTAATAATAGAATATTGAGCGGAAACTAGTCTTACGAGTCTATACTTCACCTCAATTTTTTAATATCCTGTACGTTTACATCTTGTGGAATAACTCACTTAGCTACACTCAAAGCATCTCATAATATGGGGCATTTCGAGTGTTGCTAAGTGCAACTTTTTAGAAAAAAAGGGGGGGCTATCATGGAGGCAAGTTCAATAACTGTCGGACAAGAGCTACGCTACAACGCGGGTTTTGGACCATGGAATGTCCAGGGAATTGTACGAGTAACCGAGGCCAAAGCCAACCATAGTGTTATCAAGGTCCAAATTATCAGTATGTCAAAGGACCGCGGGGAAAAAGAATTTTATAAGCCAGGCAAGGTCATAGATGCGGTGGCGAGCGAACTCTTCCCCAAATAATCCACAAGATAACATCTTACAGGACGGCACTAAGGAAAAAGTGTAAAGTGCATGAAGCAGCAGAGTTGTATTGCGAAAGCGATATACTTTGAGACTTTTATGTAACTACAACCACACCTTAGTGCCTTTTCCGTATTTACCCCAACAATCCACTAGCACCCTTTTCCAGCTCTTCGTTCACTCTCTGAATATTCCTCACCCCATATTCCTCAAGCCATATCCGCAAACCATCTTCCCCACCAGTTCCAAACGCAGCAATTCCATCCTGCCATGTCGCCCGTCCACACAACACTCCGTTATATTTCACACCGCCTTCTCTCACCAATGCAAGAGATTCTAAAAACGAATCAATAGTCACACCAGCACTCAGATAAATAAACGGCAAATGTGTCGCTGTTGCAGTATTTTTAATATGTTGCAGTGCTTCAGCTCGAGTATACGCATACTCTTCACCAGCAACACTACTCCCTTGCACATATTTTATATTTATAGGTATCTCAACTTTCAAAACATCGATACCATATCGCGCATCAGAGAACTCTTTCATATACGCAGCAACAATTTCAGGCTTTCGCTTAGCAAATTCCAAGCTCTTCTCGTCCCCTATAGTGTCAGAATATGACACCACTTCAAAAAAGAACGGCATCTCTTCCCGTTTACACTCCTCACCCACTCGTGCAACAAAATGCCGTTTCTGGTTATTAATCTCATCAGTATCAAACGGATCATAATAAACCAGCAGCTTCACCGCATCAGCACCTTCTTCTCGAAGCTTAGCCACAGAGTATCCATCCAACAAATCTGGCAACCGACCTGCCATAGTCGCATCATATCCAGTTTTTTCGTACGCAAGCAACACACCAGCAGTTTCAGATTTCTTCTCCAAAGCAGGCAGACCATACTGTGAATCTAGCAACACAGCACTCGCATACGGAGTCAAAACCTCGACACACACAGATTTAAACAATGAAATCTCATCAGCAGTAGCCTCTCGTCCTAAAGACTTAGTCAAAGCCTTACCAAGAGAGCCGCGTTGGTCTATAGCCATTGCAGCCACAACACCATTATCATTTGTTAATTTTTGTAGTCGTTCTTTTTTTGTCATAAGTATATTGAATTAAAGAATAAATGGTTTCTCATCGTCATTCACTACAAAACTATCATCCACAGGCTTATTCTGCAACTCTTCGTCAATCGCCCGCAGTTCACGCAACGCCTCCTGAGGTGAATCCACGATTGTAAACACATTCAGCTCTTCGTCGCGAATACGCATACTACGAGTGATAGCCGCAATAATGTCATACCATTGTTTGCCACACAAGATAAGTGGCTTATGATGGCCATAATATAAACGAGCCATAGCCCAGGCCATACCAAATTCTGACAAAGTCCCCGTTGCTCCGAGGAAAATCATGTAAACCTGGCCATATTCAAGCAATCGCAAAGTACGCTCTAAATAATTTTTAGTCACGATCTCTTCATCCATTACATTCGCAGTAGATTTACCTTCGAAATTGCTCGCATTCTTTGGATAAAAGGTCACTCCAATTGTTCGTCCTCCACCAGCTTTCGCACCAGAAGAAGCAGCGCCCATCACACCAGGTCCACCACCATCTACTACAATATATTTATTCTCTGCAACCAATTTTGCAGTATCAAACGCAAACTTGTACTCTGGATCCTCTTTTGTCGAATCCGCGAATCCAAAAAACGCGACCCGTTCGACCTTGCGATGCGGAAAAACTTTCTTAGTATCTAATTGAGCCAGTTGAATCGCCATATTTACATTCCTTTCAATAAGCTATATTTCTCTATAACATTTTCATCAGATAAGTACGAAGTACTGATCAGATGAGTTGCACCCGCCTCGATGATAGCAGGTGCAGTCAGATTATCAACATGTCCATCAGCAGCGATAGTTAAAGCAGGAAGCCACGAACGCACTTTACGAATTTGTGTTAATTGATCTTCCTTAAATGGCATACCGGAAAAACCTAAATTAATAGTCATAATCATTATATGATCAAAACGACCGAGCAAATCATGATTCACAATATCTTGACCACGTTTAAAAACCAAACCAAACTCCATACCCAAAGCATGCACATGATTTTGCGCCTGCAATGCAGCTACATACGACCCACTCTCAATTGCATCCAAATGTACCAAGACGCGAGAAAACCCAGCCTGCTTACAAACATCAAAATATGAATAGGGATCTTCTACCATCAAATGAGCTTCAAAAAAACCACCGGGCAAAAACCCAAGCTCTTCTACACTGACTGTAGTATTTTCGACATATTTGCCATCAGCAATATCAATGTGAAATCCATCAACACTCTCTCCAAACAAGGAGATACGAGAAAAAACGTCATCGACGCTTTTAGTTAATATTCCGGGATAAACAATCATACTAGCGAACACCTAGCTCTTCGATTTTCAAAACTTTCTCAGTCATCTCGATCTTCTTCAACCGTTGCATATGTCTCGCCTCACCACTAAACGCAGTATCAAGCCAGACACGAACTATCTCAGTTAATTCAACGGGACTGTTAATATGAGCCCCAAGCACTAACACATTTGAATTGTTATGCTCACGAGATTTCTGAGCCATAAATATCGAAGTACACAGAGCAGCTCGCACGCCTCGCACTTTATTTGCGGCAATTGCCATGCCAATTCCAGTATCACAAATAAGAATTCCTTGACCATAGCCTTTAGCAACACGTACAGCTACTCGTTGAGCATAGTCTACATAATCGTCGCCAGGAATCAAGACCTCAGCACCTAAATCTTCAAAAGGAATTTCAATTTGATGAAGCATCTCTTTCACAAGATCTTTCGCTTCAAAACCTGCATGATCAGCACCGAGGAATAACATACTATCACCACTGTAGCAAAATCTAATGCCAGTGACAACATCAAGAGAATTCTCTAAACTAAGAGTAATGCAAAAAATTATTCTCACCACTGTTCCTACGGGACTCGGCCATATTCGTGTCACCAAAGCTCTAGCGAAAGGTCTGCCTGCAAATATCAACCCGACCATACTCGGAGTCCAAGACGAAACTACAGCCATGCTGTATCGCATCATCAGTACCAATTTTTATCTACGTTGGTTACTCGAGTTCACTCAGACCAATCCGATTGTTGAAAAAACTTCGACAAATATTCTCAACTTCATCCAAACTTCAGATACAAAAAGTACTGAAATAATGCTCAGAGAATTTATCGGTGAGGATCCAGAGACTAAAATAATAATCGTCTCCACCCACGCCTTTATTGCCCAAAAAATTCAAAAGATAATAAACAGCAAAGTGATTCCAAACCCCATATTTCACGCAGTCATCATCACGGATGACTCGCCACAACGTTTCTGGATGGTCGACGCAGATATTATCTTTGCTCCCAGTCACTTCACTAAAAATACTCTAGAAAAACTTTACAAAAAAGATAACCGCAAGGCGCCCCTCATCAAAGTAAACCCATATCCCATCAATCCAGAGTTCTGCGAAAAGATCAGACCAGAAGTGCTCTACAACAAAATCGAACAGTTGCATCCAGAAAATCCACAAAAAGCTCGCATCTGCATCCCTGTCAGTGGAGCAGCGGTCCAATTGGATTATTACACCATCCTCATCGAAGAACTTCTCGCAGAAGATACCCGCAATCCGCACCGCGAGTTTACATTCTCAATAGTCACCAGAGAGGGAAACTACACACAACCGTTTATCAGTCATTTCCGTGAAGAGCTTGAGGTTTCATTCCATATCGGTGCTAACGACGAACAAACGGTCGAACTCTACGACCAGCTCTATCATCAACCAAACCCACCCGCGATCGAGATCACGAAACCATCAGAACAAGCGTTCAAAGCCCTCACTACTCCCGACACGGTCGGTGGACCGATACTGCTTCTTACCGACCCTGTCGGCCGACAAGAATACGATAATCTTAATTTCCTTGAGCGCCACAGTCTCATGCCTTCACCCCATGAACAATTAGAAATACTCGAAGCTTTCGCAACAGGCAACAAAGAAAAACTCGAAAATATGAGACAAATGGCACACACATGGCGCTGCTTACGCCTACCATCAGACCCCATCCAAGCATCACAATTCATAATAAAATGTTTTAAGCACGGAATATTTATAGCCATGCAAGACTACAGAAGATACACCCACACCGACGAACTCGCACCCGACGGCGTCAAGCAGATATGGGAGACTGTATTACTTTCAAAACCGCTGTAGATGATATTTTAAGAAAACATTTGCGATTAGGATGTTTTTAAAAAATATCATCAAAGAAGGTTTTGGATAATTATACTGTAAACTGTCCCTTCTCATAGATAACCTTCTCACTCCCATCAGGCAACACCGCTGTCACAGTCCTATCCTCGATCGAAAACACATCGGTATGCACAGCACTATCATTAAAGCCCATTTCATCCCACTTTTCCTTTGGGGTCGAAGCTACTTTACCCACATACGCATCTTTATACGCCATACCAAAAGCCACATGCGTATTCCCGTACTCTCCACCATAGTTCTCATCATACAAAGTCTGCCCCATGAACCGATCGATACGAGACATTCGTTTATCCGTCAAAGAAAATTCACCAATCTTATTCGCGTTAACCACAGATATCATATCTTTCAGTAGTTGCTCATTCTCATACGCACTCGCCGAAACAACTTCTCCGTCTTTAAACGTCACATCAATATCACTCACTTTATTCCCATATCTAAAAAGCGGTACATTAAATTTAATTCGTCCATTTGTCCCTCTCCAATCAGGTGAAGTAAACACTTCAAACGAAGGGATATTTCGTCCACTTCCTCCCAACCACTGGCGCGTAGATCCAAGCTGCACCCACAAATCCACATTTTCAGACTTCACATGCACTTTCTCAATCTTCATATCATTCAAAGTCTTCTTCAACCGCTCCTGCTCGTGAAATATCTCTTTCCATTTAGCTATCGGATCGTCCAAATCTAAGTAACAAGCTTTAATTATCTGACTCCAATACTCCTCATGACTCATCCCTGCATCCTTCGCCTCAAGCTCAGTACCATAACTGGCCAAGGTCCACGTAAGTTTCCTTTCTCCTTCTTTCTCAAATCGCCAATCCTGATACGGTTTCATAGCTTTACTATGCGTCATTAATTTTTTACTATCCACGCCCTGCAGCTCATATTTATCCGCTTCTGACAAAATCCGCATTGTATGGTCAGCCTGATCCACGATCCCGCGATAATATTTATCTGCAAAAAAAGTTAATTGCTCCTCGCTTGCCAATTCATAAAACTCACGTGCACCTACATCATCAAAGTAATTCATAAATATAGCATGACCACCGGCTTCCAACACGGCTCGTCGCAAAAACCGCACCATAGCCTTTGCAGATTCAGGCACTGCAATTACAACCACCTCACCTTTTTTAATTCCCTCTCCGCCACCCAGTGCGAACTTAATCAGCAAGTCAGAATACTTTTTCAAAACATCATCAGATGGAATATACATACGCGGCCTCCAATCTCATTAATTTAAACTCATTGTACTATAGTATGGTAAAATGAATTCAATGAGCAAAACAGAGCACCCTCTCAGCTGGCACGCAATAGCGCGCGTAGTTATAACAATATCCGCAATTTATCTCGCCTGGCAGCTTTACGGCACCTTACTAATGATATTCGTATCAATCATGCTCGCCGCCGCTTTCTATCCTATCGTTATGAAGCTAGCCGAGAAGCGGATTTCTATAACTCTTTCATCAATATTTGTAGTTCTTACGCTCATATTGCCGATCATAATTATTCTCTTCACGATTCTTCCTGGAATCGTTCAGCAATTCCCAGAAATAGTTAGAACAGTCGACAGAGCAGTCAAAGAATCCACCGTCCTTCCACCAACCTTGCGCGATATTGACCTCACTCAATACGCACAAAATGCTGCAAGTTACGTAGTCCAATCAACATCAAAAATCACAAACTTCGTGGGAACGTTCTTTACGATTATATTCTTAACCCTATATTTCCTAATCGACTCCAAACGTCTTAATGAACTCATCCTTTCCATAATTCCAGAGGGCAGTCGCACCAAAGCAGAAAAGCTCACGGAAGAGCTCACTAAAATTAACGGTCAATATATTCGAGGGAATCTTCTTATCTCACTAGTCTGCGGAATATCTATATTCATTGGACTATTACTTATCGGCGTCCCTTATGCTGCTCCACTCGCTCTCTTTGCCGCCCTTGTTGATATGCTTCCACTGATCGGCGCAATCATCGGTGCGATCCCAGCTATCATCATCGCGTTCGCAGTCAACCCCACAGCTGGAGTTCTGACACTCCTACTTTTCATCATCTATCAACAAATTGAAAACAATATTCTCTCACCTAATATCTATAACAAAGCTCTTAACCTCTCTCCAGCACTTAGCTTCATTGCCGTACTGATAGGTGGATCAATAGCAGGTATAGTCGGCGCATTTATAGCTCTTCCGATTGCAGCAAGCATTCCAACAATAGTTAAATATGTACAAAATTATGATGAGGTTAAGTAACGACTCTTCTGCCCACACTCCACACTACATCCACCCTGGAATTTAGTATCACATGCTTCACAACACACGATCTGCTTATTGCACAACACATTGGAACAGTTAATCATCCGCGCGCTCTTTTCTTCACAATGCACACAAGTTGAAACAAGCACTTCCTTATCAGGAGAATTTACGTCCACGGCAATTCGTTTATCAAACACATAACACTTACCCTCCCAACCATCGTCTGGGAACTCGTTGCCGTACGTCACAATTCCACCATGCAACTGTTTCACATCCTCGAAACCCATCTTCTTCATCAAAGCTGAAGCTTTCTCACACCGCACGCCACCAGTACAATACGTCACAATCTTTTTCTGTTTCAAATGAGCCATCTCAACAAGCGCTTGTGGGAAATCACGGAAATTATGAATATCTGGTGTGATCGCATTACGAAATTTTCCTACCATCGACTCATAATTGTTGCGCGCATCGACCAAATAATATTCCTCACCGCTGTGCATCAAAGCATTTAACTCTTCGGGACTAATATATTCAGCAGCTTCATCAGCACTCACAGTAGTACCTACACCCAACGTCACTATTTCTTCCCGTACCACGACACGCAATTTAGGAAACACCTGTTCCTCTGAGTCGCTCTCCTTGAACTCCATATCAGCGAATCGCACATCGGCACATATCTCGCGCTTATACTCTTCACATGCTTCCACACTCCCACAGACAGTACCATTCAATCCTTCTTCAGCAAGCAAAATACGTCCATGTAAGCCAAGACGTTCACAAAGCGCAAACTGACTATCCCGCAAAGCTTGCGGATTTTCAATTTTTACATATTTGTAATACAACAGTACGCGAAACATTATTTTCCTCCTAAATACCACAGAAGCGTTTCATACTCTTTCCACTGTGGTACTAGCCGATCATCACGTTCATAAATCATTCTTCCAAAGTCATTCTGTGTTACCAATTCCAAACCATTCATCTCCTGTGTATCAAACTTAAAATCAAACAGATTTACATCGCTCTTCCAAATATATACATCATGAAACTCGTTATTGATATACTCAGGTATTTTTTTCGTTGAACCCTTAAAGCTCGTCTTATCCGTCATCAGAAACTCTAACTGGTCAACAGGAATCGTAAGCCCGACCTCTTCCATAGCCTCTCTGACCACAGTCTCTTCAGCAGTCATACCAGCTGAAATATGTCCGATCACTGTCGCTTCCATCAGGTTCGGCTTAAGATAAAAATCTGCAGATCGTTTTTGCAAAAATATATCACCGTAGGTATTCACGATCCACAAATGGACTGTCCTGTGCCAAAGACCCTCAGTATGCACTTCGATTCGATTCTTAACAACACCGGTATTCTGACCGCGCTCATCCAAGACATCTAGCTGTTCAGTAGAACTATTCATCGCCAAATTATACTAAAAAAAGGGATTATAACGCCAGTAGCGCGCCAAGCAAGCTACCTACGACCGCTATACAGACAAAAAGCAGCACCAAAAACGCTGGAGAATCATAAAAAGACTCTTTTTGAGGATGCTGGATAATATGATCCTCCAAAGAATCAAGCGAGGATTGATTGACCTGAGGCTTCACATAATGTGTCTGAGTAGGCATACACCTACTGTAACCCGAGCAAAAATATGAGTCAATAATCACAAAAAGTACATCAAACTTGCTAACTTCTTTCACTCCAGGTAGAATCCTACCTACGATGACTACAGAATCACCAACATTCAGACCTGGAGCACTCTGCAAATTTAGGGAGACATGCAGTAATTTGGGACATTGCCAGCTCGCAACAACTCTCAACCATGAAATAGTAACCGGTGCAAAAAGCACGGTACAAAATGAGTTAAATAAAGAGTCGTGTAATCATGCGACCTTAATACTTGCAAGACATGCAGCACAGCGCCGTCTGAAAGAACCTATTGAGCAAAATTCAAACCAAAATCTGCTTCGTTAAGGTATAATAGACCTATGAACATCAAAACCTCCTGGGATTTTTCCTCATACTATAACAGCGACTCCGATCCAAAGATTGAAACAGACAAACAAGAGCTAATTAAGGAAACAGACAAGTTCGTCACTAAATGGCAAAATCGTACTGACTGGCTTGAAAATCCAAAAACTCTCAAAGAAGCTCTCGATGATTACGACGCATACAACGACCATTTCGGCACATATGGCAAACCAGGAATATATTTTCACCTCCGCACTCAGCAGGATTCAATCGATACAAATCTCAAAGCAAAAGAAAACCAGATCACAGAGCTCGCACACAAACTTGGAAACGATACACAATTCTTTACGCTTCGATTAGCTAAAATTCCAACAACGAAGCAGCAAGAATTTCTGCAGTCACCTGAGCTTGCACTATACAAACATTTTCTTGAAAAACTCTTTGACGTAGCCAAATACACATTGTCCGAAGCTGAAGAAAAAATTCTGACTCTCAAATCAGCACCTGCTCATTCCAATTGGGTACGCATGACTTCAACGTTCATATCAAAAGAGGAAGGCGAAGTCCTTCTCGAAGACGGCAACAAGGAAACAAAATCATTTGAAGAAATCCTCACCCTGGCATCGATGTCTTTAAACAAAGAAGTCCGTGATATTGCAACCAGTCAGTTCAATCACATTCTCCAAAAACACGCTGATGTTGCTGTAGAGGAAATGAACTCCATACTCCAAGATAAAAAAATTAACGACGAGCTTCGCGGAGCAGATCGTCCAGATACTATGCGCTTAGTTTCTGAAGACATCTCACCTGAAATAGTCGACACGCTTATCCAAGCAGTTTCAGAAAACAACCAAATCGCTCATGAGTTTTATCAGCTCAAAGCGAAACTTATGGGAGTCGACAAACTTGCATACAACGAACGGAACGTTCCATACGGTGACGTAGATAAAAAATATACTTTTGAAGAATCAGTCGAACTTGTCCACAAAGTACTCCACAATCTCGATCCTGAATTTGCAGAAATTTTTACGCGCATGATCGAAAACGGCCAAGTCGATGCATTCCCTAAAAAAGGCAAACGCGGCGGCGCGTTCTGTGCATATTACGGACCATCCACTCCAACCTTTGTGTTCCTCAACCATACAGAACAATTATCTGACGTGCTCACCATCGCACACGAATTCGGTCACGCCATCAACGGCGAACTCATGAAACAAAAAGAAAATTCACTCAACTACGACACGCCAATGGGTACAGCCGAGGTAGCAAGCACATTCATGGAAGACTTTGTGCTCGAAGAACTACTCAAAGAAGCCGACCCAGAACTCAAAAAGTCACTTCTCGTCATGAAGCTCAACGACGATATTTCCACCATTTTCCGTCAAATAGGTTGCTATAGGTTTGAACAAGAACTCCACAAACAATTTAGAGAAAAAGGATATTTATCCAAAGATGAAATTGGTCAGATCTTCCAAAAACATATGACCGAATACATGGGTCCAGCTGTCGATCAACCAGATTGGGCACAGTATTGGTGGGTATATTGGTCACACATCCGTTCATTCTTCTATGTGTATTCCTACGCCGGTGGGTTACTTATCTCAAAATCGCTTCAAAACAGCGTCCGCAAAGACAAAGCATTCATAAAAAACGTTAAGGAATTCCTCAAAACAGGTAGTTCCGAATCGCCTCAAGAAATCTTTAGTAAAATGGGCGTCGATATAACGGACAAAAAATTCTGGCTACAAGGAATTGAAGAAATAAAAAGTTTATTAGAGGAGGTGAAAAAATAAGATGCCGCGCATTGAACGAGATCCCAGAACCCTACGAATAGAGCTTCAGCTTATGTATACGCTTAGAGTATGCAAATACCAAAACCCTGAAGCGCCACTCTCACCAGTTGAGAAAAGAAGAATAAAAAAGACGGCAAGAGACGTTATTAGAGAATTAAACAAAAACGCGAAAACTACAAAACCGAATCAATAACTCCACCACCAAGTAAAACCCTATCCTTATACATCACAGCACTCTGCCCTGGAGTTATCCCTCGCTGTGGAGTTTTCAACTTCACGACATACGTCCCATCGCGATTCTCGATTACCGCTGGATTAAAACCACCCATATGTCGCAATCGCACATCACACTCCGCGCCATCATCAATCACATCAGCAAACGTATGAGAATGAACCGTGAATTCTGCCCGCTCAGTCTCCCCACCCTTTCCCACAATCAATTGGTTCTTCTCTTTAATAAAACCAATTACGTAATACGGAACAATTTTATTCGTAGTAAAACCACGTCGCTGTCCGATTGAATAGAACGGCAACCCTTCATGCTTGCCTATCACCTCACCAGTAGTATCGACCACTTCTCCCGGGTTCACATACTCAGGCATATGTCGCATCAAAAAATCTCGGTAATTATCTCCCGGTATAAAACAGATATCAAAACTCTCTTTGGAAGTAGCTACCGGCAAATTCCAATCGACAGCCAGTTTTCGCACATCATCCTTCACCATCTCACCTAGAGGAAATACTAAATGAACCAAGTCTTCTTGCTTCATCGTATATAAGAAATACGACTGATCCTTCTTCTCATCATCACCCATCATCAAAAACATCGGGTCGTGCTCTGGATATTTCTCCAATATTTCTCGTCGCTTCTCCATATCATCAAACTTCACTGAATTATATTGCTCGCCATTTTTCTCAACCAGCTTAATATAATGCCCAGTCGCAAGCATATCAAAACCCAAACCTTGCACATATTTCACCAATCGTCCAGTCTTAATTTTTCGATTACATACCACACAAGGATTCGGCGTGCGCAGTTCCTTAAACTCCTTCAAGAAATACTCCACCACAGTCTCTTTAAAGATATCTTCAAAATTAAAGGTATAAAAAGGGATTCCAAGCATGTCACATGTCTTGCGAGCAGCCATCAAACTCTCAGTAGAGCAGCACTTATTCTCACGGCCCATCGACGGGTCATACTCTGCCCAAAAATGCAGATGCACCCCAGCCACATCATACCCAGCATCCACAAGAAGCTTGGCCGATACGCCAGAATCGACCCCACCAGACATCCCCACTGCAACCTTTAATTTTTTATTCATGGAATACATTATACCAAACGGCTATAATAAGCCAAAAACGAACTAGCTACTCCACCCATTCGGATGCTTTTTGTACCAAGTTTCAAGAGCTCGCACACTATCTTCAAGCGATCGTGAAGCCTTCCACCCAAGCTTAGAAGAAACTTTGGTAGTATCAGCAACAATCTTCTCAGACTCACCTTTTCGGGCTTCACCCTGTTTCAGATCAAACGACACACCAGTTATTTTCTGTACTGCTTTCACAATATCCAAAACCGAGCTCCCTACTCCAGTTCCCAGATTAAATAAATCGCTCTCCCCACCATTACTCAAATACTTCAGAGCAGCCATATGCGCGCCAGCCAAATCAACTACATTAATATAATCGCGAATCGGCGTTCCATCAGGCGTATTCACCTTTCCGCACGTCAATTCAAAAGGTTGCAAGCCCAGCGCACCCCGCACCGCATTCTGCACCAACAAAGAGGACGGTCGCTTCGAATCGCCAAGCTCACCACTCTCAAGCGCCCCACACACATTAAAGTAGCGCAAAATTGTGTAAGAAATACCAAACAATTTACCATACCAATGGATTACTTGTTCAGCAATCAACTTTGACTCACCATACGGACTCTCGGGATGAGTCGGATGCTTTTCATCAACTGGCATGTATTCTGGACTTCCGTACAAAGCACACGTCGAAGAGAACACAAACCGCTTTACTCCTCGGTCCTTCATTATTTCAAGCAAATTCAGAGAGCATAAAACATTGTTAGTAAAATATTTATAGGGATTTTCAACAGATTCATTCACACTGCACGAAGCAGCAAAATGCATTACAGCACTAATACCAGATTCCTTCTCAAATACCTCCACAACCCGAATCTTATCAGTCAAATCCACATCATAATATCGAAATTTCTCTTTTCCAAATACGCTCTCTAGATATGCTAAAGGCTCTTTATATCCTGTCGAGAAATTATCTATTCCAACAACTTCATAACCATTTTCAAGCAAGACATGCGCTGCATGAGAACCAATATACCCACCTGCCCCTGTTAGCAATATTTTTTCACTATTCATAACTATGAATCATATCACAAGAACAAGCTAGTTTTTAGACTCTCTTCGAGGCTCCTCCTGGATCGGCTCCAAAAAAAGAAATGAGTGAGAGGGCTGATCTAAACCAGCGCCTTTTGTCTCCTCCTGCATATCAGCTATGATTTCCGCAATCTCTCGATCGCCATGAACGTCATCATTGTGCATAATAATAGGCTCCTCCCTGAATAAGACAAAAAAAGAGCGACCTCTCAGTCGCCCTGCTTATTCAATTCAAGTATAATAAAAAATCTCGCTTTAATGACCACAATTGCCTCCACAGCCACAACCTTCACCTCCACACGCACAGCCTTCTTCAGTTTCATCACACCCACATCCAACAACAATTTCCCAATTCTCTTCTACCTTTTTCCAATCCAAATTCTTCAAAAATGCTTCAATATACTTTGCGCGAGCTGCACCATGATCAATAAAATAAGCATGCTCATATGTATCTAAAGCCAAAACAGGAGTCGCGTTCCATACAGGGAATGTATTCTGCGCATCGCCCAGATAGTTAAACAAATATCCATAATCATGATCATACGCAAGCCATACCCAGCCTCGCGCACCAATAGCAGTCGCTTTCAAATCCTTTTCCCAGTTCTCAAATGAACCAAAGTCTTTAACAATCTGGTCCAACAGTCCACCTTCTGGTCGACCACCAGCTCCACCTAAATGACTGAAATAAATCTCATGATTCTTAACGCCGCCGATTGCAAACGTAAGCTCCATTTTCAATTCACGGATCAACGAATAAACCTGATTTGCAGCTGCATAATCCTCATCTGTCAAAGCCTTCAATTTCTGAGTTATCTCATTATATTTCTTTACATAGCCTTCATACAGTTTGTAATGTTCGGTCATAGTCTTTTCGCTAATACCGTCCATTTTCAAACTTTCTTCGCGCAATTTCATTGGTTCCAGCGTTTTCATAAATGCTCCTCCAGTAACAACATTTGTTATTATCATAATAACAAATTTGACGGCAAACTTGCAACAAGGGCTGTCGTATTGAACAATGTGAAGAAAAAACTTATAGTAGATACAATGAAGAAACATTGCCTAAAATACACACATGAACCAATCAAAAAAGTAACATTTGCACTAAAAAAAATCGCTAACTTTTTGTTTAAAAAACAGATGGTAATTTCCCGAATACGATTTAATTTGTTTGGTGCAGTAATGTTATCGATTGGAGCAATAATCGGCTCATATGTAACTGTTACAAAAATATTAATCCCATTTGCATTTGCTTCAGACTCTACACAATCCTGGAATTTTTCCACAAGTGGTGACTATACCCTCTCTGACACATCATTAGCCGAAGTAGCAGGATCTAGTGCAAAACTAAAAGTACAAAATTATTCTGATGCAGCAAACACTGCAGCTCTTTTTCACTTTGATGAGTCCTCCGGAAACCCCACTGATTCATCGAGCAACGCCAACGCAGCAACAGCCAGCAATCTAACTTTTGCTACAGGAAACTTTAACAATGCGGCAGATTTTAACGGATCGACATCAAGCGTATCGGTTGCCGATTCAGCTTCACTTTCACTAAGCTCGTCAAATACTGTTGAGGCTTGGACAAAGTTTGATTCTTCTTTTTCGGCAGGCAGTCACTCACAGCGCCAAGGTGTAGTCGACAAAGGCCAATACCAACTTTACTACGACAATGAAACAGGTAAATTAACCTATGAATTAGCTAATTCATCTGCAACATCCTGGACCCAAGTAGCTGGAAATGATGTCAATGGAAGCTGGGATCTCGATGGTCAGTTAGCAGCGCATGCAATGACTTCAGTTGGGACAGATTTGTATGTAGGGCTAGGAAATGCTACTGGTGATGCTGAAGTCTGGCGCAGAAGTGGTTCGACTTGGACTAAGGTGGGTGGAGATGGACTTAACTCTGGCTGGGCGTCTTTGACTTTTGAAAGCGTGCTATCCCTGGCCAGCGATGGAACAGATGTCTATGCAGGTTTGGGTATAACTGCGGGTGACGCTGAGGTCTGGAAATATGATGTATCCGAAGGAACGTGGAGTAAAATCGGTGGCGACGCAGTTAACTCATCTTGGGCGGTTAATACATATGAAGGTGTGTACTCACTCGTCTGGCAAGGATCGACCCTCTATGCTGGGCTTGGACTAACTGCTAACGATGCAGAAGTGTGGTCGTGGAATGGTAGTGCTTGGACCAAGATTGGTGGCGACAGCACCAACTCTGGTTGGACTACTAATTTTGAATATGCTTACAGTATGGTGCACGATGGCACATACTTATACGCAGCTTTGGGCGCGACGGCTGGAGATGCTGAAATCTGGAGATGGAATGGAACTGCTTGGACACGAATCGGCGGAGACGCAATTAATTCTAGTTGGGCAGATGCGACGTATGAATTTGGACTAAGTATGACGTATGTTGGAGGCATCCTGTACGCTGGACTGGGGACGACGGCTAACGAGGCAGAAGTGTGGTCATGGAATGGTTCTGCTTGGACACAGGTCGGTGGAGATAGTTTGAACTCTGGCTGGACTACTAATTATGAAGGTGTCTACACGCTTAAGAATGACGGTACAGATGTGTACGCTGGTTTGGGTGCTTCTGGAGGAGACAATGAGGTATGGAAACTCACTGTAGGGACCACTACTTGGAGCAAAATTGGTGGAGATGGCACAAACTCCAGCTTTACCAGTACTACTCATACTATCGTTGACACCATGCATTTTATTGGCACGACTCTGTATGCAGGTATTACCTCAGGAAATGCTGGGCGCACCGGCGAAGTATGGAGCTTTGCCAGCGGCAGTTGGACGCAAATTGGCGGTGACTATATCAATTCGAGCTGGGGATTTAGAGGATTGCAGGCTGCTAATGTCATGACAGTTTCTGGTTCTTATTTGTATGCAGGTACTGGTACAACTGGCAGTGCTGGTAACGCCTTAGTTTGGAGATATGATGGAAGTACTTGGACCTTGATTGGAGGACAAGGCATAAATAGCAGCTGGACAGCCAATACGTACGAGGATGTGCTCTCAATGATCAGTCATAATGGCACACTGTATGTTGGTCTTGGCTCTTCGGCTAATGAAGCTGAAGTATGGTCGTGGAACGGTAGTGCTTGGACACAAATTGGCGGCGATAATTTGAATTCCGGATGGACGACTAACTATGAAGAAGTAAATACATTGGCGACCGATGGAACCTATCTGTATGCTGGACTTGGATTGAGTGCCAATGATGCTGAAGTCTGGCGTTGGAATGGTACTATATGGGGGAAAATTGGTGGAGATAGTACAAACTCTGGATGGACTACTGGCTTTGACCGAATTACATCAATGGCCATGTATGCGGGTCAGTTATATGTTGGACTTGGTTTGACCGCAGGAGAAGCAGAAGTCTGGACTTGGAATGGATCTATTTGGGCGAAGATCGGCGGAGATACGGTGGGTTCCAGCTGGGATTCAAGCAATTTTGAGCATGTCGACAGCATGATCCCTCTGAATGGTGTGCTGTATGCTGGTCTTGGAACTGGCACGGGAGATGCTGAGGTTTGGTCATACAATGGAAGTACCTGGACTCAGATTGGTGGAGATGATTTAAATTCTGGATGGACATCGGGAACTTACGAGCGCGTCAGAACTCTTGTTGCTTACAACGGCGATCTCTACGCAGGCATTGGAAACGGCACCGGTGAAGGTGAGGTCTGGAGATACCGAAGTGGAACTTGGTCTCAGATTGGTGGAGACAGCTTAAACTCAGGATGGGATAACATTGTTGAAGAAGTTCAGAGTTTTAGTGTGTATCAAGGAAAACTGTACGCAGGATTGGGCAATACACAAAATGTTGATGCAGCAATCTGGTCCTATGGGAATAATGCGTACATGCAATCAAGCACCGCTTCTCAAAATACAAGCTGGCACCATGTTGCAGCTACTTATAACGGATCGACCATGAAAATCTTTATTGACGGAGTTCAAGACAACTCGACAAGTGCCTCAGTCACCATTCCGGACACTGCGCATAGTTTGCTGCTTGGCACTACCTATGCCAGCCGAGAATCCGGTAAGGCACAAGGCTATTTCCAAGGACTGATTGATGAACTTCGCCTTTCTGACACAGCACGAACTACATTTACGACTTCTCCTTATACTGCAGCAGCTCAAACTGTCCAACCAACGGCCGCAGTTTTTACTTCAGGAGTTGAAAACTTTGATGACTTTACCGTGTCAGAAACTACCAATGGTGGATCAATAAATTATAGATTATCCATTGATGGCGGCACTACTTGGAAATATTATAGTGGAGGTACTTGGACAACATCAGCTTCAACGGCGCAAGTAAATGATGCAAGCACCATCGATACAAATATTAGTACACTGACTGCAGGCTCAGGAGGTATTCTGTGGCAAGCGGTACTAGATGGTGATGGCACGCAACAAGTTACGCTCAATAGCGTTTCAATTGGCGCAGTGCATGACTCTACTGTTCCCGTTGCACCTGATACATTAACGTCTTTATCTGCATTAGCCGGTTCAGCCATTACTACAAATACATGGTATACGCATAGTGGTCCTTATTTCTCATGGAGTGGCGCGACCGACACTGACGGCTCTGGTATTTGGGGATATTATGTTTATTTTGGCACTGACAATACAGCAGATCCACAAACAGCAGGAAATTTTCAAGTTGCATCAACATTTACTGCATCAAGTTTATCCAGCGGATCTACCTATTATTTGAGAATCCGAGCTCGTGATAATGCACAGAATGTGAGCTCTATCTGGTCTGCCTTCACATACAAGTTTGATAGCACTGCTCCAACAAATCCTGCATCGATTACGATAAGTCCTGCCGGATACTCGGCAACTAATGATTTTACCTTTTCTTGGCCAGCAGGAACTGACGGTTCGTCTGGAATTGCAGGCTATCAATACAAAACTGCAACTGCGTCAGGATCGCTATCTGACTGGTCGTCAACGACAGCATCAACCAGCATTAATATTCCGAATGCTGCATATCAAACTGATGCAAATACTTTTTATCTAAGAACGATTGATACTTCGGGTAATATTAGCTCCGAAACTACTGCAACCTACTACTTTGGCGGCGAAGGTCCTTCTCTACCTCAGTTCTTAGCGGTTACACCCTCTTCAAGTACCACTAACTCATTTGCATTCTCCTGGGATCCTCCTATTACCTTCTCTGGGGATGAAGATGAATTAACCTATTGTTATACAGTCAATACCTTGCCGACACTTAACTCGTGTACATTTACCAGCGAAGGCGCGACATCACTTTCTGCAAGTTCGTTTGCTACTCAAGTCGGACTTAATACATTTTACTTGGTGGCAAAAAACCCTGCAACGGCAGGCGGCTCTATTAACTATGGCTCCTATACAAGCGTTACCTTTACTGCCGATACCTCGGCACCTGGAATTCCACAGAATCTAGATATTGGAGATATCTCAATTAAAAGTTCTGAAACATGGCGACTAGCGCTATCTTGGAATGCACCTAGCGATACAGGATCAGGTATTTCAAGTTACAAAATACATAGATCGACAGATGATTCAACCTATTCTTTAATCTCCTCGACAACAGGCCTGTCTTACGTAGATACTGACTTAGAGGAAGAAGAATATTATTATAAGATTAAAGCCTGCGATAGCGTTGATAACTGTGGCGCGTTTTCAAGTTCAGTCTCATTGGTACCAACTGGCAAGTATACCGAAGCTGCTGGATTATCTTCTGGTCCAACGGTTTCAGCTATTACTACCAAGAAAGCGGTGATAAGTTGGGTCACAGATCGCGATTCTGACTCAAAAATTGCATATGGTACAACCTCAGGATCATACTTCACTTCTGAACCATCAAATTCAACTCAAACAGACGATCACTCAATTACTTTATCTGAACTAACTCCTGGAACAACCTACTACTACAAAGCTAAATGGACAGACGAAGACGGTAATACAGGAATATCCTCCGAAAAAACATTCGCTACTGACTCAGCACCAACAGTAACTGATCCCAAACTAAAGCGAGCAGGTTTGACCGACGTAGACTTAGAGTTTAAATTGAAAGGCTCATCAAAAGTGAAAGTGTACTATGGAATCACAACTGCGTTTGGAGGTGTAAAGGAATTAGCTACCTCTACGTCAGAATCCACCTACACCTTGAATATTGATACTCTTCTATATGGTACTAAGTATTTTTATAAGATTAACGGATTTGATAACGAAGATAATGAATACGAAGGAAGTACATTAAGTTTTGAAACACTTCCCCGCCCTAAGATTGCAAATGTACGTATTCAAGAAGTCCGGGGAACCGCCCAAACGACTGCGCTAATTACCTGGACTACCAATACTGAAACATCCTCAATAGTTACCTATTATCCAAGTGATGATGCAGGCGCCGCTCGAGACGAAGTTAATGTCACCCTAGTGAAGCAACACCGAGTGGTATTGCGTAATCTGCTACCAAAGCGCGACTATAGCCTAGTAGTAAAAGGACGAGATAAATCTGGAAACGAAGCTGCATCCGAACCTCAAAAATTCACAACAGCAACAGATACTCGCCCACCACAGATCCAAGATATGCGCGTCGAAGGCAGCACTCAAGCAGTTCGTGGTGGAAGCTCTCAAGAACAAACTGCACAATTAGTTGTATCATGGAATACGGATGAGAATTCAACCTCACAGGTCGAGTTCGGTGAAGGCACGGGTACCACATATAGCCAGAAATCTCAGGAAGATACGAACCTTACTACAAATCACGTTATAGTTATATCTGGGCTAACTCCATCACGTGTCTATCATCTTCGTGCCCTATCTAAAGACTCAGTGGGAAATGCGGGAAGCTCCGTTGATACAGTTACTATTACACCAAAGGCGTCAGACAGTGCACTAGATCTAGTTATAACAAATTTACAAGGAATCTTTGGATTTATTAATGCACCAAGGTAATTAAAAATTGTATGGATAGTATCATTCAGGTATCACATATTGCGAAATCGTTTCACCTTGGAGTACAGGAGCTTCCTGTCCTAAAAGATATATCTTTCGAAGTAGAGCGTGGAGATTTTACGCTTATTCTCGGACCCTCAGGTTGTGGAAAATCTACATTGCTCCATACAATTTTAGGACTAGAACCACCTTCAACTGGCGATGTGTTCATACTAGGTACAAATCTATATCAAGAACACCCCACAGAAGACGACCGATCTATATTTCGTAAAAAACATATTGGAATGGTCTATCAGCAACCAAACTGGATTAAATCATTAAACGTCATGGAAAACGTAGCGTTCCCGTTAGCTCTTGTTGGCATGAATAAAATTGAAAGCGCTAAAAAAGCATGGGAATTACTGAGTATAGTAGGTATGCAAAATTGGTTAAACCATAAACCAACCGAACTATCTGGAGGACAACAACAACGTGTGGCACTTGCCCGCGCCCTGATTAATGACGCCGAGATTATTATTGCAGACGAACCTACAGGTAATCTTGATTACGAATCTGGTCAGCATCTCATGACCATGCTGGCAGATTTATCAAAAAAAGGAAAAACAATTATCATGGTTACCCACGATCTTGAATACACCAAATTTGCACGAAGCGCAGTCCGTATGTTAGACGGCAAGGTTGTAGACGTAGTCAGTGGCGATGCGAAATTGAAGTTAGACAGCGAAGTACACGGTAAAAGAGGAACAGATACTCTAGAACCCGTTAAGAAAATCGAGGTGTCAGGATGAGAATTCTATCATTTCTAAAAAAAACAGGACTCATTGTTCTTAACCTTTTGACGTTTCAGTTTCTTCTAGCAGCGTATCTCCTAAATTCATTGCTTGTCGTAAACATTCTCCGTATGCCATTCCTACCCAAAAAACTTATTGCTCTAATCGAGCGAATTATCGGTCGGTCATACGATCAAGCAATTAAATTGTTTGACCGACCAGGTAAGGGAACCATTATGCGCTCTGATTTAATTGAATTAGCAATTCGCAACATGCGTTCAAAAATTACTCGCTCCATTATTACAATAAGCGGCATGTCGATCGGAATTGGTGCAATAGTTTTTCTAGTATCAATAGGATATGGGATTCAAAACTTGGTAACTACACGCGTTGCACGTCTTGATGAAATGCAGCAAGCAGATATCGTTCCACAACCAGGTGGAAAAGTCCAAATTAATGACAAAACCATCTCTGATCTCGAAGCATTACCTAATACAAAACTTGTTCTCCCACAAATATCAGCCGTAGGAAAAATAACTTTTAATAATGCTGTTTCAGATATGGCAGTCTATGGGGTAACCGCTAGCTATCTCAAACAATCAGCAGTACAACCAGTTGAAGGTAAGATATTTGAAAGCAACGATCTAGTTTCTGCGGTATCAACGTTGCCAGACAACAAAGATATAAAAGAATCAAGCGCAAGTGGAGTTCTCGGAGATTCAATACGAAAAGTCTCGTTTCAAGTATATCCAGATGTATGGGTAAAAATCCGCGAAAAACCAACAAGCACATCACGAATACTTGGCTATGCTCGAAGATCAGAGGAAATAACTTACGGCAGTGAGGTCTGGGGCGATTATTACCCTGACGACACATCTCCTAATACAGATGATAATGGAAACAAACTAAGTAGATGGATATCCGCTGAAATAGAGATCTGGGACAACAAAGCCTGCAGTGATACTGAAACTGGATGTGTTGATGGAAAATATTTAAAACGGGTTGATACAGATGGCTTTGGAAAACGCGTTGCAGGATACGTTGCATCCACTTTTTTAGCAGTTTCAGAACCGAATCCAGATGATCCTGCTGTTTTAGGTGTGACCTTTTCTGAAGTACTTGCCGAGTCTACTGGATCAGGTAGTCTCACGGAAACGCAAGAATCAACGGCATCCGGAGATGCTGCCATCATGGCTCAATTAGCATCAGAATCTGGAATACTATCAGAAAAACCAGTTAAAAAGATTGCTCTTTCATCTTCTTCGGTAAAAGAAGCCGTTGTTAATTATGCAATGTTAAAAGTCCTAGGACTAAAGGAATCCGAAGCAGTAGGTAAAACATTTGACGCATCTTTTGTCTTAACAGGCAACCAGCTTGACGGTAAAGATGATAAGGCAGAATCAGTGCCCGCTCCCTATAAAATAGTCGGTGTTATCCCTGATGATAAAACGCCATACTTCTACGTACCATTCGTAGATCTTCGTAATCTAGGTGTAATCAATTATTCACAGATAAAACTTGTTGCTAAAACTCAGGAAGATCTTCCTAAGCTACGCAAACAAATAGAAGGGTTGGGATATGGTACGCAATCGGTCGTGGATACAGTTGCCCAGATTAACAGTATATTCGGTACAGCACGAACTATTTTAGCGTTACTTGGAATGGTTGCACTTTCAATTGCGTCGCTTGGCATGTTTAATACATTAACCGTATCTCTCCTTGAACGTACACGAGAAGTTGGACTCATGAAAGCAATGGGAATGAGATCATCCGAAGTTCGAGAACTATTTCTTACGGAATCAATGATGATGGGTATTTTTGGAGGATTATTTGGACTATTAACTGGCTATGTTGCAGGTGAAGGTTTAGGAGTTATTTTGAGTCTTATAGGATTATCAAAAGGAGCAGGATATCTAGATATTGCCTATATCCCTCCATTCTTTATAACAATAATTGTTGTGCTCTCACTAGTAGTAGGAATTGCAACAGGAATTTACCCTGCACGTCGAGCTACAAAAATATCTGCGCTAAACGCATTACGATACGAATAAGACTAACCGACGCTGCCTTCCATGTCCATTTGAATCAACCGATTCATTTCAACAGCATATTCCATTGGGAGTTCTCGCAAAATAGGCTCAACAAAACCCTGAACAATCATCGCAGCAGCTTGGTCACCAGATAATCCACGAGACATTAAATAAAACAATTGCTCTTCACCAAGTTTTCCAACACTCGCCTCATGTCCGATTGTTACATCCTGCTCATCAATATGCATCGTCGGATACGTATCCGAAATAGAATGATCATCCAAAACCAACGCATCACACTTCACGGTCGACTTCACATTCTTACAATTTTTATTCACCTTCAAAAGTCCACGATACGTTGTACGTCCACCATCCTTACAAATAGATTTAGAAGTTATTAACGATGTAGTATTTGACGCCAAATGCACAGCCTTTGCGCCAGCATCTTGATGTTGTCCTTTACCAGCAAAAGCTAAAGACAATACTTCACCGCGAGCACCTTCTTCTTTCAAATACACGCTTGGATACTTCATAGTCAATTTTGAACCTAAGTTTCCATCAATCCACTCCATAGTCGCGTCTCGATACACAAACGCGCGTTTTGTGACCAAGTTATACACATTCTGTGACCAATTCTGAATTGTCGTATACCGCACACGTGAACCAGCTAAACAGACAATCTCAACCACTGCAGAGTGCAAAGAATTAGTCGTGTAAATTGGAGCGCTACATCCTTCAACATAATGCACAAACGATCCCTCATCAGCAATAATCAATGTTCTTTCAAACTGTCCTGCGTTCGCTGCGTTAATTCGGAAATATGCCTGCAAAGGAATATCTACATGTACACCTTTGGGCACATAGATAAACGAACCACCACTCCACACTGCAGTATTCAACGCCGCAAATTTATTATCTCCAGGGGGAATAATCGTGCCAAAATATTTCTGAACAATTTCAGGATATTCTTTAACTGCGGTATCTGTGTCAGTAAATATGACGCCCTTATCTTCCCACTGCCCCTTCAAATTATGATAGACGACCTCTGAGTCATATTGTGATGAAACACCCGCTAGAAACTTTTTCTCGGCCTCTGGGATACCAATCTTATCAAAGGTCCGTTTAATATCGTCCGGCACATCTTCCCATTTGCGTTCTGTCTTATCCGAAGCGCGCAAGAAGTAATGAATGTCTTGAAAATCTATTCCAGACAGTTCTCCACCCCACGAAGGCATTTTCTTATTCAAAAAAATCTCGTAGGCTTTCAACCGTATCTGCAACATCCAGTCAGGTTCGTTCTTATACTTGGAAATCGCTTCCACTACTTCGCGCGACAAACCCTTCGGCAACTTCACTGAATAATTCTCATCACTCTCAAAAAAACCGTATTGATATTGTCCGACTGGATTTTGATTACTCATTATTAACCACCTTAATACGCCGCTTGGGAACTTTTTGTAAAGAAACGGACATATTTTTTACTTCATTAGTATGTGGTAATAGCAAATATTCTGATAAATTTACTAATTCACCTGATTCATCCTGAAATCCCGTAGTTGATTCACTATAACCATGTTCAAACACCTCCACGCGCGTTGGCAAAAATGCTAAATCTCTCCCCTGAGGAATCCAGATATTACCTGTCAAATCCGACTCACCAGTGGACGCGGCATTGCCAAGTAGTCTACGTGGAATATTAGAAAACTCAACCTTCATCAAAAAATAAGCTGGATTAAGCGTAACTTCTCTAGTGCGAAGATCAGCTTCCATAATTGATCTAAATCCAAGCGGCGCGTAAGGAGCAATCTCTGTAGCCCTTTCATCAAAGGATGAAAAATACCGTGCTAGGAACAATGATGGAAGAGGTGCAACAGTTAATCGAAGATCACCAACACTTTTAGGACCGTTACCATATTGAAATGGAATATCTACTCTATACATTAATTCAGGATCAACTGGATATTGGTTATCTACGGCATCAATAAACGTAGAAGCCACACGTCTCAATTGATTCCATTTTGATGGAGGCATCGCGTAAAGTGGGTACGCCTGTCCTTCTGGAAAATCTAACCGCATTGAGATATCAAAACTATCTTTATGTATCAAAACATTTTCGCTCATATATGTACCAATTTCTTAATTGCTTGTAATGATAACGGCCTACAATTATCTGTATCCAATGAAGTAACCTCTATCCATTCAACAATTTCCGATTCTCCATTTTGTAAAATATGTTCAACATTTCTATCACCCAAAGCCACTACTTTATAAAAATCTATCTTAGAATCAAAATATATATTATTGTCGACATCAAAAAAATTATTTCTTACTTCAAGTATAGGCGTTAGATCAACATTGACTACTGAATAGCCTGTTTCCTCTTCAAACTCTCGATTAATAGCTGTCGCCACATCTTCACCAGATTCTATTTGCCCGCCTGGCACTTCCCACTTATCAGAACCTTCCGGTCTAACAACCAAAACTCGACCATCCTGTATACAAACACCACGAGCAGAAAACCGCTGCTTCACGTCACAACCATCAGGTTTAATATGCTCATTTCCAAATTGATCTTTAAACAATTCCCTCATACCCTTTATCTTCCACATATTCGCTTAATTCTCGTCCACCTTGTTTTATATTTCTACCATTGGAAACAATCGTCACGACATCAGGCTCAAGAAATTTAAGAATTCGCATATAATGGGTAATTATCAAAACAGAAGATTCTGGATTCGCTTCTTTATACTCTTTCACACGGTATGCAACGCTCTTCAACGCATCCACATCCAAACCGCTATCCACTTCATCAAGTATCACAAGCTTTGGCTTTAACACAGCCATCTGCAAGATCTCGTTCCGCTTCTTCTCACCACCACTAAATCCTTCATTCAAGTTTCGCTTCTGCATTCCCACATTCATTCCCAACTTCTGGACCTCTTCTTCCAAAGCAATTTTAAACTTCAGCAAAGTCAAAGGTTTCTCGTCTCGTCCTTGGGCGATCTCACGAGCTGCTTGTCGTAAAAAGGAATCTACAGGCACTCCAGGAATCTCCTGGGGATACTGGAAGCTCAAAAACAAACCTTTTTTCGCCCGCACATCAACAGCCATCTCTAGTAAATTCTCACCCTGAAACTCTACTTCACCCTCGGTCACAGTATAACGAGGATGTCCAGCCAAAGCATACGCCAGAGTCGATTTGCCTGAACCATTCGGTCCCATGATTGCATGAACCTTACCGGCATCAACCTGCAAATCTAGACCCTTCAATATCTCTTTTTTCTCAACAGAAACATGTAAATTGCGTATTTTTAACATATCCACAAGATTATACAAAAAAGGCATACAAAAGGCCACCTTGTTCTTATGGGTAAGGAGGCCTAACTAAATATCAATATATTGAACTCAAAAGCACAAGTCAACATCAGGTATAATAAAAAAGTGATGCTAAAAAAACTCTATAATAACCTTCCAAATATCTTCATAGCCATAATAACAATCCTCTATATTCTTCTAGCACTACTCAGGCATTACCACTTCATGACCTATGGATACGACCTTGGTATCTATGACCAACAAGTCTGGCTCTACTCCCAATTCCAAAATCCTTTTATCACTATTGAATACAAATCCGCTCTCCTAAATCACTTTTCACCAAGCCTCGCACTCTTCGCACCTCTCTATTGGATTTGGAATAATCCACAAGTCTTACTTATCGTGCAAGCACTTATGGTAGGACTCTCAGCAATCCCTCTGGATATTCTCGCAAAGCGTAAACAATTTCCAATTTATCTGCGTACCATGCTCATAATCTCCTATCTACTTTTCTATGGGTATCAATTTGCAATAAATTACGACGTTCATTCTGTTGTTTTTGGCACCGCCCTAATCCCGTGGCTCCTACTCTGTCTCGAAGATCGTAAATATAAAAAAGCAGCGGCATTACTACTCATAATTCTAGGGATGAAAGAAAGTTTCCCTATAACCATAACATTAGTTGGAATTGTATATTTTCTAAAGGGCAGACGCCGCTTGGGAGCAGCCTTAGTCGCCATTTCGCTCTCATTCCTATTCCTTGCACTCAAAGTCATACAACCTATAATCGAACACTTCACCCACGAAAGCTATCGATTTTCCTCTTCCTATCCCCATTCAATTCAGGATGCATTTATGCAATTAATTAACTCGCCAAAAAAACTCGAAGTCTGGCGCCTAAGTTTCCTCTGGTATGCCTTTATACCACTTGCTGCGCCTATTACAGTAATCGCAGCCATCGGCGACATCGCCTTCTATTTTATCCTAGGAAATAATCACCCTGAAACACTTTCAATATATATGCACTATAGATCATCACTCGCACCACTGTTAGCTTGGGCAACCATAGACGGATGTACAAACATTCATTCAAAATTTACACAAAACAAAAAATACATATATCCAGTAATTACGCTCATGCTATTCAGCAGCTTCTGTTTCATTCAATATTCGTACCATCTCCCCCTCAATTCACTGAGTAAACCATACTTGTATCAATTCAATAATGATATTAATGACAAAAACGAACTACTAAAAAAAGTACCACCAAACATTCCAATCGCCGCGCAAAACAATCTCATTCCCAGACTATCAGCACGCAAAGAAATCCATCTTCTTTGGCCATACAAAGAGCGTAATGGCTATCTTAGGTTTCCGATCTGTAAACCTGCATTAATAGAGGCAATGCAAGGACTTAACCACAATCGAAAAAAGTTAAATGACACCTGCACAGAACCAAAAATTTCTTCACCTTGTGGCGCAGAACGCTGTTTCATACTGCAGTTCCACGAAAACGCAGACTATTTAGTAACTGACGTCACTCCAGGTCAAAATGCAGTCGAGCTCCTTATGGAAAATGAGCATAAACTTAAGGAAGGACTCACCAACCTTGAAAAAACGGGCATGATAACGCTTCAAGTGCAAGTTGGCGACGCACAATTATGGAAAGTCAATAGGTATTGACAAAAGCATAATGAGCGTGATAAAAATAGCTATCATGAATTATAGTTTTTCAAACATTTTTGTCCTTCTTATTACCCACTTCTAAGGCGGGTCGGCAAAATGTATGAAAAAAGTCCAAGACCCGCACACAAGCGGGTTTTTTCGTTTTAGACGGTATTAGGTTCAAAACATAATACTCACTAAGGCGAAAAACAAGCCGCACGAGCGGATGGAGGAACGACCGAATGTCGGATTCTGTAAGAATTTCACAACAATACGGAGGGAATCCCATGCAACTGATCGCAAAACTCTGCCTACTACTCATCGTCGCTGGCATCCGTCTCGAAGACGGGTACAACGACCATTGGCAGGACAAGAAGCCCAAATCTGCAACAAAAACAGCATCGACTTCCAAACAGACTACAAAAACCAAAGGCAAAGGCAAGTAGCCCAAACCAATTCACGGAGGGTCGCTCCTCTCATATTCTTTGATAGTTTCACCGCCAAGACGTTTTGTCTTTGCAGTATTTCCGCATTGGCGGTGAAACATATCTTATCGTGCAACGCACTCGCAGGGACAACACTTTGTAAAATATATCCAAGAAAAACGATTAAGTTTTTCCCACGTATATTTATACATACCTAACTCATCCCTGCAGTGCAAAAGATTTATATATTTAAAACGTAAACAAAGAACCCTATTTCTTCTTACCTTTTTTTCCGCTACTCTTCCAATCATCAGGATTAAAGCTTCCTCTTCGCTCTTCCGACGGGATGGATATCCTTCCACCGATTGGTCTAATTGGTTCAACTATTGGCAATACCCGCTGTGTTTCTTCAGCAGGAAGCCCTCTATCGGATCGCTGGACACCATCACTAATCAACTTCTGATCACCAACTTTTCTAAATCTATTCTTAGCTCTAACTTCGTCGTTAGGATCAAGAGGACGCATTGGTTTCATTCGTGCATCTCTATCCTGTGCACCTCGACTACCACGATGTTCAACACCAAGTTGTCGTCCCTTATAAACAGTTTTATCACCTTCTGGATCAGCACCTCGCATATAATATCCCTCAACAATTTTTATGCCTCAAATTGTACTGCTATAGAAAAATTTTGCAAACAGGAGAAATTATTTATTCAGTTCAATCACAATAAACGTCGTCATATTATCAGGAGAATTCGCAAGACCTGTAGCCAACACATCAAGGCCAAATATCTTTGCCGCCTCTTCACTCGCAGTCACTGCACTAGTCATATCTTTACTCTCAACCACAAATTTCGCAGCACTCGCATTATCTACAGACAACACTTGTTCTATCTCTGGATGACTCGCAAAAAACATCGAACATTGTAAAAACGATTGATGATGTCCATGCACACGACGAATATTTTCAAGCTTTGCCCCAGGTAGTCCAAGCAAAGAATGTGGAATCGGCATATCTACTTCCCCCACTATTCTTACCGGATATGTACTCAATAAATCCTGCACACCTACCACCACACCAGCAACCGCATTTTTAAACGGTATCACGCCATACTGCACATCACGATTAGCCACTCCCTCAAAAATATCCCGCAGACTTGGCTTCCCAAAATACTCACCGCGTTCAACAAAATATTGTCGCGCAGCAAAGTAACTATAAGAGCCCTCTAGTCCAAAAAATCCGATTGTATCCATATACCTATATTATTACACTACCATCTATGTACAACGGGTCAATAACCAGTGGCACTTCACATTCACTCACGATACAATCTGGCTATGGACACATATAGAGAGTTATTAAACAAGTTCATCTCCTTCAGGAGTATCTCTACCGACCCTCAATTCGCACAGCACATTGAAGGCATAGTCTCATGGCTCTCCGAAACATTTCAAAACCACGGTTTCACTGTCAAAAGATTTGACGGGTACAACAATCCTATCGTTCTCGCATCATACGAAACCGATCCTTCCTACAAAACATGCCTCATCTACGGACATTACGATGTTCAACCGGCCTCAATAGAAGAGGGTTGGACAAGCGAACCGTTCGAAGTCCACGAGGACAACGAACGCATTTACGCTCGAGGTGCTGTAGATAACAAAGGACAAGTACTCGTGCACATCGCAACAGTTTTTGATCTCATTAAACAAAATAAACTCCAATACAACATTAAATTCCTCATCGAAGGAAATGAAGAAACTGGTTCACCGAAAATCGCCGACTGCATCAAAGATAACCATCACATGCAATGCGATTTTGTCCTCATCTCTGATGGTGAAATTAACAACGATACTCCAGTCATCGAACTCGGCTTCCGAGGTGGAGCCAACACAACTCTCACCATTCAAACAGCCACCAACGATCTACACTCCGGCATTTATGGTGGAGCCGCACCAAGTGCTGCTCATGAAATTTCCAAATTTATTGCTTCACTCCACGACCAAGACCGTCACATCACTATCCCTCACTTTTATGACAACGTGGATCCCATAGACAAAGCTAAACCAATTCCTTTCGATAAAAAAGAATACACCAAGATCACAGGCGCAAAAGACACAATCACCGAACCAGACTACGACGTCCATACACAGATCGGACTACGACCTACTATTCAAGTAACCGGCATTCAAACTGGGTACACTGGTGATGGCTACCGCAATAGTATTCCTGCTAAGGCAACAGCAAAAATTAACTTTAGATTAGTAAAAAGCCAGGATCCCAACAAAATAATGGAGCAATACAAGAAATATATTAAAGACACACTTCCCGACTACGTTACCCACGAACTCCAAATCACCGATCCATACGAAGGAATCAAATTGGATGTAAACAACGAATACGTCAAAAAGGCAGAGCAATTACTTGAAAAGTCTTTTGGCTCTAAACCGATACATAAATATAGTGGAGGAGGTCTTCCTATCGTTACACTATTTCACGAGCTTCTCAGAGTCCCACAAGTACTCATTCCACTCGGCAACGAAGACTGCAACATGCACGGTGCTAACGAAAATTTTGATAAAGATATTCTTAAAAAAGCACTCGACTTCAGCCAACAGTTTTTTTCAAAGGACTAGAGCCTTGAACTAAGTGTATCCAATCGATACGATGTAAATGCATGAACACTCAGCTAGTATTACGAATAGTTTCAGCCTCCGCTGTCTTATCTGTTGGAGAGCTATTAATTCTTGCAGGACTACCTTGGTTTAGTTCACCAATCCGGTCTAGCTATGTAATTCCTGGATTAATATTAGGCATAATTGCAATCACCTATCTTTGTTTTGGATTACTAAATGACTCTAAAATAAAAATCATGGTAAGAGTAATCATTAGTATTATTCTGGCAATTATCGGCACGATCTCCGTCGTCGCACTATCCTTTAATCTAGAATTCAATCACTTTCTTCTCGATGGAACCATATATGACATAGATAAAGTAGTGAGTATCTTTAACCTTATTCTGTTTCATATAGTCCTAATGCAAAAAAAAATCACCCAATCAACTGTCATTCCGATTTCAATCTCTCTAATATTATGTTTTATTTTTATCATAATTCTCGACAAAACTTTTGGAGAATTAGTTAGTTCATTTCCAGTAGATGATTTTGGTATAAAAGGGTGGATTTTAACAGCAATCTACACGCCAATTCTCTGGCTAACTGCATTTCGAGTTACAAACCAGTTCAAAGCTTCGTAACTTCTCGAATTATATACCCCGTCTTGCCACTAGCAGCAAAATATCCTCGCACCACAATATCCGCTATCAATCCACTTACAATCAGTTGAATCCCCAAAGTAAACATCAAAAAAGAAAATATTATCCATCGCTGTGTATCCCATAAACCGAAGTCAGTGAATACATGAAACACACTCACGAACAACGTAACGAAACTCACACAAATCACCACAATACCCACCCCTCCCAACAAATGCAACGGTCGAGCTGAGTATTTTCCCCAAAACGCAACAGCTACCATATCCAAAAAGCCCTTTACTCCCCTTTTCCAAGAATATTTGGACTTACCATACTTTCGTGGCCGGTGATTCACAACATATTCACCTACCCGATACCCTCGCACCTTAACTATCGAAACAAAAAACCGGTGCATCTCACCATACAATTCCAGTCCATCTAAAACCGAACGTCGAAATACTTTTATTCCACACCCAGCATCATGAATACCATCATGCAACAGCGCTTGCCGGATACCAAATGCGATCAACGAAGGAATCTTCTTATCCCACCCATCATGCCGTCGTTTCCTCCATCCCACCAACATATCTAGCTTATTATTATCCATAAACTGCAGCATCCCATGCAAGTCCGATGGATCGTTCTGTAGATCACCATCGAGTGTCGCAACCACATCACCAGTCACCACTCCAAAACCAGCGCTTAAAGCCGCAGTTTGGCCATATGATCGAAGCAATGTAATAACCGTACATTCTTGTAGTTCAGAAAAAACCTGCTCACTGCCATCAGTAGAACCATCATTCACATAAATAAGCTCATAGTCGAAGCCTATTTCACGCACAGTCGCAAGCAACTCTTCATGAAGTTTTACAATATTTTCTCGTTCGTTAAAAAAAGGAATAACAACTGATAAACGCATAGGTCTAATTTCTTTGTCAAAGTAGGTTTAGAAAACTCATCCTACTAATGAATTAGACTATTTTACCTCAAGTAGCTCAATTTCAAAAACCAAGACCGAATTAGGAGGAACTTTACTTCCAGATCCCTTAGCACCATAGGCTAATCCAGGGGGAATAATCAAACGTCGAACTCCACCAACTTTCATACCAGGAACACCAATATCCCATCCCTGAATCACCTTACCCTCACCCAATTTAAACTCATAAGGTACAAAGCGATCGCGCGAACTATCAAACTTTGAACCATTCACAAGCGTCCCTACATAATGAACCTTAACAGTACTGCCATCTATAGCTTCGGTTCCTGAACCTTCTTTAATATCCTGAATCTCAAGTTCATCAGTAGAAGCATACTGACTCATATCAGTATTTTGCGCAGTAGATTGTGAACTACAGGCAGTCAAAAATAAACATCCAAATAATAGTGCACCAATTGAAAAATATCTCATACTCTATTTAAGACACAGTTCGACAAAAATTGCAATTATTTCAATACATCAGGGCGATCAGCTTCAGAAAGTTGTTCTAAAAGAGGTTCCGCAGCTTCTTTGCATATTTCAATTGAGGCATTTCCAAACAAACGAGCATATTGAGTAACTAAATTTTGAAGTATTTGCTTATTGTCACCATCAAACGTAATATCCTCCGCGTTGTTTACATGCAATCCCATAACTTTGTTCGCCTCACGTAAAGCAATCGGCCCGATAATATTCTGTTGTTCTTTAATTATTCGTGCAGCAATCTCAGCATACACGTTCATATTAGTCCTCAAAATATTTAAAGGATATTAATCCTATAGACATTATAAAATAAGATGTCGCATAAAGTATATCATTATATCCACCATTACTATAAGTTTCTGAACTTACAGCGTACAAAAACAAATATTCAGTCAAAAACTGGAACGTAAAAGCAAAAACCAAAAACAAAATCCGGTTACGCATAATACCACCGGACAATTTTTTCGAGATAAGCAATATAAATAAAGCTACAGATACCGGTAAAATTTCACCAAGTGGATATCCATAATCAAGAAATGCTTTTATTGGATCAGAAACATCAAAACCAATATTTCTCACAAATAAGAAGTACGCACTCAAAAGCATCAATAACGGAATAACAAAAACCATCGCTTGACCATGTTTCGTGCGAAGCGAGAATTTACCGCCCACAGCCTTAGCAAACATTAAAGCACCTAAAGTATAGAAAGGAATCAAAGCAAAATAACCAAGATCAGCCATCGAAGGATAAGGCACTTCTACACCTGCGATCAAATTGTAGTAAGTCCAAATCTGCAGCCCCATCACCTGACCAAGTAAACCAAGTGAAATGAAAATCAATCCTCGACCAATCGCACTCTTATATCCTCCCCAATGAGAAGCGATAGAAAAAATTCCATACAAAGCACCAATTAAAGGAGGGAAACCATACGACCAATTAAACAAATACACTTCTGAATCAAATCCAACTCCTATGAGATTAATTTTTAACCACCACAAGAGAATACCAGCATAAAGTGCAATGAGAAGGAGAGCAATCTTATCTTTAAGTATAGTTGATAGCATTTAATACAAGTTTAATCATCTACCTATACTAAAGTCAAGCAGATTTTTTACGAACGCGTATAAACATCATACCTTCATATCCCCGAAAAGGATGTGCAGTTATCGAACGAATTACTATTTTTGAAATATCAAAACCGTTTTCCCCCAGGATCGTAATCATGTCGCTTTCATCAATCTTAATTGCAGGAAACTTTTTACCATCTAACATATAGTATTTAGAGTTTTTTAAGCTGGTAATAAACAAATATCCCTTTGGCTTAACCAAGGCACTAATATTCCTAATCGCCTGCTCCCATTCATCACGTTTTGATGTAATAGACTCTGGAACAAAGTTAACGCTTACCACATCATATCGCTTAAATTTATTATGTTTAAGCGAAAATTTACGAAAAGCATTACACTTTACAACTTTCTTAAGTTTACTTTTGAGCAATTCCGCACGACGATAAACTTGTCCTGGAGTTACTTTCTTCTGACCTTCAAGTTCAAGTGCGCGACGGATAAAATGATTCCAATTAAATGCTCGCTTATGAGCACGAATCCACTTACGAATTTCATGACGATTATGCTTTAAGTATTCTGAAAAATGAATCTCTGTAACTTTTGAAGCAGCACTTATCAAAGAGTATAAAGTAGGACCACCACCAAACTCCAGTACAGTCTTAACATTGCGTAAATGCTTATAATTTTTAGCAAAGAATGCGAGAAGCGCGTCATTTTCTTGATCAATAACGGAGTAATACTCTCTTAGGTAAGCTAACGAACCAAAAGAGTCAAATGACTCAAATTCTGAGTCTAGTGAATTAAGCTCTGATACGGTCGAACTTGAGCTCATAATACCGTACTTAACCTGGCTAGAATTCATAAGTTTTGGGAGTATAACACAAAAAACCATTTTTGTAAATACTATAGGTTACATTTAAAAACTACTCCCCTCTTACATATGTAATACCTTCCTGAACAGATTGTACACCTAAACAATATGCTATACTATTTTCAATTATGGCTATATCCTCGGCCGCCACAATAGTACTGATTATTGTCCTCTCCCTTATTTCAGGACTTGGTGATGCGTACGGATTCACACACGCAGCAAAAATCTGGCAAGGAAACAAATTTATACTTGCTGAACTCATCAAGTCTGCACTTGGGTTCGCAGTCGGCATCAGCATCTATTGGATCGTTATCAAATTCATGAATCAGGTAGGAATTAGAACTGCAGAAATACAAACAGCTATCTGGTTTGCCACAACCATGATTGGCGTAAGTCTACTAAGCGGCGAGTTTGCCCGCTGGGAAAACTACAACAAACTAGTTGCGGTACTGATCCTCATTGGAATCGGCTGGTTATTAATGCACGAGAAGTAAGAGCTACGGTGCCTTCGGCAGACTAAACGCAAAGGTACTCCCTCTACCCAGTTCAGACTTCACATCAAACGTACCTTTCATTGCCTCAACATACTTCTTGCAGATATACAATCCAAGCCCAGTCCCTGTTGTAGCAGCAACGGTAGACAAACTACTATCAAGGCGGCCAAATTTCTTAAACAATTTCGGCATATCCTCCGATGCAACTCCTCGGCCAGTGTCAGCTACACCAATACGAATTTGCTGATCATGTTCTTCTATTGTAGTGATAATAGAACCTTTATCTGTAAATTTCAGTGCATTACCAAGTAAGTTTGTTATAACTTCACGGGTTTTATCAGGATCACCGCTCACTTTTATACTTGGTGCAGCAGAAGTAAAAGAGAAATCAAGTTTTTTTTCATCAGATTTAATCTGCAATTCCTCATAAACCGACTTCACCATATCCACAATATCAAAGTCAGAAATTGCAATTTGCACTTTACCAGATTCAATACGCGAAACAGACAACATATCGTTGACCAAATTGATTAAACGTTGTGAAGATTGTGAGACTCGCTCCAAATAATATCGCTGCTTTTCGGACAAATCTCCGCCTTTACCTGCAAGCAACATCCAGACATATCCATTGATAGCTGTCATCGGGGTACGCAACTCATGAGACGCAATCGATACAAACTCATCTTTCATTTTGTCTAAGCCCACAAGCTCTTTGTTTGTTTCATAAAGCATTGTGTTTACAGACCGTGCTTCTTCATACAAATAGGCATTCTCAAGCGCAATCGCAACTTCATCCATAAACGCATCAAGAATATTATGTTCCTCAGCAGTTACATCGTGCGGATTCTTATGTAGCGCTAACGTCAACACTCCAAGCGGTTGATCCTTAGACATAATCGGGTAAATAATCACGCCTTTCATTCCAATAATTTTCTGAATTCCATCCGAAATAATACGCGGTAAAACAGGTTCAAACGCATCAGCCAATGATGCAGTAATAACTTTCGTTTTCAGCATTAAAGATTGAACAGCAAGTGATTTCTCTGAGTTCAGAGGCGTCTGATATTCGGAAATAGAACGAGGCACAAGCTTCAAGGATTTATCAATCAAAGGAGTTTTAGACACCGCCGTAGGAATAATAACGCTCTTCTTATAATCAACAATACTGATTATCGCGCCATCATATCCTAACTCCCACGCAATAGTATCTACTATCTTTTGAGACATCTCTTTTGGATCCAAAGTAGTCATAATAATTGAGTCCATTTTCCGTAAAATCTCAAGGTTTTTATTTTTCTGCTGAAGCTGTGAAGTGGCAATCTCTACCTCACTTTTAAGGCGTTCATTAAAATCACGAGAATGCATAAAAAGCATCACATTTTCAATTCCTATAGCCGCCTGCAAAGCAAAGGCCTCAAGCACATCCATATCCTGTGCCGAATACGAATCTCCCGAAAGTTTATGACTGAGCAAAATAAGCCCCATAACCTCGTTTTTAATGAGCAGAGGCAATATTACAACAATATTATTCTTTGACATCCATTCAACAGTTTTTCGTTTGCGGGAATTATCCGTATTGGCCAATTCATCACGCAGATCATCGATAACCACGGCCTTATGATCTTTCTCAAACTGTCTAACCAGCATCTCACAGTCTGAAGCCTCAATATGCTCGGTATTGAACGTATACAACGCAAACTCGCTCGAACGAACGAGAACACGCGGCATATTATCCTGATTTTTAATCTTAACCGCAAAAACCATTCCCTTCGTGTGTAAGTTTTTATTCAACAAATCATAAATATTTTTTAAAGTCTCCTCAAAAGCCACAGTAGTCGTAAGCGTTTGACCCAACTGATACAACAATTCAGCTGGAGTATACGCAGACTTATAAAAAAACTTATCAGTATACTGAGTAATAAGTGTTTTAAATGGATGAAATGTACTAGCGATTACCAAAGTGATACCCGCATAAACAAACAGCGATCGATAATCTACTTGTCCCTGCAGAAATACCACACTTGCGATCAACCCAAGCGCAGCATAGATAACACCAAGCGAACTTAACAATAATGTATAAGCCACTGACCGCGCAGCAAACAAACGAATATCCAAAAACCGATGCCGTACGATTGCATAGGCAGTCATAACCACGAAAGTAGGAACTAAAATATTCCCATACGGTGCTATAGGTATCTGGTACCACAACAAATAGTTTGTAACTCCTCCCGCAAAACTTATCAGCAACCCCCAAAACATATACTGAGATTGCTGTCGGCGAGTACCTGTTAATACGTTCCTATTAGCATAAAGTAAGTATGTCGGATAAATAACATAAATCATCCAAAGAACCACAAAAATATGAAACATTGGTCCAGGTACCGGCCAAAATGCAAAATCAAGTCGAGGTACCACATCACTCACAAATAAATCCGTGAACAAGTTTAAGATAAGGAAAATGAAATACATCACTCCGCTAAGCTGCAAGAATCTCATTTTTTTCTGTAATAAACCCAAGAAAGCATATACAAAAGTTAAATATGCGATCGGAATAAAGATAGCAAAATGCATTAATAGCCGTGTGTTATGCAAGGCATCTGCATGAGTAGTAGAAGTCTGCCAGAAAAAATAGAACAAACTCCAAAAAGCAACTAAAAATGAATAAATTGCAAACGTTAAGCTAACCTTAGTCCTCTTCACAATGATGACAAATACACCAATCGCAAAAGTGGTTATAAAATTGATAAGCGCAGACAAGCTATAATACGTAAACATAGACGTAGTCTAAGTATAAAGTTATAAAATTACCTTATACAAGTGCTACGTCAAAAACACGCTCAATTTGACTTTCTCAACTATAAAAAATATAATCTATTATTATAGGATATTAAAACAAACTTATGGCAGAAAAATTAAGAAAAACACCTTTAGAAGAATTCGAGGACAAACTTAGTCCAGGACAGAAAGCAGCCCTCGCAGGGGCTGGAGTTGTAGTTTTATATGCCACGGCAGGTATCACAATGGCAGCTGGAGCAATTAAAGATCGCATGTTTGGATCAGAAACATTTGTACTTGGAGAACCTAAAGATACTAAAGGAAATAGTCAAACAAATCTGACTCGCCGCCGAACTCAATAAAAAGTTATTCTGCCCTTCCCTCTAAACACACAAACGACTGATCCATTTGCACGCCACACGATGGAAGAACAATCACACGAGTTAACTCGGTAGGTTTCCATCCGCCTTTCAAATGTGCCTCCACAAACTCGGCAGGAGTAGCTTCATACATCGTATACCAATCAAACCATGCCCTCAAAACTTCTTGTCCCGTATAGGAATGACCGTCCATATTAGATAATCTCGCAATATTTGCGTTACAATATGGAGCACCTGGCTTAAGATATTGTCTAATTGCTCCGGCATAATCTGCTTTAGATACAGAATTACGCACAAAGTTATGAGCATCGTCCACCCCACCATCAAAATAATCCGCCAAACCAACGGTTGTACAAATATCTAAACGGGTTTCAGGTGTTAATAATGGATGTCGTCCACTCATAAATGGGTCGTGTGGGTTTCCTAAATTAGCATAAACCGGCTCAATGTATTCCGAAACACCGTATTGTGCAGCAAGTGCGGCAATATATTGTAAACCGCCCTCACTAACATCAAGAGCAAACAGTTTAAGTGGAATCTTTGTTTCGCCTTGCTTATTTAATCCATCACCAAATTTCTCACGCCACTCAGGATGCGCTTCAAATACTTTTTCTACAGCCTGAATAGCATACCGAAAGCTTCCTGCTGCAAAATCAGCGCCAAGTACTGCTTCTTGGGATTCTGAATTCAATCGAGTCTGTAATATTTCAGTTAAATGCTCTATATAAAAATTTTCAAAATGCCTAGCACGCTCTCCCACACCAACTGCAACTTCCCAAGTATCAAATACAGCAACTTCATCTCCAATTTGAATATCGCGCAGACTCAACTGTTCACCCATACGAGTACGGCGCATTGGCTTTCCTTGAGGATGATAATCCAGCCAATCAAATTTGCCTTCACCTCTTGCACCATCAATCCCAGTGCGAGCAGCATTTTTCCGTAATGCTTGAGCTCCAGTAATAATCGCTTCCATCACTTCCCACGAACTTTTATGGCTAGCTATCCATGCAAGCAAAGGATACCGCTGAAATACTTCTTGTCTATCAAGCCGACCACCCATCAACTCATCCGAAATCCGAGATATCTCGTGTGAGGCATCAGTATTACGAGCATAATTTGTATCTGGACTCGCAAGTGAATAATCAATGACAGTTGGAACAACTACGACCCCGTATTCCTGACTGTTAACAACAATTGGAGGCAATTCCTGAAACCTAAACTCTGACAATCTGCGCAAAGGGAAATCAAGAATCCTAGCTTGATTTTGTTCAGGTTCAACTAATCGTAATGATGTTTCATTCGCACGTAATTCCATAAAAAAAACGCCTCCACAATGTGGAAGCGTCCAGATTAAAATCCGACAACAATAAAAATAAGACTATAAGCTCTACAAAAAAGTAGGTCTTTCATAAATAGGAAGGAGATAATAGCACAAACAGACTTTAGTGTCAATACTATAAGACATCATCTCTCCTTTTACTAATTACAATAAAAAAATACCTACTCCATGGAGTAGGTATTAAACTCAAAAACATTAATTCCAGCCATATAAAGCTGGTCGCACATGTGCATTCTAATTCGTTTAAATATATATAACATTTCTAAGCACAGTATAATCTTAACCAAAGCATCACGCAATCTTAATTTATTTTATAGGCTCATATAAACCCACTGCATGATCATTAAAATTTCGATTTGCAGGCTGCCCCAGTTTCCATCCTTGTTCCACTAAATCCCACAAATCTTGATTTGGGTCTGCATCACCTGGCTCATACGGCCATGAACCATCTGGAATATACAAACTATCCGACCACCATTTATAGCCTTTTTCTAAAGCATTCACCGGGGTTAATGTAGTATCAATAACTATTTTTTTCATAAATTTAGAGGTAAGGTGATATACCTCAAGGAGTAAGTATATCACCTTAAACAAACAATAAGTCGATCGCTTATCTTATTCTAATCGTCATCTCGTGTCCTTCGTGCTTTCGGGCCTGCGGATCCTGAACGGTGTGTTTTCGGATCATAAAAATCATGTTGCCCTGAGTGCTCACCCCGGATATATTTCCGATTCACTTGTCCATCTCGTTCCCGATAGTTTGTATGCACGCTCCGTCGTGACTCCTCCCTCTCATTCCGTCGGCGCTGTCGCTCCTCTTCGATCTCCCGATCCACATACGACTTGAACAATTCGAACTCCTGGTAATCACCATAGTGCGACCTGCCCTTGTACGAACGTTGCTTCGGCCGGTACTCGAGTCCCATGGACTTCCTCCGTTCGATTAGATTAAGGTGCGGATACGACTCTAGAGATTTAGTGTAAGAAAGAAATAAACATCAATTGTTTATACTTTCAAATGACTAAATTCTATGAGTACTTATATTCAATCTAAAGGAGGAAATGAATGACAAAGCTGTCAGGATTTCTGCCAATATCGGCAAGTGAAAATATGATCAATCTCCGTGATCTTTAAATACAGCCAAAGGAGTCATAATAAGGATTTTAATATCCATCAAAATGTTCCATTGTTCTGCATACTGAGCATCAAGCCGAATTCGCTCATCAAACTGTACATGGTTACGACCAGAAATTTGCCACAAACCAGTAATACCTGGTTTTACTGTCAAAGCCTTCTCAATATGATGTTTACTATCAGGATAGCGTTCTCCTTGCTCCTGCAACTCATTAGGTTTATACGCACGAGGACCAACAATACTCATTTCACCATTCAATACATTAAAAAATTGAGGGATCTCCTCAATATCATACCGTCGCAAAATTCGTCCCACTGAAGTAACACGCGGATCGTTTCGCAACTTATACCCATTCTTTTTATATTCTTCAAGAAGCTCAGGGTGCGCTTTCCATAAGTACTCATCTGCATCGACACGCATCGAACGCACTTTATAAATCCGAAAAAGTTTTCCATTCAAACCAACACGTTCGTGAGAATAAATTAAAGGCCATCCAGACTCTAAATAGAGAGCAAGCATGCCGAGGAGAGTAAAGGGACTTAAAACAATAAGCGCAGCAAGTGAGCCCACAATATCTAACAATCGTTTCAGAAAAACATTTAGCGTACGCATTCGTAACCTTAACTATACTAATCAAAAACACCTGTTTCAACTAGTGTACTACTAAGACGGAATATACCGCTGCAATGATACAACATATCCCGAAAGCTGATCCACCAGTCCTGCTTCCCGAGTTCGAAATGCAATTTCTTGAGTTCCCATTTGCACCCCAGATTCAACAAAATTATGTGAACCAAACATTGCTTCCTTGCCGTCAACAATAAGTAGCTTAGCGTGAATCTTACGATCAAGATGTATAAACCGAATGTGTTTTCCATGTCGTTCCAGCGCTCGTTTAAAAACAATATAAAAATAGCGCAAAGGGAATTTGGTAAATGTCACATCATCTTCATTCGAGGTATAAATCGTCACATTCACCCCCTGCTTTGACTTACTCAAAAGTAGTTCGAGCATATAATGCTCAGGCACCATCTGCGAAACAAAAACTATTTCTTTTTGCGCTTCGGTCACCAGTTTCACTGCCTCTTTATAAATCAAAGATCTACCTTTTATTCCGCTATCCACCAATACTGTGCCGTATTTGTCCACACTAAAACTATAATCTTGAGCCGGACGTTTATCATTTACCTGTACGAACTGAGTTGCCAAAGCCTGAACCATATCAGCATTCTCAAACCGCACCATAAAATCAAGATTTTTAAACGACGCATCAAAAAAATTCATCCCACCCATCCAAGCATGATCGTCTACAATATATATCTTTATGTGATTCCGCCCCATCACAGGCAAAAAATGAATACCCATGAGAGGTTTGTTAACCTCAACAAAATGTACACCTCCTGCTGCCAATCGAGCAAAGAGCGCTTTAGTTTCATTCCGTACCGCATCTTCTTCAGCTAACAATTTATCATTAAAAGTCGGCAAAAGCCGTATGTTTCCATGCAAATACCGCTCAGTGACCCAATCATGATAGATACGGACATCAACGCCTCGCCCAGCAGCATCCAAGAGCAACGGCTCCAGAGAACTAAAAACCTCTCCCGTCTCCATCACCATAGCCTGAAGCCAGATCCGCTTCTCAGCACGGGGTATTCTCTCCTTCAAATCAACAAGAAATTCTGAGGGATTTTGAACTAAGGTCGGAAATTCCATATTATAAGATTATACTATAAAAAGGGATTATTCTATCTTACGGGTATTAAGATCGGGATAAGCTTCTTGTTCTCTACTACTAGAACCGACAGACTCTTTAAATCGTCTTATACCTACACCATTGTTTTTAACTATGAAAGCATAGTCTCCTTTTATGCCATCTAAGACTGCCTCGATAAGAGGATAACCCGCTACTATAGCGTCTTTAACTGTACGTGATCTAATTAACCGTTTTTCTGACATATATTGACAACAATAAAAAAGGTAGTAAACTTAACTAAAACGTGGAGTCTATCCCAATAGACAATTTGATTATAAAAATCAAAACGTTGCATGCGTTAAAGCAAAATTATAGCATAAACATGTCAACCTAGCCAGTTGTAAAAACGGCAAATAAGATCGCAAATGCGATGAAACAAGGTGGTACCACGACTAAGCTCGTCCTTGTAGAGAAAAGAGATTACTCTTTTGTCTGCAGCGACGAGTTTTTTTGTACAATAAAAATATGATAAACATAATATTCGAGTCTCATAACACCACAGTAGACAACGAAAACAATCGTGCGTCAGGTCATTATGATGTTGAACTCTCAGAAAAAGGCAAACAGCAATCCAGAGCTTTAGGGGAAAGATATAAGGGCACCCAAATTGACGCAATCTTCTGCTCTGATATGCAACGCTCATACAAAACAGCCGAAGGCGCTTTTCCTCACAGAGATATTCCCACCTTCCGAGATGAGCGTCTTCGCGAATGTGATTATGGCGATATGACTCGAGCACCTAAAGACCAGGTTGAAGGCGAGCGCATGCAACGTATCATCACGCCTTATCCCAACGGTGAAAGCCTTCAACAACGAACACAGAAAATGAAATCATTTTTAGATGAAATAAAAGAACAGTATGATGGGAAGATCATCATGATAATCGGTCACCGTGCAACTCGCTACGCACTCGAGCACTATTTAAATAATAAATCATTAGAACAAGCAATCTCAGAGCCCAATCAATGGCAACCAGGCTGGAAGTATTATTTACAGTAAGGAAAGCCTATTATGCAACCAAGCGAAGTACCCAAACAAAGCACCCCAAACGATATAGCTACCTGTACTGTAGAAACATGCATTTTGACAAACCAAAGGGAGCCAGATAGACCACATTGCCTCTGGATTCAAGGGCAAATTGTCGCAGCAAACCCATCACCGGAGTATATTCAAATGATCAGGAAACAATATGCAAACTGTCCAAGATTACGAAAAACAATAAATTAAAAAAAGGAAAACACATATGGCACAAACATTCGAAAAAAAAGGCGTCACCAAAAAGTCAGAAAACATCTCTGACTGGTATATCGACGTCATTACCAAATCTGGCATGGCCGACTACTCACCTGTTAAGGGATGTATCGTCTACCGCCCGCTCTCCTACGCTATCTGGGAAAACATCCAGCACTTCATGAATGCAGGCATGAAAGCCATGGACGTCGAGAACTGTTACTTCCCTCTTTTTATTCCAGAATCGTTTCTAAAAAAAGAAGCAAGCCATGTCGAAGGCTTTGCTCCAGAACTCGCAGTAGTCACTATAGCAGGTGGCGAAGAGCTCGAAGAAAAATTAGTTGTCCGTCCAACATCCGAAACCATCATGTACACCATGTACAGCAAGTGGATCCAGTCTCACCGTGATCTCCCACTCAAACTCAACCAATGGAATAACGTCGTCCGATGGGAAAAGCGCACCTATCCATTCATCCGCGGAGCAGAGTTCCTCTGGCAAGAAGCACACACAGCGCATGCCACACATGAGGAATGCTGGCAGCAAGTGCTCGACGCTCTCGATCTCTATGCACGCACATACGAAGAACTCATGGCACTTCCAGTTATTAAGGGTCTCAAATCTCAATCTGAGAAATTTGCAGGCGCGGTCAACACCACAACCTGCGAAAACATCATGCCAGACGGTAAAGCTCTCCAGTCATGTACATCACACGATCTCGGACAAAACTTTTCGAAAGCCTTTGATGTTATGTTCCAAGACAAAGAAGGTCAAAACCAATACGTCCACCAAACCAGCTTTGGCTATTCCACTCGCTCTCTCGGCGGACTCGTCATGGTTCATGGCGATGATCAGGGGCTCGTCCTCCCACCTCGCGTCGCACCAACTCAGGTAGTGATCATTCCAATCGGACAAGAAAACGAAGTATTAAAAGCTGCAGAAAATATCAAACTCGCACTCGAACAAAACTTTATCAGAGCTAAACTCGATGTTCGCTCAGAGTACTCACTCGGTTTCAAACGCAATGAACACGAACTCAAAGGGACACCTGTACGACTAGAAATTGGACAAAAAGAACTCGAGTCAGGGATGGTTTCAGTATCAATTCGCCACAATTCTCAAAAGGAACAAACACCAATCGAATCAATTAGTACATACATGCCAAACCTACTGACCATTATTCACAACGATATGTTCGAAAAAGCTAAAAAAATGCAGCATGATCTCACATCAGTTGCAGACACTTACGATCAATTCAAACAAATCATGGAAACCAAAAAGGGATTTATCTATGCTCACTGGTGCGAAAATGCAGAATGCGAAGCCAAAATCAAAGAAGAAACCAAGGCAAACACACGATGCTTACCCTTCGACCAAGTAGGAGAGAAAGGTTCATGCATCTATTGTGGCAAACCATCAAACCACAAATGGCTCTTTGCACAAGCATATTAAACAACTTGATTACTTAAGCATCTAAGGTGTACGCTAGAAGCAGGGAAATTATGGACAAAACACTTCTCAAACAATTAGCAGCTGAGTGTCTCGGCACATTCACACTCTCATTTGTTGTACTAGCATCAATCAACAATCCATCCTTCCCTATTCCGACACCATTTCTTGCAGCACTCACTTTGGGAGTGTTTGTCGCAACAATAGGAAAAATATCTGGGTGCCATATTAATCCGGCAGTTACACTTGCACTATTATCAATCAAAGAGATAACTCCACATAAAGCACTGCGATACATCATTGCACAAATACTAGGTGCGGCACTCGCAAAAACAATATTAACAATGCTCATTCCCAATCTAGTATCAGCAACGGCAACAACATCTGTCCAAGCCGCAGTATTTGAAACACTCGGTTCAATGATATTTATCTTTGGTATCGCATCTGTGGTATTCAAAAAAACATCAGAAAATATAGCGCCACCAGTCATCGGTCTCTCTTTATTACTAGGTATCTCAACAGCTGCACTCGGATCAAACGCAATTCTCAACCCAGCAGTGGCACTCGCAATCGGCTCGACCAACCTAATTTACATAATTGCACCAGTTGTCGGTGGAATCATCGCGATGCATAAATATAAGTGGTTAGTAAAGTAAACTAGGTCCTATTCTTCACATCGTAACTAAACTCACTTCTTCTCTCAGCCAAATCAATCGGATACTCTCCATTAAAACACCCCGTATACAGTTGATCCTTCGGCACGCCCACAGCTCTGACCATCTCATCAAAAGGTAAAAACGTTAAACTCGTCGCTCCAATCTTAACTCGCATCTCTTCTATCTCCATATGCGCAGCAGATAAGTCTTTCTGTGCAGGCAAATCTATTCCATAAAAATCTGGAAACAAGATCGGCGAAGAAGAGATCACCAGGTGCACCTCTTTCGCTCCAGCATCAAATATTCGCTTTACTATCCTCGGCGCCGTATTCAATCGCACAATCGAATCATCCACCAAAACCACTTTCAAATCCTTCACCGCTTCCGACACCACGTTATACTTCATATCTGCTGATCGATCACGTAAATACGTACTCGGCATGATAAACGTCCGATGAATATATCGATTCTTCACAATTCCCATCCGCAACGGTATCCCCTTTCTTTCGGCAAAACCCTCCGCCGCAGGCACCGCAGAATCTGGTACAGGCACCACCACATCAGCATCTACGTTCAAAATATCAGCCAAAGACTCACCTAAGCGTTTCCGCACAGAATAAACCCGTTCTCCCAGCAACATACTTTCCGGTCGTGCGAAATACACAAATTCAAACAAATCCAATTTCTGAGTTCCCTCAACTAATTGCTCACTGCGCAAACCAGATTTATCTATCACTACCATCTCTCCTGGTTTTACATCCCGCAAAATCTTTGCCTGCACAGTATCAATCGCACACGTCTCTGACGACACCACGTAATGATCATTCCCATATACACCTACACTCAACGGTCGTATCCCATACCCATCCCGCACTGCAACCAAAGTATCTTTAGTCAAAACAAGCAAGGAAAACGCACCTGTGAATAATGGAAAAGAATTTCTGACTGCTTCATCAAGTGAAGCACCCTTATGCACATAAAAGCTAATCGCCTGATACATCAATTCAGAATCATTCAATCCTTCTGTAGCCAAACCATGTTCCGCACAAAACTCCAACAAGAGTTCTATACTCGGCAAATTACCATTATGAGCAAGAGCAACATCTCTATAAAACGAAACCGGCTGCAAATGCCCATCTCCACCAGATGTTCCGTACCTATTGTGTCCTATCGCAACATTACATCCAGCCAATCGCGCAAAATCCTCTTCCGAATACACATGGCTGACTAAGCCCTTACCTTTATGAGTCTGAATCTCTTTACCATCCGCGGCAGCAATCCCAGAAGACTCTTGTCCGCGGTGCTGTAACCCAAACAAGCCAAAAAAAGTCTGACGGGCAGCGTCAGAACCATTAAACACACCAAATACTCCGCACTTTTCGTGAATATCCATAACAAGCACCCTTACTGTAGGAGTATCCCGACCTAAATGCAATCGCGAAATCCATATACCCATTTCTTACCACAGACAATGTAATATAATTCACAAAGCATGTTCAATTCAGACAAAAAAGAATCTCCTGTCCCACTCACAATTTCGCTCAAAAAGCTGGCAATCCTCTCGGTCACCAGTCTCGGATTCTACGACTTCTACTGGTTCTATAAACAGTGGAAAGCTCTTCAGCACATCAAAAAAAGCAACATTTCCCCCATCGGACGAGCCGTATTCTCAAAAGTATTCGCTTATTTGCTCTTCAAGGAATACTTTAAACTCGCAAAACAAGAAACACATCAAACCTATCCTTGGCCATCAGCGCTTGCTTTCGCATACATCATCCCTGGACTATTAAGCCAATATGGTCGCATATTCTGGATATTCACCTTCGCCAGCGCAATTCCTCTCATACCTGCCCAAAAAGCTATCAACGACTATGCCAAAGCGAAAAATCCAGCACTTCATGTCAGTGATACCTTTAGCTGGTACGAAAAGGGTATAATACTGACTGGAAGTATTCTTATCCTGCTCGCATTAGTAAAAATAGGACAAAGCCTTCTATGAAAAAAATTGCGATAGCTTTCTCACTCTTTCTGTTATTCTTGTCACCTTCTCAAGCATTCGCTGAACAGATAAATTCATACGATGTACAGATAAATATAAACTCTGACGGCACTATGAAGGTAACCGAAAACATTCTCTACGATTTTGAATCCAACGATCGTCATGGCATATTTCGAGATCTCCCTCGATCAACCAAAGTCGCTGACAAATATCGCATTCAAAAATATACTATCGAGCAAGTTCTCAAAAATCGTCAGAACGAGAAATACACTACTTCATCCAAAGGTGATAATTTCTCAGTCAAAATCGGCGATCCCGATAAAACCATTAATGGTGAACACAGATACACGATTGCATATAAAGTAGAAAATGGACTCGGCACCCTTAACGAAGGCGACGAGCTCTATTGGAACGTCACAGGTAACGATTGGAATGTACCGATTCTTAACGCAAGTGCATCTATCCAAACACCCTCCAGCATAGCAACAACAAAAGCAACTTGTTTCACTGGGACTACGGGCAGTTCAGCACAAAACTGCAGTATATCTCAAGACAAAAAACGCTTCACTGCCCCTGGTCTTGGACCCAATGAAGGACTTACCCTTGTCACTGGCTTTCCTCCAAACACATATCCAAAAAACACACTTTCTGACCAACCAGCAACGGCCCTCTCTCCACTTGCACAAACACTTCTTTTCATAGCTGGAATAGCATTTTTCGGCATACTTAACATCATTGCACCACTCCTAGTTTGGAACTGGTACAAAAAAACCCAGAAAACAAAACTAGGCGAACCTACCGTAAACTTTGATATCCCGAGCACCACAGATAATCGCCTTTCCCCCGCACTCGCAGGCGCACTCGACACCGCAGAGCTCGAACAAAACGACGTAGTCGCCACCATCTTCGATCTTGCCATCAGAAAGCATCTCAAAATCCGCCAAGAAACAGAAAAAAAGAACTATGTAGTCTTCGAAAAAGAAGAAAAGAAATACTACTTTGAAAAATTGCCTGCACCCTCTGACGATGCACTCGAGCCACACGAAAAGATTCTTATGGATAGGCTATTCAAAAGCTCAGACGTAATAGATCTTTCAACACTTAACACAGACTTCTACGAAACTTTTCAAAAAATGGAAAAAAACGTCTACAGCCAACTCGTTCAAAAAAAACTATATACAAGCGATCCAAAGTCCAGAAAAACAATGCTGATTGTATTTGGAGTTATCGCTCTCTCTTTCGGTGGAATTATATTAGGGCCAATCTTACTCTATCTATCCCGCAAAAACACCAACCGCACAGAGCTCGGCAACCAAATCGACTGGAATATTGATGGACTCAAATTATTCTTAGAAAAAATGAACCGTAATTATACCTGGCAAGCCAATCAAATAGCAGTAGTCGAACAGATGATCCCTTATGCTATGGCGCTCGGTCATATAGATAAATTTATGGAGCAACTCAAAGTGATTATGCCAGAATATCAACCAACCTGGTACTCAGGCGCCACACCGTTCTATAACATCTCACCAGCACTTATGAGTACTATGAACAGCAGCTTCACAACCAATGCACCATCCTCATCAAGCGGCTTCTCAGGTGGATCATCCGGAGGCGGTGGTGGTGGCGGAGGCGGCGGAAGCTGGTAATAAATGGATAGTAACCTTATCGACTATCTAAACCAAGCATATAAACTAGATATTCTCGAACAGGTCGAAAAGGTTACTGGCGGCTTTCTTTCCGATAACTACAGACTCGAAACGAAATCTGGTCAAAAGTTCTTTCTCAAACAACATCGACACACAGACGAAAACGTAATCAGACAAGTCATGATAATTGAGAAATATTTTAGCGACCACAAGATCCCTATTATTTTGCCCATTTCAGACTTACACAACCAAAGCTACTTTAAATATCAAGAAAACTTCTACAGCCTATACCCCTATATAAATGCAAAAAGCGTAAGTAGAAAAACAATTTCAGATAAAGCTCTTGAGCAAATGGGAATTATGCTCGGAAAAATTCATCTCGCAGGGAAAAATGCAGATAAAAGTAAATTCTCACAACGGAGCAACAACCTTAAGGTAACTAAATTTTACAACCGCTACCCAATCCTGTTAGAGGCCATAACTACACAAACCGATCCGACAAACTACGACACGCAGGCGTTGAAGTTACTTAAGTTAAAGCTGGAAATGTCCAAATCACAAACCTGGGAAGAATCAGAACTACAAATGCCCTATGATCACCTTATTCATGGAGATTATCACGACCAAAATATCTTTTTTAATGAAAACGAAGAAGTTACGCATATCTTTGATCTAGAGAAATCAGAGATTGCTCCCCGCCTGTTTGAACTAATACGGTCAATAGATTACGTCTGTTTCAATAACGGCTATACACAAGAAGTTTACAACAAGGCGCTTATCTATCGAAATGCATACCATCATGTTTATCCCATCCCCAAAGTCGAACTGCGTAAAACACTTAACGCATACGTCTCCTCAAAAACGCATGACACATGGATTTTGCACGAACACTACATCACCAAAAGCACAAGGCAAGACGACCTATTCCCGTATCATATAGCAGGGATAAATTACTTAAAAGACAATTATCAGACCTGGATAAACAAACTATTAGAAGGAATCTAGACAGTTTCTTCTGGAATTAATACCCAAAGCAAAATATAAGGAAGGATACCTGGCAAACCACCCGGCAACAAAAGTATGACAGCAATGATCCGAATAATCGTAACATCAACTCCCAAATAATTTGCCAAAGCGAGGCAAACGCCTGCAATTTTTCTTCCTTCTCGTGGGCGAATCAATTTTTTCATATATGCATTATATCATTAATATAAAGTAATTAATATAATTCGTATTTCTCAAGCAGCTTCCTATTGCCCTCGACCTGATACTTCAACAGATCTGAGTAGATACCAGGCTTCTGCGCTAGTTCACCAGGTGTACCATATTCTGCAATTTGCCCCTGGTCTAGCACAATTATCTTATTTACGTTTTGAATAGTTGAGAATCTATGCGCGATCACAATCGTCAAACGATCCTTCATCAAATTCTCAAGTCCTTGCTGTACTTCTTGTTCACTTCGCGCATCCAAAGAACTCGTCGCCTCATCCAAGATCAAAATTGGAGAATTCTTCATGATCGCTCTCGCAATCTGTATACGTTGCTTCTGTCCACCTGACAACTTGACACCACGCTCACCAATCTCTGACTCCAAACCCTTAGGCAAGTTCATAACAAAGTTATACGCATTAGCGAGCTTTAAGGATTCTATAACTTTTTCTTCAGTTACATCACTCAACCCATACGCAACATTCTCTTTAATTGTCGAGCTAAAAAGTTCATTATCTTGAAACACCAAAGCAATATTATTTCGTACAAAATGAGTGTCTACTTCCGTATATGACTTACCTGAAAGCAAAATCTCACCTCCACTAATCGGATAAAACTTCATTATTAAGTTAATAATTGTAGTCTTACCAGCACCACTCGCCCCGACTAAGGCAACACTCTCCCCTGAGTCAATATGGAACGAAACATTCTTCAATACAGCACGATCCTTCTCATATTCAAACGCCACATTCTTAAATTCAATACGAGGTCTATCAGCAATATCTGTTCTTTTTGGTGAGTCGAGTTTTTCTGTAGACTTCAAATCCAAAACCTCAAAGTACTCCTTGGAACCACTTTCGGCAGTTTGAATTTGCGTCAATATAAATGACATCGCAAACAACGGCAATCGAGCCTGAGCGATTAACTGCAAAATCAAAACCATTTCACCGATCGACAGTTCACCAATATATGCGTTATAGAAAACTAAAATATTGATCGCAAGCAAAATTATCTGAAGCGAAAAGTTACGCCAGAAATCAAACACATGAAACGTATGGCTCTGTTTAGCATAAATCTTATTTGACTCACCCAAGTTATTGGAAACTAAATCATACTCACTCTTTTGTGTATTAAAGCTTTTAACAACTTTAATATTTCCAATTACTTCACTAATACGACCTCTAGTAAAGTCTTCAATCTTGTTTTTCTGCTCTTCAGACTCTCCCCACTTCTTAGTCGAGTAATAGCTAATCGATAAATACACAGGGAACAAAATAAACGTCAGCAAAGCAATCCAAATATTAAAATATGCGAGCAAAACTATAGTAAAAACACTTTGCAAAAACGTTGGCAAGATAAAATTCGTCGACGTATTCATGAAACCATAAATAGTCTGAATACCACGGCTCAACTGGTTTACAATCTTTCCCGAAATCTCACTATCAAAATAGGATTGCGGCAAAGTCAAAACTTTCTGGTAAAAAGTTTCAGTCAAAAACTTTCGAAGTCGACCGGCAAAATGATCACCAATACGTTCTGTAACAGCAGTGATACCGACACTAATCGCGCCTAACAGGAACCCAAGCCCTATAAAGAGAACGAGTCTATCAAAATTACCTGTCTTAGTTTGAACCTGATTTACAATCTCATCAACTACAGACTTGCTAATAAACGGAACTGCTAGCTCTAGAGAAGCAGTTATAACTATCAGTAAAGCCAAAATACCAACCAGGTGGTAAAGCGGACGTGCAAGTAAAACAATTCTCCAAATATTCTTCATATCTAGCTATTATACCAAGAAAGCAAAATCTAAGCCATTTTGCGATATAACCAAAATCCCCCACTCTCGTGGGGGATTTACTGCGTAGTTAAAAAACTATTTTTTAATTAGGCGCATGAACACTATTATTACCATCATCATGTTCTCTCTGAATAATACGTGGCTGTATTGCAACCTTCCCTATTAGGTCAGCATTGACAGGCGAGACCATTTGTCGCACGCTACCTGGAAATGGCGTTGTCTGAGCATTGCGTCCAAACACATCCGTATACCAATATTGAGGACCACCTGCATTGTTAATTCTTGAAGCATTTACATACTGCCCACGATGTCTTCCTCTGAACGGCGAGCGTGGATCATCCCAAGTTATAGCCTTGGTTACATTCCACCACTCACATACTCCACCTCGAGCTCTTCGATTACCTAGAACTTCTGTGCAGTAATCAATTGAGTAGGTCTGCAAGTTTGCAGATGCTGGATTATAGTAACGAATTGCATCATGCACATCCCAAGCACCATTATTGGATGCAATTGTTTGACTACCTCGTGTCACTGAAAACTGTCCATCCCATTCCTCATAAGGAAATCCTGAGAATTGACCATCTGGAACGAGAACAGTCGACTCAATACAATCTCTTGTAATTATATTTCTTGTACCGTTTCCTCTTGTCCCAGGATAATTCATGTTTGCAGCAACTTTACCCAGGCTAATTATTTGAGTTCGATTATCTGGACAGAATCTCGTAAATTCACCAGCTGCTCCAAATGCGATCATTCCAGATAGCAGTGTAGTAGAGCTTGGATAGTCTGCTCTAGTACTATCACATTTTGTATGCATTATTGTTTCATGCAAGTTATTTGTTAGAGCATCCGGGCTACTTACACCTTGGTGAATTTTATGGAAGTGATAGCAACGTACACCTGTCGCATCAAACTTACGTCCACCTGTTCCATTCATAGGAACAACCACTCCACCTGTCTTACTGCTATCAAACGGATCAGTCCCTGTCCCAATATCACCTTCACCATTTGCAAATTCAATCTTATGACCTTCATGACTTTCATGGCGCATCATTCCCAAGTTTGCTGAATCTAGCTGTTCATTAACATACCCAAAAGGTATCCCCGCAGTTGATAACTCTGCATCGCTGATTTGACCATTTCTGTCAGCATCGTAAGCAAAATTTCGTCTAACATCATTCCAATACTGATAACCAGCTGGATTACGTCCATGTTCATGACCAAATTTACAACCGCCAGGACCAAGTGGCGGATGCCATGTTGGGTATTTCTTACCATCTGGGCCAATCACAGAATACGCATCATGCTGAGCTTTAGTACAAGTATCCCACTTTGAGGGAGTCCACTTTGCAAACGCCATTGACAATACACCTGGAGCATTAGCTTGACCTGGTTGTGCAGGAGTAGCAGTCGGAGATACCGGAGTTTTTGTAGGAACAGGACTTGCAGTTCTTACAGGAGCGGTAGTTCTTATAGGAGTCGGAGCAACTGTTGGAGCACTAACTGAAAAAGGCATAACAACAGGAGGGGTAGGCTGAGCACTATTGCCAGTTATAACGTTATAGACCAAAACTAATTTTGGTGTATTTATAGTAAATCGACCCCATTGTCCACCGGTACCCTTAACAATTACGTTAACGTCCTGTGTGCTACCTTTAGATAGCACCTCAGAAACAACACTCTTTAGGTCAGGTGAATTATAAGAAGTATTAGCCAAAAATTTATTATTCGATGAAAATTGAATAGAATTAGAACTTAAAGCTCGACTAGAAGGTAAGCTACTATTGGAAAATGCAGCTGGTGCATTTGATTTTTCAGTATACAAGGATGCTGCAACAGAAATCCAGCTTTCTCGAGGTAGAGAAAAAGACATATATGCACTTGTAATCTCAGCATTTGCTGGCAAAGTTACACCAGTAAATCGCAAACCTAGATATGATGAGGTACTAGAAGATCCATTACCTATCCAAGGATTTGAGGTCTCACCACTAGTGCCATCTTGGTTAAAGGTCTGTGCTGCTACATATTCCTTTGTCTCTGTGACAGTGGTTGTCGCTGCAGAAGATCGATCTGCATTCTGCAAGCCAGCTAGTGAACCTGGTGACTGGCTTTTAACTATTGCGTAGATAAAAACGATAGCCAGGGCACCAATTAAATAGTAAAACGGAAACTTCTTTGACAAAGATGAGTTCTTAAGCATAAAAACGTATTACTCCTTCATAAGTATAAATCTATACTAATAGCTTACGAATAGACCATAATAATTGCAAGTGCATAGAGTATCAATCTTCCTAATCAAACGCAAGCTTGATATAATCGTCCCATGAACAAAATAATCTTCTCAGGCATTCAACCCAGCGGCAATCTTCACATCGGTAACTACATAGGAGCAATCCGCCAATGGGTTAAACAACAAAACGAAGGCTTTAACATATTCTGTATAGTTGACCTGCACGCAATTACAGTACCTCAAAACCCCAAAACTTTACGCGAAAAATCACTTGAACTCGCAGCGCTCTACATAGCTGCAGGTATTGATCCAAACAAATCAATTGTATTTATTCAATCACACAATCCTGACCACGCTAACCTTGGATGGATTCTTAACTGTTATACCTCCATGGGTCAACTCAATCGCATGACTCAATTCAAAGACAAGTCAGAAAACAAAGAATTTATCAGTGCAGGGCTCTTTGATTATCCGGCACTCATGGCCGCAGATATTCTCCTATACAACACAACTGAAGTTCCCGTCGGAGAAGATCAAAAACAGCACGTAGAACTTACTCGAGATATTGCTGAGCGCTTTAACGGTATATATGGACAAACATTTGTACTTCCCGAACCAAAAATTCCGACTCACGGAGCACGGATCCGAAGTTTAGTCGATCCAACCAAAAAGATGAGTAAAAGCGATGAGAATCCATTGGCCACAATTGGTCTATTAGACACAGCAGAACAAATCAAAAAAAAGATTAAATCGGCAACAACAGACAGTGGCAGCGAGATCAAATACGATATTCAAAACAAACCAGGTATTAGTAATTTAATGGATATGTACTCGCAAGTCACTAATAGAACTATCGAGCAGATTGAAAAAGAGTTTGAAAACAAAAAATATGGCGAATTTAAAGAAGCGGTCGCAGAAGTCGTAGCGAATGAATTAGGTAAACTTCAAGAAAGCTACAACGAACTACGCGAATCAGGCAAAATTGAATCAATTCTGAGCCAGAGCGCTGAAAAAGCATATAAAATTTCGCATAAAAAACTTGAAGAAGTATACGAAAAAGTCGGATTTATAAAGAACTAATTCTTTTGTCTCCAAAAGTCCAAGGTATCTCTCAACATGCTCTCAAGAGCAATCTCAGTTTTCCAACCTGTTAACTCATGAAACTTCTGAGCTGATCCATAAATAACAGGCATCTCAATCGGACGTACTCTATTCGGATCCATCTGATGCTCAATTTTCACCTTAGCCATTGAGAGAAGCATTTCAACAATATCAGAAACCCTGGTCGGTTTTCCCGAACACACATTATAGCGCTCACCTGTTCTTCCTTTTTCTAAAAGCAATATATATGCTCGCGCAAAATCTCGTACATCAGAATAGTCTCGAGATACAGATAGATCACCAGTTAACAAAACAGGATCTTTCTTACCTTGTTCAATAGCAACTATCTGCTTACACACATCCGGAATAATAAACCCTTCTCGTTGCCCGGGTCCTACATGCGAAAAAAGCACCGGATAAACAATATCAAAATGATATGCCCGCACATATTGCATCGCTATATAATATTGAGCAACTTTAGATATTGCATACGGATTCACAGGATTAAACCGCGAAGCCTCAACAAAAGGAAGCTCATGTGATTCAGCAAGACCATACTCCTCCGACGACCCCGCAATAATGATTCGGGGCCGGTATGACGTATCACTCTTCATCATCCCACGCACTACTTCAAGCAAGTTAATTGTCCCAATTACATTGGCTTGAAATGTTTCCTGTGGTTCTTTAAATGAATATCCTGGCTTAGACTGAGCAGCTAAATGAAAAATCGCATCAGGCTTTAAAGTATCAATTGTCCTGTACAACTCTTTTAGCTCAAGCAAGTCACCTTTCAAGATAACAACATCGTTCTTCAGTTCACTTTTTCCAGTGCGAGACAAACCATACACCGATAAATTACGATTCTGCAGCTCATTTACCAAATGCGGTCCCACAAATCCATTAATTCCAGTAATAAGTATCTTCTTCATATTTAGTTTTTAAATCGCTCAAGGTCTGCATCTACCATTAATGTTATTAAATCTTTAAACGAAGTCTTTGGCTCCCATCCGAGTTCTTTCTTAGCCAAACTATAATCACCCTTCAAAACAGTAATTTCCGTAGGACGATAGAATTTCTTATTAGATATAACATGATCTTCCCAGTTCAAACCAACATGATCAAAAGCTACCTGACACACCTCTTTAATAGAATGGGAAGTGTTTGTGCCAATGACATAGTCTTTAGGCTTCTCTTGCTGCATCATTAACCACATTGCTTCTACATACTCTTTTGCATAACCAAAATCCCGCTCTGCCTCCAACCAACCCATATGAAGTTTCCCATCAGCATCAACCAACGGCTCTCCTGCTTCATTAATTGGGGGACTCTTCACGCCATTCTTAATACATGCGACCCCAGCAGTAATTTTACGAGTGACAAAATGCAAACCACGTCGTGGACTTTCGTGATTGAATAAAATTCCACCGCACGCAAACATATTGTATGATTCACGATAACAACGAATCATCATATGAGCATATGCTTTTGCTATCCCATAAGGATTATTGGCATCAATCAAAGTTGATTCATCAGCGGATTCCGCTTTAATATTACCAAGCATCTCGCGACTCGTTGCCTGATAGACCTTCGCATGGGGGATAAATTTATGAACTGCTTCAAAAACTCTTACAGGCCCAAGGGCAGTAACTTCACCTGTATATATAGGATGTGACCATGAGTCCGCAGGCACAGATTGAGCAGCTATATTATAGACTTCATCAGGCACATATCGACGAATCACGTGTTCAATACTCGCATAGTCCATTAAATCCGCAGCTTCTATTCGAATCTTTCCATATAAGTGTTTAATATTTGGATGTTCATAATTTGTCGAACGACGAATAGTTCCAATCACTTCATAGCCTTTTTCCAATAGCAATTCCGCTAAATAAGATCCGTCTTGCGATGAAACACCAATAATAACTGCCTTCTTTGACATAGAATTTCCTTTCGAGATTCACACTCATCAATGAAGTCATGTTATGTAAAAAAGCATTGCCTGTCAAACTGAATATATTAGAATAGATTTCATGACAGCTCCACTCATTATTTCGGGACCATCAGGCGTTGGAAAAACATTCTTAGAAAAGTATTTAATCCAAAACTATAACTTCAAAAGAATTCAATCAACTGTGACTCGACCTATTCGCCCTGGAGAAATTAACGGAATAGACTACGAGTTTATTACTGAAGAAGAATACAAACAATTTGAAAAAGAAAATGCCTTTGTAACATCACTTTACGCGGCGTACGCACATCGAGGGCTTCGCAAAGCACTTGTACAAAATATTGTAAATGAAGGGAAAACCCCCATATGTGTACTTGTTCCCCAAGTAATGGAACAATTTACAAAAGCCTATCCAGACACCATAGCGGTATTCTTAATGCCTGAAAATGATGATCTGCTTACTCATCGCATGAAACTCCGCGGCGACACTCCCCAACAAATCCAAGAGCGACTCGACCATGCATTACTCGAAATCGAGACATATAGAAAACTAGCTCACCTCTACAAAGCAAGCCTTACAGTTACCGAAGATAATTTTGAAGAGACAGTAAATAAAATACTAGAACTAACTAAACAAACTAAGTAATTAATTCGTAAATACCACAGCGTTAGGCAGGTTTCGTCCGGGCCCCATCCGATACCCATTGAAATAAAGTGCAGCAGAGCCACCACCATCCAAATTCATAGCATGGGTAGCACCAAGCGATTGAAATACATATGCTGCTTCTCCAAGTGTTGCGCTCCGAACACATGCAGCCCACAAAGTAGATCCTCTATAACCCAAACCACATCGCACACCCTTACCTCCACCATCAGCTGCAGATACACCACCATTATGTACAAGTGTTGGGTAGTTCGATATCACACCATTAGCGCTTGTATCCCGACCATATCCCAATGCTTGTGTATAATAATTTGCACTACCGTTATAAAAACTCATTAGCGGGTTCACACTATACTGATTCTGCGAAGAATTAAGATATTTCTTTGTTCTATAATCAAATACTAGAAAGTTAAATGAATTTTTCGTAGTTCCACATTGTGCATAATCTGCAGGACAAAAATACGTTCCATTAATACCGGCAATACCACCATTCTCAGCAACATACGAAGCAAGTGGTTTAAGTGGACAATCTGCAGCACAATCACTTTCATTGGCCGTAAAGGTTTTCACCTTAGCGCGATTCATATCCACGGTTAAAATATCAGAACTAAATCCACCTCGTGCAGTATTCACCACTTTTCGCTCATACGTAACTCCTCCCGATGACTGCGCAGCAACAGGTGCAGCGACCGATACTACAGCAGCTTGAGCTGCCTTTCTGTCTGCCTCTTTTTTAACCGCCAACATAACATCAAGTGATTTACTCAAACGTATAATGGAATCACGAACCGTATTATATTGTTTTTCTTCCAAAAACGCACTTGCAGTAGCTATCTGTGCAGACACAGTTGCAGTATTCACACCCTGTTTCTTATAATCCTCAATCTTCAATTGCAAATTTACTAAACTCGCACTATAACTTGAGTCAGATATTCCATCCTCATCTCGCAAACGCGCCGATTCACTCACAATCGGATCATAGTACGCAGACATCCCATCATAGTTTTTATCAGAAAAAGCCTTCTTCAAACCAACAAGCTCATCTTCAAGCGATGACACATCTATTCCCTCAGCTTTCAACGCAGCGATACTAGCCTCCGCAGTCTGCAAAGCCAACAATGCATCGTTATGACGTCCCATCACCTCCATCGCTTCAGTCACACGACGCGCAGATTGACCGGAGACATAATGGTTGTACTGCAATCCAGCCATATATCCCAGCCCTCCCAACACAATAGCAAAGATAATACCTACCAAAGTAAATGGAATATCGTGATGCTTATCAAATAATTTAAAACGCCAAAAAACGTTACGAGCAGGACCCGCTTTCATGTATATCTATAGTAGCGTTATAAAAATTAAAAGTCTATAAAAATCTATAGTCTTCGTAACACACAGACAAAGAAACCTTCCCAGAACTCATTGGGCTTTATTCGCAATGTATTAGCTATTGCATCAGGCAAAGTAGTATCTTCCCACCGAGTCAAACCATGAGCAGCAACAGTTCCTAATCGTTGTGTTAGATCTATATCTTCAACATCAAATGATCCATCAAATTTTTCCAAAACAAATTGAACAATCTCCTCATTCTCTTCCGGAGCCATTGTGCAGGTTGAATAAATAAGAGCCCCACCAGACTTAACACTCATAGCAGCAGCAAACATAAGTCGTCGTTGCTCTGACGCAAGTCGTTCAACCTTTTTCATACTCCAGTCTTCGTAAGAAGCGGCATCATCAGATTTAAATCTCCCCTCACCACTACAAGGCGCGTCAAGTAATACATAGTCAAACATTGGACCATATTTTTTCCATATCTGAGTAGTATTAGTCAATTGATGGGCAACGTTAGTTACATGTTGTTGGTCCAAGTTAGATTTCAACATATACAAACGTTGCCTGCTTACATCGCACGCAATTATCTGTCCTTTATTCTCCATAGCCGCGGCAAATTGAGTCGTTTTCGAACCCGGCGCAGCACACATATCCAAAACCATCAAATCTTCCCCATTTCGAGTTCTCCCTTTAATCTCCTCCTCCAGACACCACACAGGCACCATACTCGAAGCAGATTGAATATAAAACCAACCATTTTTAAACTCATCGCTATCAGTCAAATTTCGCTTTGTACCATGTTCCAACACATATACGTTTTTACCCTCTACCAATTTTTTAGGTTCAAAACCAAGCTCTCTTAGCTTCTCTACTCCTATCGATTCCTCAACAACAAGCGTATTCACACGCACAATCGGAAGCCGATTCCCATGAAACCCATCCAAAACTGCCTGAAAATCCTGAGGATAAATCTGTTTAACTCGCTCAATAAACTTTTGATCAAACATATCCTGATTATATCAAACTAAAATGATATAATAACTTTCATGTTTTCCTGGCAAAAAGCACCAAAACCAATCATTGGACTCTCTCCTATGGACGGAATCTCAGACTTCGCCTACAGACAGATCCACGCTAAATATGGCAAACCGGACGTAATGTTCACGGAGTTCACGAATGTTGAGGGTATGTTCCTCTCTCCCCATGATCGTCTTTTCACCGATCTCATGTACCACCCCCTGCAACGCCCCATTATTGCCCAAATTTTCGGCTCAACACCAGAATACTTCTATAAAGCCGCTATCATATGCTGTGATCTTGGATTTGATGGCATAGACATTAATATGGGCTGTCCCGCCAAGAACGTAGCCCACCACGGTGGCGGCGCAGCGCTTATAGGACATCCGGAATTAGCTAAGCAAATTATCAGATCCGTCAAGCAAGGTGTTATCGATTGGTCAAACGGCAAAACAATAAACGAGCTAGACCTATCAGAAGAAAAAATAAGTAAAATTCACCAACTAAAACAACTTGCTCAAACAGAAGACACATCAAATCGCAACCAGATTCCCGTCTCAGTAAAAACCCGCTTAGGTATAACAGATATAACTATTAAAGAGTGGGTTAACCATTTGCTCGAAGAGACTCCCGCTAATATTACGGTTCACGGTCGGACACTCAAACAAATGTATACCGGCCAAGCCGACTGGGATGCGATCGCACAAGCTGTCGAAATCATTTCTCAAACAGAAACTACAATACTGGGCAATGGAGATATTCAATCGCGTGAAGAAGCACTTCGGAAAATAGAACAATATAAAGTAAACGGGGTTTTAATAGGTCGTGCGTCCATGGGCAATCCAAATATATGGAAAGACTCTATAGACAAAATCCTCGAACCGTCTGAGAAATTATCACTCGCACTCGAACATGCACATCTTCATGCAAAATATAAAGATCCACACCTCTTCATACAAATGCGAAAGCATTTCAGCTTTTATGTCTCAAACTACCCGAACGCAAATACGACAAAAATACAGTTACTTAAGTCAGACAATATAGAAAATGCAAATGAAATAATAACGCAAGCGCAAAAAGACTTAGCGTTAATGTGATGTTTCGTAACCTGCAACTGTGCCAAGAACCGGGCCCATCTGTGCAGTGCGGTGCATCTCTTGTACAGCTTGATTAGCATATGCTTCCTGCCGTAATACACCTACTCTGTAATTCGCAAAATACGCAAGGCTAATAAAAAGAACAATGAAAACAACTGTTAAAGTAGAGATCAGTGCCAATAATGCATCATTTTGAGAAGAAGCTTTTTTCATAAAATTAAACAGAGATACATAATACTTATACAACAATAGTACATCAAATAGAACAAAGTCAAGAAGATTCCACAGTACTCCGTTGCAATATTCTCCGACTCCCTCTCAGACCATCATACGGACAATATCTACATTGATTACCACAACAAAATCCGCGCCGTATATGAAACGAACGAGTAAAAATATACCGGCCTTCATTATCAATAATATAGTCACGACAAAGCCGTAAAGATACTCTATCATTCATAGCGTCAACATAATAACATAAAAATCAACTGCTTGACCCTATAGAATATTTAGTATATACCTTAATTCTAACGTGGTTAGAATTTTAGAATAAAAATATTTTTTATTTATTAATTATTGTATGGAGGCCAATCTATGGTAAACAAAATTATAACTGGCATAACTGCACTAAGTTTGGCAGCTGCCGCATTAGTAAGCGTACCTCACGCTTCTGCACAAGCAAACAACGCATCAATTCGTGTTGTACACGCTTCACCAGACGCACCCGCAGTAGATGTATATGTTGATGATAAAAGAACACTCTCATCGCTTTCATTTCGAAGAGTAACAGGGTATCTCAGCCTTCCAGCTGGAAAACACACTGTTAAAGTATATCCAACATCAGCTAAAGGAACAGGCACTCCTGTGGCACAGCAAGATGTTGAATTAAACGGCGGTTGGGATTACACACTCGCAGCAACTGGTAGAGCATCAGCAGTACAAGTTCGCGTATTCAGCGACAACTTGAATCTTCCTGGAGCACGCAAGACAAATCTTCGCGTTTATCACCTTTCACCAAATGCTCCTGCAACTAACCTTGCAGTAAAGGGCGGCGAAGTATTAGCTCGCAACGTTGCGTACGGCAATGCAACAGATTATCTTCAATTAGACACAAAGTCCTATCAAGTTGAAGTACAGAGCGCAACAAACAGTCAAGTTCTTGCAACAACAACAGTAAACTTGGCAGCAAATAGTGTTCAGTCAGTATTTGCACTCGGACTTGTTGGTGAAACTCCAGCATTCTCAACAGTAACAACAATTGACCGCCGCGGAACTGGTACACCAGCAACAGGCGCTGAAGAGTCATTCGCATTCATGACACTCGTAGCAGGTATGGTTGCAGCAACAGGCGTTGCTTTGAAGAAAATCGCAGTTATTCAAGAAAGAGCATAATACTTTCCAGTAACTAAAAACAAAAAGACAGAGATTAAAATCTCTGTCTTTTTTTTAAAAACTAAACCCTAAAAAAATTAAAACTGAATATCCTTAGCCCACAGCTCGATAGCATCAGCAGACAAATCTGCAACATCAGTCACACGAAACGTATCCACAACTAACTTACCGTTCGCTTGCTTTACAGCATCTTCCAACAAGTTAGCAGCATTACACGTATAAGTATATGAATAATGCCCCACACCAAAAATAGCCACAGGTTTTTGATCCAAATTGAGATGAGAAAACGCTTCAACAAAAGGCCGCATATCAATTTGCAATCGACCCTGCACATTCCTATTCTGTTCTTTCATATCAGTCACACCATCAATCTTTTGCCCATCCCACGTCGAACTTCCCAACACAATCAAATCATACGAACTAAGCTCTTCAATCTGTGCTTCCTTAACATTCTTACGCACAACGGTATGCCCCGCTTTTTCCAAACCACTCTGCACAAACTTAGACAAATACGCAGTGTTTCCACTCGTACTTCCAAACACAATCAATACGTTACTCATACTAAAAAGCGTACACTAGACACAAACAAAATTAAAGGAGTTATCCTCGCTTCACACCTATCTCATCATATACCGGAAAAATCTTCTTCACTTCTGCTCGAAACTTATCTGCTAAGTTACTCGAATACACGGCTTTATTACCACCCTCCATCTGCTTACACAACTTCCGCTCCCAAAACTCCACAATATCCCGTATCTCTCGCCCTTCTTTATCAAATTGCTCCTTAAAGCCTTTTTTATCTTTTATATAATCCTGACATAAAATCATGAATTTCTGAAACTGCTCTCGATTCTGCTCAACCATCATTGTAAAAAATTCTTTATATTTGACCATAAAATCTCCTTTTTCAAAAGGTTTTGAACACAGACTCTGTTATGTAACGCTGAAATAATATCGTACAAAAGCACTAAGATCAAATCTTGAAAATTAAAAAAAACGTTCCTTGACGCAACGCTTCCAGCTCGTTACGCTTACACTATGAAACCAAAGATTCTTATCATTGGTGCAGGCTTCGCAGGAGTCGCATGTGCTAAAAAACTCTATGAACACATAGGAAAAGAAGCCACCATCACCCTGGTATCAAAAACCTCGCATTTCGAACTCCACGCCACTTTCTATAAAGTCTTAAGCGAATGCTCTCCAGCACAAGCATGCATACCGCTCGAAAAGATTTTCATACACACTCACGTCAATGTAGTTACTGACACGATCACCCAGTTAAACACCGACCTAAATATTGCTACAGGTGAACAAGGAGACAAATACCCCTTCGATTATGCGGTTATCGCCCTAGGAAGTGAACCTACATATTTCGGTATTCCCGGCGCTTCCAACTTCTCTCACACTCTCGCAAATATCCAAGAAGCTATCCGTTTATCCAAACATATTCATGATCAGATAATTGAAAAAAGTGAAAGCAAAGACGAATCCACATCAGAAATAGTAGTAATCGGAGGCGGACCAACAGGTGTCGAAGTAGCTGGCGAACTCGCACAACATATTCACAAACTTACCGACGGTTCTCCCCACGTCCATATCAGACTTGTCGAAGCACTCGACCGCATTCTCAACAATATTCCGCTTCAAGACGCGCAAAAAATTCAAGCGCGACTCGAACAGCTCGGTGTCCAAGTACAAACCAACACCAAAGTCGAACAAGAAACTCCCAATGCCCTCATACTAAATGGCACTCCTATCCCCACTCCCACCGTAATATGGACAGCCGGAGTCAAAGCAAACCATCTCTATGCAGAATGGGGATTATCTACAGCTAAAAACGGTCGTGTCTTAGTAAACAAATATCTACAAACAGAGGAGAATGAAAACATTTTTATCGCAGGTGACGGTGCTCAAGTTGAAGGATCAGGTACTGCTTGGCCCGCTATAGCTCAAGGATCAATCACAGCCACAAATATTGCAAACAAAATAAAAAACCACTCATTGCAAGAGTATCAAGCGCAATCATATCCATTCTTTGTCCCTGTAGGATCAGATTGGTCATATGCAGTACTTAAACACATAACACTCTGGGGAATTTTTGGATGGTACGCACGCCAACGCAACCTACTTGAACTCCTCACTAAAATGCTCCCATACAACGAAGCACTCCAAGTGCTCAAATCACAAAACGAAATCTGCTCCATCTGCCAAACCTACACGGATGAACTTGATCAAAAAAGCACAAAGAAGTATAACTAAATTCATGAGAACAATCACAAGAGAAGCCACACCCAACAGAAAAGCCATAATTCGCATCGACACAGATGTACCACTCGACGAAAATAAAAAGATCAAAGATATAACACGACTAGAAGCAGTAATACCGACTTTTAAACTCATTAGAGATTCAGCTTCACAAATAATAATTCTTGGTCATCTCGGTCGTCCTGAAGGAAAAGTAGATCCCAATCTATCCCTTGCACCAGTAGCTCAAAAATTATCTGAATTACTGAACGAAAATGTTAAGCTCGTTCAAAACGTCGACGAAGCACTCAACACACAAGATAAATTTGTGATGCTCGAAAACCTTCGTTTCAATCCAGCAGAAGAGGCTAACGATCCAACATTTGCACAACAACTCGCTTCACTCGGAGATCTATTTATATTCGAAGCCTTTGCAGTTGCACACCGCACCTCGGCTTCAACAACCGGCATCACAGAATATATCTCATCATATGCAGGACTACGCGTCACGAAGGAAATCGAAGAACTCTCAGCTGTTCTAACCAATCCCCTTCACCCATTCCTAGTAATCATCGGTGGATCAAAAATTGAAACCAAACTTCCTGTTATCAACAATATGCTCGAGAAAGCTGACACTATCTTCGTGGCAGGCAAACTCCCTTCAGAAATTGTTGAAAAAAACATGACCTTTCCTGAAAAAGTCATCATCGCCCAAATGAATCAATCAGGACTAGATATATCAGTAGAGTCTCAACAACAGATATCCCGGATTATCCGCGATGCCGGTATGATCGTTTGGAACGGACCGCCGGGCAAATTTGAAGACATCTTAGCTCAACAAGGAACTCAGATCGTCGCTCAAGCAGTTGCAGCCTCAAGAGCAAAAACAATTATTGGAGGTGGCGAAACCAACGAAGCAGCCAAACAATTCCATATCCAAGACAAAATATACTTTGTTTCAGTCGGCGGTGGTGCTATGCTCGAATTCCTCTCAGGAAAAACATTACCCGCCCTAGAAGCACTAAATAAATAAGGAGTCCACAATGAACAAATTACACGCAGTCATAATCTGCGCACTACTTTTCTCAGCATGCACACCTCTCAAAACTTTAGAAAACACTCCAGCACCAGTGCAACCGACTATTGCACAACCAACAGCCACACCCATCGCTCAACAAATACCCTCCACTTGGAAAACCTACACCAATGCACAGCTCGGAGTATCTTTCAGCTACCCACCAGAATACGCAGAACCAAATATCACTAACAACGAACTAATTTCTCTGATCAGCCCTCTAGAAGCAAATAAGTCACCAAAACAACAAGAAGGATTAGCATCAACCGAACTTAAAGTAGAAATATATGTAACCAAAAACTATACAAAAACAATTGAAGAAGCGGCAATCGAGCAAGACGAACAAGCCAAACAGAATAACACTACCTTCGAAATCCAAGATTGGCGTACTCTTGCAGGCACAAAAGCCTATTACAGAAAAGGCAGCGGACTTGGCACATTCGAAAACTATTTCGTCATATCAAACAACAAACTCTACACCATAGCCAAGTACCCTGACACAACATCCCGCCAACCAGAATTTGAACTATTCTTACAGTCACTTAAATTTATATAAGAATGTCCAAGCTGCCTAAATATGCATGTAAACATACCTGAACAAGCGTCTCCTATTCAAAAATTTCTTACCAAAAAACTTCCTGGTGAGACCGTTCTTACAAGCTATACCGGTCGACCTTCAAATGTAACCACAGCAAAAGATTGGGATAAATTCTATATACGCGTCTATGAAACTCAAAACTATTACATTGTAGACCTAAGAGATCTTTCATTTAACATACCGCTTCTGTATACGCTCATGGCAGGAACCATCACCTCTCTTATCACAGTTGCCGTTCCACAACTACAAGATGCAATACAAACAATTGGCGGATTCTCAGATAATTTCATTATATACTTCGTTGCCGGCTTGGTTGTCTCCACATTGTTAATGTATGTAGGGACAATTGCAACTAGTCGAGAATGGCTCAATATCAAATACTACGAAAAAGCCTGGTGCAATTTTACTAAGGACGATCACTTTATAACTCTAAACATCATCTCTCCTCGTAAGTATGACGATGAGAAAAAATTCAGTGGCTCTTTACAAGACATTAGAAGCTATATATACATACAACGTCTCGAAAACAATCAAACAAACTTGCAGTATCTGGTAAAATTAGCATAAAGGAGAACTCTTATGAAACTAGCAATTAATGGTTTTGGTCGTATCGGCCGTTGTGCCTTCAAAATCGCCTGGGATAAATTCCCAAACGACGTTGAAATTGTTGCCCTCAACGATATCACCACACCAAAAATACTCGCCCATTTACTCAAATACGATTCCACTTATGGTATCTGGAATCACGAAGTCTCAGCGGACGACAAAAACATTATCGTAGACGGTAAAGCAATCCCCGTTCTTGCAGAAAAAGATCCTGCAAATCTTCCATGGGGCACACTCGGTATCGATGTAGTCATCGAATCAACTGGCCTTTTCACCAACCAAGAAGGTATGAACAAGCACATTCAAGCAGGAGCTAAAAAGGTAGTGCTCTCAGCTCCAGCGAAAGACGCAAATGTTCCAACCTTCGTTTTAGGCGTCAATGCAGATAAATACAACGGTGAGCAACTCATAAACAATGCTTCCTGTACTACTAATTGCATCACCCCAGTTGCACAAATCATCCATGAAACATTTGGCATCGCCAAAGCAATGATGACTACCATCCACTCCTATACTGCATCACAGACTCTTCAAGACGGTCCTAAAAAAGACATACGAGAAGCTCGTGCAGCAGCAGAAAACATCGTACCAACCACTACAGGAGCTGCAATCGCCACCACACAGGTCATCCCAGAACTCAAAGGATTATTTGACGGTCTTTCAATCCGTGTTCCAACCCCTGTTGTATCACTCTCAGATTTCACTTTCTTAGTTAAACGACCAACAACTGTAGAAGAAATTAATAATGCCCTTAAAAAAGCTGCCTCCGAACCACGATTCCAAGGTGTGTTCACATACACTGAAGAAGAGCTGGTCTCATCCGACTTCCGAGGTAACCCACATTCATCTATCGCTGACTTGAAACTCACTCGAGTCATCGACGGCGACTTCGTCAAAGTAGTCGCATGGTACGACAACGAATGGGGTTATTCTAATAGATTAGTTGAGCAATGCATCAACGTAGCAAAGTAAGGAAAATATATGATTTTTAAAGAAACACCATGGGGTAGTGATGATCCTATAGAACGAGTAATTCGCGCCGCTGAAGGGGAAAAAGTTCCTCCAAGCAGACGATTAAAAACTGGTAAGGAAATAGTCCAAGACTTAAAGGGATTAATAAAAAGAGAACCAAAAAAAGTTACGCCTACTAGAAAACCTCGTCGATACGACGCCGGTGAAGAACTCTAAATTTAACCAAAAAATACCCCGCACTAAGCGGGGTATTTTCATTAATCTCTTAACAATAATTATTGTAAATTCACATACGTTATACTTCGTTCATTATCAAGCTTTGTAGCAAGAGTCTGCTCTTTTACTGAAGCAAACTTCTTAGCATACACACCTAAAGCTATAGCAAACAATGTCATAACACCTTGCATAGCTTCCTTAGCTCCTGTTGAAGGAAGTTCTGTTGAAACTCCAGCAACCGCTGTTGGCGTATCGTTACACTGCTTACGTCCATTTTGACTTTCTGGAACACAGTCAAGTGACTCACGTCGTCCATCTGAACGACCATCTGTCAGATCTGTACGAACAACAGGTGGCTCAGTTGGAGCTGGTGTAACTACGGGAACCTGTGTAGGAACTGGTGTTCCTGTAGGTGAAGGAGTTACAGTTGGTGCAACTGTTGGAACCGGAGTAGCTGTAGGAGCCACTGTCGGTGCTGGTGTAGCCGTTGGAGCTACAGTTGGAGTTGCTGTAGGTTGAGGACATGCAGTACCGCTATAATTAGCGTATCGCACATCTGTACCTGAGTTTCCATTTGACCATGAAAGATTAAACTTCACACGACCATTAGAAACCTGATTAAGACCTGTATCAATTACTCCGTCTTTTGACTGACCAGGAGCAACTGTACCGATGTTCACAGACTTACCTGTTTGCTCATCTTTTGCAACCACAATCATACCCATTCCACTATTATTAGGTTCGGTATTTTTAAACGTAGCTTTAACTTTAATAGAATTAGACTCGCAGTAAGCTTCGGCTTTTTCTTGAGTGCTCCAAGCGAACACAGTAGAAGTAATAACGAGTGAGGACACAATAAACATGCCCGTAGAGATTAAAAGTGTAGGTGCTATACCTACTTGAGAAGCTGCCTTTCTCATTATGAACTCCTTTCTAGCCTTAAATAGACTAAATATCACGTAACTATATCATAATATAGCTCATTTGTCAATATTATAGGCCATTTAATCAACAAAACCACAAAAAAGCCTCACATAAAGTGAGGCTAATTAGTCAATATATAATTGAAAAGCTTATTGCTCTAGGTCGTTAGCAACGCGTCGTAATACAAATCCAACATTAAATATAGCTACTCCCAAAAGCAGCACATTCATCAAACCTTCTGAGCCTGTTGAAGGAAGCTGTTGAGTAGAAACTCCAGCTACAACGCCACCTGTCGGAACTACATTTCCGCTACAATCCTTGCGTCCATTCTGGCTTTCTGGAACACAATCAAGTGACTCTCGTCGTCCATCAGATCGACCATCTGAAGAAGGAGCACCATTAACACTTGATCCACCTGTTGGTGGGTTAGTTGGAGCTACCGAAGGAACCGGACTCGCAGTTACTACTGGTGTAGCACTTGGAGACGCCGTTGGAGTTGAGTTTGAACCCCCACACTCATTCATAGTGTGAACAGCTGAAATAAGACGCTGACCATAGCGTACATTATTCTTAAATGAGGTAATAACTCCTCCATCCTGACCTGGTCGTTCAGGAAAAATACGGAAAAGGTCTACCTGAGACCAACAAGGAACTCCTACTCGGATATCCTTAGTCTCTCCTGGACCTATTGTTATCTCGCTTGAAGCATAAAGTGACTGATTCTCAAGATCATCATCCACCTTTGTGTAGCTTGCTAAGCCAATTTTGACTGTGTCGCCACCGGTATTCATTACAGTACCAATAGCCTCAGTACCTTCAATACGGATATTACCCGCAATCATATCCCCTGTATCCTGGTCACCTGAAACAGATTTGTTTGGGTCAACAGAATAAGCGTATGAAAGCGTGACTGAAAATAAGAAAACAAACAAAAGTACAATTGTCGAAACAAGTACTTGGGTTCGCTGAGAAGCTGCCTTTCTCATCGCCACCTCCATAAAATGTTTTTAATATGGGGTTTATATCATATTTAGCACTCTGAGTCAATTCTATAGGCCGGAATAGCACGACTCTTACTTGATCATTACACGAATAAGAGTAAAATAACTCATATTTATCAGCACAAAAAGGATTATTTATGTTATATACAGTCGAATTACCTACAGCAGTACCAACAGACGAAAGAACCTTTAAAAAAGGTGATGGTATTTTAGTAACCTCAGGTTTTGGAGAAGGCATTATTTTACAATCAGCCGAGCCAATTCAACAACCTGATACAGAACCTCGACGAACGTGGGAAATTAAAGAAACAAGCATATTCGGAGTCGATCTTACTCAGGGGATTAGAGTTGAAGATGGACTAGCTTACCCTTTATCAAATAAACAAAGGCCCATTATAACCTAGTAACAAGACCTTGCAGACGATCGAAGGAAACAATATCTGTACAGAGCGAATCTATGACTAAATCATTGGTTCGCTCTGAATAAAATATAGGTATACCTTTAGCCCTTGCATAGCCAATTTCCAAAGTTACAGATCGACCTATATATCCACTTGGACACCACACATAAAGAGCTTGCGATTCATCTATAGCCTTAAAATGATCCAGCGTTAACATCTTTAAGTTCTCTGAGGTTAACTCACCTTCAAAATCCAAATTAGGAAAAAGAGCAGTCATTCCAAGCTTCGATGCCTCCTCCATAATCTTCCGAATATCTTCTTTAAACTTCAAGCTCGCACTGATAGCAAAAGTAGCCATAATAAATAAAATTTATCACATATAAAAATCATTGACAAAAAACCTAAATAAAAATATCATAAACCAAATATAACCCGAAGCAGAAAGATTCTTATATATTTTCTATGAACCTCAAAGTAAACGAAAAAATAAGTGTCATCTCCACATTCAACGCTCAAACAAACAGCGTTAAACCATACCTGCTAAAATGGAACAACCATACATATAAAATCACAGAAATTGGCCTGCACCATACCATCCACATAGGCAAAACACTGCACCATATTTTCTCAGTCGTAGCTGGCAGCACATACTTCCGTCTCAACCTCAACACAGACAATCTGCACTGGACTCTTGAAGAAACATATATAGGAGACAATTAATATGTATCTTCCCGTAAACCCCGCCACTCCACGCATCATGCATATCGACCTCAATTCATGTTTCGCATCGATCGAACAACAATCCAAACCTCACCTCCGAGGTCGTCCAATAGCAATCGCTGCATACACCACACCCAACGCCTGTGTACTTGCACCATCCATTCAAGCAAAAAAATTCGGCATCAAAGTAGGTAACTCTGTACGTGAAGCCAGAGAAAAATGTCCAGACATTGTCATCCTGGAGCCCGATTCAGAAAAATACCGTGTAATCCATAAACAGTTCATCAAAATCCTAATGGAATACTCGTCCTATGTAGTACCCAAATCCATCGATGAAGCCGTCATAGATTTCACTGACCCCGCATTCCACAAACTCGATCTCGAACTCATCGGTCGAGAGATCAAACACCGCCTCCGCACAGAGATCGGCGAATGCATTCTCTGCAATGTAGGTATCGGCACCAATAAGTTTCTCGCCAAAACAGCCGCAGGACTCCAGAAACCAGACGGACTAGATATCATCACACACCAAAACCTTGAGCAAACATACGAGTCCATGGAACTCCTCGATATCTGTGGCATCAACACACGCTATCAACGCAGACTCAACGCTAACGGCATCTACACCCCCACTCAATTCTTCAACGCCTCACTCCAATCCCTCCACAAACAAGTATTCAAAAGCATTGTCGGTTACCACTGGTATACACGCCTTCGTGGATGGGAAGCCGACGGCGTCGAATTCCAACGCAAAAGTATCGGTCACGAATACTCTCTCCACAAAAAAACCAACAATCGCGATGAAATCGAAACTATACTCATGAAAATCTGCGAAAAAGTTGGCCGTCGCCTCCGCAAAAACAATTTAGTAGCCAAAGGTATATACCTACGCTGTGGATACATCGACGGTGAAGGCTTCGGCCACAGCAAAAGCTTCTCCGAAAGCATCATCTACGCCAGCGCAGATATCTTCAAACACGCACAAGTAATCTTCAGAGAAAATTTCGACTACCACACAGTCCGCTTACTCGCAGTTGGTTGTTTCGAACTCACAGAAAACGAACCAGAACAACTCGAACTCTTCGCACCCTACAGACAACAAGTAGTCAAAGCCATGGACGCTATCAACGACCGGTACGGCGAATTCATCGTCACCACCGCCCGCATGATGAATACCGACAACGAAGCTCCAGACAGAATAGCATTTGGAAAAGTGAAGGAAATAAGTTACGACTAAATACTTTTATGTTTTTCTAATTTTGCTTGTCTAAAAGCAATAACACGTTGAACGTTATCTGGTTCAACGAAATTTCCCTTACAACTTTTACAATACCAGACTACAATATCTCCCGAGAGACCATCTATATCTGTATAAACAAGCTTAATTTGGCATTTAGGGCACAAATACTCTTCATTCTTAGGAAAACTCTTTTGTATCTGAATATTTTGTATTTCAGGAAAATCAAAAACTGAGTAAAGCTCCAAGTGGTCATACCAAACAGAACCACAGGTAGGGCAGAAATCAACACACACTGCAGCACCGTAACTTCCCTTCAAATTAAGCTGATTCATAAAAGAATCGCACAAAGAACATCTAAGTACATTCTTTTCTTCACTAGACTTATGTGGCGCAAAACCGTCTATTAACGTTAGGTTCTCCAGTCGCTGCTTTACTCGAGGATACGTAAGGGTATCATCTGAATAATACAAAGAATCATGCGTAAAATAAGAATTCAAAAAATCTCTTGGCAAAGTTTCCGAAACAGGTTTAAACTCATTTAGTTTATTTAAAATAGAATAAAGCGCGCGCGGATGCCGAGTTATATAAACTGAATAAAGATCAGCCCAGTACACCTCATCTTGAGCAAAATAATTAGTAATAATATCCGACAGAAAATGTACTACGGCAAAAGGAGGGAAAAACACATCAATCAAGTTATCAAAAGGAATACCTGTTTCATCGAGTATTTCATTTGGCAATCCTCGCTCTCGTGGAGATATAAAAGCCAATGACAAAAACCCGAGTAAAACAGCAATTTCCTCTTGGTGAAAAGCCAGCAAAAGAAAAACAAAAAACAAAAGAGAAAAGATTTGCAAAAAAATGATTAAAGTATCCATGACTTTATAATCCGATAGTTTACCTGAAACAATCTGGCTATACTCATAAGCTAGTGCTGCTTCAAGCTCAGACTGACTAGCTAAATTAAGAAAAGCTGATGTTACGTAAATAGTCGGACGAGAGAATAACGGAGCAGTAATAAAAAGAGTAGGAGCACTATGAGATATAATTTTAAGATCCAATATGCCAAACCCTGTGGCTATACCCAGGCTTTCAACACAAGACGCTACTACATCACGTTTACCATGCTCGACAACAGAAAATGAACCTACTCCATAATGCTTAAGCAATTCGATAGCATATACAACTATAGGTACCAATATTACAAACAAAAGAATTAATTCAAGAGAAAGGTAAGAAAGATTTGTGTTACTAATAACCGAAGGAATAACAGACCAAATACCAAAACAAATAACACCAATCAAAATAATAAGGGAAAAGATCACAAACTTTCTATGAAAACGAATAGTATCAAGATCTTTCCAAAGAGTATGATAATCTCTGTGCCTCATCGTATGATTCTTAAGCACATTCGCAATATATCCAGCAAGTGGTTGCCTAAAAACAACGCTTACAACATATATAAAAGCAAAAAGAAAACCAAGTAAAACGAATATCATATAAACCTAGTAATAGTATTTACATGATAACTGAAAAAAAGAAGAACGAATTCTATCTATTCTGTTCCCGACTCACAAACCTATATGTCCCCACCACAAACAGTGTCCCACCCAGCACAGCAATAATCAGCAAATTCATCCACATCGGCAACAACACTGTCTTACTCGCCACAGCACTCCCGCCATAATACACACTCCGCACCAAATCCACTGCATACCGCATCGGTGCAATATACGTCAAAAAATCCAAAGGCACCGGCAAATTCTTAATCGGATTAAATACTCCTGCTAAGAAAAACTGAGGAAATATCAAAAACGGAAACACCTCTCGTGCTCCTCTCCCCGCTCCCAGAAAAGACACCACCAAAATTCCAAAAGCTCCTCCAAAGAAACACACGATCAAGAAAAACGGCAACATCACCAATATAGAAGAGACAGTAAACGGTACTTGGATAATAAACCCAAACAAGATAATTCCCACTATCTGCGCCATCGCCACACTCGTCTCTCCTAATATTTTCCCAATCACAATCGAATACCGAGATATCGGTGACACAAATATTTCCTGCGCAAAATCCTGCTCCCTATCCTCTGTCAAAGAAATAATCCCAGCAGCAGTCGACTGAAACAACGTCTGAGCTATCACTCCCAAAAACACGAATAGTCGATAATCATACCCGAGCGCTTCACCTAGCCCAGATTGAAAACTCGATCCCAAAATACCAATAAACAAGATAGGAAAAATAAACGTCGCGACAAGTCGATTCCGATCTCGCAAAAACTTCACAAAATCCCGATACGCTATAGCCAAAATACTTTGCAACTCATTCATACTCACAGTATACCAAACACCAAAACTCTCATTAAAAAAGAAGCTTGACAGTAAGATAAAACAGGTTTTCTATTAAATAAGAGTGCATAAAAACATCGTACTAATACGCATAATTCAAACAACCATAGCACTAGCCTGCATTACGACAGGTAGTTTACTATTTCCTCAATCCAGTTTTGCTCAAACGGTAACCCCTTTCCTCGATGATTTTGAAGATAATAATTTAGACGGATGGACAATAGACAGCGGCAACTGGTCCATCGTTGACGGAAAGCTACAATCAGAAAACACAGAGGAACAAACTAACGGAAAAATCATACTCAATCAACAATGGGATAATTTCAAATTAGAATTTGACGTAAACAACATAACAGGCGTTGATGAATATATTCGTTTCCGAGAAAATCCTGAGACAAACTCATATTACGAACTGAACATTCGCCACCTGATTCCCAATGTCTTCAAGTCACCTAAATACCACATTGTGAAGGTCGAAGGAGATACACGAACAGACATTCTAAACGCACACGCAGCTTACCCAGTCATTAACAATTGGTACCATATCACTCTTGTCATCGAAATCGATAACATAAAACTCCTAATTAATAACCAGGAATATCATGATTTAATTGTAAGTGACACAGACAGTCTGGTAAAAACAGGCAGAATATCTTTTGCTACAAAAAAACTTGATGGACTATATTACGAAAAAGTGCTTTTTGACAATATAAAAGTTGGGCCAATCGAACCATACAAGCAACCTGTTATCCTTATCCCCGGATTCGGTGGATCCGAACTTGTTACACCCAATCGCGTAGATTGGTATCAACCAGATGGTGGTGGATTAGGATTAAATTATTCAAATATTTATCAACCAAGAGAAAAAGTCTGGGTGAATATTGCTCAAGCAATTCTTCCTGGATCAGATGACTACTTCGACATATTACGCATGCCAGGAAATGGCCAATACGGAATATCCAATCTTGAACCAACGGCACTATTCAAAGATGCATACCAACCCACGATTGATTACCTACTCTCACACGGTTACACGCTTGATAAAGATTTATTTACCTTTCCTTATGATTGGAGAAAAAGTATCCTTACTAATTCTCAAATATTAGATAGAAAAATAGAAGCAATAAAAACCGAAACTAGTGCTACGAAAGTAAATATAATAGCCCATTCGATGGGAGGACTTCTTGCTCGAGAATATATTCAATACCCGTCCAAAGCACAAAATGTGGACAAACTAATTACACTTGGCACCCCACATCTCGGAGCTCCGGAGTTCTTAAAACAATTAATGTATGGAGGATGTCTAACAAGCATACCCGGAATAGTTCCAGGGTGCTGGGGAATTCCTCCTTCCGAAGTCAAAGACATTCTTCAAAACATGCCCGGAGGATTTCAACTTTCCCCCTCTCAGAAATACTATGAATTTTATTCCAATACTAGTAAGGATAGTCCTTCACCTTTCTACGATGAGGGAGACCTAGATTATAATAACGAAGTCGGTTTACTCGACTACGAACAGACAAAAACATTTCTTACCAACAAACAGTACAATACGAATCTGTTCTCTGTCGCAGAAGAATTTCATAATATAGACTCCACTTATGCAAATACCAATAAGGTACAAGTTCATATGATTATTGGATCAGGACTTCCTACTACAGGTCAAATAATTGAAAAGTATCAAGTAGATCTTGCAGGAGTAAAACTTTTCCCTAAACACGACTTAGTAAAGATAAATGGCGATGAAACAGTCCCTCTATACAGTGCATCTCTCAACTATCCCACGCGAGGCATGAATTTATCAGGCGACACTCAAGCTTATTATATTAAAGAAACACATAGCAATCTCATTAAAAACCCAACAGCATTAAGTCTCATAACCAATATACTTAATCAAAGTAGTAATATACCTTCAGGCATAAGGAACGAGCCAATCGCTCTTAAGGGTCACCTCATTTCTGCTCACTCACCTGTCAATCTACATGTATATGACCAACATGGGAATCATACAGGAATAAAAGCCAATGGAGATATTGAAATCAATATCCCTGGTAGCAACTATGAGACTCTTGATGACGCAAAATTCATCTGGTTACCAGAAGACGGAATATATGCAATTAAATTAGATGCAACAAATCAAGGAAGTTTTGACCTGAAAATTAGAGAATACAAAGAGAATTTAAATACACAAAGTATTCTGTATAAAGATATACCTCTCACACACACTACACATGCAGAAGTGAGCCTTAATACAGCTACAACAACACAATCCATGCAAATAGATACCAACAATGACGGATCATTCGAAAATACCGTCAATCCAACTCAGATAATCACAGAAGGTATAGAAGTCGATGAAACTCCACCCACCATCCAACTCACCATAAATGATACTCCATATTCCAACCAATGGATAAATAAAGATGCAGTAATACAAATAACAGCAGAAGATGAATCAGAAATAGAAAAAATTCAATACACAGTAGACGACATAGCCAACAACTATACAGAGCCTTTTAAAATAAGCAGCCAAGGAACAAAAATAATTCAAGTAAAAGCTATTGATACAGTCGGCAATGAAAAACATGAGCAGTACGAAATAAAAATAGATACAACAGCTCCTGAGGCCATAGCAAAGTTTAGTCCCTTATCACAAAAGATAGAAACACTTGGGATAGACAACCACAGTGGAATAAAAAGTGTTCAGGACATAGGGAATGAAATAATCATCAAAGATCATGCAGAAAACACGACAAAAATACAAACAGACGGGACAAACAACAGTAGAACTGAAAAGCTTGAAATAAAAAGTATTATATACAATGGAAATCCAAAACTACTTACGTCAAAAAACGGTATATATATTCACAACAAGCAAGCAACTAATGAAGTGTTTAATCTCTTAAACCAGATGACCTATATTAAAGGACAAGAGGCTGCAACTGCATTGTATGAAAGGAAAACAAACAAAACGCTTCTTATATTACTCAATGCAAAAAACAAACCTGAAATCTCAATAAAAAACGGAATTCAATTATTAACGATTAAAACTCAAAGTGGTCAGTTAATGTCTAGTTACGTTTCTTACCCTTAATTCTTCTTGAGTATAAAAAATTTAAAGTTAAAAGAATAATTAGCCAAAAACTAATATTAATAATTATGATTGGCGCTACAGTATTGGAATCGTATTCCGAAACTCGATAAGCTAAAGGATAACCTGTCACTAAGTAAGTAGGGCTAAAAAAAGTAACAGGAGTCGATCCAAATAAAATACCCAATATTGCTTGAATAATTCCCGACACATACCACACCCCAATACTCAAAACCAAAATAACAACAAATTTCTTTATACTCATTATAATTAAAGTATCACAAGGCTACGCAACCTGCATATATTCAACCACAATGTTAATTACTTTTTGAACATGCTCGTTACACGATTTAAAAGCTATTTTATCTAAAACATCATTACCATGTGTTCTAATTAACTCACTTATCAGGGCATGTATAAAAGATTGAGTGGCAGCATCTACGCCACCAAAGTCTAACACTACCTCTTCGTTATTATTTAAAGCAGGCTCTAACTGCTGAAGGCGTATTTCTCTAGCAACATCCTTATTCTCTGCAAATGCACCAGTTCGGCCTTTTAGTACAATTTCTATCATATAAACCTCGCTTTTTTTATCATTTCTCTCTTTCGTTCTTGTATAGCCTCAGAAATTGTGGATTTTATCAAGTCAAGTAGTTCAGAAAACTCATCGTTACTATCTAAACTAATATCTACTCCAACAGCAGTACCCTGCCAATATGGAAAGTCACTATTAATGGAGTGATTATCCTTAAACGGATCAGCAGTAAGTTTAATTTTCTTATTATTTGATTTTAATAATTTATACATGGTATCGCCACTATAAATCATAAAAAAGTCTCTACTCACTTTAGCAATAGACTTAATAAAAAATAATCCAGCACCAGCATTAAATTCAGTACCGCCTAACTTTCTTGTCGTACCTGTAATACCAGGCATAAGAGCCAATCTCAACGCGTGATAGTCATTCTCAGCTGCATAGGATTGAGATATCGATTCTTTGATTCCAACTCCTCGATCAACAATACCAATCCTGACCATATTTGCTTTAGGATAATATTGTGCACATACTACTGCACCGAAAGACGACTGTGAGTGCTCAATAACATTTCTAGTAAGTTCACTTATAACAAAGCGTAATGGCTCTGCTTGCATAGGATCAAGATGTAACAAGGGAACAATGTCAGTAATAAAGTGAGTTAATTGTTCGCTATTTTGTATTCGAGTTACTGGAATAAACCTACCCGCTGGTTCATGTTCGATCATATCGGTTGAAGAAGTAATACCAAGAGAATCAAACAAGCCCATTCTTTGTAAATAATGTTTAGACTTAGCTTCAATAGGCTCACAAACTATATTTTCCTTCGGGACTGACAAGCCTAATGCTGCTACCATCGAGATTACTACGGGATGAACAGAAACCCACTCTTTATGTGCAGTAACCTGAAGTTCATCTTGCTGGGTATTATCAAATGAACGTAAAAATTGATCTATGTTGCCTAAAAAGGCACTATTAGGAATGTGGATCCTCATATAACTAGTATTATATGCGGGATTCCCGGGAAAGTCAACATTCACCAGGATTCCCGGGAAAGTCAACATTCACCAGGATTCCCGAGAAGATTTATCCTACTTCCCCTCCACCACACTCAAATACGCCTCTTCAAGAGTCGGCTGATGTATCTGCAACACATTCAATTCCGTATCGATCATCTTCACCACTTCCTGCCCACTACGCCCATCCAAGAAAACCTTCACCGGATACTCACTATCATCAAACCGCAATTTCTTCTCCTCCAGCTCCACCCGCAACTTCAACCGTTCCTCAGCATCCACATACACATAGTGCTCAAGCAATTTGCCTTTAATATCCTCTGGAGTTCCAAGCGACACGACTTTACCTTTATTAATAATACAAACTCGATCCACATCCTCCGCTTCATCCAGATAATGCGTCGTCAAAAATATCGTTGTCTTCTCTTTTGCCCGCACCTCACTCAAATACTCCCACAAATTTTTCCGACTTAGTGGATCCAACCCTACAGTAGGCTCATCCAAAAACAAAACTTTCGGCTTGTGCATCAAACTTCGAATAATCTCAAGCTTTCGCTTCATACCACCCGAAAAAGTCTTAATTGGCTTAAAAATCTCTTTAGAACTCAAACCTAATACCTCAGACAATTCATACACCCGACTCTTATACTCCTCCGGCATCGCACCAAACGTCACTTTAAACGGATACATTCCGTACAAAATCGCATGCAACCGAATATTCTCTTCAGCTGTCAAATTCTGATCCAAACTCTGATTCTGAAAAATTATTCCCACTCTCCGACGCACCTCACTCGCCTCTTTCTCAATATCATGACCCGCAACATGCACATCACCGCTCGTTTTAGATAATATAGTCGTCAAAATTGAAATCGTAGTAGTCTTACCAGCACCATTCGGACCAAGCAGCGCAAAAAACTCACCCTCCGCGACATCAAACGACACACCATCTACAGCATTCGTCTCCGCACCCTTATACTTCTTTACCAAATTATTAACCGAAATAATCGCCATATACCCACATTGTACCAAACCAAAAAGTTGTACAATTAAATAGATGAGAAGAATATTAAACCTTCTAGGAATTGTTGTACTTACGCCCATTACCTTATGGCTCATATTCGAAGCGCTATATTTCAACTCTGCCTATCCCAATCTCCAACTCGGCAAGATAGAAATCGGAGGCAAAAACAGATCCCAACTCGAAGAAATACTAGGCAAAGAATTCGAACTACGCCAACACAAAACACTCAGCTTCAGTGTCGATAAATCCAAACCTGTCATCATCACCCTCAACGAGAATATATTAAAATATAAAACAAAAGAATCAGTAAATAAAATTCTCAGATATGGACGATCCGGCCCTCTGCAACAACAAATGCAGCAAAAACTGTCCTTAACAAAATCCAACTCTATAGATCCTGTATACGAGTTCGACGAATTCACTTTTGACACCATGCTCGCTGATGCCTTAAGACCCTATGAACAAGAACTGATTGAAACAAATATAGTCAACCAAAACGGAGTTCTCATTCTTTCACCCTCTAAACCCGGTCGCCTAGCTAATCGAACTAAAGCTCTAGAACAAATCCAATCCTATGTGAAGTTACAGTCCAACGAAGTACTCTACTCTATTGATCTAGAAGATGTGCCACCAAAAAGAACCCGCGAAAATAGTCGCGAAGCACTAATACTAGCCCAACGTGCTATCTCCAAACAACTCGAGCTCTATTCACCAGAGATTGCAGATCAAACTTGGCAACTCGAAGGACCAGAGCTCTATAAATTTCTAGAATTCGGATACGACGAGGAAAATAATAAAACAACAGTCGCTGTCGCCAACTATAAAGTCGCAGAATACGCTAAGCAATTTGAATCACGAGTAAACAAACCACCAAAGGAAGCAAAATTCGAAACAGTCGGTACTCAAGTAGTCGTCTTCGAAACCTCCGAAGACGGCCGAGCACTAGATATCGATTCACTGACCAATCAAATCGCTAACAACACTATCTACGCTGGCTCCTCCACTCGTATCGAACTGCCCATAAAAATCCTCAAACCAGCCGTAACACAAACAGCAGTCAACGAATATGGTATTAAAGACCTTATCGCATCAGGTACGTCCAAATTCACAGGCTCCTCGGCCGGCAGATTACACAACATTCAAGTTGCAGCAGACAAAATAAACGGTGCGCTCATCAAACCAAACGAAACATTCTCACTCCACCGCACCATCGGAGATATTGAAAAAGCCACAGGCTTCGTGGACTCCGCAATTATCAAAAACGGCAGAACCATCACAGGCATTGGTGGTGGTGTCTGCCAAGTCTCGACATCGCTCTTCCGTGCAGCGATCAACGCTGGTTTCCCAATAGTAGAAAGATCTCCTCATAGTTACCGCGTAAAATATTATGAACTCGACGGACCTCCTGGACTTGACGCTGCAATCTACTTCCCAGGCCAAGATTTTAGATTCGCCAACAACACAGGCAATCATATTCTCATCCAAACCAAGCTAGATCAAAATGAATCTCAACTTACCTTCAATTTTTACGGAGTCAAAGACGGAAGGACAGTTGAAGTAAGCCAACCAGAAGTTCTCAACGAAACGCCACCTCCACCAGAATCTCGAACTAACGACGCCTCAGTTCCAAAAGGTATTATTCGTCAGACAGAATTTGCAGCCAAAGGAGCCACAGTCAATATCAAACGCAAAGTTACAAAAGACGGACAAACAATCGTCGACGACATCATCCGCAGCACCTATCGTCCATGGCAAGCCGTATATTTGATAGGTACACAAGAAATTTAAAATCCTACTATAGATTGACTCCATTAAAACGATCGCTCTATACTTAAAAAACACTATGCATATTTTTCTCGCACTCGTTTTAGCTGTACTGATCTCAGGTTGCACACCATCCAATAACCAAACACCATCCCCTTCACCCACTTCATCACTTTCGTCAGAAGCCACACCAACCCCCTCCGCATCATCAAGCGCATCAGTCAAACCAAAGACATCTACATCGCCTACATCTCAAAAAACCTCCCCTACAAAAACAGCTACTCCTAAACCTCAAAATTCAGAATCATCCAACTCAACCGGCGGGAGCAACAGCAATCAAAACTCTGGCTCTAGTTCCACACCCACACAAGTCCCCACTGCCCGACCTTCTGCGACCCCAACTCCTAGACCAACAGTAACTCCAACGCCACCTACACCAACTGCAGCACCAGCAGCAGCGATTGAAGTAAATCGTTCACAAGTAACAGTCACGTTAGATAGAGCCTCAGCGCAACCAAACTCCGAAACAACCGGAGAAGGATTTACAATGAAAGCTAATCGACAACTCGGATTTGAGCTTGTCAGAGTGACAGGAGATAACGGCGCTGGATTTGATCTCTCTACAGGCGGGATGGGGGGCGGTCAGACTATCAATGTAAAAACACGAATAGTTCACACACTTCCCAACGGAACATATACAGGATCATATGTACTTCGCTATTCATATAACGGCCAAACCTATTCCTGGGGAACTATCAACTACTCAATCACTCTTACAGGCAACACAATCATCACACAAGACGGCACACTTACGGTAGATAAAACAAATGTTGTTGAAACACTCAGCAGATCAAACGCACAGCACGGTCTCATATATGGTTCAGGCTTCAACATAACAAGTCAAGGCGCCACGGCTTACTCAGTCAGAGGCAGTCCAGCAGGAATAGGTTTTTATAACACCTCAGGAGGCATCTCACCTGGCTCAACATCGTCCATCTCAACCTATGCAAGTACAAATTTATCAAACGGAACATATACGGGAACCGTAACTGTGGAATATCAAAAAAATGGCAGCTATGCGACTGGACCAAACGTAACGTATTCTATAACAATAACCGACTAGTTATGACAAAAATATCAAATATCCTAACCATTGCAGCCTTACTACTCCTAGGCATATTCGCAATAGCATTCGACAAAACGCAGCTTTCTCAGATGCGTCAGCTAAATCAATCATATGCACAAAAACCAATAGAAGTAGAATACACTGCAACAGAAATAACGAATAACACAAAAACCCCATCCGACAATAGTTGGATAGGAACAGAAAAAGAAAATACAGGCTATTTAAAAGTTTCGTTTTCCAATCTCAATTTAATAAAGGAAAAGCAAATATCATCTGCAACTCTCGAGCTAACTTCAGCAGAAAACACAAATACTGAAATTAACACGGTAATTTTTGGAGAGGTTGGATCAGCATCCATACTTTCAGAAAATTTTGTACCATACTCCGATATATCAACCTGGAATTTTGATCAACGAATATCTCTTCCAAACATTAACTCCATCGTAAATGAAATGAAAGATTCAATTCTGCAGACAAACAACTTTTCACTCATAATAAAAGGTGCAGATAGCACACCTCGCCATCGTCTCATAAAAAACATGCCCGAAAGCGCCACGTTAGTAATTCAATATGAATAGAATTTAATGCACTCTCTGCATATATTCCTCATACTTCGGATCCTTCGGTAAAATCATATCCCATACCAAACCGACCTTCTCCAAGCCAGTTAACGCAAGAAACGATGGATCATTCCAAAACGAAGTCCCATGCCGTGCACTCGCAGGAAACGCATGATGTGTATTATGATTCGCCTCCCCGAACGTTACCCACGCCAGCCACCACACATTCCCGCTCGTATCAGATGTTGCAAACGGTCGCTCTCCAAACGTATGACAAATAGAGTTAATACTCCACGTCGCATGGTGCACCAAAAATATTCGCACTAATCCAGCCCACAACACTCCTGTCCAACCTCCCAATGCAAACGGAATAGTAAAAATAGACAAAATCCACCAGACATACCACATTTTATCCATTAGCATTATCCACCGCTCCCTTAGTAAATCTGGAGCATACAGCTTCTGATTCGCCGACTGTCCAGCTATAAACCAACCAACATGCGCATGCCAAAGCCCTTCGGTCGGACTATGCAAATCCCCTTCCTTATCTGAAAATTGATGATGCAATCGGTGATCGGCCACCCAAGGCACGATCCCGCCCTGCAAAGACATCTCAGCCAGAGCACCCAAAATATATTTAATAGCAGGAACCGTCTTAAAACTCCTATGCGTAAAAAACCGATGCAGTCCAATCGTAACGCCCCCCATCGTTATCAGCACATAAAGACCAATCATCAGCGCAATATCATACCAATCCACCCACCTATTCCACACGCGCCAGATAGCAAATAATACTGCCAAAAATGGCACTACAACAATAAAAAGCACAATAAATCTATGAGCAAGAGTCCGCGGAGTATCAATGTGTGTTGGTAACGTAGTATTCATCAAAGTAACCTTACAAGATATATAAATCATGTGGAATCAAAGAACACAAGAGGGCAAATTGACAATAGCACAGATATAAGATATAATGCTATCCGTTAAATGACTCGTAGTCATTAATTCTAATAATAATAGATATGAGCACAATAGATCGAAAATCTCGCGAAAAAGAACAGCGTAAAACCGCCATCATCGATGCTGCGGAGAAAATCTTTACGCAAAACGGCTATGAAAAAACAACTATAGACGATATTGCCAAAGAATCCGAGCTAGCAAAAGGCACCCTCTACCTATACTTTCAGAGTAAAGAAGAGATATTCGGTGGTATAATCCTCCGTGGGCTTGAAACAATGGCTTCGTTACTCGAAGAGCAACAGAAAACAGCCTCAACAGGTATTGAGAAGTACGATGCAGCAAATCAAGTATTCCAGGACTACTGCAAAAAATTCTCAGATTACCTGAAAATACTTGCTCTCTATCAGTCGCAACATTTCTTACAGTTTATTAAAGAACGAGGCCCAATAGTTCAAGAGATCGAAAACAAAAAACAAGCGATTGTACGAAATCTAACACAAGCTATTCAAACTGGTATTCAGGATGGATCCATCGATAAATCTATAAACGCAGAAAAAACTGCAATGATTATCATCACAACAGCTGCATCATTCACACATCCGCACAAAATGCACTCTGGAAACCAAGCAGAATGTGATCAAAACACTGAAGAGTTAATGAAATATTTTTTTGAATTAATGAGGACTGCTATAAAAGCAAAATAAATATGGAAACAAATACAAAACCAACCATCAAACAAAGACTGTCCCGACCATTTCGCTGGATAGCTACTAAGACTGCACAACGCCCGTTCACGATGTTTATCGTAGCGCTCGTACTTTTCTTAGTACTTATGGGAGTAAGCTCAGCGATAAACAAACCAAAAGCTGAAGAAAAAGCAGCAGAAAAACCTCCTACAGAAGTAAGTGGATACTACATCGGCACTTCACCAAAAGTCCAAGTGCAAGCACAGGTGAAAAAAGAAGGTGTGATCACAATCCAAGCGCAGACTGCAGGTATAGTTCAACAAATATACAAAAAAGAAGGCGACAAAATAAACAAAGGCAATAATATTCTCTGGATTTCATCCAATTATAATGGTGGAACTATTTCAACAGCACAAAGACAATTAGCTGAAGCAAGCTATAACTCTACCAAAGACAATCTCGCAACAAATAAAGACGCCATCGCAAAACAACGCCAAGTTGCTGAATTAAGCAGAGAAAACGCTGAAGAGTTAAGAAAAATTACTGACCGCTCTCTCGATGAGACACGCGGAGTTATCGAAACAAACGACGGAGTCCTCCACAACTTAGTCGCAAATATTGAAGGTATGCAAGCAACAGGCAGTGCTACTCCAGCACAAATCGACGCACTCAAAGCGCAGCAAGCACAGCTACAATCAGGTATTAACCAACTAAGAAATGCAAACAGAAATGCTGAATACCAAGCAAATACAAACAACGCTCCTACTCAGCTCGCTGACTTACAAAAAGATCTCGCCTTAAAACAGTTAGATCTCCAGGAGAAAGCACTCAATCTTCAACTCGAAGTCAGTCGTCTCAGTTATGTCACAGCACAGATTAGTGAAGCATTCAACTACCCTGCCTCACCATATGCAGGAACAATCGAACGCATTAATGTAACTCCAGGTCAGATGATCAATCCAGGTGATATACTCGCGACAATCAACACAAACAACAAATCAGCCACACTTGAAAGCTTTATCACACAAAACATAGCCAAACAGATAACAACAACTTCACCGAGCATCATATATATAGACAACGCACCGGTGGAAATTGTTCCCTCCTATGTTTCAACACAACCAACCAACGGATCGCTCTATTCCATCAAATACCAGATCCCAGCAGAATACATAGATAAAGTAAACAACAATAACTTCATAAAGCTCGAAATAGCAGTAGGTACGCCAAACACATCAGGTGCAGTACCGTTCATCCCTATTGATGCGGTCTACCAAACGCAAGACGGAGCTTACGTATATACAGCTGAAAAAGCTGATGAAAACAAAACCGTAGCAAAAACAAAAAAAATAATATTAGGACAAATAACCGGAAATTATGTTGAAGTACTATCCGGACTTACAGAACAAGACATCGTCATCATCGACCGCAATGTACTCGAAGGCGACGCTGTTCAAGTTAAAAAGCAAGGATAAACTATGTCAAACGAAACATCTTACTTAGACAGACTAAAATTCGACGCCAAACTCAACTTTGGAGCAGTCGCATCATATTTACGAAACTTCCGCCTCGCAATACTACTCATATTAGTATTACTGATTGGCGGTATCGTCAGCTACTTCAACATTCCGCAACGCTTAAACCCAGAAATCAAAATTCCAATCGTCTCAGTAGTCACAATACTACCAGGCGCATCTCCTCAAGATGTCGAATCCCTACTTACAGTCCCAATCGAAGATCAAATCAGCTCAGTTACTGGAGTAGATACCCTCACTTCTTCATCCACAGAAAACGTATCAGCTATAACCATTCAATTCGTATCTGGAATAGATCCTAAAGCCGCTGAGCAAGAAATTAAAGCTGCAGTAGATAAAGTCACAGGATTACCAGAAGACGCAACAGACCCTACCGTTAAAGCCTTCGATTTCGAAGACACACCGATCTGGACATTCGCAGTTTCATCAAACGAAGAATTGCCCTCCCTCATGCGCTTCTCAGATAAGCTTAAAACAGCCATCGACAAATCAGGTAAAGTAGATCGCATCGTACTCTCTGGATTCGAAGAACGCGAAGTACAAGTAATAATTGAACCAGAAAAAATAAAACAGTACAACATTAATCCACAACAAATACTACAAATTGTACGTACATCTGCCAGTTCCTTCCCTGCGGGATCGCTCGATACAGGCAAAAACACAGTTTCATTCACAATAAACCCAAAGATCACCAGTATTGAAGACCTACGCGAACTCCGTATTACATTGCAAGGACAAACACTCAAACTAGGACAAATCGCAGAGATCACAGAACGACCACAAGACAACCAAGCAAAATCATTCTTAGCAGGCCATGATCAAGCAGCACGTCGAGTAGTCACATTCAACATATACAAAACACGCGACGCAGACATCAACAAGACATCAGACGAAGTCAAAAAAATTGTTGATGACACCATTAACGAATCAGGTAACAAATTCGAAATAACCACAGTTATTAATACTTCAGACGAAATCCGTGAACAGTTTAACGATCTCCTGGGCGAATTCGGAACAACCATCGTACTAGTATTCATCTGTCTCCTTCTCTTTGTAGGATTACGCCAGGCACTCATTTCATCAATCACAGTGCCCCTCACTTTCCTATCAACATTCCTACTCATGCCTATGTTTGGAATGTCCATTAACTTTTTGACACTTTTCGCATTCCTTATCGCACTCGGACTGTTGATCGACGACACTATCGTTATCGTTTCAGCGATGACGACTTACTATCGTACCAATCGCTTCACCACATTCGAAACAGGCGCACTCGTCTGGAAAGACTATATCGTTCCTATCTGGTCTACAACCATCACCACTATCTGTGCATTCGTTCCTCTACTTCTCGCATCAGGTATTATCGGTGAATTTATTAAACCAATCCCGATCGTTATCGCACTCATCATGGTTTCTTCAACTGCGATCTCTGTTCTCATTACACTACCTCTCATGATGGTTATTATGAAGCCACAAATTCCAAGTAGAGTACTCACCTTACTCAAAGTGTTCTTCTTCATAGGTGCAGTGGGTATAATTATTACTCTTGCTCCAAAAACACCATTATTACCGCTCGTTATCGTTTCATACTTCTTATTACTCTATGTGCTTATCAAAGTACGAAAGCCTTTAAAAGAAGCAGCAGACCAATCAATAGCAAACAATTCAGTAATGAACACAGTAGTCAACAGAATCAAACTACACATGGATCAACCAGTATTACACTTAGAAACTGTAGCAGAAAAATACAAACAGCTTATTCATCGAATTCTTGAATCAAAAAGCGCTCGTCGCAAAACACTGGCCGCAGTCATAATCTTCGCGTTAGTATCATACATGCTTGTACCGCTCGGATTTGTAAAAAATGAATTCTTCCCCGCAACCGAAACTGACAGACTCTATGTGAACGTAGAATACCCATCAGGTACAAATTTAGAAAACTCAACACGAGACTCAGCAGAAATACTCGATACACTTCGTAAAAAATCTGGCATCGAATATATTCAGGCAGACGTCGGACGCTCAGTAGACTTAAATATGGGCGGTGGTGGTAGTGGTGCAAACAACGTTGCCTTTACCATGCATCTGACTGAGGACAAAAAAGATCCAAACTCGATTGAACTAGCTAAAAGCCTGCGCAAAGAATTCGAGTCATATACCAAAGGCAAAGTCTCTGTACTCGAAGAAAGCAACGGCCCACCGGCTGGTTCAGATATTCAGATTGAATTATCTGGAGACGATCTCGCAACCGTCGACGGACATGCAACAAAAGTTGTTGAGTATCTCCAAAAAAGACCCGGACTCACCAACGTCAATAAATCCCTCAAGCCAGGTCCAAGCCAAATAGTATTTATTCCAAATGAAGAAGAGATGGCAAAATATAACATCACTACAGACCAAGTTGGTTTCTGGATGCGTCTCTTTGCCAGCGGACTTGAACTAGAAAACATCAAATTCAAAGGCAACGGCAATGAAGAAGAAAAAATAATCTTAAAACTCGGCTACGGCAATCAATCACCAGATGAAATCGGCAAAATTATGATTCCTTCAGGTACAACATCTGTACCACTCACGGCACTAGGAAGACTCGAAACCCAAGCATCGCCAACCCAGATTAGTAGAAACGACCGCAAGCGGACAATCACAGTCGCGGCAGCTCTCCAACCAGGTCAGGCAAACCTCACTGAAGAAGGCCAAAAGCTTGAGCAATTCGCTGACTCACTCAACCTCCCAGCAGGATACGCATGGCAAACAGGTGGTGTAAATGAAGAGAACGATAAATCTGTACAGTCAATTATTCAAGCTATGGGCCTTGCAGTTATATTGATTCTCTTAACCATGGTTATCCAATTCGGATCATTCCGCCAAGCATTCATAGCACTTGCAGTCATCCCACTCGCGGTATCAGGTGTATTCTTCGTTTTCGCACTCACCGGAACACCATTGTCGTTCCCAGCGCTCATCGGTGTACTCGCCCTGTTCGGTATCATTGTCACGAACTCCATGTTCATCATCGACAAGATCAACCTTAACCGACGGGAAGGAATGCCATTCCTAGAAGCTGTATCCGACGCTGGCGCAAGTCGTTTGGAGCCAATCGTACTTACTAAACTCTGTACAGTCTTAGGATTATTACCAATTACATTGTCTGAGCCAGTCTGGCAAGGCTTAGGTGGAGCAATCATCTCGGGCGTACTACTCGCGTCAACCTTTATGTTGCTCTTCATCCCAGTGGTGTACTACACATTCTTTGCGAAAGAAGAAGAAGCCAAAGACGCACTCAAAAAAACAGTGAAATACTACCCACAACCTTAATAGATAACTTGTTTTAGCGATTGCACTAGCTATAATAAGTATGATGAAGCAAAAAAAAATAACTAGTATTGCAAGCTTAATTTGGACAGGTAAATATCTAATTTTAAGCTATGTAATACTAGTTGTTAGTATTCCTATTCTATTACAAAATCTTCAAAGGCTGTACTTTTGCTCCAATCTCTCAAACTGTTATATCGCTGGATTTTATACAAGTTTTTTGCTTATCAATCTTATACTCGGACCTTTTATAATCGGATATAGTTATGCTCTGAGTACGAAAAAACGGATCTCTCGCTTTTTAGTAATATGCGGGATAATTTTCTGCAGTTTATATTTTATTGGCCTCTATTTAGGATTTTATTCATACATAAAAATATCAAACAATTCAGTTGAAGTACACGACAAAATCTATTCTCAGACAAGCAAACAAATCCCAATTAATGATATAAGGGCCGTACAGTTCAGTAAATCATATATTTATTCAAGATATGCAGTTAATCACTGTCAAACAAATATCAAACTAATAACAAATACCGAATCAATTGATATTACAAATTTCGGATACGGATATTCAGAAATACTTGTAGACCTAAGGAAATATCGATCCATTCCTGTGGAATACACGACGACAACTCAAGCATGTCCTGATAATAACTAAAATAGGCCATGGATCTCTCCATGGCCTAAACTTAAAACATAAACTATTACCTTAAGCATTCTTACGTATTCCCAATGCAACTGAAACTACACTCAAAGCAAGCGCAATATACGCAACTACTTCCGTCATACGATTAGTAGAACTTTCAGCAACTGCTGCCTCAGCTGGCTTATCGTTTGATGTAGCTAAATCATTAACTACTTCAGTCATAGAGTAAGGTCCTGTATTTGACGACTCATCATCCTTCACCTCAGCCATAGGATCCTGGTCCCAAGACACAATCACACCATCGGCGTATGTCTGATACGCCTTCCACATCACACTCGTAACTGCAGCAGGAGTCTTAGCACTGAAATAAAACTCATCTCTCTGATCAGCAGGAATAGAACCCGCTGTCCAAACGATCTCAGTTACTCTAGCATCATCCCCTGTACCGCTTTTCTTCAATTCAATTTTCCACCCTGGTTTAACGTTTGGACGAACAGACTCTAGTCCTTCAGGAATCGCCACTCGCACCCCAGTCGTCGCAACATCCTTCTCTGTAGGAACACTCACGGTAAATGTCTGATACGCACCCACTCCCACTTGATTAGGCTTAACAGTGACGTGAGCCAACACAGGAGAAACAATACCTAAAAACAACATCATCACAAACAACGATACAAAAATCTTTTTCATATAATCTCTTTCAAATAAAAATTAAATTACTATGAAAAAGAAGCAGGAGGCGAACGATCTTGGGTGTATTTTATATAAAATGCTAAATACAAACTATGCTCATACTCAATATGCTGAGACACATAGATTAACGGAACACCTACAGAAACAGCCGAACCCTCGCCAATATACTGCTGTATACAACACGGATGATCAGTAGATTGCGAATGCGTTTGATGCTGATCTTGCGATCCGTGTTGAGCCATCAAAATCTTCGAATGAAAACAGAAATTAAATGCAGTGACAGACAATCCGATCAACAAAATAAGCACAAGCTTCTTAGCAGATTTAAATTTTCCGCCTAACACTATCAACAAAAAGACTATCACTACCCCACCGATGAACAGATACCGATACACATCTCCCGATGAAGACTCAGTCGGCATTGCATGCGTAGCGCCCGCAGATTCTCTCGAAACTCGGATATCATATTTCAATGTAAAAGGCTGAAAGTCTCCTTCTAAATACGGTTTACCTGAAACAACAACCGTATAAATCCCTTTTTCAGGAAACGTATACGAAAAACTCTGAGCATTCAAACTCGCATGATCATTAGAAGCAAATAGTCCTTGTGAGAACATTTCCATCTCCCCCATACTAACCATTGCTCGACAATCACATTTTTCAGCTGAAAACTTAGAATCTTTATCTTTTAAATCAAAGAAAAACGAAGCAGGTTCCCCTACTACTGGATCATCGTCTGGGTTAATATGAATTACAGCGCCTATCGAACCGTCCGTCTTAAGCACATGGGCTTCCGCCACCGGTACCCACACCAACACTACCAAAAGAAACAACAAAACACTAAATAATTTACTTAAATTTTTCATATCACTCTTTCACTTCTACAGTGAAATCCGCAACGAATATCTTATCATTATGCTTAAATTGGGAAAATATCCTATAGTTTCCTGATGAAATCTGCTTTCCAAAAGCCATAGGCTTAAACGCAATCTCAGGTCCACCTTTCGCATCTGCAGACAACGCAGCTATATCAGTCGGATGAACATGTACATATTCATAAGTCTTCTGATTCACCATGACCAAATGCCCAAAGGAACCAAGATATGGCTGGATATTCATAATCTCGCTTTTCGTCTCAGCATCTCGAATTGTAAATCTAAATAGCTGTTCACCAGCCACAACTTTATGCATAAGAATCTCACCATCAGTCGCAAGAGACACCTCATAATTACCAAAAACCTTTGTCATATTCGCATCAACTATTCGACTACTCAACGGATAAAATGCCTTTTGTTGCCCTACATACACATTAAACATCGACTGCTGCTCTGCAGCTCCAAACGGCTGGTAATCCAAATAAACATAGTACTTACCATCCTTAGGAAACGTCTCAGTCAAAGTAAATACACCATTCTCCATCACAGGATGTACATGATTAAAGTATTCAAGCGTACTATCCACAATAATCGCATGAAGCTGTTTCTCAAAAAGAGTCTGGAACAACTTCACCGGTTGCCGGTTATTTTCTGTATCCAATATCGAAAACTGCTTCTGCACAACACTACCAGCAGTCACAGGAGACGTATCAATCTCTGAAAGTACATATTTACCGGGAGTGACCACGCCACCCATAGAATGGCCCGGCATCGGACTGCTTGTCTCATCCATCAGCATCCGCTCGTGCTCACCGTGCAAACTAAAGCTCTTCTCGCCCGACACGTACGATCCCAAATAAATAACATACGATCCCACAAACAAGCTAAACAAGAAAAATGCCGCACTATACTTCGGTACACTTTTCCACTTCTGCGACACATACTTCTCAACTCGAATAATCTCAAGCAAAAAAAGCACAGCCAAAGCGGCAAAAAACAGCTGAGGTATCGCTTCAGAAAGGTCCACAAAATGAGTTCCCAGTTGCACCGCATGCATCACTATCAGCACCCCTGCTACATACACCAATCTATGCAAAGGTTTCCATTTATTCCCCACACAATCATTCTTTGCAAAGACGTTACAGCAAGCAAAGATAATATAAAAAGCGCACTAGCGCTCAGAACAATTGCCGAAAGATATCGCTCACTCAAAAAACCAAGTCCGGCAAATCCTCCAAGCGATCCAAAAAACGCTACATATCCGTGTAAAACTCCAAAGAAAAATGCTGAAACACCTAAAGCTTTCCGTGCTTTTATATATAAAGCCCTGCCAGGCAACTGTGGAAATGCCGCAAATAACGGGCTTGCAAGCAGAGAAAAATACAAAAATGTAAATGAAGAAAATGCGTAAAACTGCACCAAACGTATCTGCTTCAAATCTTGCGAACCATACGCAGTCTGAGCATAAGCGTACAACCCAATCGCCAGTACAAAACTAAAAGCAAAAATAATACGTCGAATATATTTTAATAACATCACGCAGATCCTTTTTTTCTTCGTGCTAAAATCTTCTTCACTCCTATATATCCTCCAATTATTGCCAAAGGCGGAACTACAAAAAACAGCACAAACGACCAAATCTTAAACCATGTACTCAGGTAAACAACCTTATCTTTTTTAGGATCTACAGCACTTGTATCCCCGGGCGTCCCTGAAAGAGCCAAAAATCCATGGGATACAAATCCATTACTATCAATCACTTGCAACACAATCTGCTTTATAAAAAATCCCGAGACAGTATAGGCATATTTCGGATTAGACTCAGTCTTATAAATTCCATCATCAAGTTTCCACAAATACGAAACCACCGAGGCAGACTTATCCAACGTCACATCACTCTTAAAACTAACCTCTTTTTCACTTACTACTTGACCCTCATACCCAATTTTTGCCTGAGGCAATTGATACTCCATATGAGGAACAACATCAATCTTTACGCTATTTACAGCCGTATACTGTGGCTCTGTTATAAGCCTCGCTTCAATAATCACAAAATGCGAACCAGGCTGCGAATACATATGACTAGTCTTTAAGCCATAACTATAATTTGTATCCTCAGCATCCCACCGCCATCGATATTCCATCTGAGCACGCAATTCCTCAGACACCGGAAAATACGCCAAATCAATCTCGAAACTAATTGGAGTATTCACCAAATATTTATCGTCAGGAGACAAATCGAGCCCCATACTCATCCGAGAATCCCCTGCTAACACAGACTGATTCGTAGGCGCATATTTGCCATTCACTTTCAGATACGGTGGCCCGCTCCCATGAGCCGAAGCACCACGAGGAATACTTAAAATAACGATCAAAAATAGGATTACAATTGCTAAAAATCTGCGCATACCGTAATTATTTAAATACATTCTTCTGCCAATAATCTTTTATAAATGGCAAGGTTAAAGTAGATAACAAAAAACCCAATGCTGGAATTATTGCATTTATCCACGGATCAGGATTTTGAATTGTCATGAGACACAACCCAATTACAAAATAAGTAGTAACTGCCAGAGAAACCTTACGAGTCAGGCTTGTTTCCCACGCTTTATTCAGATCCACCTTCTTGTTTCGCTCTTTAAGAGACCTGATTTCTTTACGCAATTCTTCTACTTCAGTAATATCGGACATATCAAAATTCTACCATAAATATGGTATTATACCCACAAATGAGCAAAAAACTTCTCAGTATTGTCGGCGTACTCCTACTACTCTTCTCGATCTTTCTTGGTTCAAAAATCCTTCAAGCAGAGCAGCAGGCCGCCAAGCTCAACGACACAGAAAAAAGCTACGGCATGATTGACGACACCATCCCTATGTGTAACTGGGAAGCTCAACCTCCCGAAAAAGTAATGAATGAAGACAAATCTCAAGCAATTCTTATTAACACCTCAAACCCAACAGATAAAACCTGCGAAACATACCTTTCTCTCCGCGCTCCGGGTTTCGATATCAGTCCAAGCAAAGAGGAACAAAAAATAACCGTCCCAGCCCAAGGCAAAGGCTCAGTATCCTGGGTCATAACTCCAGACAAAACAGGCACTTTCGTCGTCACCATCTCAGATACCTTAAATACAAAAATATTTGGAATAACTGTCACCAACATATTTGGTCTCAACGCATTCTATGCAAAAATACTCTCTGCACTCGGAGGATTATTCGGTCCCATGCTCACAGTACCCTGGTGGTGGGATAGGATCAAAGGACGTAAACAGAAAAAAGAGCAATCAAAAGAAGACTCTCAAACAACAGAAAACACCAACGCTTAGTCTATTCATCACATCATTCATCGACTTTAGCAATCGTAGCTTATTTCCCCCATTTAATTGGCGTCTTGCCATGAGCGACCAAATATCCATTAGTTTTCGTAAAATGATGATTCCCAAAAAACCCTGCATGCGCCGATAATGGCGATGGATGAGCTGACTCCAGTATCAAATGCTTACTTCCATCAATCAACACTTTCTTCTTCCTCGCATAGCTACCCCACAAAATAAACACCACATTACTTTTAGTATCTGAGATTTTCTTGATCACCGAGTCAGTAAACACTTCCCAACCTTTTCCTTGATGCGACGCAGCTTGCCCTGCAACCACCGTCAACGTTGCATTCAGCAGCAATACTCCCTGCTCCGCCCAACTCGTCAGATCACCATTAGGCAAAGGATCTTCACCTGTATCTGACCGAATCTCCTTATAAATATTTTGAAGTGACGGCGGCAGAGCAATTCCTTGACTAACCGCAAAACACAAACCCATAGCTTGGTTTGGACCGTGATACGGATCCTGTCCTAGAAGCACCACTTTCACTTTATCCAAAGGGCATTTTTCAAACGCATAAAATATTCGTGTAGGTGGAGGAAATACTTTTTTATGAAGATACTCCTCTTTTACGAACGACGTAAGTGTTCCAAAATATTCTTTCGCAAACTCCTCATGAAGTGCAGATTTCCAAGTTGATTCAATTCGTACATCCATAGCCGAAATGTATCATGAATTTCAATCTGCTTTCAACGCCTTACTACTTCGAAAATGTAATCGCTAGTTTTTCAAAGCTGACTGTATGTGTTGTTGAGCCACCTCTACTACTTGTAACCCTAACCCCCATTCGATTAGTAGCTGCATCAATATATCGTGCGACATTCGAAGTTAAATTAATTGTCTTGGTTGTCTCTGCAATACCGCCAGAATATGAGTTAATCTGCTGCCACGATGCGGTGCTAAAGTTATAAACTGATGTAACTAAAGTTGTAGATCCAACGCTAGACTTAGCTCGAAGTTCAACTTTAATTGTTGTAGGCGATGAAACAGGTACCGACAACACTGCAAAATCCGTATTGGTCGTCCGAGTTGATCCTGAAGTAGTACTGCGAATATTCAAAAAGTTATTATCATCAGCATTTAAACTTGCCAATGATCCACTTAGAAATGTTCCTGTATTAACTACATAGACGCCCGGATTAACAGTTTGCGATACCGGCGCAGAAGTTGGCGCGACTGTTGGCACTGAGGTTGGGCTCGGAGTCGCAGTCGGTGCTACAGTAGGCGTTGGTGAAGGTGAAGCTGTTACTTGGGGTGTTGCACTTGCTGCTGGGGTACTTGTCATGCTTGGGGCAGGAGTTGAGCTAACTGTTGGAATAATTCCGGCATTCACCAGCATTTCTGCTTCGGTAAACGGATCGACTCCAAACTGATAAGTTGCATTCATTGGACTTATAAATAGATAGTTAGCAATCAATCCATTCGCTACGGTACCAGCATGGCCGACTGAATCGCCAAGTTGTAGATGATGAGGTTCATCACCTTTGACTTTTAAATCAATCAATTGATCACCAACATGCAAGAAACCTTGAGGATCAACTTGCCCGAGTAAACTCGTACCCCAACCATACATATCAACAAGAGCAATACTTCGCGCAGTGGCCAATGCAGCAATACCAGTATTAGTTGATTGGATAGCAGCGGTAACACGCTGTCTTTTTGTTGCATCAGGATATTGCATCATAAAGGCTACTGTTGAACCTTTATCAGAAATATTAGCGACTGCAATCTTTACTGAACCTGCAGATTGTAAAGTATCCACTGCGGTAGTGATATCTTGTACAATTCCATCGATTTTGGCCTGTAAGGCTGTTCCTGTTAGAGTCCCATCATAAATCGCACCATAGGTGCCATTCCAACTATGGAAGTCATTTCCACCAATAGAGATAAGCGCATATTTAACTTCACCCGCACTAACCTGTTGTGCGAGACCTGTGTGCTCCCCCAAGGTAATCATATCCCGAGCAGTTGCTCCGCTTCGGCTCCAGTTATATTTATATCCTGTCCGACGCGCATCGCCCCAATTCCCCCATGGTCCAAAATTAAGATTTCGCTTAGCAACCAAAAGTTCTACCCAATTTAAAGTAGTAGCAGCATATGCTCCACCACGATTATCATCTGCTCGATATTCATCAGCATCACTATCACTAATAACACCAACACCATCAGTAGTAGCAGCCAGAATAGCATTGGGGTGACCCAAGTCTTTTCCAAACGAAAAAAGAGCATACACTAAGACACTAAAAATAAAGACGCCAACAACTATAGCGCCATGTAATAAAAACGGATTATTTTTTTGGACAGTTTTTTTCATAAAATTACTAGATTCTATTAATACTAGAACAAGTATTTATGAAAACAAATCTAAATACAAGAGGTATTAGGAATAATACTTCTTCCCTTGCAACCTCTCAGGCAACAAATCTTTATCTGTATACATCTCATAGCCCTTACCATATCCTTCACTCCTCATCAATTTGGTTGGCGCGTTTCGCAACTCTAAAGGTATAGGCAAATTCCCAGTCTCACGTACATCGGACAACGCCCTTTGAAAACCATCATACGCTCTCCGATCTTTCGGAGCACTCGCCAAATACACCACACCATGGGCAAGATTAATTCCGCATTCAGGATATCCAATCGTTTCACACGCCTTAAACACCTCGTTTGCCACCACTAAAGCAGTCGGCTGCGCCATCCCAATATCCTCACTTGCAAATATCACCATCCGTCGAGCAATAAACAAAGCATCTTCTCCAGCCTCTACCATTCGTGCCAAATAATACAAAGCAGCAGTAGGGTTACTCGCCCGCATAGATTTAATAAACGCAGAAATCGTGTTGTAGTGCTCCTCTCCACCCTTATCATAACCAAGCGATCGTTTCTGCAACGCCTCCTCAATCTTCTCTTTGGTCAAAACAATCTTCGTATCATCAGTCAGGCTTTCCAACTCCACCATCACCGCAATTTCCAGACTGTTCAGCAACCGCCGTCCATCACCATTCGACCCTTCTATCAAAAAATCTAACGCGTCGTCATTAAGAATTACAGCATAGTTTCCAAACCCATTCACCTTATCTTTCAATGCTCGCTCGACCATCTCTTTCAACTCAGACTCATCAAGCTGCTTCAATACAAACACTCGAGAACGCGATAATAATGGAGCAATAATCTCAAAACTGGGATTTTCAGTAGTAGCCCCAATCAACACGATCTTTCCACTTTCAACTAACGGCAAAAAGGCATCCTGCTGGGCTTTATTAAATCTATGAATTTCATCCACAAACACTACTGGAGAAAACAAGTCTCCCTGCAGTCCAGCAATTACTTTTTTTATCTCTGCTATACCAGTAGCCACAGCACTAAATTCCAAAAACTCACTCTCTGACTCTTTCGCAATCAAACGAGCCAAAGTAGTCTTCCCTGCACCAGGTGGTCCCCACAAAATCATCGAAAAAAGTTTCTTCTGTTCTAAAGATTTACGAAGTAATTTACCTTCACCCAAAATATGCGTTTGTCCAATATACTCAGATAGAACAACCGGGCGCATTCGATCAGCCAGAGGTATCATAATGAAACCATAATACCCGAATATTTACCAAAACTCAAACAGTCATTGACCGATGATAATAAAAAGCAAATAATAAAACTATCAATGGGCTCAGAACTATTTATTCTAATCGGCTTAAGCTTTCCAATATTCTACATTTGGGGGATTGTTAGCTTTGTAAAACTTATTTTGGGGAAATCCGATAGCACCACCAGCAAAGAAGCCCCCAATACACAAGAAATCGAAAGACTGCAAAAACAAGTCGATGGACTTAACAACGTCTTACACGAGCTAGAGCTACTAGCAAAAGAGAATCCTAATAAGCCAGCAGGAGAAATCTTAGCTGAGATACAAGGAAGTATTCCTACTCCACTCCCATTACCTGCAACACCTACTAAAATCGCGTCCATACCTCTCGAGACAAAAAACAACACCGCACCAAGTACACCAACCAAGCAACAGAGCTCATGGTACGACGACAATTCCATCAATTTATTATTGTATGTCGGCGCATTTTTAGTAATCGCTGCAGCCTCAATATTTGTAGGATTCTCCTGGGAAGTTATCGACGGTGTCCTCAAAGCACTCTTACTAACATTAGTTGCGGTAGGATTCTTTGGTTCAGGACTCCAGCTATACAAATCAACAAAAACACGCAGCGCAGGTACAACATTCACAGCAATCGGAGCACTCTTAATCCCATTCTGCGGCCTCGGTTGGCATAATTTTGCATTTTACGGTTCACCCGAGACTGCAGGCATTACCTGGTGCGTTACATCCTTAATTGCAATTGGATTGTATATCTATCTCGCATTCAAATTCTCAAATAAATATTATTCCTATGCAGCATCTATTGCATCAATATCTCTCACCTTATCATCAGTAAAGATGTTTACTCTCGACCAAGACTTCTATATCCTCATGGGAATCTTAAGCTCATATATAATGTTAGGTGTATCTCTTTACAAAAAACCACAGAACGAAAAAGAGCAAGAACTCATCTCCAGACCGCTCGAACTAACAGCCTACATATCTCTCCCAATTTCCCTTACACTAGGACTACTCATTGCGATCGCCTCAGACAAACTATTTACATTCCAAGCAGTACTCAGTTGTCTACTCGCAACTATCTTTTACACCATCGCATACTACAACAAAAATGTAAAAGAATATTTCGCAGCCACCATATTTCTTGCAGAATTTACTCTATTCTTATTTACTCGGTGGAGCAATCTCACCACTATCAACACACTCTATGTATTATCAATCACTGCTGGTCTGTTTATGTTCACAGCGTACTACTACTCCCTAAAAAAGAAACTATTTGAGTCAGATGTCTTGCTGTTCTTCGCCCAAACTGTAATGGTTCTCGTATTCCTAGTCTCAGTTACACAAAGCATACTCAAACACGATATGATCTTCGGAATATTAAATATAATTACATCACTCTGCGCAGCAATCATAAAAAAACAGGCCAAACTTGCGCTCACAGCTACAATATTTTCTCTCTTTTTGCCAATAATATATTTAACTCGAACAATGTTTGGCTACAAAGAAATAATAAGTACATTGTCACTTATATATCTCACATTCGGCTCCCTAGGCTTCAGCTATATATACTTAAGAAAAGAATTTTCTCAATCTAACCCAACACTCTATACAATACTAGTAAGCACAGTCCTATGGTTAACAGCAGCATTTGCCACCAGTGTAGTAGATATTCATATACTTATGACGACAGCCTGTGTCATTGCGCTCATAAGCTACTTCACAGCCTACAAATACGACAAAGACGAACTATATTATGTTGCGCAAATAATGACCGTTATATCTGCTTTCGCGTTTCTACGAAACATAAGCATCTCTACTGAAAGCCTACCGTACATATTTACTCCAATAGCCATAGTCTGGTACGGCATCAGCACAGTAACAAAAGATAAAATGTCTCGCACTCACGAAATAAGCGCAAAAGTGCTGGCACTATTAACTCCTTTCACAACACTAATACTGAACGATGCATATGCAACTCAAAAGCTTGTCGAAATAAATGCCCTCATGTCTCTAGATATTGCGGTTGTATTGTTTGGCTACGATGCATATCTAAAGCGAAGCTCAAATAATGCATACATCACTTCAGGGATAGCTCTTGTAGCCATGCTCTGGCATTTCAAAACTATGGGCATTCAAGATAGTATTTTCTACACGCTTACAATTGGTACTTATTTCATGATTCTCGGATACTTCAAGCGCTTACAACAAGCATCAGTATCTGAAGCCTTCGATTATATTGGCATGACAGTTCTAATTCTGCCTACACTTGCTCTCATAAGTACAAATGGCAGCATCTATTCGCTATTATTACTAGTAATAGGCGTAACCTTAACCGGTTATGGTATATCCACGACATTAAAACGACTAAAATATGGCGGGATTACAGCGATAGCACTAGCCGTACTCATCGAAACATCATCTATTCTATTCTCATTACCATGGTGGCTTATCCTTGGATTAGTAGGCGGTGGATTTCTCTATGCTGCAGTATATCTACTCAACAAGAGAAAATAGCTAATCGTTTGTATGACGTTTCTTGGAACCAAAAAATATGTTCCAAACATGTGTCTTCTCGCTACGAATATACAAAATATACGGAATAATCCCTATTACGTTGATGACAAGTGCACACAGGAACAAAAACTTAAATCCATACTGCTCAGCTACAAATCCACCCAAAGCTCCTGACAAAGCCATACACAGAAACACAGCCGCATCCATCATGCTCCACTCAAGTGTCTCGTGCTCTTTATCTAAATGCGAAGAGAATAATGAATTCTTAGCCGGAGTAGCGATCCCCATTCCACATCCAGCGACTGCATAAAACAAAAACAATTCATATGAGGCATTCGCATATGCAAATCCATAATATGCAAAACTCAATACACTAACTCCTAATATTGTAAATGCAAACTTTCTCATATCACCCGATCCAACTAACAATCTTCCACTCACTAATTCAAACACCACGCGCACAACAAGATACAAACTGTACGCTGATGCAGCGGTTTTAATATCTCCACCAGGCAACTGTATAGCAAACAACGCAATAATTGGATAAATCGAATTCCATGCCGACCAGAGCATCATCTCACCAATGATGAATGCTTTTATCACCGAATTAAATTCAAAATGACTCGGCGCTCGACCAATAAACATCTCACGTATCATATCTACAGTATATAATACCCCTCAATTAGAAAACAAAACAGCCACAGCCAAAAAATTACTGCCAACCCTTACCGCGAACTCTTTTATTAATCCACATACGTTCAGCACCTTCAATTGGCTTACCTTCTTTATCCACAGGTTCAACAAAAAACGACGGTCCAGACTTATAAATAACCCGTACAGTTTGTGGAGTAGTTATTCTCCCATCAGCAGAACCTGCATTCCCACCAGGGCCTGCGTATCGCGTAGTTCCTTCCAGAACTTTGTAGAAAAGCACCTCTTTCTTCCCCATAAACACAATTATTATAAACCTAAACCAAAATTATTGAAATAAAGCACATTTCTAAGTACACTAATTACACATGCTTGATCTGATGAATTTTCTGTTTCTTGGACTTGTAGCAGGCTTACTAGTAGTAAGCTGGCAATGTTTTAAGGATCCCCCTTGGGAGGGATTTTCGTTAAAAAAGTTTTCTCGCAGTTTTATTACAAGCACAATTATTGCTACTTCTCTATATATTCTCGCACTCAATAAAATAATCATAGAAACAAATGCAGGAATAATTCTGTTAACGATTATTTGTATAGAACGGGCTATCGGAGAAGTTTATAAAGGTTTTATTAAAAAAGAGCACGAAGAATACAATAAGGTCTTGCTTCACTATCACATTAAAATAAATAGTCATGCAGCAAAGATACTTCTTGGTGTAGGGCTTGCGTTATCTATTACATCACTATTTCTGCTATACATACAGATAGCCAATTTAGTAGATAAGTTTACACCAAATAAGATTATTCAAGGTAGTATTCTAGGGTTAATTGCAGGATTTTCTGTTGCAGCCGGTGGAGCCTTAAAAGACACCACCTTTGAAAATTTCAATCCTATAAAATTCCTAAGAAGTCCACTTGTAGGATTAATAGGAGGCATACTACTTATAAACATATCCCAACACACTCAGATTCTAGTCTTAGCATGTATTGGATTTGAGCGAGTAGTGTGTGAATGCTATAAGACATTTATTAGAAGAAAAACTCGGGGAATATTCGAAAACAAAACTGTATTATTTAAAAAATGGCTAACCTTAAG
>CAZGHS010000002.1:0-21211 GCA_964525495.1 uncultured Gammaproteobacteria bacterium
ATATCCACTGTAGTAAAAAACACTCCAAGAGGTAAAAGCGCATGTACAGTCGATCGGGGGTACAATCGCCAATATGCACCAAGCACTCCTGCAACTGCTCCAGAAGCTCCAATCATTGGAATCAAAGAACTCGGATTAAATAAATATTGAGTTAAACCAGCAATAATGCCACATACAAGATAAAACAATAAAAATCGCACTTTCCCCAGTGAATCTTCTATATTGTCCCCAAACACCCACAGGAACAGCATGTTAGAAATAATATGTAGCCATCCACCATGTAAAAACTGAGAAGTAATAAACGGAAACAATGTTAGCCAAGAAGTAAAATCCACGCTCGCAGGAACCAAACCATATCGCTCAATAAATCCATCAAGGTTGGGACTCGTAAGCTGCAAATAAAACACATACACATTTAGCAAAATAATGCCTATGACAAGTAGGGGAAAAGAGCGAGATTTAGCAGAATCAGAGAGAGGAATCATACCGTATTATACTCTAAAACTTGAACGTAATGAAATCAAGATGTATCATAATCACATGTCGATGTCAGGCAAAATTATTCTAGGATTAGTCGCAATTACATTAGTTGCAGCTGTTCCCATGATTACGAGTGTCACAAAAAACCTTCAAGCGATCCCACAAGCAACACCATTAGATATTTCTAAAACCATCAACAAACTCAAAAGTCCAGATATTTCCGTAGCCTCTCAACCCAATCAAGGAGTTCAGAAATCCAGCAACCTATATTTCGTCTCGCTCGCAGATAATGGAAAGAAGGGCAAAAAAATCGGATGTGATGATAGTTTAATTCCTGTTAAGGATCTCACTGTCGAAGGAGATGGTTCAACTCTACAAGCAAAGTACAACAGATTATTCTCACTCAAAGAAGAATATTTTGAAGATACTTCGTTATATAATGCACTTGCAGATTCGGATCTCAGAATTCAGAAATCTGAAATAAAAGGCGACGGTACGCAAGTGGTCTATATCACAGGTACGGTATCTCTAGGCGGGACATGTGATACTCCTCGCGTAATTGAGCAAATCACCGCAATAGCCCAAGACGAATCGCCAACAAAAAAAGCTGAAATATATTTAAATGGAAAGACATTGCAATCTGCCCTATCGCAACAATAAATGACCGAAACAAACTTTGGCACGACTTTCAGCCAACTTCAATGCAAATACATGAATCTCAATTACCAAGAAGCTTTAGAAGAGATTCTTAACCTTCCACTCCAAACAATTCGTGTCTGCGCGTATTGGGATGAAATCGAACATTCAGAAAATAACTTCTCATTCGAAACACTCGACCGTATTATCCAAAGAACAACCTTTGCAAACAAAAAAATAATACTCGCGGTCGGTATAAAGTCGCCACGCTGGCCTGAATTCCATATTCCAAAATGGGTAACAGAAAAATATAAAGATTCATCACATCAACAAACAGAAGTCCACAATCTCTGTCACGAATATACAAAAAAAGTAATCGAAAGATATAAATGCTACGAAAATATTACTCATCTGCAAATAGAAAACGAACCTCTTAATAGTTTAGATGTAACGAACGGTCGATCCATATCGCAACAATTCCTTCACGATCAATTACAACTTGCTACATTGCTCAAAAAACCGCATCAAAAAATTCTCACTACCAATGCAATTAACATTTTCCCCTACCAAATCGGCCAACCGTTCACCGATGCTTTCCAGTTCAATATACAAAACTCTGACGCCTTCGGTGTAAACGTATATACCAAAATCGGCATTCCCTATAGGCTATATATACAGCCTTTTCCATGGTTTTACTGGAAACTAAAAAACTGGCAGCAACAAGCAACTGATGCAAACAAAGAAAGCTGGATCACCGAGCTCCAAGCAGAACCCTGGGAAGACGGATCTGCCGTACACACGACACAACCAAACTTCCCAAGCGCGTCGCCACAGCAAACAGAAAAACTAACTAACAAGCTTATCTCACTGGGATATCACAATATATTATTCTGGGGATGTGAGTACTGGTATTGGCACAAAAAACAGGGTAGGGAAGAATGGTGGAACACGATTACAGACCTCGTGACTTCACGATATCGTACATTTTAGTCACTGACTCATCGATAGACAATTGATCTGTATTTATTTCAATCGCATCCACTGCAATCCGAAAAGGTGAAACTTCACGCGTACGGTCTCGCTCATCTCGTTCAAGCAAGCTCTTCAATATCTCTTGATAATCTGCTTGCTTGCCAGCAGACATCAACTGCTTAAATCGTCTTTCTGCACGCACTTCAGGAGTCGCCGTAATAAAAAATTTAACTTTTGCTTCAGGAAAAATCTCCGTGCCCGTATCTCGTCCCGTCATAATTGTATTCTCAGTTGCTGCAATAGTGTGCTGTTTTGCTTTAACCGCTTCCCGTATTTCCCGGGTAACTGCAAAAACACTCGGAACTAGATGAGTAACTTCGGGCGAGTTAAGAAAATCTGTATAATCATCATCGCCTACAAAAACACGAAGTGAATCGCCGCTCTCAACAAAGTGAAATTTCAACGAATTAACAATTTCTGCAGCTTTAACGGGATCACTCCAACTTAAATTATGGTGAAGAAAATAGTAGCACGCGGCGCGATAGATCGAACCGGAATCAACAAACTGGTAGCCAAGTTTTTCAGCGAGACGAAGACCAACACTGGATTTACCAGATGCTGCAGGTCCATCGATCGTAATAACTTCAGACATCCTCTCTCAAAAGTACCTCATTACAAAAGACCTGACAAGTGCATATAATACCTCTACTACTATGATTGTTCTCTTACTATTCGCATTCCTTGCAGGCATTGTCACAATTCTCTCTCCTTGCATACTTCCTATACTTCCAGTAGTTCTCCAGGGAACAGTATCAGACGGAAAACGCAAGCCGTTTGGCATAGTTGTGGGCTTTATCATAAGCTTTACATTTTTTACTGTCCTCACATCTACTTTAGTCAAAGCAACAGGCATCAATCCAGACTTTTTACGCTACGCTTCCATTTTTATCATCGCATTCTTAGGTATTTCTTTAATAGTTCCACAGCTCCAAAAACTTTCTGAAATCCTATTCTCAAAACTAGCTAGGCTCACACCAAATGCATCAAAATCAAATGGGTTTTTAGGAGGATTAATAGTCGGTCTCAGTATCGGACTGATTTGGACGCCGTGTGTCGGACCGATCCTTGCAGCAGTCATATCTTTATCACTCACTACAACTATCACGGGCGCTGTTGTTTTCATCACTCTTGCCTACGCGCTTGGTACAGCTATCCCAATGATCGGAATCATTTATCTCGGACGATCTCTCTTTACCAAAGTGCCATTTCTTTTTGCTAACTTAGCAAATATTCAAAAAATATTCGGTGTACTCATGATTCTTACAGCACTCGCTATAGCCACAAACACTGATAGAAGAATTCAAGAATTTTTACTAATTAAATTCCCGCAGTGGGGAGCTGGACTCACACAACTTGAAGATAATAAGTTTGTCCGTAAAGAGCTTGAAGTATTGCAGGACAATAAAGGCAAAGCCGAGCTAACTCTAACTCAGCCAGCACCAGAATTAATCGTAGGCGGTGAGTGGTTTAATAGCGAACCTCGAACAATGGCTTCATTAAAAGGCAAAGTTGTTCTCGTAGATTTTTGGACATATACCTGTATAAATTGTATTCGCACATTGCCATACCTACGAGAGTGGAATGAAAAATATAAAGACAAAGGACTAGTTATAGTCGGTGTGCACTCACCAGAATTCGAATTTGAAAAAAGTCCGGATAACGTGAAGAAAGCGATCGAAGATTATAAATTAACCTATCCAGTAATGCAGGACAACGACTTTGCCACTTGGAGAGCCTACAGCAACCGCTACTGGCCTGCAAAGTATTTAGTTGACGCAAAGGGCAATGTTCGCTATACACACTTCGGAGAAGGAGATTACGACGAAACTGAGAAAGAAATTCAAAAATTACTAAAAGAGTCTAACGAGACATTACAGCTCGGATCAATTGAAAATCCGGAGTATGAAATTCAAACTCGCACTCCCGAACTATACCTGGGTTACGGACGCATGGATGCGATTAATGTCAAAGAATCAATAAATAATGACACGATACAAACATACACTCCACGCCAATCAGCGCCATTTAAAAACACCTTTGATTATTCAGGAAGAGTTTTAATTGCAGACGAGTATGCCAATCCGCAGGCAAATACCAAGCTACGACTTCGATACGAATCAAAAAACGTGTTTCTTGTTATGCGTTCCACATCAGGTGAGAGCAAAGTAAAAATATATCTTGACGACAAACTAGTTACCTCAGCGTATGCAGGAGAGGATGTAAAAGAGGGATCGGTAACAATTAGGAAGGATCAATTGTATAAATTAATCCAGTCACCTCAGCAGGAAGAACACGTGCTTACAATTGAATTCCTGGATGATAAAACAGAAATATTCGCCTTTACTTTCGGATAAAGCACATTTCACCCATAGTATTCCCAATACTGATACTGTATGATAAAGGAAGCAAAATACTCACCTCTAAACATATTTATATAAAAGTGCGTGGTGAAACACTTACATAAGGAGTACCAACTAGTGGTCAACAAACTATTCGTGGGTGGATTAGCAGGTAGCGTAACTAATGAACAGCTCGAAGAACTGTTTAAAACAGTAGGAAACGTTATATCAGCAAAAATTATAATGGATCGCGCAACTGGTGAATCAAAAGGATTCGGTTTCGTAGAAATGTCCAGTGTACCAGAAGCTGAAAAAGCTCTATCCCTCACAGGCACAGATCTTGGTGGAAAAGCAATTTCCGTCAAAGAAGCACGCCCACAAGAATCAAGATAATATCAGATTCAAAAAAATAAAAAAGACGCTCTGAAAATGGGCGTCTTTTTTTTAGTAAAGTGCAGCATATAAGTCTAGCACAGCGCTATTGAGCCAGAAATTTATGATAACTACTCCCCAGACTGTTTATTTAATTGATTGCGGATTATCTCATTATCTTCAATCGTAGTGAGCCCTGTGCCATATTGAGGGAAAGTATTAAGTACAAAAGTTTGAAATTTTCGATCAATATTAAAAAATATTCCTATTGCAGTCAAAATCATCAAGATCCCAAATATTTTTTGAATGTGGCCAAGATTTGATAGTAACCATGGAACCCGTCGAAGCGCATTTTGTCCGCCAAGCATGATCAAGAACATTGGGATGGCAGTACCTAGCGAGTAGGCAAGCGTGATTAAGAATGCGTCAAAAGTGACAGTACCGGTGATCGCAAGAGATATGACTGATGCAAGAATTGGTCCCACACAGGGCGTCCAGAGGAGTCCTACTGAGAATCCGATTAACAGCCCTCCACTAAAGCCAGCTTTTCGCTGATTATTTGGCATAAGGACTGCAAGGCGAGAAAACAGCCGTTCAACAAAAACTTGAAACTGTGGGACAAGAAGTGACACTCCAAATCCTGCCACAACTATGACAGATACGAATCTAAGTGTTTCTGCTGGAATACCGCTTAGGCGTACAATTGTTGAAAGAAAGAGTGTAAAGAAGGTAAAACTTAGGATAAATCCCGTGACTACTCCCAGTGGTCGAGATTTCCCAGTATTTACACCGCCGATACTTGATGTCAGAATGATCGGGAGGATAGGCAATATACACGGTGAAAGTACCGTTATTACTCCAGCTAGAAATGCAAATGCGATAAGTAAAATCATAATGTTTGTAATTAACCTCTGATACTGGTCCGCCAAGGGACGGGCCAGAACCGCAGGCTACTTAATATTAGAAAGTAATTCGTCTATTTGGCCACCATTCCACTTTGTGAGTTCTTTTCCAGTACCGTCAATCTGGACAAATGTATGCTGATATGTCACCCCATACTTTTTCGCTAAATCTTTTTCTTCCTGGTCTGTGTCTGAGTCGTTATAATTCACCCGAATCACTGTTATGTCTTCAGGAAGTTTACTTGCATTCTGTGTAAAGCTTGCATCAGCAGGCTTACAGGTTGGACACCATGATGCATAGAAAAATAAAACTCTGCGACCACTTGATGCGCTGTCGAGCGCTGATTTGCTGTACTGAACATAGCGAGAGCCAGTCATTTTATCGTCCATCATTTTTTCATTTTCCATGGCGCTATCATCTTGCTTCATCATCGCTCCAGTTGGCTGCGTCATTGCAGAATCAGATTGAGAGGAGTTATCAGGGCTTGTGCATGCACTTAAGCTTAGAGCAACCACTGCTATAATAATCACGAAAGTTACTGTTGATTTTCTCATAATTGTTTCACCTCCAATCTATATACTATCCTAATTAATAAAAACACAAATGTCAAGTTAACTTTACATTTTGAAATGAGAATAGATACGGGAGAGAAGTTTTGAGAAGACCATTGCGCAGAGTGCAATGACAAGCCATGGATCGATTTCGTGCTCTAAGGCTTGAAGAATAATTCCTAAAATTAAGGTGCCTACTCCGACCAGATATGAGATTCTTCCAGCAGTAAGAATATGTATTGCTTCTCGCTCATCCGATGATTTTTCTCTAAAAACGTATGCTGAAAATGTAAGAAATGAAATAATAAGTCCTATAATCAACATTGATTGCATGCTATCTGGCATTGTCAGATGTCCAGGATTTAAAAACAGTATTGCTATTCCAAGTATTGCAATAGCGCTGATGGTTTCAATAATCATAACTACCTCTCAATTGTAAACAATTTTTCAACGGTCGTGTTGAAATACTTTGCAATTTTCATGGCTAGCAGAACTGAAGGTGTATAGTTGCCTTTTTCGATTGCAATAATTGTCTGGCGAGTTACACCAACCGCTTTTCCAAGTTCTTCTTGGGTAACTCTATTTTTATTGCGGAAATCCTGAACAAAGTTATTGACATTATTACCCATAATATAGGTGTTTTACATGATTTAGTATTATTTTTTATAAGCTAAGGGAAACGGTCTATGTTGACAACGTTAAGTAGTGTGCAGCATGTCGGTCTGGAACAATTGTATCACTATAGCCGCACTATTTGTCTCGCTTTAAGCACGAAATGAGACAAATAAGACAGTATAAAAGGGGAATACCTTACATATCTTCGGGTAATATTCGGTAATTAAGAAATATGATATACTAATTATGGATAATCAGCAACATAATTCCTATATTAAGAATAAAAACGTTAAAAAGCATCACTATTGGGCTCATATGTTCGACATGAGAATATGATTAAAACACTCAGATATATCACTGGCAATGAGGGCAAGCTAAAAACAGCTCAAACGTTTATTCAAAAGTATCAAATAGAAATAGTCGGCACCAAGCTACCACTTCAAGAAATCCAATCCGAATCAATTGAAGAAATATCTAGGCATAAAGCTGAACAGGCATATGAACTAATCAAAGAACCGTTATTTGTAAACGATACTGGTTGGTATATAGATAGCTTAAATGGATTCCCGGGCCCATTTATGGCCTACATTAACAAATGGTTACGACCAGATGACCTACTTGCGCTCATGAGTAGACACACAAACCGTACTATAACCATGAAACAAGTAATCACGTACAAGGACGAAAATATAACAAAAACGTTCGAATACGACTCCAAAGGAATAATTTTACCTGAACTCCGAGGGAATACAGGAAATATGGTAGATAAAATAATTTCACTTTCAGAAAATGGACTAAGCCTTGCTCAGGAAAAAGATAACGGCAATTATGAATTTGATTTTGAGAAACAACTCTGGAATATGTTTGGAGAATGGTTAAATAAAGACTATGCAAAATAAACATATCTTGTAAAAATGCATTATCCGTAGCTAAAGAAGTTATTCGTCTAGCAAATATATGACAACATCACTATTTATCGGTGTGCCACTTTCACCCAACTATGCTAATGAATATTGCGATCTATTAACCACATTAAGACATAGCATTCCTGAGTTTGTTCCCACATTCTCACACACACCTCACTTTAGCCTATTCTATCTTACAAAAGAATCATATGAGCAGATAGAAAAACTAACTAATATAGTTCGAGAGTATAAAAAATTATTAAAAGAAGAAGAAGCGCACGTACAAAACTTTGACTATTTCAATAAAAGTAAACCAAAAACAGTATTTCTCCAAGTAGACAAAAAAGAAGCATTCTCCTTATTTAATAATAAGATGAGAGAGAAGCTTAAAGAATTTTCAGCTGTTGATAATAATTATCCATTCCACCCACACATGACTATTGGTAATTTAATCGATAACATCGAAGAAGAAAAATGTAAAAGCATTCTGAATGCTATTAGCAAACAATGCGAAAATATTAACTGGCGATATGCACTTACAGAAATTAATATATATCGAGTCGATTCATCTCAAACACCACAATATCAAGAAATTATAAATTCAATTAAAATGTAAGTTAATAAGTGAATTCATCAGTCTGAATTTTTATACAATATAAAAATTCAGTTCAGATATAAACTGCTCATACGTATCAAATTGAATTACCTGTATTCCCAGCTTCTTTGCTAGATCTACATTCTTAAACGCATCATCAATAAACAAGCATTCTTCAAAACTACTTCCAGTCTTTTGAATTACTAGCTCAAATATCCTTGGATCAGGCTTCTTTAATCCAACCTGATAAGAATTAAGAAAATAATCAAACTTATCACGCAAATTATATTTGTCGATTTCGCCTTCTAGCCAATCATCAATTTGATTAGACATCATTACTATCGTATATTTTTCCTTAAGTTCTTTTATTAACTCAACCATCCGAATATCAATTGGAAACGTCTGAATAAGCATTTCCTTCAGTTCACCACCAGAAATATTCAAACCCTTACCAGCATCATCCCAAAACTGATGAGATGAAATAGTATTAATAGAAGCCTCATCCCAGTTTTTATATGTCTTCTCCATTAACTCTAAGGGAGTCATACCAAACCGCTCGGAGTATTTAGTCGCAAAAAGATAATTATCCCGAGTAGGTGTAATTACACCAGCATAGTCAAATATAATTGTTTTTATCATAAAGTACATCAGCGTCCTGATAATTTCAACAATAGGCTTAAAATGATATTATACGCAAATGAATGAAAGGATAACAGAATCAAATGTAAACAAATTTGGTGATGACGGCTGTCTAAAGCAAAATGAACGCGGAACATATGTTCAAGATAAAATAGTCCTTCCGTGGTTGCGTAGGCTACCTACATCACCAAGCGGTGTGCTAGACCTGGCAGCAGGACAAGGAATAGAAGCTCAATTTATTTCTGAACAAGGAATGTCATGTACTGCTATCGAACCATCGGCATTTTTAAGAAAAAATAGCTATTACAGACATATCAAAAACGGATCGGTAGCAACTTTAGATTTTCCACAAAATTCTTTTGGAGGTGTACTTCTAAAGGATGCACTAATATTTATTCCACCTGATGATCGAGAAAAAATGATGAGTTCCGTAAGGAGACTATTAGTTGGTGGAGGATCATTTCTCATAATTTCAGAACAGAACAGTACCTTAAGAATTCGTTATGTGCCCAACGGGTCACAATATCCGCAATCTGAGGCTTACGATTGGGAAAGTGTAAAAGATCATTGGCAAGAAGCCATCGCTGAGACAGCAAAAAGTGGAAAAATTTATGGGATAGAATATGTGGCAACTGTCGAATGTGTAATGAGACTAGCACAACAATACGGCTTTAACGTATCGGCATACGAATACTCTGTAGCACATCAAATAGCCCAAGAAAATAGATGGGTACAAAAAGCTGGTTTTGTTGCAGAAATACATTAGACCTGACACTCAGTTAGATGTTGCTCGACAATCTCATGTTCCTTGTTGTAAACAAAACGGCCAAACACAACGTTAGTATTAGGATTCAAAATACTCGGTAGAATTTCTCTAAAGGCAGGGAAGAGTTGCTCTTTTTTCATTTCCTCAGCAGTTATCAATACGCTCTCACCCTCGGCTGTGTGGATCAGATCTCCACTCTTATAGTCTGCAGAGAAATAAAAGACTAGCCAATTACTAAGCATATTGGGATCTTGCTGAATTTCAGTAACAACTGCGTCAAGATGAACATTGTCAACCTCTAAACCTGTCTCCTCACGAAGCTCGCGGATTCCAGCATCCAGGGGATCTTCATCTCTATCGATTTTTCCACCAAATGGAACAACTACATTTGGTGCAAACTTCTTAAGAGGGGATCTTCGCATCAACAAAAACTTACCATCCTTGCGAACCAAAATATTGGCGCATAACACTAAGGTATGAATATGTGGGTCTGAATTAACTTGGTCTGCAGTCATAATTATTACAAATCTAGATTCGCTCTCGACCTGAGGGTCTAATTTGTCCTTCTTTGTTTACCTCAAATATAGCATTATAATACAATTTATTGACTACGGATTCAACGCTCAAATTGCTAGTATCTATCACGACAGCGCCATCAGGCATTCTAAAAGGGGATACCTCTCTAGTCGAGTCTTGGTGATCTCTTTGAATAATCTTTTGGAGTAAGTCATCAAAATTTGCAAGCTGTCCATCCTGAGTTAATTGCATGAATCTTCGATAGGCTCGCACTTCTGGCGAGGCAGTAATAAAATATTTTACCTGTGCATCAGGAAATATTTCTGTCCCAATATCCCGGCCAGTCATAACTGTATCTTCATGTGAACCGAGGTCTCGTTGTTTACTTTTAACAACTTCTCGAACAAATCTTCTTCCGCCAACAACGGGAACAATCGCAGTGACCTCAGGAGTTCCTAAAAATTGAGTAACATCTTCGTTGAATACAAAAACCTTCTGTCCTTGTTCAGTCGAAAGAAATCGTATATCAAGTAAGTTGAAAGTATGCGCGGCATTTTCGTCATTATCAAAGGGAAGACCATTTCGCAACAAATAGTAACAGCCAGCTCGATAAATTGAACCAGAATCAACGAACTGATAACCTAATTTTTGTGCGAGACCATAACCAACAGTTGTTTTGCCAGATGAAGCGGGTCCATCAAGGGTAATTATTTTGCTCATTGTGATCTCCGTAGTAAGTCTTGTACATATGTAGTTTCCGTCGGCAGAATATTCCAACTAGGATTTATTCTAAATCTTTCTAGCTTATCTTTGGTCGATATGCAATTAGGATTACCTCTCAGCATCATGTCGTTATACCCTTCTCGAATAATTCTAAAATCTAATATGTGTAGTTCCTGCTCAAGAATAGATATCGGATCATGTCCACTTTTTGCTTCAACCTCTATGAAGTATCCAAGTTCCTCTATAAAATCAAATGTAAATACAGCTTCCTCACTTTCATACTCTGACCTATGCTTAGTTACCGTAGCTGACGGCGCTAGTCCTAATTTTTGGAATAACACATCTAGAGCACCAAAGCTTATGGGTTCACTAGATGTGTTTAGCGGAGCGGGTATTTGTAGTCTCGTAAAAAGGTCTCGCAAATTGGCTAATCCTTTATCTCCGATAGGAAATGGGAAAGTCAATTCTTCGATAAACCAAGGATTAGCTTCTCTACCATAAGGATTGTAGAACAATGATTTAAATTCAAAGCAGGAAGGTTTTTCCTCATCAAATCGCACCCGCAGTCCTCGGTTCAGATTTGTTATACGATAATCGGGAAAATCGTAATAAATATCTCGCTGATTTTGAATACCTCTGACTGCATTTTGAGTAGCAACTGAAAAGTGGATATCTTCAAAGTGCTCTCGATCAAGCTGGATTTTTATCTCCCTTTCTTCTTGAGGCATATGAATATCCTTTTGATTCGAAGTAGGTCGTTCAGCCATAATTACCTTGATTCAACTTCTTTGCTAACAATCCTTCTTCCGTCAGCAGCTTTTTTAACACCTGGTAGATATTCACCATGTCTTTCCATATCAATGCGTTGAGTAATCATAGCGTCCGTAATTAATTGTTGAATAACCACGGGAGGGACATCGGAAAAAGGTAAATCAGTAGTATAGTTGTGCTTTTGACGTTCCTCTAATCCTTCCATTAGGACAGGTTGAAAACCATGTAGAATTTGCTCAGGTGTATACATATAGTTTTCTGCACCAGAAAACCACTCTTCTTGAGGCCATGGAATTCTTCCTGTAATAAAGTCATAAAGTGCCGTGCCTGGGTAAGGTCTGAATTCAAACATACTTCCTCTGCACTGCGCAATGTTTTCTTGTCCAGTTGGGGTAATGGGGTTTTCTGCAACTGCTTGTCTTGCGACTTGTCTAAGTTGATGCATAAATCGAACAGTAGTTTCCATCTCTTCTTGATTTTCCGTTGGAGCTCCAAGTATAAAATATGCTTTTGTTCTTACTCCAACTGAAGCAAGTCTCCTAACTGTTTCTACAACCATATCAGGGGTAATACTTTTGTCATGAATATTTAGTACTCGGGGTGCAGCAGATTCTGCGCCAATTGAAATCTCACGACATCCACTTCGCGCAATCATTTCAAGCATTTCATCATCTATTTTCGAGAGTGTATTAACTCTTCCTGTTGCATCCCAAACAAAATGACTGTTTAAGCCTGTTTCTGACATTCTTCTAAAGAATCCTTCCATGCGTTTCTTGTTAGCTAAAAATAAGTCATCAATGAATCGAACTGCTGAAATATCATGCTCTTGAAGCATAGTTAACTCATTTACAAGATTATGTGGTGATCGATTTCGGACCCCGAAAAGTAGCTGTTCTCGTGCTCCAGCACAAAAGCGGCAATTAAATGGGCACCCTCTTGAGCCAACCATATTTGTTTCAAGCCGACCCTGCGATTTAAACGGGTCACCTGGTAGGAATTTTCTATCTGCAAAGTGCATTCCATCCAAATCCCATGGAATCCATTTTTTTGTAGGATCTCCATGCTTTTCGACAAACTCACCATTTTTATCATCTATGTAGGCTATTCCTCCCATTTCACTCGGCGGTATTCCTTGCATTAATCCCCGCATAATGTATTCACCATCTTCTAGAGCCAATGCGACGATTCTGTCACCAATATCAGGATCCCTAAGTATTTGCTCAGGCATCGCCTTAGCATGCGCAGCACCTGCAGCAACCGGTATATCAGGATTAATATTCTGTAAAATCCTTTTGCCTAGCGGAAATGTGGGTGTAAGCATATTAATACCTACCCATCGTGGCTTTACTTCGTTAATTATGCGTGCTGCCTCTTCAGGCGGGATAGCAAGTGTCTCAGCATCGAGAACGCCGACATTAAACCCGGCCTTTTCGCACTCTGTTGCTATGTGCGCTAATCCAAAAGCTGGTAATTGTTCTGTGTCGGGGCGGTCAACATTTGTATAGTCATTAATAGGAGAATTTATGAGAATCAGGTCAGGTCTTTGCTGCGGTTCTCTTAATCCTGCTATCAAATTTAATCTCTCCATATACTACCGCCTTTTAATAATGATTTATAAGGAATTATTGTTCAATGAGTAACAGATACTCATTGAATTTATCATACTGCGATATTTGAAATCAAGTAACAATATGTAGATTTTGGGAAATGATTACTACCAAATCAGTTAGGAGTTTTCCTTTAGATACTCTTGGTCTGTACTTAGCTTTTCAATGAGAAGATCTCTGAACAGATCTGATTTTGAAATGTTATGTTTCTTGGCGTACCAGTTCATATAATTGTCAAATTCTGGTGTGAGGAATACGTTAAACTTAATCTTATTCTTTTTAAAATTATCGAGATAACTTCTGAGGTAAAGATCAATATCATCATGCTTATATATCAGAAGTGTAAACTGATTCGAATTATTCTTATAGAGAAATATTTTTGGAACAGTGTCCCTAAAAGCATCTTCGCACAAGATTAATATAGGAATATTATTGCTGCGTGCATACTCAATTAATACTCCTAACGTAACTGATTGATCAGAAACATCAACTATGAGCAAAGCAGATTTTTTTAATTGCTTGAGACTTGTCTCATAAAGCGTGTGTTTATTTTGTCCATCAACCTTACGATCAACAATATCTGAAAAATATTTATTTACATTATTAAACTGATATTCTTCCAGAACATTTAGCACTTTCTTGTACAAGTCAGCATTAGCACGGGTGCGTTTACTAGAAGCAGTTACATATACGTCCATGATCACATTATACAGCGATCGTATACTATAAGCTATATGAAACGATCCTCATTTGCTAATTCACGCGAGCAAACAAAGTATTAAGAAATACTAATAAATATCGGATAGCAACGAAATCAAGAGTAGAGTAATCTGAACATAATGAAAAGTAATGCGCGATCAGGACTCAGCAAGAAGCATAAAAATGACTATTCGAACCATAAAACTGACCCTATTCGTGCTCGTCGTTTTGTGACTCATGAAGGCGAATACACTTACCTTAAGCCATCAACAGTTAAGAAATAACCCAAGTTCAAACTCACTATTGCAAATACAAAGTGAGCTTGCTAATCTAGATTCAGAAATAACCCGAAAGAAATAGATTATGCCACTACTACAAGCATCTCCAAGATCATACTCAGTTCGAGAAAAAGAAGCGCTCAATCGTGTCACAAAAGAGTTCAATGACATGTCGCAACGGATATCTGAAGATGCTTTCAAGATGATAGTGAAATTTCCAGTAATTTCGCTTCAAAAAGAAATCGCTGCTATACAAAAGTGCCAAACAACATTAATGACAAATATGCTTAATCTGCCGCGATTAGATTTTGGAAAATCAGCGATCGATGCACTAAATAGGGCAACTTCCATAAATATTGCGCTATCCGATTACGTTGAGAGATCAGTCCTATTTCAAGGGCATTTTGCTCCAAATTTTGTCAGAGATAATATAACTAGCAAAACGGAGTATGAGATCGGACAAGTCGAAGAGTATGACACAAACCAACTAGCTATAGGCGCAACATTATTCCAGATAGGCATAAAACTCTTATCTGAACCACGGCAAAGTCCTCAAGCAACTTCAGATAACATTGCAAATTTATCTCTACTCCCAACCTCTGAGTTTAGATACGGCACAAGAACTCTTAACAGTATTACGACGGCATCCCGAGAGGGGCGACTCCTTAAGCTCCTACTAACTTCTCCACATAATCATGCGACTAAAGAAATTATAGATAATGAGTTCAAAGATCACTCTACTGATAGATACAAACTAAGAAAATATATCATTAAAACTTTAAATAAAGAAAATCTAAACATCGAAATAAAATCACTCCGCACAAATGGATATGTATTAGAAAGTATCAGCCCCATACATTAACCCTGCACCAAAAGCCAATACCAGAAACATACCAGATTTCTACCAGACTCTTCCCAGCGACCGCTAAAAAAGTTTGTTCTATCCTAGTCCCATGAACAAACAAGACATAAAAATAATAAACGTACCTATTAGCCAGTTAAATCCAGCACCATATAATCCTCGCAAATGGAGCCAGACAGCAGAACAACACTTACGAGAGAGCATTGAGTGTTTTGGACTCGTTGATCCAATCATCGTCAACGGAGCAGAAAATAGAAAAGACATTGTAATTGGTGGTCATTTTCGACTTAAAATTGCAAAAGACATCGGCTATACCGAGATTCCAGCAGTTTTCCTTAACATACCCGATGTTGAAAAAGAGAAAGAGCTAAATTTAAGGCTCAATCGTGACACAGGTGAGTGGGATCTTGAGCTGTTAAAGCAATTCGATGTGAATCTACTACTCGATGTTGGTTTTGATAATTCCGATCTCTCACATATCTGGGATGCAAACCTTGGCGTTGAAGACGATGACTTTGACGTAGAAAAAAAGCTTGATGAAATAACAACTCCAACCACTAAAACTGGGACAATAGCCAAACTGGGCTCTCACTATCTACTCTGCGGTGACGCTACGCAGCCTGAAACAATCCAAGAGTTGGTCAAAGCTTATGGAAAAGACATAAACCCTGTATCACAAATCTACTGCGATCCGCCATACAACATCGAACTTGACTACAATGGTGGTGTCAGTAATAAGCGTCACTATGGAGGTAAAAAGACTAGAGATAATAAATCTGATGAGGAATATAAAATCTTTCTCACAAAAACGCTTCAAAATGGATTATTCGTAACTAAACCTGATGCCCATGTCTTCTATTGGTCAGACGAACGATATATTGGACTCGTCCAACAAATATATAAAGAGCAAGGGCTAGACAATAAGCGAGTTTGCTTATGGATCAAAAATTCTCAAAACGCCACACCTCAAATAGCATTCAACAAATGCTACGAACCGTGCGTATACGCTACTCGAGGTAACCCATATCTCACACCAAACATAAACAACTTGAATGAAGTAATGAACAAAGAAGTGGGTACAGGAAATAGATTACCAGACGACATTCTCGACCTCTTCAGCATCTGGCTTGTTAAGCGCCTCCATTCTTCGCAGTACGAACATCCTACCCAGAAACCACCATCACTTCATGAAAAAGCGCTCAGACGATGTACTAAAATCGGCGATGTAGTTTTAGATATGTTCGGTGGATCAGGCTCAACACTTATCGCATGTGAACAATTAAAACGGACGTGCCTTCTAGTGGAGATAGAGCCCATATTTTGTGACCTAATTATTAAGCGGTATCAGGAGTTTACCAAAACGGAGGTGGAGTATGTCACAAGATAATAATAATGAAGTTATAAAAATTCAGTACGGAGAACTATGTTTTTTAGGATCACACCGTCTAGTTTGCGGGGATGCATCAGATCCAGAAATCGTCAAAAAACTTATACAAGATGATCACGTTAATCTCATCCTAACCGATCCACCCTACGGTGTGGGATATGTCGAAAGTAAGGCACATTTCCTTCAATCAAACACTACCAAAAATCATCGAATAATTGCTAACGATCAAGAGCAGTCTGAAGCACAATATGGTGAATTTACGAGAAAGTGGCTAGAGAATATTAAACCATTCCTCGATTTAAAAAATAGTTGTTATATTTTCAACTCAGACAAAATGCTCTTTGCACTCAGAGATGGAATGCAAAATGCAGGATTCAAATTCACGCAGCTCCTAATTTGGATCAAGAACCACGCGGTTGTTGGACGTATGGACTATCTTCCACAACACGAACTCATCGCCTACGGTTGGCATGGCGCTCATATATTCCATAAATCCAAAGACAAAAGCATTCTCTTTCACCCTAAACCCAACAAAAGCAAACTACACCCTACTATGAAACCAGTTAGCCTTCTCAGACAACTCATTCTTAATAGCACCAAAATAGGGGACGTAATCTACGAACCATTTGGTGGCTCAGGATCAACACTTATTGCTTGCGAACAAACAAAGCGTAATTGTCTATGTATAGAGATTGATCCAGAATATTGTCAAATAATTGTGGACCGCTATGAAAAAGTTACAGGTATCAAAGTCAGAAAAGGATAGATATGGACATATCGGACAAAAAACTAACCAAGATCGAGAAACGTCAACAGCAGGAGAAGTCACTTGTAATCGATCAGCTCAAAAAAACGCCAATCATACAACTCGCCTGTGAGAAAACAGGCGTAGGGAGAGCCACCTACTATAGATGGCGAAAAGAAGATCCAGATTTCGCCAAGCAATCAGATCAATCATTAGCTGAAGGAGTTGCTCTCATCAATGATATGGCAGAGTCGCAACTCCTAGCGGCAATACGTGATCAAAACCTAACAGCAATCATCTTTTGGCTCAAACATCGCCACTCGAGCTATTCAACCAAAATAGAGCTCAAATCACAACACGAAGATGAAAAACTATCAGCAGAACAGAAAATTATTATTCAACAAGCTTTGCAAATAATTGGCACACCATCATTGGTAGTTCAAGGCACAACTGTTGAAGTGATTGAGAATACAACTATTACAACTAAAAAGGAGGAATCATAGGTCTAACAATGTAGACAAAAATTATCAAGTAATCACGAAAGGAAAAATTATGAACTCATCACTATCGTTTGAAGATCAACTGACCTACGATCCCGCTTTCCGCAAGCAACTCGCCAAAGATTCTCACCTTTGGTACTTCCATCTGTACCATAGTGGATATATAAGATACGAAACAGCCGAATTTCAAAAAGAGATATTCAGACTGACTGAGCAAGAAGAAGTAAAAGTGTCAGTCATTTGCGCATTCCGAGGTTCCGCCAAATCGACTATTGTGGGACTATCCTATCCACTCTGGGCAATTATCGGCAGACAGCAAAAGAAATTCGTACTACTAGTAAGTCAAACGCAATATCAAGCACGACTCAATCTCAAAAACATCAAACAGGAAATCGAATCAAACGAGCTCCTTTCCAGAGATTTACTTCCCATTCAGGAAGAAATAGACGAATGGGGTGCAACCTCAATCGTCATACCTCGTTTCAACGCCCGTATAAGTATTGCATCAACAGAACAAAGTATTCGCGGAATCAGACATGGCGCTCACCGCCCTGATCTAATCATTTGCGACGATGTCGAAGATTTAATGTCTACAAAAACCAAAGAAGGTCGAGATAAAACATACGCATGGTTTACTAGTGAAGTCTTGCCTATAGGAGATGTCGGAACCAAAATCATGGTGATTGGAAACCTATTGCACGAGGACTCGCTCGTGATGAGATTAAAAGAAAATATTCAAGACGGCGATCTTGACGGTCTCTACCGTGAATATCCTCTCCTTGATAGTCAAGGCAAAACGATCTGGCCAACAAAATTCAAAACGCCACTAGATATCGAAAAACTAAAAAAGTCCGTTGCCAGCGAATCAGCATGGCACCGTGAATATTTACTTCATATTATTTCAACATCCGAGCGGATTGTGCACCCTGAATGGATCCACTATTACAGAGAGCTCCCCAAAGACAAAAACAATCATCGATTCAGCGCTACGGGAATAGATTTAGCAATATCAAAAGAAAAAACCGCTGACTACACAGCAATGGTTTCAGCTCATGTATACAGTTACGACGAAGAGATGCGAATATATATTCTTCCGAATCCAATTAATCATAGACTTAATTTTCCAGAAACTATCGAAATGGCAAAACAATTATCCAAAGCCGTAGGCGATGGACATAGCACCAATATAATTATTGAAGAAGTAGGCTATCAAAAAGCACTAATAGATGATCTTCAAAAACAAGGTTATCCAGCGGAAGGCATTAAAGCACACGGGCAGGATAAATCAGCACGGCTCTCGCTTACCACACATCTACTCCAGTCAGGGCAAATAGTTTTTCCTGAAAAAGGATGCGAAACTTTGATCCAGCAACTCACAGGATTTGGTAAAGAAAAACACGATGATCTGGCAGATGCATTCGCCTATTTAATCCTCTGGATCATTGAAAATAATACCTCTGAACCTCAGGTAATAATTGCAAATATGAATCCAATATTCAGTATGAACATGTTTGGAGAACATAGTAAACGTATAACATTAGATACCATTTTCTAACCGACAACTAGTGCCTCTGGACTTCCCAGCCGTTCGCGGTATTGTTGTCGTTGAGTCATCGGGAAAGGAGTATTGCAAAAGCCAAAACCGTTTAAGGGAAAGGAAATTCAGGGCAAACTGGTTATTCTTGATCCGAAGATACGGTGTATAATACAAGCTATCAAAGGCCTGGAAACCAAAGATAATCTCCCGACAAGGGAGTAATGCATCTGAGTCCTCTTAAGGGGCAACTCTTAACCCGATGACTCAGATGCATTCCAGGCCGATGACGAGGGGAAAGGGTTGTCCCTTTTTAGATCTTCATTGACTGGAAACATTCAACCATTTCACCTCAATAAATCTGCTGACTCAAAAAAACTCGTGAAGGGAGGTGAAACATAAATGAAAAAAATACTCAAAATAGGAGGAATAATATTCCTCGTTATCATTGTTTTAAGTGTCATTGGCTCAATGGGAAACAAAGGCTCATCGACTAATTCCGCATCAACAAATCAAACTTCAACATCAAATACTGGTTCCAGCAATAAACAAGCTGAAACAGTATCGATCGCAAAAATTGGTGAAGAAGTCGTAGATAGTGAGATCGGATTTACCGCAACGGATACACAAAAAGCAGCAACTCTTGGCAATCAATACACCAAGAAAACTGCGCAAGGCCAGTTCTACATTGTGACCATAAAGATTGAGAATAAAAGCAAAGAGACCAAAACAATCGACAGTTCAATGATCACACTGACTGACAGTCAAGGCAGAAAGTTTGACCGCTCAATTGACGGCCAAACAGCAAAAGGACTTGCCGAAGGCAAAGTTGACCTCTTCCTTCAACAAGTCCAGCCGGGACTAAACGTCACCGGAGACATTGTATTCGATATACCCAAAGACGCAACAGGACTAAAACTTAACGTCAAAGGTGGATACTTTGGAAAAGAGAAACAGATAGAGTTAGGAGAATAATTAATAACGCACATTGGATTTGTTAAATCAAAGAGAGTGTGCGTTATTTTATTCAAAACTTCTCGCGGCATATCTATATTTGCAATAATCACAATCGTTTCCAGAAGCAGGCAGCTGCTCAGATTTCAAACACTGTATTGCAGCAAGCACGGTTACCTCGACACATGAGTCATCACCAATGTAGGGAAGTAATCGAATGTTAAATTCGATTTTACCGTCAAATTCTTTAATTGTATATGAACTATATCTTACTAATATCAATCACAGAAAATCCATATTCCATCTGTTTTAAATTTCGAGATAGATCTATTATAGAAAATTTGGCGATATTTGAATGGTATTGTGTAATCAGAGTGAGGTCTCTTGAGGTATCTTCAGTATCAACAATCGCTGCGCAATATATAATTTTTGTTGCCTTTGAAAACTTATTTAAAAAGTCGCCAGGCTCAATATTTTGCTGAGAAAGCGTTTGGCGATAGGTATCACCGCCTGCTTTTAAACCTGATATTATCTTTTGTAAATATTTCTTTTCACCACTCTTTAAATCCCGTTGCAGTCGCTTCGCAGATAAATATATCTGGTTAGACAGTTCTCTAACACTGTTATCAAAGCCCTTCTTAACATGGATAAGATAGACGGTATTATCTTCAAATTTCATAATATCGCAAAGTTCAATATAGTCTGGCTGGATTTTATGTAGAACCAAATAATTAGGTAGGCCAAGGTATGATAAATTATACTCATCTTCGCTCTTGTTTATATCCATGGTATTAGGTAGTAT
>CAZGHS010000002.1:21221-53616 GCA_964525495.1 uncultured Gammaproteobacteria bacterium
GAGTGCGGTCGGGGTAATTCCTGAATGATTCTCAAGCAGTTTGAATTCAGATCATCTAGGAAAGTATCCTCCAACTGGTGCCATTCGCCGTCGAGGTAAAAATATGTCTTTTCATCGTAAAAAATCTCACCGTGAACGTAATCCAAAAAAGACCCCTCTGTCATGAGTTCTGACGAATCACCATATGTCTTTATGTCTAGAGTACTAATCTGCTTCTCAAAGCTATCGGAATCAGATAATTGTAACAACTTATTTTTTACTAGTTCGTTAAGTAAGTCCACCAACGACTCGGGCATCGATGGTGAAGTATATTTTTTTGAAGAATTCTTAAAGGAAACTGCTATTTGTTGAGAAGCTAAGTACTTGTCAATATCCTTAGCACAAAAATCAAAATCTAGTTTATTCTTGCTTTGGCAATAATTAAATATTATATCTGTAAGCAGTCGTTTTAATATTGGAATTAGTGCTTTGCCATGGGCAGTCCTACGCGTTATTACAACAGAATTGTTAAGTTTGAACTTTGCCTGTTGCTTAGTTAATAGGAGTAATTTATTAAGCATGAGCAATAACTTTTCAAACGGTACTGATTTATTTATTCTAAATGATGACTTTGCGACGCAAGAAGAGTTTTTCTTAGTTTCATCATGAGTAAATCCAAAAATATCTTGCAATAACTTTGGGTCTAACTGTGCGGTTAACTGTTTGTAAAATTTTCCAAACCCCTCCTCGTCAGATATCTTTTGATCCCTTCTAAATTGGCGACTACTTCCCAATGTAGCGCCTACTAGTCCACGCTCTTGTAATGATTTAATAACTGGCTCATCATTCATTATGATTTTTTCAATTATTTCAAGTCCAAAATTCCCATTTATATACTCTTGAACAACAAAGTTACCCTGACCACCTGTTATTGCAAACAAACAATCGTCTTTTGAGAAAAAGCTAACATGCAAAATGTCATGATTCTCTCCGGTGAGCAGCTCGCAACTTGGATCTAGCGCGTAACTTAAAAAGTTTTTCCAACTGGGAGAACGATACTTTGATGAATAATAAATCGATAAATGAAACCCCTGTGTATCAATATCAGCGTTTAATTTTTGTGGGGTTAGCCTCTCCCTGAAGTCGTTGCTTTTTAACGCGACCTTTTTGTTGTAACCATCTACAATAATTTGTACTATTTCAATATGATTTTTAGACTCAAATAACTTTGAGTTAACGTCTATCTGGTATATTCCTATGCATGCGGATTTCTTTTGATCCATAAGTACAAAAATACCCGCAATAGCGGGCAAAACTAAACGCATTATATCACAAAGTGCTAATTGTACCGTCCAGTAATAATTGAGATATCTTCTTCGGTTAAGTCATATAATTGGTAGATTTTTTGATCAATCTCAGTTGATAACATCTGGAGCTGAGTGTCAATAATTTTATTCTTGTTCTTCTGGAGGTATTCCATTGTTTTATTTACTAAATCTACAAGTATTCGTAAATTATCTGAACTAGGTAAGATTATCGGGATCTTATTAACGTATTCTTCGTCAAAGTGCATAGTTCTAATCGCACTGCAGTATATAAACCTGTAAGCGTACCATGATATTAATTTTGAATTCAGGCAAGCAAGGATATACCTTGCATCATAGTATTCATCGATAATAATATTATTTACCGTGTCAAGCGTAAAAATCTTACCCGTAGTGTCAAGAGTTGATGTAATGCGTAAATGCGGAGATGGGTTCTGGATATGTGCAACTAGGTTTTGAGCTATAATTTTTGGCTGCATCATAAATGAGTATTTTTTAGTCTCCTTAGAGATACTGTTATAATTTAAATATCCCTTTACACCATTCACACCATATGGGAGGATCTGCTTACCTCCGATAACAGGTATGTCACCACTAGGTTTAAGCAATTTCTGCATCCCAATACCTCGTTTCGTGATCGAATGGTTTCTTAAAAATTCAATTTTTGGATTCGATAAGATCTTGCAGGCTAGGTCTATCTCCTGGCTTGTTACATCACAAATCCATGCATTAAATTTACTTACTACAAGGTTCGGTATTCGTATGCTTCGTATAAACTTTCCGTCAAGGAATTTCCTTGCGGTGTAGCTTTCCTCGGATAATGATTTTCTCAAAACGAATAATACTTGCTCCAATAAAACACCCTCGAATCCCTTTTCAACATCAACAAGAATTGTAACTTTCCCAAGAAGTGCTTTAACTAAATCAAACCATCTTTCAGAAAATAGCAGGGATTTTGGTACTATATATGATAAAATACCATCATTCTCGATAAATCTATTTTTACCGTAGTCAATAAAGATAGCCGCACTATTCATGTTCTTAGTATCCAAGACCAACTTCTTAATTTTGGTCAGAAGCTTCTTGTGTAGGTCTGCACCATATGGCGGATTTGCAATCACAATATTAAATTTATGTAATCCAAACATAAAAAAGGGATCAAAGAACATCGATACTGAGTCTGTATTAAATGGTTGGTATGATTCAAGGTGGAGCTGTCTTTTAGATTTAGCTAACAACGTATTTTCTTTTTTAGTTAGATTGTTAAATTGATTTCTTAGGTCTGTTTTTGATCTATATGTTCTAGCATTAAAATACTTGTCACGGAGAGAGCGCATTTTCAACTCAAGGTTTGGATCATCCATAATCTGCCGCTCGTCGTTTTCTAATGGAATTAAACTATTCGCACAAACAAATTTAAAGTCCAGATTAGGTAAGGGTTCAATTTTTTTAGAGTCAGAATCCTCATCAACAATAATCGACAGCCATGCACGAAGTCGAGAGATTTCTATCGCCATTGGTTCGATATCAACTCCAAAAATATTATTTTTTATGATCGATAACTTAGTTTTATAAGGCTCGAATCGAGGCTCTAATCGCTCATAGCATTGAGACAATAAGTGCAACATTCCCATAGGAAATGCTCCTGATCCGCAAGCAGGATCAAGTACCGTAAGTTCATCAAGCGCTTTAATTATGTTGCTAGAATATGATTTCAAAATATCCCGCTTGCTATTTGTTCCTGCTGACACCCATTGACTGTCCGTTGTATCAAGTAATCCGTCAATTGCGTTTTTAATCTTAACTTCTTCCCCGACTTTAGAATAAAGATATTGTCTAAGAGATTCCTTGCACATATAGCTAACTATTTCTCTAGGAGTATAAAACGTTCCTTTTGCTTTCCGTGCTTGCTCTCCCGATTCAGTTATTTGTGTCGCCAATAAGTTTTCAAAAATCTTACCGAGCATTTCGGGGTCAATCGCTATCTGCTGGTATTCAGGAGTAGATTCATCAGTTGTAAAATTGTAGTCATTTAAATGTTGATACAGCCTAACAAAAAAGCCAGGAGGAAAAGTTAGAGATTTTTCTTTATCCCAGATCTGTTCCTGAGTATGTCTCTCAAATAGGCCGCCGTTTAAGAAAGGTGTCTTATTATCAGAAAATATTCGATCTTCAATAGGCTTGTTTAAAGTTTCAAAAAAGAGTTTTTCAAGTTTATCCTTATAATACTCAGAGGATTCTGCATTTTCAGGATTAAAATAATTCTGGCTTTCATCAATAATATTTTTTTTGCGAAGAAACCAGCAAAACAAAAGTCTTCCAATCAAACGACTTGCAAACAACTTTGATGCTTCGGGGTCTTTGTCTTGTGATTTAAGATGATCAAGTAGCTCAGTGAATAGGTTAGCAATACCAGTGTAAAAGCTTTTATTAACTTCCTTTAATTGGAAGCTATCCCACAGTGTTAAATGCAGTGCTGATTGTTCTTTCAATCTCGCAATATTTTGCCATTTTTGTAAAATCTCAATCTGAGTATTATTCAATTTATTCGCTAGTTCGACTACACGCAGGTTTCCTCTATTGGAAAGAACAATAAATAAAGAATTTGCAGCAGGTGAGAGAAAGAAATCTACACCAACCTTGTATCTCTCATTTTGTGTAAATTCTTCATCTTCATAATTCGGGGTAAAGTGAACTGCTCCAGCGATATATTGCTTAGATCGTTTTTTTAACCAATAAAACTTTGCTTGAAGGGGGGCATCATTTGCATCTAAGATTTCAAAACAAGCGCGGTCACTTCGAAAATACTGATGATCCTTGAACCATCGGTCATACCGTTCTGAATTTGGAAGCTGAAGCTTTGTGAGGAGCAGGTCTTCAGTCTCACGCAGGCCATCGAATCCCATTTGCGCTAAAATTGCCTTGGCAAGATCAACACCGAGTGGTAGAGAAGGCTCAGCTGAAAGCTTTCCTAATAAATTATTGATATGATTAACATCAATACCCCTATTTGGCATAGAAAAGAACTCCTTGTACATCACTCACAAATTTCTCATCAACTAGTTTCAATGAAAGCTTGTTGATATTAGCTTCAAATTCAACTATTGTCGAGGGTAGAATCTGACCTCTTTCCTTAAGCTCTTTATTCGCATTTTGGAATAGTTGTCTCATGATTTTTTCTTCCTGTTTTGTAGATATTCGAAGTAAGGCCTCGTCTACTGCTGTCTGGGGTAATAATCTGGTCAGTTCATTCAAAATCTTCCGAATAGTCGGTGTCATTTTAATTGTATCGGTAGGTTTACGTGTCTCTTCTCGTGCTTGAGCAGTCATTATTTTTTTTACTCTCTCTTTTTCGACGGAAATGCGATCCACAGTTCGTTCATTGTCATCAGGTGTTGTTTTTAAATACGATAGTGCTTGAATAGTTTCAATTTTATCCACGGTATAATTATCATCTGATTCTATAAAAATGTAATTAGCAAAGTCTAATCCTGTATTTGTCGTACCTGTAATTTTGGTTAGCGATAATACATGAGGAGTTGAACTGTTTGCACGAGATTTCTCGGGGTAGTAGCCCCACTTATTAAAGGGGATTCTCTGAATTCTTTTTAATATGTCACTGTCTGATTCACGAATAAACTTGCGTAAATCCATGACATATTCATCAATACTTAAAAATTCAGAATCGTCATCAAAACTATCCAATATTTTAGCTGCTTTAGATTCGTCATAGAGACTAAGAGTTTTTTCAATTTCTGTTGATTCTTCCATGTCGTCTATGTACTCAATAGGATTTTCTTCTTCTCCTAAAACTGACTGATCTGTACCAATCGTATATTTAATCCGTTCTATCTTTTTTTGAAGTCGATCCACAAGCTTCAAGTAAGACTCAAGTTCAAGGTCAGGGTGCATATTGTAAATAAACACCTGAGAGAACACAGATCCCAATCGATTAATACGTCCATTCCTCTGGATCATGCGAACTGGATTCCAATGCAGATCGTAATTTATGAGCATGCCACAATCTTGCAAGTTTTGCCCCTCACTCAACACATCAGTAGCAAAAAGAAAGTCAATTTCATTACCTGAATCAATAGAAGCATTTTTTGATTTTGGTGAAAAACGGTTAACGATTGATGTTAATCCACTTTTTGACCTCCCCGAAATGTATGCACTGCGCTGCGAAAACTGAGGAATATCAGCAAGTAAATCGGGAATCGCTTCTCGCAAATATTCTATTGTATCTGCATAATAGCTGAAAACTAAAACCTTTTCTCCTGCTGGTTTATTGTTAACAATGTTTTTAAAGTGATTTGCAAATTCAATCAGTTTCCGGTCGTTTTTACCAAGTGTTGCACATATTTCTTTTAAGGCTTTAAGCAATTCTAAGTCCTTTAATATATCTTCCTGCATAGCCTGAATATTATATTTATCGGGATCTGCGGCAATTGGTTCTATCGGTCGATCTTCTCCTCCTTCATGAGAGTGAAGAACTGCCTGCTCAATATCATCGCCATAATCATCTCGAATTACTTCAATATCTTTTAGTTTGATGATGTATCCATCGTCTAACTTAGATTTATATGCGATGAGTTTTTCTCGGTATCTTTCAAGCGATGAAGATAATGCATATTGAGATGACTCCAATCTTTTAAGCAGGTTAATTCGTAACATATTATGAATACTCATTTGACTTAACAATTCAAATGATTCGACTGATGAAAGGTTATAGCCGGAAATCTCTTCAGGGGTTTTTCCATAGAACCGATGTTGATAAGTTTGGTACCTATAAGGTGTAAATCCAAGTAGCAATAAAATTTGAAAAATATGCAAAAACACATTATTCTCATCAATGGTTGAAACTCTCTCAATTTCTGCAAGGATATCGAGTGGGTGTTTGGTTCGTTGAGTTTTTTCGAGAATAGAACTTACATCTAACGTGCGCGGATCGGAGTCGCCGTAGATGCCGAGGTTTTTTGTAATAATTGCATCAATATTGACGAGCAAGTCATGGCTGAATGAATACGGCACTGCCTCTACAATTCCTTGTGGGAAATATTGGATACTACCATCACGCTTAGCAAGTCCACCAAATTCTTTTTCAATTCCCTTTCGGGTAGTTCTAACTAGAAAATGACGCAATCCTTGTCGCATAATCCGATTAACCTTTTCAAAATCAGGCTTCTCGCCTAAAGTCTCCGCCTTTTTCATCTCTGCGGAGAGCCGTTTTACTGCTTCAAAAAAATCAATTACGTCGTTCTTTTTTGATGTAGGATATACAACAGGGAACGAATCAAGTCTACCTTTTGCTGCTAGCTGGATTTGGTTTACAAAATCGGTTAGATGGTTATTAATAGGAGTTGCGGTAAGTAATAGTACTTTACTTTCAGGATTATCACTAAACCACTCTAAAAGTTGTTGATGCCGAGAACTACCATCATTACGTAAGTTATGTGCTTCATCAATAACAAAGAGATCTACACCTGCATATCTGTCAATTCGTCTGGACTCTTCGATTTTATTCTTATCTTGAAGTGACAAAATCTCAAATCCTGAATACAGATTATGGATTTTCGCCAGGTCTTGCTTCCATTGATCGACTAAGCTGGCTGGAACTATTATGTATACGCGAGGATCTCGTTTATATTCCGCAAGATGCCTTGCTTCTTCGATTAACTGTTTGATCACCGCACCAGCAGTTATTGTTTTTCCAAGCCCTACAGAATCCGCCAACATAGCGAGACCATATTTATTCAGTTTCTTTAGCAATAATTGGGCATTGCGAATTTGGAAATCGTATAAACTATCCTTTACTTCCGAAGATAATTTTTCGTCTTCAACGATTTCATCTTGGTAAAGTTCCCACAATGTTCGAATATACATGTCATACGGACTAAATGTTAAATCTCCTACTGGAGAATCAAGTAACAATTCGCGAAATTGCCCAGACCATGTGACTGAAGATGGGTCGTTCCAGAATTGATCAAACCAGAATAAGTGACCAACTTCTTGTTCATTTGATTGGGGAGTATAATAAACGACTCGTTGATCAGATTCAGCAGCATTCAACTCTGTGTTCACAGTCAAGCCATTTCGCGTAAAATTTGAAGACCCAATAACACCAACTCCTTGCGTTGATGAATAATTTCCAAAGATATAGCACTTGGCGTGTAAAAAAGATTTTTTATAGACTTTAACTTCTAATTTACCAGAGTCAATCAATTCCTTAATAGTTTTGACAGTACGGACTAAGTTATCGGTAATTGGAAGATCTCTCAAATCACGATAAAAGTCTTCATCGGGAAAGTCTGGTTCAATGACGCCTCGGTTATCTCGAGGAATCGCAGGTTCTCTACCGATCAGCAATCGAATTTTCTTATATTGACTTAATTGTTCTAACACAAGCTCTGTGCCTGCTAAGTCCCAGTAACCAGTTGCAATTGATATTTCTGAATAATCATTTGCAATTGACTTAAATAAGTCTAGTAATGATGATCGATTATTGTCAATAATTTTCGGAATTAGCATATTTTTTATTCCACAGTTATTTTTGGATTAATAAATTTTTCTAAATCTATTTTCTTATATCTTCTCACTTTTTTCTGTCCAATACGAATAGCTACTAAAATACCCTTCGCATCCCAATTGCGCAGAGTATTCTGATGAACTTTCAATATTTTCGCAGCCTCGGCTAATGTTAGGAGCTCATCCATAAAAAGTAGATACTAATTGATACCAATAGGATACAAAAAAAGTGAGCTCAGTTGCAATAACCAACATTTGTAGAGCTAGACTTTTGAAACCGTTGCGGTATCTTGTACCACAAGCTATGTCTACAGAACAAGTAAAAGAGCCGAAAGAAATACGATACTGCCTCTACGCCAGAAAATCCAGTGAAAGCGATGAACGGCAAACTATGTCTATCGATTCACAAATCAAAGAAATGACCGCCTTGGCAGAAAAAGAGAGACTAACAATCGCCACTATGCTCCAAGAAAGCCACTCGGCCAAAGCTTCTGGAACTCGCCCAGTATTCAATCAAATTCTTAACGACATACGAACAGGGATGTATGATGGCATCCTGACCTGGGCTCCAGATCGATTGAGTCGCAACGCTGGGGATTTAGGCATGCTGGTCGACATGATGGACGGCGGAAAACTAACACAAATTAAGACCTATTCTCAAACATTCAACAACAACCCAAATGAAAAATTCCTACTGATGATTCTTTGTAGTCAAGCAAAGTTAGAAAATGACAACAGAGGCATAAATATCAGAAGGGGAATTAGAAACAAATGTGAAATGGGCTGGAGACCCGGAGTGTCACCACTTGGATACTTCAACCGACACTTTGGTGGCAAAAAAGATATTATCATCGATACTGAAAGAGCTCCTTTCATAAAAGAAATGTTTGAAAGAGTAGCGTACAGAAAACAAAGCGGAAGACATCTCAAAAAGTGGCTCGATGAATCAAAACTTACCAATAGGTCTGGCAAACGAGTAACACTAAGTCAAATCTACTTAATATTAAATAATCATTTTTACTATGGAGAATTCCAATACCCCGAAGGCGAAGGAGCATGGTACAAAGGAATGCACGAACCAATTATAACGAAAGAGCTCTTTCAACTCACACAAAAACAACTTGAGGTGCCCAGAAAATCAAAATGGCGATCCAAAGGGTTTGCCTTTAGAGAGGTCTTCAAATGTGGCAATTGTGGCGCCATGATCACCCCAGAAGAAAAATTCAAACTACTAATCAACGGATCCTTCAAACGTCACGTTTACTATCATTGTACCCGCTATATAGATCATAATTGCAAAGAGCCCTACATCAGCGAGGAAAAACTTATTGATAAACTCATCGAGTTCGTCCAATCACTCGAAGAAAATCAATTCAAAATAGGTGAAAAGCTCAGAGCATCTTTCAATCAGTATCAAAAAGTAGCCAGAACAGTATTAAAGCAACAAGGTGTCGATGATGACGACCAAATAGTTACCCTTAAAGACTACGCTGCCTACATCTTAAAAGAAGGTCTCAGCAAAGATAAAGAAGAATTAATCCGCAGTCTCAATATCCAGCTCTATCTGCACAATCGGGAGCTATCTCAAAATAGGATTTAACCACAAACGAATAATCCAACAGAGGGTCTTCAAGAGGATATTTCACCGCTTTTAAGGGGTAATACAAGTACAAGCGATCCTATACAAACAGGAGCCAGAACAAGCCACAGCAAGCCGAAATAAAGTTCTAAGAAAACACGCAGAAAAGACGAAAAACCTCAGCGTTATTGAGGTCAAACATAAGGAAACGGTCTATGTTGACAACGTTAAGTAGTGTGCAGAGGGAAGGATTCGAACCTTCGTAGTCAGTGAAGACGACAGATTTACAGTCTGTTCCGATTGGCCACTCCGGCACCTCTGCTTTACTCACAAATTAAGAATGGAGCCGACTGCCAGATTCGGACTGGCGACCCACAGTTTACAAAACTGTTGCTCTACCGCTGAGCTAAGTCGGCATTAATCTCTGCTGAATTACTAAACCGTATTCTTGGATTTTACCAAACCTTTAGCAATCAGCCAAGCCTGTTCAAATTCACTCGAGGAGTATATCTCATCTGGAGTAGAAAATCCACAGATCTTCATTATTTTCCTGATCCGTTTCTCTGCGTGGTGCTGCGCGATAAATGTCGCATTAAATTGTATTCTGTGCTCTTCCTTAATCTCATCTCCATAAGCTAAATGAATCAACAGCTTAGTTCGATCAAGGTTATGAACAAGAAATTCGGCTTCAGAATGGGCATCGCTGGTCTCGTTTAGCCGTATACAACGTCGCAGGTAGACCTTTCTAAAATGGTCGGTAAGCAACCCGCTTGCCAGGATCGCGCTATTTGATAGATTTGTCTCGCGTCGTGCTAGCTGATATCTATGAAAGGCATCTGGAGAAGAGAAAACGTGCAGCTGTTCCGCTATGTGTGCAGCCCGCGCATACTGTTCACGCCTGTTACGATCGATCATTGCCCGAATATATTCTTTAATGACCTAATTGTACCAAATATAAGGGGAGAATAAAAAAGACCCACTAATAGCGCGAACTTCCTCTAAGCTTTTCCTGAAAGATATCAGGTGGGCACACGGTTCAACAGGCAAAGCCAAGAAGAACACTATGTATTGCCCAAGGTAAAAAAGGTTGTACAGAAAAACCTTATCCGAAGCCTAGAACGCTTATCTGTGGGCCAAATAATGACTTTCATCATTACTTAATCCCATCATACGAGTCATTTAAATAAATGTCAAGAACATGACACCCTTACTATAAGGTTCAAAAGCCTAAAGCTTCCAAAATAATGATTGAGATGGGACCTAGGAACCCTGAGAAGATATTAGCTCCAGATAAAATAATCAAAAGCAAAATCATAAACCCATATTGGTCTAAAAACCGCCAAACAGGCATAAACGAATCAGGCAAGATTGCCCGGTACAGCTTTGACCCATCAAGTGGCGGGATAGGCAACAAGTTAAAGAGAGCTAAGTACACGTTAATAGACGCAAATTGAAACAATGCAAACGCTACGTGAGGATCATTTGTAGGTAATATTTGATTCAAAACACCCGCAATGCTCGCAAGTAGAATATTTGAAGCCGGACCGGCTAGGGCGATCAATGCATTATCTTTACCCTCATCGCGCAAATTGAAGCTGTCTACAGGGACTGGCTTACCCCAGCCAAACCCTACGACCAAAAACAACAAACTCCCCCAAGGGTCCAAATGCTTAGCTGGATTGAGGCTCTTTCTTCCTAAAAGACGTGCAGTAGGGTCGCCAAGCCGGTCAGCAGACCAGGCATGCGCAAATTCGTGTACAGTCACTGCTATAACCACGGAAGCGAGGAAAAAAAACACATTCCATGGGTCCTGAATAAAACTCAAAATATACATAAAGTTCCTTCTCTTGCCAAAAAATAGAGGCTATGATATAGTCTCTTAGATTATATCAGAAGTCTAATAGGTAGAAACATATGAGAAGCTGCGCACTTACAGGAAAGACAACAAAAATTGGTAAAACAGGTCGACACAGACACTCAGGTGCGTGGGCGATGAAAGCTCCATCAACCAAAAAAATCTGGCATCCAAATCTTCATTCAACAAAAATCAAAATCGAAGGCGTTACAAAAAAGATCAAACTTTCTACTAAAGCGCTTCGTATGATGAAAGAGGCTGGCTCAACTCTCACTCGAATTGAAGCTAAAGCTCTCGGAATAATATAACCTATAGTCCAAATCAAATACATGTGATACAATGCACCGGTTACGAGAAGTCGTACGCATTTTTGCGTATCTATTTCTCGAAACAAGCTCTTTAATAGGGGAATAACGATTATTTATTCCTGCAGGGCCTCTTGTTTTGCTATATGCAGACCAGGAGGCTCTTCAGGAATGAGATGCAAACGAATGCGTCAGCCTGGAGATGGCAACAATCCGACTAGGAAAGGAACACAAACCATGGCGAATCCAGAGAACAGGAAAGATCCGAAGTACACAACGGTCGTTCGCAAATCGGGTCAGCAAGACAGCCAAAAGTCTGCGCGCATGGTGCTGACTCCGACTGAGAAGGCGAATGGGAACGCTATGAAAGCGGAAGTTTCAACGGTTCTTGCGAAAGCTGTCACGCCTGCCTCAACGCAGGGTAGCTACTTTGTGTCCTTTGCCAGTCAGACCGATCAAGCGTCGATTCGGGCAATTGCACGGAAGCATGGGTTTAACTGCGAGGTACAGTCGCAGAGCTAGTGAAGTCCAGGTCAGCAAATATGGGAGCGGTGACGCTCACTGCTAACCGCTCTCATCGGTAAGGAGAAGGAAGATGACAAGTCCAGCTAAGAAAGCGCCACACGAGGTCGACGAACCAAATGTAATGTACCCGCAGGGATCCACCAACAGATATCTTTTTCCGCTGACGGGTGCAAATGCTGTCCTCATGAAATCAAACGTAGAAGCAGTTTTGAGAGTAAGGGTGACTCATGTTCGGGCTGGCATTTACAGTCTGCCCATTTTCGACCAGCAAAGTCTTGCCTTGCTGAAGGGAATCGCTCGTCAAGCAGGGTTCGAAGTTCGGACAAGCCTGTCCTCCTCCTCTTGACCAAGTAAGAGCCATTCAGCACGTTGCCAAAAACAACAATGCCGACTGGCTCTTACAAAAAAAGCATCTCAAATCGTTATTCCCCACTTACTTTACCAAATCATGGAAGGCCACTGGCTTTTCACCTTCCATCTGTACCATATCCAAATCAAGTTCATTCTCTTCCAGTACTGCACTCAATACCTTCATTCGCATTTTATGTACTCCATCCCAATCACCACTATTTACCGGCAAATTAAGTCGTTCGGCCATCTCTTTTTCAAGTAACAGATTTCCTTCATTATCTACAAACACTTCCGTCCAGGTTCCTGGCCATGGGGTATACGCCCGTATCATCCGTTCTATCTCTTCTGCACTCTGATTCCAATCAATTTTTCCGTTATCCCTAGACAATCGATAGGTATAAGTAGCCTGACTCTCATCTTGCTCAGTTCCTTTTATCTCTCCATTCAAATATTTCGGTAACAACTCCATGAGCAGTTCAGTACCCAACCTAAATCCCTTATCATAATACGTCTCGGGTACTTCAACAGGTGACACTTCGAATTCTGTAATCCCCAGTACAGGTCCGGCATCCATCTCTTGCACCAGCAGCATGATTGCGACACCAGACACGGGCTCTCCAGACAAAATTGCCCCAACCGCTGGCGCCGGTCCACGCAATTTAGGCAATATACTTGGGTGAATATTTACGATGCCGTGAGGAAAAATATCTATAATTTCTTGAGGAAGTATCTTCCCGTAAATCGCTAAAACACCTACATCAGCTTTCAGTTCTCGCAATCGCTCGATAGCAGCTACATCTTTCCTCCACGAATCTGGAGTCATCAATGCAACGTTATTCTTCGTTGCCCACGCACTTACTGGAGTAGGAGTCATTACTTGTTTACGTCCAACAGGTTTATCAGGTTGACTGACCACACCAACAATTTCATATAATTCATTGGCTGCCAAAGCTTCCAGTGCTGGCAAGCTATGATGTGATGATCCAAAAAACACTACCTTATATTTCATACTTACTTAGCGAGTCCTTCCAATGATATTTCTTCCAACTCATCCTTTTCATTGACCATATACAATTTACCTTTTTGAGCAATAATATGATCAGTAAAAAGAACACCATTCAAATGATCAAGCTCGTGTTGCACATAGCGAGAAAATGGTTCCTCTAGCTTAGTCCTATGTTTCTTACCTCTTTCGTCAATATATTCAACTTCTACACCAAGTGGTCGGATGACAGGACCATAAAAATTCGGAATAGACAAACATCCCTCAAGAAACGTATCACCTTTCCTCGTTTTTCCTGTACCAAGCTCTTCACTCTGCCAGACTATAGTTGCATTTATATATACTCTAAATTTTTTCTTGCCCTCTCTCAAGATAAAAATCCGTTTTGAAGCCGCAATCTGTGGTGCAGCAATACCCACTCCTTCTATTTTGCTGTGCTCCAACGCATACCAAAGATCTTCGATAATTTCACGAACCTCTTTATCTACCTTAATCACAGGATCAGCAACCTGGCGAAGTGAAGGATGAGGAACTACAACTATATTTTTCATGCTGCGCTTTCTGGGTCTATATTTACTTTCCACCCAACAGGGACTATAGCGAGAAGTCTATCTATAATAGCTTTATCTCCCTTTAATAGTATCTGATAATACCATTTATTACGCAATTTAGGAATTAGCCCCGTAGTAGGCCCTAATATCTCCACAGCATCCGAGCCAGTCTCCACCAGTTGTCGATCCAGTAATTTTACCAGTACATCTGCCTTAGATGCAGCCTTTTCCTCACTTAAGTCAGAATATACAAGTTGTGCCATATGAGAGTAGGGAGGATACAAAAGCGATTTACGAAACTCAATTTCCTGAGCATAAAATTTCTCGAACGAGTGTTCTGCTGCTGATAATATGCCGAAATGCTCAGGATTATATGTTTGCAAAACTACAATACCTTTTTTATCTCCACGTCCTGCACGTCCAGCGACTTGCGTGATTAGTGCGAACGTTTGTTCGGCAGATTTAAAATACGGCATATGCAATGCTGTATCTGCATTCACAATTCCTACCATCGTAACGTTCGGGATATCCCACCCTTTTGTAATCATCTGAGTACCAATCAAAATATCTGCTTGATGAGTAACAAACTTTGTATAAATCTCTTCGTGGCTCCCTTTACGAGTCGTCGTATCACGATCCATGCGCAATACGCGGGCAGCAGGAAAAAGTTTATGCAGGTCTTGCTCAATCCGTTCAGTACCAGATCCAAGTGCTTTAATATATAAACTAGAGCAACTTGGACATTGCTGAACAATATCCTCCATATGATCACAATGATGACAAACCAATTTGTTAGATAAGGATCCAAACAATTCTTTATGCAGTGTCAGTGCCACAGCACATCGTGGACACTCAGCAGTCCATCCACACATCCGACACAGCAAAGAAGAAGCAATTCCTCTTTTGTTTAAAAACAATAACACTTGTTCTTTTCGCTCCAATGCAGATCGTATAGCATTCTCCAAGTCGTCAGAAAGCGTGGAAAAATTTCTTTTTTTCAATTCTTCGCGCATATCTACAATATGTACTTTAGGCAACGCCGCATCCAATGCTCTATTTTTCAAAGTAAGCAATTTATGCGGATTATTCTCAAGCACTTGTTCTGTCAGAAAATAATCCTCGACGCGAGGTGTCGCGCTTCCAAGTATCAATGGAATAGAAAGTGCTTGTGCAATATGCTCTGCAGTTTTTACAGCATGATAGTGGGGAGAGGCATCTTGCTTATATGATCCGTCATGTGCTTCATCAATAATAATTGCTCCAAGATTATTAAAAGGTGCAAACAGTGCAGAACGCGATCCGATCACAATCGGCCGTTCTCCACTCAAACAATCCAAAACAGCCTGATACCGCTCACCTTCAGATATCTGACTATTAATAACTGAAGTCTTTCCAGGAAATCGCTGTTCTACCCGAGCAATAGTTTGAGGAGTCAATGCAATTTCAGGAACAAGATAAATAACTTGTTTACCTTGTTTCAAAACATCAGCTATGACTTGTAAATATATTTCTGTCTTTCCACTTCCTGTTATCCCGAACAACAAGAATGATGTAAACGTATTAAGAGATCGAACGATCGTATTATACGCAAATTGTTGTTCCTCATAAAAAGTTAAGTGTACTTCCGTGATAGCGTCTGGATTAGGATTAGCGCGCTTCTTTAAACGCACTTTCTTACGAAACAGAAGTACTGTTTCAATACACATTCGCAACGGTTCGTGATAATACTCGGCCATCCAATGCGCAGTTTTAATCAATTGTAGAGTAAGAACAGGCAGTTCAACTACAATAGATACTACATCACGCACAGTAAACTCAGGCTCTGTATCATGAAGTGTTACGACAATACCTTGGACCTCTTTTTTTCCATACGGCACGACTACACAGTGACCTATTTCTAAAGGCAAATCACCAGTAGAATACGTAAATGAACTTTTAGTAGGATCTCCGGGAATCAAAGCAACAATATCTGCAAATCGACTCATGAAAAGAATATATCATGCCACACGCTATTCGTATGCACGCTTGAACTCTTCCTTTGCAGGCTGTAATTGTGTTGCTTTATATCGACATTCTTCTGCGATATTTTTGTCTAACTCGCTTTGTAATGTTTTATATTTCTGATAATGCACATTTCCAAGACGGTACCATCCATCCGCGAAATCCGGTTTCCATTCAGTCGATCGTTCAAGCATCTGCTGTGCTGTATCTAGTTTGCCCATTTCTTCATAGTAAATTGCCAAAGTCAGTAATGTACTAACATCAGTTGGCGCCAAAGTTTGTGTACGATCAGATGTTTGTAATAATTTTTCTTTATACAATTCATTATCAAAAAACGTTAAGTTGTAATATGTGTCAGCAAGCTTTTTCCAATAATTAATATTTTGAGGGCTCATCTCCACTGCACGGCGCGAGTTTTCCTCGGCAATTGGGACAAGTTCGGCTGCTACCGAGGCATCGTTCTGTTTCATCAGTGCATACACCATATTACTCTGTGTCCAACCAAGTTCAGAATAGTAGAATGGCTCATCGTCACGCAAAGCAATCGCTTCCAAGAATTGTTTTTGAGCTTGCCCAATTTGTGCTTGCCTATTCAGAGATCGTCCTTTAGAAAAAGCGATGTCAGCTAACCAAAAAGAGATAAGTTTTGACATCATAAACAAAAACAAAAATCCAATCAGAACATAGCTGACTGAACGCACCGAAGAAGGGATCTCATACCGACGGTCACCGAGTCGCATAACACGTCCAATAATCTGCTTATATAGGAAACTTCCACGCTCATGGCTGGCCAACACAGCAAGCAACGCGCTGAACAAAAAGAAATACAAGGCCACGACTACAACTGAGAATCCAAAAAAGTTTGTAACGAGAATGGTAATAAAACCACACAGAATACCAATAGAAATAAGCATCGCATAATTCTCATCTTCAACATCAGCACCTGAAGTTTTTGACTTTTTCGAATGTTTAGACTGAATAAGCGATTCGTCATGTTTTACAAAAGACAAATGTTTATACGACACATAAAACTTTAGCGCGAAGAACAAAAAGAACAATATATACATGACATATATACCGAGACCAAAAACACCAGTTGTTGCAAGAAAGTTTAAATATTCGTTATGTGCTTTATTATAGAGAAAATCCCACTCAGTAGTATTCAAAAGTTCCAGTGGCCTATTTTGATAAAACGCATAAGCAAAACTCTCGACACCTGAACCCAAAACAGGGAATCGTTTAAATATCTCGACCGCACCTCCCCATACAATAAAACGAATTCTTCCCGTCTCAGTACCACCTGCTTCCAACGGCACAGTCTCCTGTACGGCAGTATTCTGCGCAACCCCAGCGGATCCAAGTCGAAATGCTTCAGGGGACAAATACACAAAACCGAAGATTAGGAGCACACAACTCATAGCCACAACCCACCAGCGACCAATCGATGAATACACATATATAAGGAGTGCAAAACTTAAACCAAGCAATACGAGCGAACATGTAAGCGCATAGTTCGAATACTTGTTATAAATTACCAAGTAAGCCCCAACTACTAATCCAGCCAACGCTAAAGACACAACGGTCGAATACACTCTGTGTTTTGATTCATGCAGTCGCTTTGTATACACCAGCACGGCATATATAACCATTCCGATCACCAGGGCTAAGAGTCCTGACCGTGAACCGGTATAAATAACACTCAGGAAAATCGAACAACAGGAAATAAAATAGAACGATTTATGAACTGTTCGCCTTTCATACAGGAAATAGCTAAACGCGATAGGAAACACAGCCACCAAATACGCAGCCAGCCAGTTAGGCTGACCAAGCGAGGAAAAAACACGGGCTCGCACATTCTGCACCCAAAACTCAGCATCAACTCCAAAATGCTGCGCAACTCCATAAATAGATACAAGCGTTGCTGAAATAATCGAAGTAATAAGCATTGAATGCGCAAATTTCTTTTCAAACAAATTGCTTACAAACGCCCAGTACAGCAATAAATATGAAATCGTAGAGAGTAGGCCACCATGAAAACGCGAATAATAACCCCAGATCGAGGTGTGTTGATCAATCGAGTATATTGTCGAAAGTACTTGCGACAGCAAAAAAAGAGCCAAAGCATAATCGGGGAATGTGCGCCTAAATATCACCCGACCTTCAGCCACACACCGCGCAGCCCAGAGAGTCCCAACACCAATCGCAATTCCGTAAACAAGATACATTTTGTTATATTCAAAAAGTTCATAGGTAAACGGATCAACATTAAATATAAACCACGGAAACGGAAAGTATTTAGTAAAGGGATAAAATACTAAAGGAGTCAGCAAAAATAAAAGTATAAACAGGTAGAAAATACCTTTCTGTAAAAACGAAGAAACATCTTTCATACAAGCAGTATATCAAAACTATCTGTCTTTACGCAGCTCACTAAAGACCGTATACTACCAACCATGCTCGAAAGAATCTGGAATGCGCTGTCATATGACATTGGAATAGATTTGGGAACCGCAAACATTTTGGTTTTTGTAAAGGGAAAAGGTATTATCATACGTGAACCCTCCATTGTTGCACAACACAAAAAAACAAAACAAATTATAGCCTTCGGTAACCAAGCAAAACGTATGTTGGGAAAAACCCCTGCATCGATTCATGCGATTAAACCATTGCAAGGTGGTGTAATCTCAGATTTTGACGTCGCTCAAGAAATGCTGCACACGCTTTTTAAAAGAGTTCACGAACATTCCTCAAGCGGAATCATTCCAAAAATACCTCGACCGCGTGTAGTTATCGGTATCCCCGCTGGAGTAACTGAAGTTGAACGGCGTGCAGTGCAGGAAGCTGCGATGCGAGCGGGTGCACGGATCGCATACCTTATCGAAGAACCTATGGCTGCAGCGATCGGTGCAAAATTGCCAATAGAGGAGCCAACAGGGAGTTGTATCGTAGATATTGGTGGTGGCACTACTGAAATGGCTATTATTTCACTCGGCGGCTTAGTCGTAAATAAATCGCTTCGTATCGCAGGCAACGAATTCGATCAACACATCGTCAACTATATCCGCCATCGCTACAATCTCTTGATCGGTGAGCGAACAGCAGAAGAATTAAAAGTCGAAATCGGTACTATTCTCGAACTCGAAGAAGAAGAATTCACGGTGCGCGGACGTGACCTAATATCTGGCTTACCGAAAGCAATAACAGTTCGCAGTTATGATATTCGTGAAGCGCTCAAAGAACCTATTAACACTATTATTCATGCACTCTCAGATATGTTGGAAAATGCTCCCCCGGAGCTAATTTCAGATATTCTCCAGCGTGGAATATGCATAGCAGGAGGGGGTAGTCTTATTCGCGGACTGCCAGAGCTCATCGCACACAGAGTAAATATGCCAGTATGGATAGCGGACGACCCACTCACATGTGTTGTGCGTGGATGCGCTAAAGTGCTTGAAGAGTTGACGCTCCTAGAAAAAGTAAAAATAGTAGGAGGCTTACGATATACCTAATGTATGACCACCAACAGTAGATTTCTCATTTTTTCCACACTTATGTGGGCAGGTATTTATACACTTGGAACAATTCATATAACCGACCCCATTACCAAAGGCACGCTTCTGGCGATCTCTCCTGTGATGTATTCAGCCAACCGAGTAAAAGTAGAGATAAAAAACGAATTTGCCATCATAACAGAAGCAAGAACGTTGATCCGAAAATACCAGGCTGCATCTGAGCAGAATTTACAACTTAGATACGAATTAGGCCAGACCACCGTCATTGAACAAGAAAATGCGAAGCTACGCGAACAGCTGGGAGCTCCTGCACTAGATAAATTTAAATTAGTTCCAGCAAAAATTGTTTCCAAAGAAAACGGACTAACTGTTGTCTTTGATAAAACAGATACTGTGATGAAAGACTCAGTTGTAGTGTATAAAAATAATTTCATCGGAAAAGTTAATAAAGTCTCAGACAGGTCCGCCACCATCACACTTATTACCAATCCCAGTGTGCAAATGCCCGTAAATATCATTAATAACGAAAAGAAATCCATAAAAGGTCGTGGGGTAGGCCAATTCGGCACTGGAATAACCGTAGAACAAATAGAGCAAAACGAGCAAATCCAAGTAGGAAACTTAGTTGTATTAGACAAATCGCCCGGTGCTCCCGAAGGAGTCATCGTGGGAGAAGTAACAGAGGTTGAAAAAATAGAAAGCGAACTATTTCAAACCGCAAAAATTTCATCATTCATACAGTTTGATTCCTTAGATACTGTTTTTATCATTCAATAATATGCAAAAAATAATAGCTAATATAATTAAATATCTTCCACAATTAGGTCTTTCCATAGGATTAATATTTGCACAGCTACTATTTCTCAACGTCAATATCATTGGTGTGTACTTATTTGGTCGGCTATTTACTACTACAGAAAAATTTAAGCTACTACCTGCGATAATTGTCATTACTTTAATATACGACTCGGCTAAAATTATTCCGTTCGGAAGCTGGGCGCTCAGCTTCTCTATTGTTGCTTTAATCATTGAAGTAGTTACTTCACTACTTCATATGCGTGATGAGATCGGAAAGCCTACTCTGAGAGGAGAAGTATTGCTAACCATATGTATTGCACTCTGTGCAGCAGGTCAAGCAGCACTCGTGCGCGCAATTGCGGGTGAGTCAGTTGCACTTATCGACGAGTATAGTATAGTCGTGCTAACACTTATCTACGTTCTCATCTACAAAGTTACAGCCTCCCGCAGGCGACAAGATTATCTACATATTTAATAACAAAATGCTGGGATTACTTTTTCAGGACCATATAGATAAAGACATACGCCGCTTTAACTTTAGAAGTGGACGAATTCCTGAGAACACTGAGCTAATACCACATAGCGAAGTAAGTGATGAGAAATCTATCCCATCTGTATGGAAAAGGTTTTCACTTAAAGCCATAGTTCTCATATTAACTGGAATATTAGTTACCCATGTCTTCACCCTACAAATAATCCGCGGAAAATATTATCAGGCACTCGCTGAAGGAAACGGAATTGTAAATCGACCGCTCGATCCAAGTCGAGGTGTAATTGCAGACAGAAACGGTGTCATGCTTGTGAGAAATACTCCATATATAGGTGAGGATGATTCACAATTAATACCATATAAAGAGTTCATCCAGCACGAGAGCACCCTGTCAGCAGAGCAAAAAAAGAAATATAAAATTCAACCAATTCGTGAATACCAGTTTGAAAACGAACTTTCCCATATCCTAGGATACACATCACCCATAACTCAAGAAGAGATAGAGAAAAGTAAAAAACTCAAGTCAGAAGATACGACGGCCTATACTTTGCGAGATACGGTCGGTCGCACGGGACTGGAAGAAGAATATGAAGTGCTGCTCAGAGGAAAAGGAGGCACTGAGGTGGTGGAAGTTAATGCTTTAGGGGAGATGCAAAGAGTACTAGAAAAAAACGAGCCAACTCCGGGATATACACTCGTAACTTCAATAGACAGCAAGTTACAAAAATACGTCTATACAAGACTTGAGGAAGCAGTTAAATCCTCAGGAGGTGTGTCCGGCGTTGCGATTGTACAGGATCCCACTAACGGACAGATTCTTGCTTTAGCAAACTATCCATCATTCAGCAACAACTCATTCACCCATCCTGACAAAAAGAAAACGTTAGAAGACGTTTTTACCAATCCAGCAACGCCATTACTAAATCGAGCTATTGGTGGCAATTATCCGCCCGGCTCTACATTTAAAATCGTCACAGCACTCGCAGGTTTAGAATCAAAAGCAATTAGCCAAACATCTACATACGATGACACGGGGAACATAACTATCTCAGGTATTACATTTAACAACTGGTATTTTACTCAGTACGGAAAAGGAGAGGGGAAGATAGACGTAGTTAAAGCGATCGCTCGTTCTAACGACACGTTTTTTTACAAAATGGCCCTTGAAACAGGAGTTGAAAAACTTGCTGAGCAAGCAAATGAATTTAAATTTGGTCAAGTTCTCGGCGTAGATATTCCAGGTGAAGCAAAGGGAGTTGTCCCAACTCCCGAATGGAAAAAAGAAGTAAAAAATGAAGACTGGTATCCAGGCAATACAGTGAATATGTCTATTGGACAAGGTGATGTCCTGTCTACACCACTACAAATCAGTGCAATGACAGCAACCATCGCCAATGGTGGTACAGTCTACCCCCCTACTATCGTCATGAGGGTGAATGATGAAAAAAATAATAAAGTCTGTGAGCGAAAAAAAGAATCAATAGAATGGTCCGGAAAAATCTGCGAGTCATTAAACAAAAACAGCTACCCCGTAGTCAGGATTCCTGCAAGTAAAGAAAACATAGAAACAATAAAAGAGGGTATGCGACAAGTAAATGCGCAAGGAGGCACAGCCTATCCCTTTTTCAACTACCCTATCGAAACGGCAGGCAAAACAGGAACTGCAGAAAGTTTTCCTGGAAAACCACCTCATGCTTGGTATACAGGATTTGCTCCGTATCAATCGCCACAGATAACAGTAACAGTGCTAGTCGAGTATGGAGGAGAAGGTTCCAAAGTAGCCGCGCCCGCATCCAAAGATATCATGGACTTTTATTTTAAAGAAACAACTCCATAATAAAAGTAATGAATCTTACACCAGAAGAAAAAAGATATCTCGTTGCACTCTGTTCGGGCGATATTTTGGGATACCAGGTCATTAATTCTTTGCATACTCAGTATCAGTCATTCAAAAAAATATATGAAACACCACCGTCGGACTGGAAAAACGTTTCAGAAAATATAAAAAACAAATGGATCAAACAAAAAGAGTTATCAAGCATAGATAAAACATATCAAGAATTAGAGCTTGCCAATACCAAAGTCATCACATTTTACGACCAAGAGTATCCTGAATTACTAAGACAAATCCCGTCACCACCTATAATTCTGTACTACCAGGGCGATATTTCATTACTTAACTCGGTATCGCTTGGAGTTGTGGGAACCCGCATTATCAGTCCATACGGACAGCAAGCAATTGAGTTTTTTATTCCACCACTTGTCGCCGCAGGCCTAACTATAGCCAGTGGATTTCAAAAAGGAGTTGATCAGGCAGCTCATAAAGAAACACTAAAATCAAAGGGAAAAACAGTAGCAATCCTCGGCACAGGCATTGACATTGCATATCCTACTCACAGCGAGAAGCTAAGATCAGAAATTATTAATTCAGGGGGAGTAATGCTTTCGGAATATCCTCTTGGTACGGAGCCGTTCAAACAAAATTTTCCCAGACGAAACAGAATTATCTCAGGACTTTCAAAAGGCGTCTTAGTTGTCGAAGCTGCTCAACAAAGCGGTTCACTTATTACCGCAAAGTTTGCCAACGAACAAAACCGTGACGTATTTGCAATTCCGGGATCGATATTCTCCAACTTATCTCACGGACCTCACTTTCTGATCCAGCAAGGCGCCAAATGCGTGCACACACCGGAGGATATCCTAACTGAATTACAAATACTACCTCAGGGGACAGTAAATGCAGAACTATCCAATCTCTCCGAGCTACAACAAAAGATAGTAGAGCAGATACGAAACTCGCCTGTAACAATAGACCAACTTGCGCTTAAAATTAACAAGCCCATAAATGAATTGAGTGCAGAAATTACTATCATGGAGCTCGAGGGAATAATAAAGGATATGGGGGACGGAACGTACATTATTAAAAAATAGTAGAGTTAATCTCTAAACCGCTGCAGACATGTTTAAAGACGACCTTCTGAGCCATACAAACATTGGCTTTTAACCTGAAAAAAGGTATACTCTGGACACTATGAAACTTCTTCTCTTAGGCATTTTGGCTCTATTAATAGTCGGATACACGGGATATATCATGGTCAGCAGTGGTCAGAATGGGCAGGCACCCAAACTGAATCCCTTCGGAGCTCAAAAGATAGAGTCCATAGAAGGTCAGGCTATTCAGCGCGCGAAAAAAGTATACGAGGAAAAAAAGAAGGCAAAAGAAGATTTCGAAAAAAGCCCCTGTTTATCTGAAGATGTTGGTGATGGCTGGGCAGTAGATATCGTGCATAATCCGCGCGTCGTGGAAGACGATCAAAATAAGTGCAATTCCTATGAACAAAAGACCGTCACACACATTATAGAGATGACTCCCGATGGAAAAATCGTCCGGGCTGACTAATATAAATAAAGGGGGATCCATGGATACCGATCGAACACCAGCAGAACCAGAAACAATAGAATACAAAAATACTGACACAAAGAGTCGAATATATCAAAATAATGCATGGCCACTAGTGCTCATTGTCATTGGACTATACTTCTTACTCAGAAACTATAATATCCTCAGCGATAGGGTTTTAGAAGCAGTCGTTGACGCTTGGCCATTAATACTTGTATGGTTAGGTGTACAGATGGGTACAAAAAGTAATCCTCGACTAAGAGTCCTCGGTTTAATAGTCGTAGTTTCGCTTTTTGTCTTTATAGTGCTACAAAATGCAGGTGTAAACTTACCCACTTTACGCTAACATGGTATAATACCGACTTATGGCGAAACAACTCATTATTGTCGAATCCCCGACAAAAGCTAAAACACTGTCCAAATTCCTGGGTGGTAAATACAATATTGAGGCTTCTTTCGGACATATTCGAGATCTTCCTAAGTCAAAAATGGGTGTCGATGAAAACACGCTCGACATAGATTACGTTATTCCAAAGGACAAATCCAAGCGCGTTAATGAATTAAAAAAAATTGCCGAAGGCGCAAGTAAAATAATTCTCGCTACCGACCCTGACCGTGAAGGAGAAGCAATCGCCTGGCATATTCTCAATATTCTCCAGGGCAACGCTGAAATAGAAGCAGACGCAAAAAAAGAAAAAAAGACGAAAGCAATAAAATCACCAAAAAAACCGGCGAAAGCCAAAGTACTCAAAGAGATTGAGTACGACCGAATCGTATTTCACGAAATCACCGAGCATGCCATCAAAGAGGCCTTAGAAAGTCCTCGCAAGTTAGATTTAGCGCTTATCGACGCACAACAGGCACGTCGGGTACTTGATCGGTTAGTAGGCTATAAACTCTCACCGTTGTTGTGGCGCAAAGTTCGCACAGGGTTATCTGCGGGAAGAGTACAATCCATAGCGGTAAGATTAATCGTCGACCGAGAACGTGAAATTGAAGCATTCAAAGCTGAAGAATATTGGTCAATCGAAGCCATATTCAGCATTCCTAAAACTACACCAAAAGAGCAATTCATAGCATCGCTTTTCAAAATAAACGACAAAAAAGCCATAGTTAAAAACGAAACCGAAGCAAAAGAACACACAGATGCAATCACAAAGGCGTCATTTGCAGTCACTTTAGTCAACAAAAAAGAAGTACGCAAATACTCTGTTCCACCTTTCACAACCTCCACATTGCAGCAAAATGCTTCAAACAAGCTTGGTTTCTCAGCAAAAAAGACCATGATGCTCGCTCAGCGACTGTACGAAGAAGGTCTCATCACATATATGCGTACTGACTCCGTTAACCTTTCTGAAGAGGCAATAACTGCGTCACGCAAATTCATAACTTCGGAATATGGTAGCCAATATTTACCTGACAAACCAAAAATTTACAAAACAAAATCAAAAGTAGCCCAAGAAGCGCACGAAGCGATCCGTCCAACAGATGCATATAAGACGCCAAGCAAAATGGCCGGCGCTTTAGAGCCCGATCAACTACGACTCTACACACTAATATGGAATCGTTTTGTAGCCTGCCAGATGCGCGAAGCAATTTACGATCAGACAAGTATAGATATAACTTCAACCAACAGCACAAACAAATATATGTTCCGGGCTGTAGGCCGTATCATCAAATTCGACGGATGGCTCAAGGTGTACGGAATCGAAGCAGATACTGACGAAGTGAAAGAGAAAAAAGAAGGCGAAGAGCAAGAAGACGAAGGCGAGGTAAAAGAAAACACACGACTCCCGGATGTCAAGGAAGGCCAGGATCTTAACACAGAAAAAATAAAGCCTGAGCAGCATTTTACTCAGCCTCCTCCACGTTACACGGAAGCCGCACTCGTCAAAGCACTCGAAGAGCGAGGTATTGGCCGTCCTTCAACCTACGCGCCTACCATTTCCACTATCCTAGATAGAAAATATGTAGACAAAGAGCAAAAAGCACTCATCCCAACTCCTATCGGTATTGCAGTGAACGACTTTCTGTACGCAAACTTTCCTGACGTCATGGATTACTCATTCACCGCAGATCTCGAGCAAGAGCTCGATGATGTCGCCAACGGTGAACGTGAATGGAAGCCACTTATCAAAGGATTTTTCGATCCATTTACAAAACGAGTAGCAGAAACTCAAGAAACAGCAGAGCGCGTCAAAGTTGCAACCGAGACGACAGGGGAGAAATGTCCAGACTGCGGAAACGATTTAATTATTCGTTTCGGACGTTTCGGGAAATTCATTTCCTGTTCCACCTATCCCGATTGCAAACACACTGCACCGTTCTTAAATAAGCTGGACGGAGTCCTCTGTCCTAAAGACGAAGGTCAGGTCGTCATGCGCAAAACAAAGCGCGGTAGATCATTCTACGGCTGTGCAAACTATCCGAAATGCGACTGGTCATCATGGACCAAGCCAGGATCAGAACAGCAGGAATAGACAAATCCATAGTAGATTAGTAATACTTAATATATGCTTTTAGCATATGAATTAATTTCCATAATAAGTGTTGGCATAATGATCTGTTGAGGGCTATATAGCGATCTCCTTGTAGAAAAATTTAGCCTGGCAAAAATTCTCAGATCAATGCTGTTTGCAACGATTGCAGCTATTTTTTTATTTAAGAGCAGTTCAGAACTTCCTCTTGGCATAGTTGGGTTATGCGCGATTACAATCGAGCGAATGCTCACTGAAATTTATAAGGCACTTATTCGTAAAGAAAATCAGGAAAAGTACAAAATACCCTCAGATCTTAATATTAAGGCGCCCCAACTAGCTAAAAGACTCGGAGGATTTAGCTTAATCTTAGTAACTGGATTACTTTTTTATTACATCGAAGTACCAAACCATATAAATCCTTTAATCCTAGCAGCACTAGCAGGGCTAGGAACAGCAATTGGTGGAATGTTAAAAGATGCCCCGCACGAGGGTTTCGACATTCTAAAGTTCTTCCGAAGTCCGATGGTCGCTCTAGTGTGTGGAGTAATCATCAGTACCCAGTTTCCCGGAGATATAAACTCAAAATATTTTTTACTCTCAATTTTTGGAGCGGAACGCATTTGCAGTGAATTCTATAAAAAAATTCTAAATGGTAGATTACCAGGAAAATTCAAAGAAACGCTGACAGTATCTAAAAAATGGGAAAAGAAGAGAAAATTAATTCTCCCAGTCTATACAGTATGTATACTTATCCTCGTAACACTATTCGTTCTAAAATAACAATTTAATAGTTTCGACGCTTCTTTCTCGCCACACCAAGATCAATGAGCGCGCGTCGCATAGCGCCTTCAGCAATAGCATAGTCCTCATCTGTGATTTTTTGTGACATAGCTTCTTCAGCTTTTCTTCGAGCTGCTTCGATCTGCGCTTCATCCAACTCTTCTGCTCGTGCAGCTGCATCAGCCAGTACTGTTACTTTACTATTCGCCACTTCCAAAAACCCACCATGAATAGCAACAAAAAATTCGTCATTATTTTTTTTGTACCGCAATTCACCAGCAGCAAGTTGTGAATAAAGAGGAATATGACCAGGCAAAACACCAATCTCGCCTTCGACAGTTCGCAACGTCACGATCGCAACATTCTCTTCATGGAGGATTCGTTTCTCAGGTGTGACTATATCTAAAGTTAAACTACTCATTTTGGTTCCTTCCAGGAAGAATTCTTACTCGTTTGACGGGTATTTTATCAAGGGTAATCTTTCCATCTTTTTTCCTCCACACTCGTGTAGCTCCTTCTGCCATTTCGGCAGGGCAAGGCTCTAATACCACTCTACCTTGTGGACCAATATATTCTGAGGCGACACCAAGTTCTTGATTACCTTGCTGCAATTCATCTGAATGTCTCAGTACTCGCTTCCCAAAACCAAGAGGACCTGCAGCCTGTAAAGGAGCCCGGATAGAATCCAGTTGAATTTCAGATGGCAATTCTTTATTAAATATACCCATACTATTACGATTTCATCGTTTCAGCTTTTGCTCTCGCTGATTCTATAGTACCAACCATATAAAAAGCTTGTTCCGGAAGGTCATCATGTTTACCTTCCAAAATCTCTTTAAATCCACGCACCGTATCTTCAACTTTTACGTACTCACCAGGGGTGCCTGTAAATTGCTCAGCCACAAACATAGGTTGTGTTAAGAAACGCTGCATCTTTCGTGCACGAGCAACCGTCAATTTATCTTCATCTGACAATTCCTCTATACCCAAGATCGCAATAATATCCTGCAAATCTTTGTATCTCTGCAAGACCTTCTGCACTTGTCGGGCAACAGAATAATGTTCCTCACCAACCACTTCAGGAATCATAATCTTCGAGTTAGAGGCGAGGGGGTCAATAGCAGGGAATAGTGCTTGCTCAGCCAATGCACGTTCCAGTGAAATTGTTGAGTCCAAGTGCGCAAATGTTGTGGCAGGTGCAGGATCTGTGTAGTCATCTGCTGGCACATACACAGCCTGAACTGAAGTAATAGATCCACTCTTGGTTGACGTAATACGTTCTTGAAGCGCACCCATCTCCGAAGCCAATGTAGGCTGGTAACCCACAGCAGACGGAATACGTCCTAGTAAAGCAGAAACCTCAGATCCTGCCTGAGAGAAACGGAAAATATTATCAATAAACAACAGCACATCCTCATTCTTCTCGTCGCGGAAATATTCAGCATGAGCTAACGCAGTCAAAGCTACACGAGCGCGAGCACCTGGAGGCTCATTCATTTGTCCGAAAAGCATCACCACATTATCCAAAACATTTGCTTCCTTCATTTCCTCATACAAATCATTTCCTTCACGAGTACGTTCGCCAACGCCAGCAAATACCGAGTGGCCAGAATGTTCGATCGCAATATTGCGAATCAATTCTTTCACAATAACTGTTTTACCAACACCCGCTCCACCAAATGCCGCCACTTTTCCACCACGCAAAAACGGACAGATCAAGTCAATTACTTTCATTCCAGTCTCAAGCATCTCGACTTGAGAAGATTGATCAGTGATAGGAGGTGACGGACGATGAATAGGGTAATTCACTTTTGAAGTAACCACTTCCTTCTGATCAATCGCTTCACCTAGTACATTCAAAATACGTCCAAGCGCAGATTCTCCGACAGGAACAGTAATAGCGGCACCAGTATCGGTAACACCCATACCGCGTTGCAATCCATCTGTAGAGTTCATCGCGATTGTACGAACCTCATTGTTTCGCAACTGCTGCTGCACTTCTAACGTAACCACAGCATCGCCAAACGACACCTTCAACGCGTTTAAAATCGCAGGAGAATGTCCATCAAACTTCACATCCACTACCGGTCCAATAATTTGTGTAATCTTTCCTGTCATAATATTCTCCTTACTCAACTTTATGTTTCGTAAAACCTTTCTCAATTAAATATGTGTAAGCATTCTCAACCTCGGCAGGTATCTCAACTTCTCCAATAAATCCTTTTGCAGGATACACCTGGAGTCGTGAAACTTCTCCAACCATCAAATGAATTAGTTCTTCCTCGCTTACCAATTCATTTGGATAATCGTCAAATTTTTCTACAGGGGATACAAAAATAATATCTGCATCCGGCCAATTAATCTTATAACTCTCGGCTGTACGCTTTAAAATATAAGGCAACTGAATTGCAATTAATTTTGAAAACGGAATACCTGATTGTTCAAGCGCTGCCTTCGAATAAGTAATATTCGTCTGAGTGTTAGTAGATTTATTCTCCAATATAATTTTATCTTCTGGAACACCCATGCTCACTGTCACGTCTCTGAATATTTCTGCTTCTGTTCTAGTTGCATTCTGACCAGACAATCGCCCAAAGCCCCCTGAAATCAAAATATATTGTGCAAAGCCTTCTTTAAATAGCTGTGCGGCCTTTTCGACAATGCGCGTATCATAACTCCCATGCGCAATAATCACATCGCACTTGGTAGGCGAATCATTCAGGACAAGAAAATCCCAAAGGGTCATTGAATATTTTTTTATTTCTGCGTCCATCATAGATCCTTAAATCATCGTCGCACTAGCAATCTCAGCAATCTGCTGAGTGATCTGTGCTTGCCGAGCCGTATTAAACTCTAATGTTAATTCTTTACGCACATCCTTCGCGTTATCCGTAGCATTTTTCATCGCAATCATACGAGCGCTATGCTCAGACGCATTCGACTGCAATATAAATTGGAAAAGCTCCTGTTCTACATAATAGGGAAGAAGTTTGTCCAACAATACTTCACTTGCTGGCTCAAATACAGGCTTCGCAACAGCCTTATCGTGTGCACTACTCTTAGGCAGTGCAACTGGTAACAAAGTATGCACTAATGGTTTCTGTGTCAGTGTAGTCACAAATTTTGGATACACAAAATAAATAACATCGTATTCTCGCTTCAAAAACGCATCGATCACAAATGACGCGATCGGTTGTATCTGTGTGTAGTGCGGCGTATCTCCAAATCCATCAAATACACCCACCAGATTTCGTTTGCTATATCGCAAAAAGTCACGCGCCTTGCGACCAATCGACACATAATCAACTCTCATGTTTTTCGTAGCCATCTCCCTAGTTAATTTTCCAGTTTCCCGAAACACGTTGGCATTCAAAGCTCCAGCCAATCCTTTATTCGACGACATCACAACGACTAATGCGCTCTTCACATTGTCAGCAGCATACAGCAGCGGATGTTGTGAAGAGTCTACAAATGACGCCAGTGTTTGCATCATTTCATGAAGCTTTTCTGCATATGCAACAGAGTCGCCAAGCCGTGCCTGTGCTTTCTTCATCTTTGCCGCAGATACCATCTCCATTGCTTTTGTGATCTGAGCAATGTTTTTCGCAGACTTAATTCGTGTTTTAATTAAACGTAAATTATTACCCATATTTTATTTATAACTATCCATCGCTTTTTTCATTACGGGCACTAAGTCATCAGCAATCACTCGTTCAGAATCAATCCGTTCCAAAATTTCTGGATATGAAGATCGAACATGTTCCACCAACTCTACTCCCCATTTCTGTATCTCAGTTTTTTCCACACTATTCGCATGTCCTTCACTCACTGCCCACAGTTGCAAAACCTGCTCGCCAAGTGAAAGTAACTCATTAGATCCTTGCTTCAAAATTTCAGTAAAACGTGAACCTCGGTCAATGGTTTTCTTAGTAGTCTCGTCAAGATCAGAGGAGAATTGCGCAAATGCAGCTAACTCACGATACTGTGAAAGCTCGATCTTTAATTTTCCTGCCACCTTCTTCATAGCTTTTGACTGTGCAGAACTTCCAACACGAGACACTGAGTTGCCTACGTTAATAGCAGGTCGAATACCTGCGTAGAATAAGTCAGACTCCAAAAATATCTGACCATCAGTAATAGAAATCACGTTTGTTGGAATATAGGCTGAGATATCCCCAGCTTGTGTCTCAATAATAGGCAAAGCAGTGATAGATCCACCACCAAAATTCTCATGGATCCGGCACGATCGCTCAAGCAAACGTGAATGCAAATAGAACACATCACCTGGATACGCTTCGCGACCAGATGGACGACGCAAAAGTAGCGACATCTGGCGATACGCCCATGCATGCTTGGATAAATCATCGTATACAATCAGCGAATCTTTACCTTGTTTCAGAAAGTATTCCGCCACTGCTGTTCCCGAGTACGGCGCAAGATATTGCAATGCAGCAGCACTTGAGGCATCAGCTACCACAACCACAGTATTCTTCAGAGCGCCTTCTTTCTCAAGCAAAGCCACTGTTTGAGCAACAAAGCTCGCTTTCTGACCTATCGCTACATAAACTGACAAAACGTCAGTAGTGCGCTGATTTATGATCGCTTGTAATGCCACAGTCGATTTACCTGTTTGACGGTCACCGATGATCAACTCACGCTGACCTCGACCAACCGGAACCAAAGCATCGATAGCTTTTACACCGGTCATCAAGGGAACATCAACAGATTTACGCTCAATAACACCCGGAGCGATACGCTCAACAGGCATAGTTTCAGTCGTGCGAATAGGTCCTTTGCCATCGAGAGGATTGCCGAGGGGGTCAACTACACGGCCAAGCAGGGCATCTCCTACTGGCATAGACAAAAGACGTCCTGTGGACTCCACATTTTGACCTACTTCCAGTCCACCCAAATCACCCAAAACCACAGCGCCAAT
>CAZGHS010000002.1:53626-88279 GCA_964525495.1 uncultured Gammaproteobacteria bacterium
GAGTCCTTATTCAAGTTCAAAATCAGGGCGAAAGTACCATTCTCAAGCTTCAAAACCTCAGCCATTTGTGCTGACTGCAGGCCAGAAATGGTAACGATACCGTCTCCCACTTCAACAATAGTCCCTACATGCTTGATCTCGCCTGTTGGCTGAAAGCTAGCAAGTTGTTTTTCTAATTGTTCTACAAACGAATCCATAATCTCCTCATTTTTCCAGTTGCTCACCGATCTGTTTCAAATGAGAACTTATCGTATAATCGAGTACCGTATCACCGACTTGGATGTACATTCCACCCATAATTGTTTCGTCCAACTGCTCTTCTATTTGCAATTGACGACCAAACATATCGGATAACTGAGTTTTAAGTAAGTCACGCTCATCAGTATTAAGCGCAACAGCTGTGCGTATAACTGCAGTGTTATATTTACTTTTACTTGCACTGTGAGCAGAAAGACGCTCTATAATTTCAGCGAGCAATCCCATCTGACCACGCTTTTCAAGCAGTTGTACAATACCGTCAGCAATTTCTTGAGCAGAATTCATATAATCTCCTTTATCGCAAAAAGCGACATAATTATCCTTGCAGTCGAGCCTTTTTAACGTGCTCTAACTGTTTCTTAAGAATCTCATGATGCATTTCGGTCGTAATCGAATCAGCCAATGCTTTCTCCGCAACTGTCTTTGCTAAATGAATCACCTGTGTATCCAAATCTGCCCGCTTCTTATCCAAATCTGCTTCGGCCTTCGCTACTATGCGAGAGACTTCTTCTTGTGCTTGAGCTCGTGCTTCTTCCATCATTTTTTTGGATAACTCATCAGCCTTAGTACGCATCTCATCTATAAGTGTCTTACCTTCCGCACGCGCAGTAGCCAAAACCTCCTCGTGTTCCTTGCGAGCTTCAGAAAGCTGCTTTTTTACCTTTTCTGCATTAGAAAGCCCATCTTGAATCTCTTTTTCTCGTTGAGCCATGAATTTTTTCGTGGGAGGCACAACAAATTTAGCAATAACAAAATACAACACAAGAAAGTTTAGGGCTTGCCAGACTATCTGTTGTAAATTCAATATCTCCATAAATCACCTTAGACTGCAACCGCAGGAACAAAGCGAATAATAAGCGCAACTAACAGCGCAAAAATAGCTAAAGCCTCACAGAACACGATAGTAAGAATCATGTTTGTGCGGATAGTGTTCAACGCTTCAGGGTTCCGTCCAATTGCTTCAAGCGCTTTGCCACCAATAATACCAATACCAATACCTGGACCAATTGTTCCAAGGCCAATTGCGAGAGCGAATGCAAGCTCCATACTAAACTCCTTATTAAAACTACTAATGATGATCTACTTTTTCAACAGCAAGACTAATAAATACTGTTGTCAACATAACAAAAACGAGTCCCTGAATGATTCCTACAAATAATTCAAAGGCAAGGAAAGGAAATACCAGAAATCCAGCCAACCATAACATGACAGCCAAAATAACCTCACCAGCAAAAATATTACCAAACAATCGGAACGAAAATGTCACAATACGCATGATTTCTGATATGAACTCTAAGATACCGACAAAGAAGCCAATTGGACTGGAAAAAACAAAGAATTTCTTCAAATACCCCAATCCATTCTGCTTAAAGCCATAATATTCAATCACAAAAAATGTGATCAATGCCAATGCAATGGCCGTATTAATATCTGCGGTAACTGCTCGAAAAACGGGGACGGCAGTCTTTTCTCCGTGGTTCTCTTCAAAAAAGCCCACGGTACCAGCTCCAGGCAAAAGTCCTGCCCAGCTACCAAACATAATAAAGAGGAAAAACGAGAAAAGAAGTGGAAATAAGCGAGAAGTAATAGGCTCGCCTAGGATATCTCGGACCGTCCCGTAAATAAAGGAGAACACGCCTTCAAACAATGTTTGAATACCACTCGGCACTTTACGAAACGAAGAAACAATGGAAAGAAGCAGGAGAGAGATAGCTAGTGTAACAATCCATCCTGTAAACATTGAGTTTGTAACAACCACAGGACCAAGCTCAAAAATCTTTTCTGCTGTAAGGGAAATATGCAAATCTGCCATATATTAACTCAAACATTATATTAGTTAGGCTACAAACAAGCAATAGTAATATATCACCATATTGACATACCCAAATAGTCATACGCTATTATATCTGGTATATATTTTACACAGAACCGAGGTGCCAAGAGGCTTGAACGTAGTTTTAAGCCTTAATAAGACCATAAGTAAAGTCAGGCAACACGCAGCTTCCTTGACAATTACAAACAGTTGTGTTATTATCTGACTCCATTAAAACATTAAACTAGTTAAGGAGTTTTGAATCAGGTGGGGAAAGAAGATCAAAAAGGAGTATTATGAAAGCTAAAATACTTAAAAAACATACAAATTCATCAAAAGATGCAAAAGTTGCATATCTCACTGCAGCAGGATTTAAAGCGCTTCAGGAAGAATATAACGAATTAATAGGCAATAAGCGTCATTCAATCGCTTCACGTATTCAAAAAGCTCGCGAATATGGCGATTTATCAGAAAACGCAGAATATGCAGAAGCAAAAGACGAACAGTCCTTTATTGAAGGACGCATCCTTGAACTCGAGCACGTTCTTTCAAATGTAACTGTTATTCAAACTACCGGTTCAAGCGATATGGTACAGATCGGTTCAAAAGTAAAACTTCATCTAAACGGAAAAGATGTTGCATTCACTATCGTTGGTGCTCAAGAGGCAAATCCTGTCGAAAAGAAGATTTCACACGAATCTCCACTCGGCCAGGCCCTACTTGGCAAGAAGATCGATTCAATCGTCGAAGTCGATGCACCAGTTGGGAAATTGAACTACAAAATTATCTCAATTGAATAAATACATATATAATAGGTGAGATGATATATCTCTACTTACTCAATCAACCAGAAAGTACCTGGATGAAAGAAGAGCGATGTGAAGGAATATCCGACACGTCGCTCTCTTCGTATGGCAAGCAACAAACAGTAAAGGCTGGACTCTCATTGGCAGGTAGGCAGGTCGACGGTATTATCGTCGGTACACTGCACCGTACAGTCCAGGCAGGAAAATTACTTACAAAAATATTTCCACATAAACTACAGCGCGACAAAAGGCTCATAGATATGAATCTAGGAGTCTGGCAGGGAAAGTTCCCAGAAGAAATAGAATCTCGATTCGTACCGGAATACAAACTTTGGAAAAAAGATCCAGAAAAAGCCACTATTCCCGAAGGCGAGTCGATTATAGCGGCTACTCAGAGAGTTCAATCCTTTCTACAAAGTCATGATCAAAACGAACTATTTGATAAATACTACCTTGTCGTCACGCATGATATAATCATCCGGATACTTTTAACTATTACCGAGGGGAAATCATTAGATAAAATCTGGGAATATCAGTTAAACCCTGCCTCGATCAGTACTATTGCGATATTTCCAGAGAAAAAAGTAATAGAAATAAACAACGTAGAGCATCTGGGAATCACCCCATTGTCATGACCCAGTTTGCTATTATAATAAAAACAAAATAAGAGGCATTTATGTTAGACCCAAAATTCATTCGCGAAAACCCAGACAAAGTAAAACAAAATATCCTAGAGCGAAATTTTGATCCGAAACTCGCAAACGTGGATGCATGGCTTGAAATAGATGCCAAAAGAGTAGACCTCCAAAAGAACATAGAGAAGATCAGCCAACGCAGAAACGAAATTGCTGAATTACTAAAAGATGTATCAAAACGCTCCCCAGAAATTATAGAAGAAGGCAAATCACTCAAAGAAAAAACAGAGCCACTACAAAAAGAGTTTGAAGATATTGAAAAAGAATGGTTCGATATGATCGCACAGATTCCCAATATGCATTTCGACGACGTACCTCGAGGAAAAGACGATTCACAAAATAAAGTAGTACGAGAAGTCGGACAGAAACCGTCCTTCACCTTCGAACCAAAAGATCATCTCCAACTCGGAACAGATTTAGACATTCTAGATTTCAAATCCGGCGCAAAAGTAACAGGCTCTCAATTCTATTATCTCAAAAACGAAGCAGTCATGCTCGATTTAGCATTACAAAAATTTGGCATGGATTTCTTTCGTAAAAAAGGATTCGATCTGGTTATTACACCAGATCTCGCAAAGTCTCGCTTCTATCTAGGCACAGGATACGCCCCCAGGGGAGACGAAGCCCAAACCTATACAATCGAAGGCGAAGACTTGGGACTTATCGCCACAGCAGAAGTAACCATGGCTGGATATTTTGCTGATGAATTATTACCAAAGTCTGAACTACCAAAAAAATACGCGGCACTTTCTCACTGTTACAGAAAAGAAGGCGGAGCATACGGAAAATATTCCAAAGGGCTCTATCGTGTACATCAATTTACAAAACTTGAGATGTTCGTATACTGCACTGAAGATCAATCACAAGAAATTCACAAAGAACTCTTAGCAATCGAAGAAGAGATCGCCCAAGCGCTTAAAATTCCGTATAGAGTACTCGAAATGTGCACAGGCGATCTAGGAGCTATGGCTGCACGCAAATACGATTTAGAGAGCTGGATCCCCAGCAAAAACGATTATGGAGAGATCACCTCCACATCAAACTGCACAGATTTCCAAGCGCGCAATTTAAATATTAGATATAAAGACGACGACGGACAAACAAAATTCGTACATATGTTAAATGGAACAGCAGTAGTGCTCTCGCGTTTCCCAATCGCGATCATGGAAAATTATCAACAAGAAGATGGATCAATTAAAATTCCGGAAGTGCTTGTCCCATACACCGGTTTTGATACAATCCCTGCGAAATAATGAAAAAAGTTTTTGCGAGAACAATTCATTCAGAGACATCTCCGATATCTGGATCTATCACCGTTAAAGACAACGGAATAGTCCGGGAGTTATTCGTAAAAGGAATAAAACAAACGAGCTGGTCAGACGATCCTTCACAATTTGAAGGAACATATTGGAAAGCAGCGGTATCCCCTCCGTTTCCAATGACGTCCAAGAAGCCACAATTCTTAGTCGTAGGTCTGGGAGGCGGCACTATTCCCAAATTACTAACAAATAAATATCCTAATTGTCAGATCGTTTGCTTAGAAATAGATCCCAGCATCATAAAAATTGCACAAGATTTATTTAATCTAAAGGATTTTGCAAATATAAAAATTATCGAAGCAGATGCAAATCTCTGGATCACAAAAAATAAAGAAAAATATCTAAAACACTTTGACGCAATATTCTTAGATGCATTCTTTGGCGAATCATTTTCCTTCGACACGCAAATGGAAATGATGAATAAGGTGCAAACAATGCTTAAGAAAAACGGAGTAGTTATCACTAACAGAATATATAATGAGTACGAAGAAAAAGTTAACGCATTTATCGTGCAACTTTCCGACATATTTCCAGAACAAGCAATGCAAATTATCGAAGGATTCTCAGGCAACGATAACATCATAATATTCAGCAAAAACAAGTAATAACAGAATTGACCTCTTGACATCTTTTTCGCATTTCTTCACAATAAATTTAAGCTTGATAAAGTAATAAAAAATTAATAGTAATGCAAGCTAATAAATAGAAGGGGGTGAATCCACATGGCAGCAAAAAAGAAAGCAGCAAAAAAAACAGCAAAGAAAAAGACAGCAAAAAAGCGAAGATAGTCTTTTCTTAGAACCCTTCATGTGTAACTCGATTACCTCCCATGAAGGGTTTTTTCTATGTAAAACAACCCCACTCTCTCCTTCAGACATCCTATCTTTTTTCACTTAAACAACGTATAATACGCGGAAGTATAGCTCAAAATATGTGCATAAACGAAGGGCAGATCCATGTTTAAATTTCTCTCAAAAGTAATCGATTCAAACGAACAAACAGTCAAAAGATATCAAAAGATAGTTGAAAAAATTAACGCATACGAAGAAGACATAAAAAAACTTTCAGACGCAGAGCTTCAAGAAAAAACAGCATACTTTAAACAAAAACTTGAAAAAGGTGAAACACTAGACAATATCCTCCCCGAAGCCTTCGCTGTTGTGAGAGAAGCATCATTACGCGTCAATAAACAACGACACTTCGATGTTCAGTTGATGGCAGGTATCACATTTCATGAAGGCAAAGTCGCTGAACAAAAAACAGGAGAAGGTAAAACTCTCTCAGCAACAACAGCAACATATCTCAATGCACTCGCAGGAAAAGGTGTGCATGTAGTGACAGTAAACGACTATCTAGCGCAACGTGACGGTGGTTGGATGGGAGCTGTCTATCATTTCCTTGGCCTTTCTACATCTGTTCTCATTCACGAAACCACACAGCTTTACGATCCAGAATATGTAAATGACTCTGCACAAGATTGGCGTTTCAAACATTTGAAACCCGTCACACGACGAGAAGGATATAAAGCAGATATTACATACGGCACAAATAATGAATTTGGATTCGACTATCTCCGTGACAACATGGTTATGTCCCTTCCAGAAATGTCCCAGCGTGGTCATTTTTTCGCAATCGTAGACGAAGTCGACTCCATTCTTATCGACGAAGCACGTACTCCACTTATTATCTCAGCGCCCGATACAGACCCAACAGATAAATATTATCAATTTGCACAGCTTATCAATACACTAAATCCAAAATTAGATTACGTTATTGATGAAAAATTACGCACAGCGCATTTGACTGAAAACGGCATCACAAAACTTGAGAAAAGACTTAATGTCGATAACCTCTACGAAAACGATTTCGAAACAATTCATCATGTCGAAAACGCATTACGTGCGCGCTCTTTATTCGAACGAGACAAACACTATGTTGTAAAAGAAGGTGAAGTGATCATCGTTGACGAATTCACCGGACGTATGATGTATGGACGTCGTTACTCTGAAGGGTTGCATCAAGCGATCGAAGCCAAAGAAGGCGTAAAAGTCCAACAAGAATCAAAAACACTTGCAACTGTTTCCATCCAAAACTATTTCCGCATGTACGAAAAACTTGCTGGTATGACCGGAACTGCCGCAACCGAAGCAGAAGAATTTCACAAGATTTACAAAATGGACGTAGTCGTCATTCCGACCAACCGTGCAATGACTCGCAAAGACTTACCTGACTATATCTACAAAAACGAACGCGCCAAACTAGAAGCGATAGGACGAGAAATTGACAAGATTCATCAAACTGGGCAGCCAATCCTTCTCGGTACTCGAGACATCGAACACAACGATCTCGTCGCTCGTCTCTTAAAACACAAAGGCATCAAACACGAAGTGCTCAACGCCAAAAACCATCTTCGAGAAGCTCTCGTGCTCGCAAAAGCGGGAGAAATAGGCGCAGTCACGATCGCAACTAACATGGCCGGACGCGGTGTCGACATTGCACTCGGTGGTGAAGAACCAAAAATGTCACCAGACAAAGATCCACAAGAATTTGAAAAAGAAATGGAAAAATGGAGAAAGAACCGCGATGAAGTGCTCGCACTTGGAGGATTATTCGTAATCGGTTCAGAGCGTCATGAATCTCGCCGCATCGACAATCAGCTCCGTGGTCGCGCAGGACGCCAAGGTGATGCTGGTACGACTCGTTTCTTTGTCGCGCTCGACGACGAAATCATGCGCATCTTCGGAGGCGACCAGATCGCCAAAGTAATGGGTTTTCTCAACATGCCAGAAAATGTACCGATTGAACACGGCATGGTTTCTAAAGCTATCGAAAACGCGCAAACCAAAGTCGAAGGACATTACTTCGATCAACGCAAACACGTTGTTGAATACGACGATGTCATGAACAAGCAACGCGAAATCATTTACGGTGTTCGCAAAAACATACTCGAGTCAGGAAAAGTAAAACAAGACAAATCAGTAGCACAGATTGAAGATGCAGGAGTAACACTAGAGCAAGTTGAAGAAAAAGTCGAGGAGAAAACAGAAATAAAACGCCCTCTGCGTGAAGAGATAATCGAAAAACTCAATACAGAAATAGACTTCCTACTGGCAAGCGAAACAGAATCTGTCGTCAGTGAAGAAGAATACTTGCGTATCGCAGACGAAGTATGCAAAATCATTCCATTCGACGATGCCTCTCGCACAAACTTAATTGAAGAAGTAAAAGCGCGCAAAGAAAACACTAAAATTGCAGAATATATCAAAGAAGTCTGCCTCGGTGTCTATCACACCCGCGAGCAACAGTTTGGTGAAGAAGCGATCGCAAATATGGAACGAGCAGTCTATCTCTCAACTCTCGACGAACTTTGGATAGACCACCTCGACCAAATGACCGCATTACGAGACGGTATCGGACTTCGCGCCTACGGGCAGCGAGATCCATTAGTAGAGTACAAGCGTGAAGCGTTTAGTTACTTTCAGCGATTACTTCGAAGTATCGATTCTGAAGTAATCCATCGCATCTTCCGCGTGTTACCAAACAACGCCGAAAGTTTACTCATGGCTAATGCATATAAAAATATCTACGAACTTGGACCAGATCAGAACGCATCGTCATCGACAGAGCTGGGACAACCAAAAGCGGCACAAAACTCATCAGCACCTGACAATGGACAGGATTCACAATGGAAACTCGCGTTCCAAAGTGCGATGCATCAATCTGGATCAGCGCCAATAAAAAATGATTTTAAACTTGGCCGCAACGATCCATGTTGGTGTGGGAGCGGAAAGAAATACAAAAAATGCCACTTTCCAGAAGTCCCACCAGCTAAAGAGTAAAATAGCCTTTGTGGTATAATACGTTCACAAAACAAATATGACAAAAAAAGCCGTGATAGCTGCTCTTGTCTTCATTGCTCTCTATAATATCTTCCTGTACGACACAGTTTTCGGTGTCAGTATAGGAATATTCTTCCTACTACTAAACGTATATAACTTCTTTACTCGCTCTACTACGACACAAAACGAAGTAGTCGGTCACCTTTTTGCCATCACGAGCACAGTAGCTGCATTCCTCTTCGCAGTTCGCACAAATGAACTTGTGCAAGTCATCAATATTATTACAGCAGTAATTGGTGCCGCCGCAGCGTACTATTTCTATAAACTCCACGACGACTCACACTACACACTTGTTGAAATAGTAAACGCGCCATTCAATGCTCTCGCAGGGTTATTCCAAGGAACAAAAGAAATCGTCTTTATCACCAAAAATGCACAAACAGAAAAAGAATCGACAAGCAAAGTTCCTGCAATATTGCGTGGACTCAGTATTACCATTCCCATAGTCGGACTACTCTTGGTAGTGCTTTACAGTGCCGATCCAGTTTTTGCAAAAATCACCCGAGATTTTATCGACACGCTTTTCGGTCGAGTAGCTATCAGCGCCTTCTTGTTTGCCATCCTCGTTATTCTCTACAAATCATCAATTCATCGTATCTGGGGAAACAAAAACACTGTCACAGTATTAGGCAAAAAATACGAACCACTTATACTAAACGGTTCAGTTGCTGTCATACTCTTAGCCTTTGTTCTTATACAGATCCGCTACGTGTTCATGTATGTCTCTCAGGAAGAACTGCAAAAAATTGGAATTGCCTCTCTAACATATTCAGAATACGTCAGACAAGGTTTCTTTCAACTTCTGCTTGCAGCACTCATTTCGTCGTCTGCAATCATTTATGCAATCCGATCACTCCATAGTTTAGAACCAAAATACAAAAAAATATTGCAAATGCTGGCAGGTCTCGTAACCATCGAAACAATAATTCTCTTATTTGCAGCAGGTAAACGCGTATTCGAATACAACGCATCGCATGGGCTAACAAGGGCGCGTATTTTCGGCATCGTATTTTTAATCTGGCTCTGTGTCGCTCTTATCTACCTAGCCATAAATATAGTCAAACACTATAACGCTCGTCAGGCTTTTCTCAAAATCACTGCACTCTTAATTCTCGCAGTACTTTCTGTAAACTTAATCAATATCGATAGTTTAGTTGCAACACGCTTTAAACCCACAGTAAATAAAGAAACAGATTATTATTATATTTCCGGCCTTTCGACCGACGCATTTGAATCCTGGGAAGAAGCCATCAGCAATGCAGAACAAACGGTGCGCACTATAGCAGCCAAACCAACTGCTGAAATCACGGTTGATGACAATCGTAAACTCACTTGGGCAAGTATGACATTAAGCAACTTAGATTTTAAAAAAGATTACGTAATTCAAAAATATGGAACTGAAGAAGAAATTAAACAGCAAACATTCTCCACATATATTGACCTTGAGAAAGATAAGCGACTAGAAAAGTTACGAAAGTGGCAATCATACAACTTAAGCGAATGGCAAGCATATCAATGGCTAAAAGATAATAGAGAAATTGTACAAAAATTAAAGCCACTACAAAACGAGATAACGGGGATACAAGACAAATTAAATGATAATATAAGATATAACACGCCTCTTGATCGAGCGATCGAACCACCTTTGTTATAACGGAGAAACTAATGGCAATCTATCAAAACTGTTTTTTGGGAGTATCGCTTCCGGAAGAATACCACGCTGAATTCAAAGATACGTTACTCAAAATCAGATTAGTCGCACCACATTTCAAACCAGCTATGGTCCAAAATCCGCATATTACATGCGTATTCTTAGGCCAACAGGACGAAAAAGACTTTCCTGAAATAGTAAAAATTACAAAACAATGTGCGATAACACCCCAAAAAATCTCATTATCTGCTAATACGCTTGGCGTATTTACTGAAAAAAGGCCACGTGTTGTATACATCAACACCAATCCTGATGCATATTTTTCCGACCTTGTTCGAACTCTCGAAGATAATCTTCAAAAATATACTAGTAAACAAAACCGAGATGAAGAAACATATCATGTAACACTTGGTCGCAATACGACACGTCATACACAAAAAGCCTTCCTCGATGTCATGCAAGAAGTCAAAGAACTAACTGCGAAAATTAACTGGAAGTGTCCGATCACTGAGATCAATTTGTACGGCAGAAACATGAGCCATCCTACGCGGGTACAGCGGAAAATCGCCACAATACCACTATATGTTCAAACCCAAAGTACTTAAAATAATTCAGGCAATCCCATTTGGTAAAGTGATGAGCTATGGTCAAGTCGCCGCCGTGGCTGGTGTCGCACGTGCAGCACGCCAAGTCGGTTGGATCTTAAACCAAAGCGAAGGAGAAGACAATTTGCCGTGGTGGCGAGTCATTAATAACGCGGGAAGAATCTCAATAAAAGGAACCAATTTCAACACACCACTTATTCAGAAAAAATTACTCGAAAACGAAGGCATAGAAGTAACAGATAAATACGAATTAGACATAGAAAAATACCGTTTCCGCCCATCAAAAGAATACTTGCAGCAAAGACACCTGGACTCCGCATACATCGAACGATTGATACAAAAGTACCAGCTCTAACCCAATTTCGCTAGAATTCAGTGCCGCAATACAGTATCATAAAGGAGCCAGTTTACTCAGGAGCATCTATGGAATCAGAACAAAGCACCAAAATAAAATACGAAGGACTGACAGAACATCAGGTAAAAAAACTACAAAAAGAATATGGACCAAACCTCATCACCGAAAAAAATAAAGTTACTCCGCTTAAAATATTCTTGCGCCAGTTCTCACATAACTATGTACTTTATCTTTTGACAGTTGCCGCGATCATCTCACTGCTGGTGGGAAAGCATGTCACTGCCTACGTTATATTCGGCGTTACCGTACTTGTAGTCTCAGTAGGCTTCTTCCTAGAATACCGTGCAGAAAAAGCAGTTCAAGAACTCAAAAGCATGGTCGAGCGAATAGCCAACGTCATTCGCAACAAAAAAATCCAACAAATCCCCTCAAGCGAACTCGTCCCAGGTGATATAGTCGTTCTTAAAAACGGTGAATACATCCCTGCCGACTGTATAGTACTTGAAGACAAAAATCTCTTTGTGAATGAAGCCGTCCTGACAGGCGAAGCACGAGAAGTAAACAAAACTGCAACAGAAAATAATGAAACAGATGAAAACAAGCTTTACACAGGATCATACATAGTAAACGGAAAATGTTATGCAAAAGTAATTGGCATCGGCATGGAAACACGCTTCGGAAAAATTGCTGAAATGATTACTGATACCGAAAAAGACATGCCACTCCAAATCGAGATTAACTCAATCACAAAATATATGGTGATCCTTGCCGTAATATTTGCATCCCTCACAGCAATCTTTATGGTACTCAATGCAGGAAGCCTAACTGAAGAAGTACTCGTCGAAGCACTCATCGTTGCGATCGCGCTTTCTGTATCAGCAGTACCAGAAGGGTTGCCAGTTGTACTTGTGACAACTCTCGCATCTGGAGCAATTCGTATGGCAAGGCAAAACGCACTCGTCAATCGCATGTCGACGATCGGCACTATCGGAGAAGTCACTGTTATCTGTTCGGACAAAACAGGAACAATTACGAAAGGGGAGATGACTGTCAAAAAAATCTACACCTATGGGCAAGAATATGAAGTAGAGGGTGGAGGATACGCAAATAATGGAAAGATTACTCAGAATAATCAGCCAGTAAATGTAAACGAAAACGAGCACTTAAAAAAACTTATCACCGCTGCAATCTTCTGCAACGATGCTCGTATCATCGAGCAAAAATCAGACGGAGAATATAAAATTGAGGGATCACCAACTGAAGCTGCGCTCCTCATCGCCGGAATGAAAGCAGGATACGAAAAAGACGATCTCACCTTAGATCGACGGGAAGAAATCCCATTTTCATCATCACGCAAAATAATGTCAGTACTCGGCAGCGATAATATTCTGTATTCCAAGGGTGCTCCAGAAGTCATTCTCACAAAATCGACACGCATACTTCACAACGGCAACGGCATAGACCTGTCACAGGAAGAAAGAAATAAAATTCACGAATATAATACTCAATTAACAGATAAATCATTCCGTACGCTCGCACTCGCTTTCAAACACGAAGCCACTCTCTCTACAGAAGAAGATGAAAATAATTTTATTTTTATCGGGCTCGTCGCGATCGAGGACCCTCCACGCGAAGAAGTAAAAGCAGCTATCCGTGAATGTATCGCCGCAGGAATAAAAGTAAAAATGATCACAGGGGATAACAAAGGCACAGCGCTTGCAGTCGCCAATGAAATAGATCTCAAGGGAAATATTCTCGAAGGACACGAACTAGACACCCTCACAGACAAACAGCTCAAAAAGTTAGTACAAACAACAGCTGTATTCGCTCGGGTCAGGCCAGAACACAAAGTTCGCATAGTACACGCTCTCAAGAGCAATAAAGAAATCGTCGCAATGACAGGTGATGGGGTAAACGACGCACCAGCACTCAAAGAAGCGCACGTTGGCATAGCCATGGGCAAAAATGGCACCGACGTCTCTCGATCAGTCGCAGATATCACACTCAAAGACGACAATTTCGCAACGATCGTCATTGCCATCCGTGAAGGCCGCGGCATTTTTGAAAATATTCGGACGTTTGTCGGCTATCAACTTTCCTGCAATCTCGCCCAGCTCACTCTCATTTTCCTGAGCGTCTTGCTCGCCCCATACTTGGGCTGGACTATTCCACTTCTCGTTGCACTCCAGATCCTATTCGTAAACCTTATTACTGACAACCTTCCGTCCATCACATTGGGACTGATGCCACCTGCGTCAGACATTATGCGCCGCAATCCTCACCGCAATGGACTACTCACCCCGTACCTCATTAGAACAATCATATTCTCAGGGCTTGTCACAGGACTAACCGTCATAGGCATCTACGCCTACTATAAAGACCACCTCGGATCACCACACGAAATCGCCCGCACCGTCGCGTTCGTGACATTCATTTGTATCGCTCTCAGCACAGCCTTTAGCTTCAGATCAGCCCGCACGTCCATCATCAAACAGTTCCACCAGGACAACCTACTCCTCATTAGTGCTGTTGTTATGGCTATTATTGCAACGGTTGGTATAATGTATACACCACTCAGATCAACGTTTGAAATCACACCTTTAACACTATCGCATTGGGGTACCGCAGTTGCCGGTATGATTTTTTCGATACTGTGTTTTGAAATATACAAAGCGTTATTGAGTCCAAAACAATAAACTTATGTTAAAAGTATACCGAACACTCTACAGTTTCCTGTGGGTTTATAAATGGCGTTTTATTACGTTCATGTTTGCCGTGCTTGTCTGGGGTGTCATAAATTCTATCAACCCATACTTTTATAAACTCTTTATCGACGCACTCCCAGCAGGCAATTACAATCAACTCGTCACACTCCTTTTCATATATATTGGCGTCCGCATCCTCCAAATCATCACAGAGCTCATTGCCATATTTCTTGGCGATCGTGTAGTCATATCAGCTGGCCGAGATGCTCGACTAAAAGTATTCAGAAAAATTCAGGACTTAGATTTTGCATTTCACGCGAGCAAAAGCACAGGTTCGCTTATCAGTACTATGAAAAGAGGCGACGGAGCTTTTTTCAGCGCACATGACACACTTAACATCGATTTAGCTCGCATACTTATTAATCTCTTCGTAGTCATTGGATTTCTAGCGACCATCAGGATCGAAATCGGAGCAATCGTCCTACTCAGTTTCGTTTTCAATATTTTCTTAGCCAAAAAACTCATACAGCTCAATATGAAAAAGCGCAAAGAATTCAACGATGCCGAAGACAAAATCTCAGATGTCATTGTCGATAACATGATCAACTACGAAACGGTTAAACTTTTTGCAAAAGAAGAATGGGAACGCAAACGACTTAATGAAAAATTCGTTACCTGGACTAAATCACTTTGGGGATTTGCAAACACATTTCGCGCGATTGACATTCTCGTCGGTGCGCTCGGAAATATCGGACTCTTCCTTGTACTTTATACTGGACTTCGCTATGTCGCCGATGCTTCACTCACCACAGGAGAGTTCATACTTATCCTTGGATTTATGACAGATTTCTATCCGCGTTTCTTCCAGCTCGTTTTCCGTTTCCGAGATATTGCAAAACATCACACAGACCTCCAAAACTATTTCGCGATTCTCGACAACACTACACTTATCAAAGATCCAACCAAGCCAGTACAGAAAACATCAGTCAAAGGTGAAATAGAATACAAAAATGTCACGTTTACTTATCCTGAAGCAAAAAAGAAATCTCTCGAAGATCTCACACTCCACATCCGCCAAGGCGAATCAGTCGCATTTGTCGGACGATCTGGTGCAGGCAAAACTACCATTACAAAACTGCTTATGCGCCTCTTCGATGTCCAAAAAGGCGAGATCACAATCGATGGTATTAATATTAAAAAATTCACCAAAACCCATCTGCGCTCTTTCCTCGGCATCGTCCCTCAAGAACCAATTCTTTTCAATAACAGTATTGGATTCAACATCGGGTATGGAGCTGACAATGCGACGCCAGAACAAATAACTGCAGCAGCCAAGATGGCCAACATCGATACCTTCATCGAATCGCTTCCAGATAAATACGAAACAAACGTAGGGGAGAGAGGAATAAAACTTTCCGGCGGACAGAAGCAACGTCTCGCGATTGCCCGTATGATTCTCTCCAACCCAGATATCATCATCTTTGATGAAGCTACATCACATCTCGATTCAGAGTCCGAGAAACTCATCCAGGACGCGTTCTGGAAAGCTGCTAAAGACAAAACAACCATCATCATCGCGCACAGACTTTCAACTATCGTCAACGCAGATAAAATCGTGGTATTAGAGGACGGAAAAATAAAAGAAGTCGGATCACACCGTGCACTGATTGCAAAAAAAGGTGGACTCTACAAACACTTCTGGGATCTCCAAGTGCACAAGGGCGAGGATATAGATAAAGAGGAAAATCTAAACACACAACACGGGGAATAAAGGTAGTAACTCATACAACAAAAAGACAGAGCTTGTAACAAGCGCAGCTTTTAAAATCGCATAAGCAACTACCTTCTCCTCCGTATCGTGGCTACTTGCCCAGCTTGTCCTTCAATGTCTTGATCATCGTTTGTTTTCGCTGAGCTGCTTTGGCGGCAGGTGTATTGTTCTGGCAGAACCGCTCGTAGTTCTGATCCTTATTGCCAAGCTGATATGTACGAGAGTTAGATCTGGCCAGTCGGCTCTTCTCGTCTAGGCGGACAAGTCCAGCGTTAATGACGGCGCCGTCTGGAATGTGCGGATTGGGATGGCCATACACCTTCCCGACTAATAGCAACTGGTGTTGTTCCGGCGCGCTGTACGGACTGACTTTTGGCGAACGAATGCTCCAATTGGTCAGCCGTGGTAGCAATTGCTTCTTTGCCATCGTGATAAGTCTCCCTTCAATTCTAATTACCTAATTGACCGACAACCACGCTCAAATATTCAAGCACAATTATCGGTCAATTAATAATCTAGGGAAACAATTACGAAGAAGATATTCCCCGAGTTGTAAACGAACAAATCGAGCTAAATAGCTCTAAACCTGAGCGTAAAGTCAAGCTCAAATGAGCTCAATTTACACAATAGGTATATATAATTATAGCAGAAATTAAAGAAAAAATCAATTACTATAGGCTTAAGCTATCTCATCCTTCTTCTCTCGGATGAATGTAAACCACTCCTCAGCGATCGCAATCAGCGACTTCAGAGGCGCTTCCAGGATAAAATCAAACACAAATATAAAGATATTAATCTTCGAAAATCCTTCAGATAGCCATCGACCGACGCGCAGGAAAGGTAAAAAGAAGAAATCAATAATTGCCGATAGCACAGACTCTTTGTCTTCAATAAACAAAAACTCTCGAGATGTCTGACGAATACGAAACGCGAAGAACGATACCAAACATGTAAACAAGAAGAACAAACTCTTACTCACAATATTAAAATGTAATCGAGACAATAACATCCAGATCAAACCAAACGAAATAATAAACGTCGCAATATATAAATACAAAAACGCATTCGATCGTCGCTTCATTTTTGGAATAGTTAGTTTTACAGAATTTGCACCATCGGTATCATCAATAATAGAATTCAATCGAGACACAATCCGGTCAGTGTTTCTCTCACCCGGTGTACGGATCGTAAGCGCTACTATGAACATCAAAATAGGCGGGAACAACACGTTAATTGCTAACGGCAATTTGTGTACTTCGTTGTAAATCAAATTATCCAATGGAACTTCGACCAAAAACGCCAATGTCATCTTCGTTATAAACAAATAGATGATACTTCGTATAGCAGCTCGCTGAATGCGCTTACGAACAACACCATATTTCTCTTTACATATCTCGCGTATTGCAGCTTCGCGCAATTCAGGAGTACCCAATATCTCTTTGCTTTTTTTACGGTTCTTATCCACAACAGCCTTCAAAACCAAAAACGGTGCTGTCTGTTTACGAATGATTGGCAACAACCGTTCACCAAGCGGATGATGAATATGATATTCAATCGCTTCAACTGCTTGAATAAACTGCGCAGCAACTTGATCGGTCAGTTCTTCATTATTTTTCTGCCAATCTGGATAGTAGCTATTAAGCAGCATAAACCGCAAAGACGCAGTATCTGCTTTCAATAATGTTCGCTGAATGGTTAAATATATCTGCAAATTCTTAGTCGCGTCATCGTATTCCAAAGTGCTCTGTGAATGGTCAATCGACTTATACATCAAATGAACCATTGCATCAGTGGTATAGTGCGGCACAAGCAACTGTTCGATCTCAGTTGCCATCACCCCAAGTATCCAATCACGCAAATCCGGCAACTTTTTCGTCTGCTTGTAGGTATTTCGCTCGAGCAGTACTTTGTATCGCTTAATGATTGCCGCAACTTCATCAATGCGTTCTGGAGGCAAACTGCTATTTGGCAAATAATGTGCCCAGGTGGCTTCACGGATCAAACCCTCAGCAATACTACGCTCGCCGTTTTTTGCTGATGTCAGTCTACGCAAAATAATACGAGAAAGTGCTCGTCGTCGAAGCACTTGTTCCTCTTGGTAATCAATTGCCTGGCGAATGCGCTCATAAATAACAGCTAAAGTAGCTGCAGCGCGGGAAACTTGAATATTAGCAGTGTTTTCTTGCTGTCCGAGAGCTCGTTCCTCTCGATCGTACGCCTCAAGAAACTCCTTGATCGCAGGAGATTTAATTTCAGGAATAGCCTGAAAAGAAGAATCAGATGATGAAGAGGTATGGGCGTCCATAGGAAACTAAAATAGTATAACGGATTATATCCCAAATTGGCACAATAAAATAGTAGTAAATAACCTATAGTATTTACTTTTAAGTCAAAAAGTGGTATACTGATAAAGCTCATATTCGAGCGTGAGTTCGATAAAACGAGCTCATTTGTACTTTAACACAAGAGACAGAAAGTAATTTTTTCTCTTTATCTCAAAACCTTCCTTTCAGCTCACATAGCTGTGAATTCTAGGCACGATCTACTCGTGCCCTGACCTCGCAGCTAAGTGCAGCGTGAAAAGGCCAAATGGACATGAAAGGAACAAACCCATGCGAAACGCAGCCACAAACAGTTGGGCAAATTTCGAGGAGTGGACGCGTCGGATGACACGGATGGATGGATTCCCATTCATCGTTTTTATCCTAATGGTGGGCATCGGAATTGCATTTGCAATCCAGTATATGCAGGCCAACACGTATAGCGCCGTTCACACCACTATGGTCGGTTACTTTTTATCAACTCAAACACTCGGCGAGTTCATCAAGGCAGCAGCCTTTGACGCCGGCGTGTCATCGGTTGCCACTAAGGATGGTTTTTATGTTGGGGCGATATTTGAAGCACTCATGTTGCTCCTCCTCCAATGGCTAGGCAAGGCCATCGTCGACGATTCGCGGTACCGAGCACTTTCACGACGAATTAATGCGCAATAATCTCCCATATAACTCAAACAAACACAAAGGAGGTGATAAGGAATGGTAAAGGCACCAACTCATATGACGAAGGCAGCCTTCCGGGCGCTCCCACATGATCAAAAGCTTCCAGCAATCGCTGAACAGCTCTATCTTGTCGGTTCTCCAATTCGGCTGCCGCAATACATGAAGGAAGTCTATGAGCGCACGAAGCTGAACAAACAAACCGTCAACGATACAGTTCGAGCGATGCGCGACATGCTTCGATAAGGACACAGAGGTAAAGAGAAAACACGACACGACAACCAAGATCAAAGAACCGTGAGGCATAGCCTTGCGATTTCATTGCATCCGTTGTCGCGTTCGCTCTTTACCTCTGTCTCTTGTGTCTTTCCTAATTTTCTATTTTGAGATTAAATATTTCGGTGAAAATACCGTTTTGTTTTAGCTTTTTTAGCTGAAGTAGTACTTGTCGTCTTTCGTGTAGTTCGTTTCTTTGGTTTTTCTTCTGTATCTCCAGAATCCAAATTCATAAACTGTTCTTCTTGAGCAATCGCTTCTTCCACATCTTCCAACTCACTATCCAACATCAATCCGTAGTCCTGCATCGCCTGATTTCGTGCATTCGCATACTCAGTAGCACGTAAATATATTCCTGTTTCAAAATCAAATTGCTTCAACGCAGCAATTACGTTTTCTCGATCATCACTAAAAATCTCTCGTAACCGGCTAGTATATTCACGGAACACATCTCGTGCAGCCAAAAGCTGGTCACGGCGTAAGATCAACGCCTTATAATAATCGCCATGATGGTCACCACTAGACATTTCATGAGCTTTTGCTTGCACTGACCCATCAAAAACAGAACCGTCTTTCAAGTGATCTTGTATCCATCCCAAAGCATGAGAAGCTATCATATCGAACTCAGTATCACTCAACATATAGTGAAGTGTGTTAAAATAGTCAAACAGATCATCTCGAAGTGCTACCACATCAACACTACCATCGGGAAGTAAATACTCATCAACAATAAGTTCTCTCATAAAATAAAATCAATTTGTGAATTAACTTGTAAACATTACACAGTAAATTTAATGTAGCTCTATGTACCAGTGCTTGTCAACCTGTTGTCGTAAAGTTACGATAGATATATGTACAATTACGTTTCCATCCATGGCCATTTTTACCAGCCACCAAGGACAAATCCATTCACTGGTAAAATGCCTACCGAGAATATTGCCGGAAAAATCCAGAATTGGAATGAACGCATAAACGAAGAATGCTATCGTCCAAACGCGCAAATTGGAAACTTTTCCCTGATGTCATTTGACCTTTACCGCTCCCTTGCAGAATGGATGGAAGAACACGATCCCGAAACATATCACAAAATTATTCACAGCGATCAAGAAACATATGAAAAAGACGGAGTAGGGACTGCCTTTTGTGGCAGCTGGGATCACGCAATCCTTCCGCTTCTTCACGAAGACGATATAGAACTCGAAATTTATTGGGGATATGCAGACTTTCTCAAGCGTTTCAAACACGCACCAATAGGTTTTTGGCTTGCAGAAACAGGAGCGTCGCGTAAAGTCCTCGATATTCTTGCCCAAAACGGCATGCGTCTCGTCATTCTTGCACCATGGCAAACATCTAATCCGATAGATACGACAAAGCTTCACTGGATAGAACTATATGAAGGACGCAGGATCAGTGCTGTTTTTTACGACAAAGATATTTCTTCAGCACTCTCATTCGATAACAACTCCATGATCGACGCTGATGTATTTGCTAAAAACTACGTTGCGCCCCGGGGGAAGCAAGACGGTGTGCATCTACTCGGAGCAACTGATGGTGAACGCTACGGCCATCACCTCAAAGGCGGAGAAAAATTCTTACAGCGTTTTTTAAACCAAAGTCTAGACCAATATTCATTCAAACCTACTACAGTGATGAAAATGTATGCCCAGTCTCCGATCAAGGAAGAAGCCTTTTTGCAGGATAATACATCTTGGAGCTGTCTCTGTGGAGATCTCAAGCGATGGAAAGAAGATTGTGACTGCTGCGTCGACTACGATGATTACAACAAACGAGTAAGCGGTGAATGGAAAAAGCATTTATTTAATGCAATCATGGGACTGTCCGAAAATATTGTAGATATCACGGTCAAACAGCTCAAGGAATTAGTCCACGATCCTCATCACGCGATGAAAGAATACATTCATGTACACCTTCGGCAAGTTACAGAAAGCGAGTTTATACAGAAACACAAGGTACGCGACTTGAAACACTCAGAAGTAGATGTCATACTCAAACTCTGTGCTATGCAAATATACAGGCTCGCAAGTTTTACAAGTTGTGGATGGTTTTTTTCAGATATAGATCGTCCGGAGCCACGCATAGTCATAGGCAACGCAAAAAAAGCACTCGCAATGCTTGCAGAAATAGGGCATGCAGATAAGGTAATGGAGCTGGAAGAAAAGTTTGTTGCACTATTGCATCAAGCCAAGAGTAACCGAAGTGCAATTACCGGCAAAGATTTATATTTAGAATATGCACCAGTCGTTGCTTAGAAAGAAAAAGGATCACAGTGAAAGTCGGATCATTCATTTTCGTACTTCATAGCCATGTACCGTATGTCAGAAAGAGCGGCAAATGGCCGCACGGCGAGGAAATGCTCTACGAAATTATCGCCGAGACATATATCCCACTACTTAACTCGCTATATGCGCTTCATCAGGAAAAAATTCCTACACAAGTCAGTCTTGGATTAACTCCCGTGTTGCTCGAACAACTCGCTGACACATATATGCAAAAAGAATTTATTGCGTATATTAAAAATCGTCTCAAAACAGCCAAAGAAGACAAAAAAGAATTGCCATCCAAAATACCCGGCATAGAACACGCAATAGATTTCTATATCGCCTGGTTCACTAAGATTCTGTACGATTACGAGCACACATACAACCGAGATATCATCGGTGGGTTCAAATATCTCCAGGACAAAGGCGGTTTAGATATTCTCACCAGTGCTGCGACACACGGATATCTCCCATTATTATCCCGTGATAGCGCAATCTGGGGACAGCTCAAAACCGGTATCAGTCACTATAAAAAATATTTTGATCGCAGCCCTACAGGTATATGGCTACCAGAATGTGGTTATCGTCCGCTCAGTATCAACGAACGAGTAGGTATTGAGCATTTCCTTGACGAACTCGGACTGCAATATTTCTTTACCGACTCGCATGTGATCGAACAAGCAGTCAACGGTTTCGTCGATACAACTCAGGAAGAAATGCCAAACTCTTTCTCTCTATTCCAAAAACCATTTGTAAAAAGAGCGCGTGCGCGTAAAAAAGCCGAAAATTCCCCGCGTATCCCCACTTTTCAACCATATACAGTGGGGGATTCCAACGTACATGTGTTTGGACGAGACAAGCTAACAGGCATGCAAGTCTGGTCTGCACAATGGGGATATCCGGGAGATTTTGTATACAAAGAATTTCACAAAAAAGCACCAACCAGCGGTATTCAATATTGGAAAATAACAGACAGAATGCCTGGCATGAAACATAAGCAAGTATACAATCCAAAAGTAGCCTTCCATCGTGCAGAAGAGCACGCAGCTCATTTTACTGAATCAGTCACACACCACTTACAAGACTACTATGCTCAGACAGGTGAGGAAGGTGTGGTTGTTTCTTCATACGATACAGAACTTTTTGGACACTGGTGGTTCGAAGGTGTACATTGGCTCGAGCATGTTATTCGTCAAATGTATAAACAAAAAAATATCGATGTAGTATCAGCAAGACATTTCATTGAAAATTCACAAGGTGCATCGGCGATTCAACTTTCTGAAAGCTCATGGGGGGACGGCGGTCATCATTCGACATGGTACAACCCTGAGACAGCCTATATGTGGCCTGAAATACACGGAGCAGAGGATCGTTTTGAAAAGCTTGCAAAGGCACATCCCAGCCCAACAAAGCAAATTAAAGATCTGCTCAATCAAACCGCACGCGAGTTATTGTTATTGCAATCAAGTGATTGGCCATTCCTTATCACGACAGTCCAAGCAAAAGACTATGCAGAAAAAAGATTTGCGGAACACAGGGAACGATTCAACGCATTGTGTGACATGATTGAAAAAAATAAAATTGATGCAAAAAAACTTCACGAAATTACAGACACAGACAATCTCTTCAAAGACATTAATTATAAAGACTTCATGTAAGCCATATACATCTTCTTGTAAAACAAACATGCATATGCTAAATTCCGTGCATACAACTTATTCTTCATAAAACGCAGGCGGAGAAATTAAATTTTAAAAAATCATTTCTCTCACTCGCGAAATATATAATTTAGTTTCCAAAATGGTTATGCGTTCGCTGTATTAAACTCAAAACTACCCATATGGTATGCACGCAAAAAAATTCATGAAAAAATATATTGCTCTTTCCGGAGTATTGTTTACTGCTGCGCTTTTAATAGTAAGCGCTAAGACAGATACCGTTGCATCTTCAACCGCAATCACCATAGATATCAGCACATTAAACATTCCCACAATGCAACCCATACCGACTCCTTACATTCAGCAACCAGAATTCACACGACAAACGAGGTACTTACAAATCACAATTCCGACACGACAACCGCGAAACACTCAAACACCGACAGCGATGCCGACAATACAGACATCGGCAACATCAGCGCCAACCGCAGTAGCAACTTCGTCTCCTACACCGCAAGCAAGTAGCATTACAACTACAACGAGTTCACCCGCGCCCACTAAGACTGCGACACCACGACCAACGAATCAACCCACACAGAAACCAACGACAGCACCAACATCTGTACCCGTCGTTCTAGATAACGGTAGTTACACAGACCAGGTGATTCAATTAGTAAACTCTGAACGGGCTAAAGTAAGTCTCCCTGCACTTACAAAAAACAATGCACTGACACAATCTGCGCAAAACTATGCTGCATATATGGGTGCACAAAACTTCTTCAGCCATGACGGCAAAGACGGATCAACATTTGTCACCCGCAACAAAGCTGCAGGATATACAACATATCGATGGATGGGAGAGAACATTGCTGCAGGACAAAAATCGCCACAAGAAGCAATGAACGCCTGGATGAATTCCAGCGGCCACAAAGCAAACATCTTAAATTCCAAAGCCAAAGAAATAGGTGTCGGCTACGCAACCAACGATAGCTCGACCTATAAGCGTTATTGGGTACAAGAATTCGGCGCAAAATAACCATTAACTTAGTGCAGCGATCGATTTATTTTTCTGCAGTGAAGGTTTCCGCCGTAGCGAGGCAAATTGTCCTGTTAAGGACAAAGGCGAGCGAGAAAAGACAGGGCTACTAAGTAAATGGTTACTGCAAATAGTCATTAAGGAGTAGAGTCATGAGCTTCCTGAACAAATGAAAAATGAACGATCGCGTAGATAGCTGAGCTATCACTCAATATCTGGTATACTCCAACAGCAATGGACGACATCAAAAACCAACTTCACGAACTCAAAAACAGACTAGAAACACTCTTACCCCGCATCAATGTCCACGAAAAAGAGCAGAAAATCCGTGAACTCGAGTCCGAAACCATCAAACCAGGATTCTGGGACGATGCTCAAGCTGCATCCAAAACCATGCAGGAGCTCTCCGCACTCCAGCAACAGCTCAAATCTATTCAAGAAATGCAACAAAAAGTAGAAGATGCATTCGTCATGTTAGGCCTCTACGAAGAAGAAAACAAACCAGACACAACAACCGAAAAACAGGAATTAACAAGCATCATTCGCCAACTCAATAAACAGATCGACTTACTCGAGCTTGAACTATTTCTCTCATCACAACACGACAAAGCCGACGCAATTCTTTCCATCCATGCAGGACAGGGAGGGACCGAGGCACAAGATTGGGCTGAAATGCTCGCACGTATGTATCAAAGATATTTCGAAAGGAAAGACTGGAAATACGACATTTCAGACATCAGCCCAGGTGACGAGGCCGGCTATAAATCAGTCACTATATATGTGTACGGCTCATATGCCTACGGATATCTCAAAAACGAAGTAGGTACCCATCGTCTCGTCCGTCAATCACCGTTCAATGCCGATAACCTTCGTCAAACATCGTTTGCCAACGTCGAAGTCTTACCTCAGATCGAAGACACACCGGACATTCAGATAAAAGAAGACGATATCGAATGGGATTTCTTCCGAGCTGGTGGTCACGGTGGCCAAAACGTAAACAAAGTCTCAACCGCAGTTCGTCTCCGACACATTCCTTCAGGAATAGTTATCACATCCCAAAACGAACGCTATCAAGGACAAAATAGAGAAAATGCCATGAAGATGTTGCGCGCACGTCTCTGGCAGCTTGAAGAAGAACGAATTCGTCTCGGAATTAAAGAAATAAAAGGCGACTACAAACCCGCAAGCTGGGGTAATCAGATCCGCAATTATGTCCTTCATCCCTATCAACTCGTCAAAGATCTACGCTCAGGATATGAAACATCACAATCACAATCCATTCTTGATGGGGAATTAGACGAAATGATCGAAGCCGGTCTCAAGACAGCCAAAACGTTATAGAAACCATCTGTAAACCGCTTCAGTAATGCTATGATTAATGCATGAAAAGAGATCTTCAAGACTTCACACCACTTCCTTGGAAAGAAGTAATCAAATCGTGTTGGCATTTTATAGAGCCAGGCAAAACGAAATTCGTTGTCCTTGTTTCCATACTTACGTTACTCTATTTCAACTATTTAATTCCGCCATTTATTCTTGCTCGTACCGTAGACTTTTTCACCAACTACACACCAGGCACAGACCTCACACCCTTTTATACGCTGATTGCCATACTGTGCGGAACCCAGATCCTTGTGTCTATAGTTCGCCAGATAGTCAAAGGTTCTATGGCACGCATCGCAGTAAATGCTCGTTACAATACCAAAGTCTGGGGGTTCGATCGACTCGTCGAACTTTCCCTCGAGTGGCACCAGCAAGAAAACACGGGGAACAAGATCCAGCGCATTATGACGGGAAGCAAAGCCGTCGAAAGCTTCATGCGCATCCTGACAAATAATATTCTCCTGACGCTCATTACGTTTATCGGTACGGTCCTGACTACATCTCTTTCCAATCCATGGTACCTAGTATTCTATTTAGGATATTTCCTTGTAATGGCCTGCATTGAAATATTTTTTAGTAAAAAGATTAATCATCTGCTTGACGAATACAACAAACAGCAGGAGCAGGCGAGTGGTACGTTTATCGAAGGAGCTTCAAATATGCTCGCCATCAAAGCTCTGGGAGCTAAGGACACCCTCAGTAAAAAAGTTATTGAAAAAGAGAGTGCTGCTAAAGACGTCACATATAAAAAAATCCGTATTCGCAACCTCAAATGGATCACCTTCAATACAGCAACAGCAATCATCGGATCAATTTTTCTTGTCACCACTGCCCACGAAGTAATGGCGGGAGTTATCTCAGCCGGAACTATTATTATGTATTGGTCATATTTCTTTAACTTCACGCAACGAGTAACCGATACAGTGGAGTCCTTCGACGATTTACTCGAAGTCCGCTCTGATATTTCGCGAATGATGCCACTCTATAATGCCAACACATTCGTCCATTCAGGCACAGAGAAATTCCCACCCCGCTGGAGCAAAATCAATTTCAACAAAGTCTCATTCACGTACGCAACCGAGGCTCAAGCAATCCGTGACCTTTCACTTACCATTAATAAGGGTGAGAAAGTCGGCATCGCCGGTCACTCCGGATCCGGAAAATCTACATTAGTAAAACTTATGCTCGGTCTGTATCAGATCCAAGAGGGAGCCATTACTATTAGCAAGCAAAACTTATACGATGTTTCACACGAAGAACTCACCAAAAATATAGCCATAGTTTTACAAGAAACAGAGTTATTCAATTTATCACTCAAAGAAAATATTACTATGATGAGAGAAGTTCCTGCAAAAATAATTAACCAAGCAATTGCCGTAGCGCAGCTTGAGGAAGTAATTCAAAAACTTCCGCTGGGCGTCGACACACCGATTGGTGAAAAAGGTTACGCACTCTCAGGTGGTGAACGACAGCGTGTTGGAATAGCCCGAGCAATCTGTAAAAATGCCCAGATTCTTCTTCTCGACGAAGCAACATCAGCCCTCGACAGTCAAACAGAAGAAAAAGTTATGAACGGTATATACAATGAATTGTCCAAAGAAAAAACTCTAATAATAATTGCGCATAGAATCTCAACGCTTAAAGGCGCAGACAAAATCCTCATCTTCGATAACGGCAAAATAGTAGAGCAGGGAAGCTATCAGGACTTAAAAGAAGATAGCAATTCTAAATTCTCGCAATTACTAAAGTTCCAAAAATGAGTAGTACGTATTTACAAAAGTAGTAAAGTATAAAACAATAGGTTCATGGATAAAGTTCTAGCAAGAAAAATCGGATTCCCTTACGGCAAAACTTCAATTATAGTTATTTGCTGTATTCTTACCATCATCTTAGCTGGTCTGTTTCTCAGTCAGAAGAAAACGTCACCTCCAGAGGTAGTCAAAGATCCAAACAAAATAATAATGACCGTAGGTAGAGAAAATATATATCAAAAGGATTTCGAATACGAGAAATCGCTTATGCCAAAAGGGGAGCAAGACTCTCTACTAACAAAACAAGCATTGCAGGAAAAACTTATTAACGACTCAATCACGCTTCAACAGGGTGAAATAGATGGGCTTATTGTAATTGATAAATTTATATTTAACACATTTAATAAAGATTATTCTGCACGCATAAAGGCCGTCGAAAACGTCAAAAAAATTATAAACGACCGAACAGAACGCATCCAGGGGACATTAGTGTCAATATAGTTTTACAATTCTATCTTACCTAAAATTGGGATCGAAAGAGCAAAGGAAATAGTAAAAGCAAAAATAACTCCTATTTATGACGAGGTTAAATCAAAAAAGTTAACAGCCACGGATGCAATTAATAAGATAAAAGCAGATACGTCATTAGCTGAAATTGACGCAGCATATGTTACTAATTCAGGGTATACTTTTAACAAAGTATACGGCCAGAGAATTACAATAGATAAAGGCTTTGACGATGAATTATGGAACATTCGGAATGAATCGGTGAGTCAGTTGCGAGCTCTGAAAGGATCATACGCAGATCCAAACGCTGATACGAATGACGAAGTGCTTTTTGCATTTGCTGTTATAGAAAATAGGACAATAACAGGTAATAATAAAGATTATAGGAAATGGTTAGAGGATACCAGGCCAAATCATGAAATTACAATTGAATAGATATCTAATTTTTGCATTGTTTATAATAACGGCATATCTAGTATCTCCATCTACGGCTTATGCGTTTATTCCAGAGGTGAATGTGAGGGTAATAAATGCGCAAACAAACGCACCAGTTCCTGGCGTATGGGTAAAACAAAAAAACACAGGAATGGGTACAAATCCCGGTTGGTCATCTTTTATGACAAATAATTGTAGCGGAGAAAATTCTAATGAACCAATCGACGGAAGGTTCAGTATGACTGACGTAAATGGATCAGCTAAGTTTCTTGACCCTGAAACAATTCCTACCTCATCTTGCGATATTCCAATTGACTCGAATAAAGACGGAACGAATGACACCGTAAGGTTCCCTTGTACGACTGGTGAGAGAAGAGATATAAACGGTAATCCGACGCCAGGAACAACCTGCATAGCGTATGGAGAATTCTCTTGTTATGGTAGTCCTATGAGCTTTGAAGTAGTGCGCCCCTCGGGAGATTTGGGAACATATACTGCCGTATCCGGAGTATCAATGCCAAATGCTGCAGCAGACATGGAAATCACTATATATTATAGCCCTCCAGGTACAACTGCTCCACCTCAACCAACACCTAATCTGACAGTTGATACTACAAAAAAAGACATAGGGACACTTTCTTCAATAGCAGATAAATTTCAGCCTCTAAAAATATTGGAAGAAGGTAAAGACTACTGGGTGAGGATTCAAATATATTCGCTCGGACGTGCCTTTAGCCACATATGGCTTTATGAAAAGATAAATAGCGAGTACTTTGATTTGTATAAGCCAAGTTTTAATTCTCCGGAAACTGCAACTTTTTTTATTCAAAGTTACGTTGCGCATGGATCCTCGTTTGAAATGAAGGAACGCATGTCTATTGATTGTCCAGATGCAGGGTCAAGCTCACTTCCAAGCTGCATTACGTATACTGATGGCGCATCAAGCTTCTTAGCAAAACCATTTGAGGCTATGAGTCCGGTCGCAAAGCCAGTCAAATATGTTTTCTTTAAGGTGCGAGCAAAAAAGAGTAGCGGTGGTTTACCTATAAAGGTGAATGTAAATGATACCTATCCTCCTGTCCATACCGATAGTTATGTCAATTTTATCGAAACAATACCACATCTTCCTACAGACGAAGTAGGACTAGATAACGAAGATGTAGTCATCTGTCCTGTCGGGGGGTGCACGGCGGCTTCTGTAGGATATTTCCAAGTTCGACAGGGTGACACATTTTCGCGTGCGATCGGTGCTCAATCCATTAAATCCGACTTACCTACCGGAACAAATTTCTCTCCTGACACAAATTCGGTAATTTTGTACAAAGGGGCAGGTGCCTATTTTGGCAACGGAGGGACGAATGCTCGAAACTGGTCGGTCAATAATTATGAGGTAACCGATACAATGAGCTACAACGAACTATTTGCCAGTTATGGAGATAAAGTCACAACAAAAAACATACATGGTATAAGTGATTTTACAACGTCTGGTACCTATATAGACACATCTTCTCAGGCAAACAACTCTAAAAAATATACAATAACCGGTGCAGGATGGGAGACACAACTAACGGGAAAGCAAGTAATCTTCTTTATTCCCGGTGACCTCTATATCAATACTAATACCGATATTGGGAGTTCTGGAGACAGCTCCCTAATCTATATCGTTGCAGGAAATATTGGAATTGCGCCTAGTGTGACGCGAGTTGAAGGTATATTCTTTGCAGACGGTGCAATAGATACTGCCTGCGATTCTGCAATCGGTTTTTCCGGTACATCCTGTTCAAGTGGCTCTCTATCCGTAGCAACAGCCTTAAATTCAGAAGGTATTTATTATGCGAGATCAGGTTTCCAATTAGGTCGACAAGTCCCATCAGGTACTAGTGAAATATTTACTGGTCGACCGGATTTTATATTCAGTTCCATGGGTATTTTTGGGAAAAAAATATATTCATGGACTGAAAGTATTCAATAATTTGAAGCGTTATTATAGAAAAATAATTTCTGATATCTGTTATACTAATTAATGATGATAGCATTTGAAAATGTATCCAAAAAATTTGGCGATGGAACATACGGTGTAACTGGAATAACACTCGAAATTCCTGATGGTGACTTTGTTTTTCTTGTGGGCCAAAGTGGAGCTGGGAAGACTACTCTTCTAAAATTGCTTACAGGGCAAATGCGTCCTACCGAAGGAAATATACAGGTAGACGATCTCGATGTTGTAAAACTCAAACCAAATAACATTCACAAGTTACGACGAAAAATAGGAGTGGTGTTTCAAGACTTCAAGCTGCTGCACGATCAGACAGTTTTTGAAAACGTAGCACTAGCACTAGAAGTCCTCGGTCACATAGAAAAAAAATACAAAAACGACGTCCTACAGCTACTTCAAAAAGTAGGACTCGAAGGAAAAGAAAAATATTTTCCCGCGCAACTCTCTGGTGGAGAAATTCAAAGAGTAGCAATAGCTCGTGCACTTGCAACTGAAGCAAAAATCCTAGTTGCTGACGAACCTACAGGAGATCTCGACCCTAAAACAGCCTGGGGTATCTTAACCCTTCTTGAAGAAATTAATAAATCTGGAACAACGGTAATAATGGCAACACACAATCATACTATTGTTGATACAATGAAAAAGCGTGTCATAACCATAGATAATGGACGCGTCGCGAGCGATGTAAAAAAAGGTGTGTACGAAAACCCTGTCGAAAAAAAGCATAAGGAGCACGCATGAGCTTAAAGCTAAGTATGCGCCATATTAGGCGTTCACCATATCAAACGCTGTCTGCCGTTTTAATCATGGTTATTACATTCTTCATGGTAACCATATTCGTAATGATTGGATTCCTGAGCTCATCAATTTTAAAACATTTCGAAACGAAACCACAAATCTCAGCATTTTATCCAAACGATACCCCAGAAACGGAAATATTAGAGATTAAACAACAATTGGAACAATCGGGGCTCACAAAAGAAGTAACCTATATCTCCTCGAAAGACGCAGTTCAACGATTTAAGGAAGATACACAGGACGACGATATCGATCCCAATCTAGATATAGTCAACGAAAGAATACTACCACCATCATTGGAAATAACCTCCTGGAATATTGAAGACTTACGCTCTCTCAAAACAATAGTAGAACAGAAGGAAGGCGTAAATGTTATTTTTATTGAAGAAGTAGTAAACAAATTAGAGAGTTGGCTCGGCGGTGTGCGCACAGCTGGAGTCGTACTACTCGCTCTCCTCTTCATCGAGTCTATACTCGTGGTCTGGACTATTATCGGCATGCGTATATCCCAGCGTAAGCACGAGATTGAAATTATGCGATTGCTCGGTGCCACTGGGTGGTATATCCGAGCACCGTTCATAGTAGAAGGAATGCTGTATGGTCTTGTAGGAAGTATCATTGGAGCTGCAGCTACGCTCGGAATCTTGTATTTCATTTCGCCAGGCATTCAAGCGTTCCTAACTGGGATCCCGATCATTCCATTAACTCCCCAAACATTCATGGCAATGCTCTCAAGCAACGTTAGCAGAATAGCCGTAGACGGCATCCCCTTGCACCCAATATCTCCTCTCTTTATTGTTATGTTACTTTCAGCTGAAATGGTCATTGGCATGCTCATCGGAGCAATAGGAAGTTACGCCGCAGTTGTAAGAAACCTCAAACGCTACTAAATTGATAATACCGTTCAAATCTGCTAAAGTGAGAACATAATGAAGAATATTAAATTCATTCTGCTCGGTCTATGTGTAGCTATATGCATTGTTTCAGTCGTATTCGTAAAAGCACTCGCACAAGAAGACACTACAGAGAATGTCACCGAAGAGTATAAAGACGTAAAAGAAGAAATTGAGCGACTACAAAGGCAACTAAATAGTTTACAAAGCCAAGAAAGAACACTCTCCAATCAGATCTCGCAGTTCAATTCTCAAATCGAAGTAACAACATTAAGAATCACCGAAGTTCGCCAAGAAATTGAAAAGCTTGCAGCCGAGATATCAGTATTACAGTCGCAAGTCGATGGACTAGAGATAACACTTGAAAAAATATCCAATATTCTTGCCGAACGAGTTGTGGCAACATATCAGCGTGGTGAGGTGACACCCCTCAAACTTTTAGTTGCATCAGACGGCTTTGATACATTTTTAACTCGCTATGCTTATATGTCATATATGCAGAGTTACGACAAACAATCACTTCTGCAGCTCCAGCAAAATCAAAACGATATAAATACAAAAAAGATCGAGTTAGAAGACAAAAAAAAGCAAATCGAAGATCGCCGTAAAAAACTTGAAGATTTAAAGCGGACACTCGACAGTCAAAAGAAAGCAAAAGAAACCCTACTGCAGGTCACCAAAAACGACGAAGTAAAATATGCTAAGCTTCTCGAAGCTGCTAGATCAAGAGAGCAACAGCTCGCACAGCTCATATTTAAAGACGGGAAAGTTTCCTACAGTCTGCCAATATATGGTCTCACAAAGCAAGGCTCTATCTCGCAAGGCGGTAGAGTCGGCACTATGGGTAATAGTGGAGCACCACGTTGTTCAACAGCAGCTCATCTCCATGTTGAAACCATTGCAAACGGTAAGCTAACAGACTCAGCCCTTATTGGCGATCTTATTTCACCATATGCCTATTTTAAGTCACGCCAAATATCATATTTCCAGGATGACAATTCGATCAGCGTATCTGGATTCGGTGCAGGCGGTTGGGAGTGGCCGTTAAGCAACCCAGTTATCACTCAACAATTTGGTAAAACAAAGTGGTCATCAAGATACCTTTCTGGATTCCATACTGGAGTAGATATGGTTGACTATAACGATCGTACAGTTCGTGCCCCTGCATCCGGCACACTCTATTACGCTAAAGTTGCCTGCGGCAATCCAATCAACATTGCAATCATTGACCATGGTAGCGATATATTCTCTGACTTCTTGCATCTAGAATAACTATGAAAAATAAATATCTTCGGTATGTACCACTTATATTGTGGGCTTCACTCATCTTCTATATGTCAGCTCAAGATGCGGTATCTGTAAGCGAAAGTAAAAACGCAGACGTCTTCGCGCACAAACTCGCACATATAATAGAGTACGCAGTCCTATATGTCACCTTTATAATTGCTTTCACCCGCAAATTTAACTCATTTACCAAGACTGCGATCTGTGGATTAGTTTTTATAACGATCTACGGGATAACAGACGAGTTCCATCAGTCTCTCAACCGCACACGTCAGCCAAGGATAAGCGATGTCTTCGTAGATTTTGTTGGCGGAGTCTGTGGATATCTTGCAGTTAAAGTGTACAAAAAAGCTCGTACATAATACGAGCTTTAATAAAGATCACAAATACAAACTGTCTCTAGAATCGGCGTTTCTTAAATGCGATCACTGCTGACAATCCAAGTGACACAGCTCCAATTCCCATGAACAAGACGCCGTATGGAACTCCTGCTTTAGGCAACTGTTCACTCTGTGTTTGAGCTACTTCCGTGCTCTGAGGTGGATTCGTTGTCTGGCTGGTCGGAGGGTTTGTAGGACCCGGTGTTGGTGTTGCAGTAGAGCCTGGTGGATCTGTTGGACCAGGAGTTGGCGTGGCAGTTGGTACAGATGTAGGCGTAGCTGATGGTCCACCTACTGGCGGTTCAGATGGACTCGCAACAGGTGTACCTGTAGCTGTTGGCACAGGTGTTCGACTTGGTGTAGGCGAAGGCGCTTGGCTACTTACTGGTGTACCAGTTGGGAGTGATGTAGGTGTTGGTGAAGCTTGCTGAGAACATGAAGTATCAAATATTTTAAACGAATCAGCATATTTTTCATTTTTCGGACTACCGTTAATTGTATAAGTTACATCTACATTCCAATTAACAGTATCACCTGTCTTAAGAAGTGAACCAAAGGTTATCCCTTCAGCTCCTAGAGCATTCCACATGACATCTTCATCAATCTTATGACCACTTGATACTGGTTTAGACTTAAAGGTGTGTACAAACGATGCTGTACGTCCTGGCTGGGATAATACAAAGGTAAAATTGAAATCGTATGCCACTTGCTCTACATGACCGATGACTTTGACACCACTACATGTTCCCGCAACCGAATAAGGACGCCATGCGTATGTTTCCGGACTCTGTGTAATATCAACGTTCCCTGTTTGAGAGTAATTAATGTATGCAAATAATCCGCCACCTATTGCCGCAACAAATAAAACAATTAAAACAATCAATGTTGATTTCTTTATTCCAGATTTATGTTCTGGGTTAGACGAATTATGTGAACTAAAAGAAGTATGTTTTGATGCATCAACTTTTGGCACTGATACATTTGGAGTAGGGACTGTTGGTTTAGAATTTGTTTCAATCATAAGGCAGGTTTAACTAAAATTATTATATATATAAGGTACATGGTTTTTTAGTGTGCTGTCAATATCAATGCATCTATCTTGAC
>CAZGHS010000002.1:88289-124006 GCA_964525495.1 uncultured Gammaproteobacteria bacterium
TGTATAAGCGATATGCCTCTAAAAATTCTAATAAGATTATCCAGATTGAGGATAGAAAATTACTCGAAAGGAATATATGTCTCAGAAACAAGCAGCAACAAAAACTATAGTAATAAGTGTTGTTATCGTAGTCCTTATAGCAGGTGCAATATACGCCTATAATTCGATGAATTCACAAAAAACTGCACAAGGACAAGTTGCTGGTGCATCAAATGCAAAATCAGACAACAAACCATCTAACAATCCAAAAACAAATATTAACAAAACATTTTCTGCAAAAGCAATCGATATCACTGGCAAGCAAGCAAAAAATAATGTTGATATGACAATTAAATACGCAGAGAAAGCAGACGAGATCCTTATTAAAGGAACACCGGCTACTGCAAAAAATGGCAGCAAGTTCTTTGTACTGCAAGTGGAACTCAAGAATTCCAGTGCAGAGCGCCTTATCGTCTCTCCTCTCGATTTATTGCGACTAGTCGTAGATAATCAAAAGAGAGCAGCTGAAATCTACACAGAAGAAAACGTAAACATTAAAGGCAGTGTAATTGTCGAACCAGATTCAACAAAAGTAACTCGTGTCGGGTTTGTGTTAACACCAGACATCGTAGGTAAACCAGTTAAGCTCCAAATCGGTGAAGTAAACGGAGCAAACAAGGAAGTCATTGATATTAAAATATAACGGATAAGAGATTATTCTATCTATGGTTGATTACTCTGCAAAAAAAGTATCAGGCATGCTTATCGAACAAATCGAAGATGCGCTACAAAAAGTACACGGTGGATACGGAAGTATTGAGATAATAATTCAGAATCATTGCGTAACACAAATCAGCACACGTGAGATTACAAAAACCAATCAACCAATAGAAACAGCAGAGCTAAGCAAGAGAATCTAATTAAAATAGAATATCTGCTTGACAAAAAAATTTAGATATTCTAAAACGAAATAAGAAAACAAAAACATAGCTGACCGCACACGGAAGCAGTGTACAAAATAACTAGAAGCAAAACGCATTTTAAATTGCGGTTGCTAATTATTTCGTGCACTGCTTTTTTGTCAAAAAATAATTATTGTGAGGTGCTTTAGGTTTTGTTAGTATAAGAAATATAACAAAACAATATAGTATACGAATAATAAAAATAGCAGTCAATGATTAACAGCTAAAAATAAATTTTAGGAAGGAGGTGAATAAATAAATGAAACAAATTTTTGTCGCAATCGTAGCATTATCTTTGGTTTTAGCTCCAGTATCTGCTAGTGCTGAAACAGTAGGCAACCTCGGTAACGGTGTTGACTCAACAAACAATGCTACAGTAAATCAAAGCAATTCAACTTCAGTCTCACAAACTAACTCTGCATCAATCAATAACAATCTTTCAGTATCTTCAAATACTGGTGGAAACTCTGCAAGCAAGAACACAGGTGGTGATTCAGGTATCGTCACAGGTGGATCAAGCGTAGGAGTCGCTATTGAAAACGTTGCAAATCAGAACTCTGCGAAGATAGACAATTGCTGTGCTGCTCTTGGATCAACAACTGTTACTAATCAAGGTAATGGTGATTCATCAGACAACAAAGCTGCAGTTAACTCAAACAACACAACAGCTTTAACACAGTCAAACGTAGCTGACATTGCTAACGTAGTTTCTGTTGATTCTTCAACAGGTAACAACAAAGCAAACAGCAATACTGGTGGAGATACATTTATCAAAACCGGCGCTTCAGTAGTATCACCAATCACTATCGACAATAAAGCAAATGCAAACTTCGCTCAGGTAGGTTCTCCATTAGGAGCTTCACACTTAGGCGGTGGCGTAACAGTTGCTAACGGTGGTAACGGTGTAGATTCTGACAACGTAGCTGTAGCTAACTTGACTAATACTCAGGTTGCAACTCAGTTCAACGATGCATATGTTCTTAACTACGTAGACGTTTATTCAAACACTGGTAAAAACAAAGCTAACTCAAACACTGGTGGTGATGTTGAAATCTGGACAGGGGGTAGTGGCGTTGGCGTCGACCTCAATACAGATGTAAACGTAAACTCTACATGGATGGACAATTGTGGCTGCGTTGGCTTCGGTGACTCAGTTGTAAAGAACCTCGGTAACGGGGATTCTTCACACTCAGATTCTGTATTGAATAAATACAACACATCTGCAGCAGCACAGGCTAACCTCAGTGATGTAAACAACGTTGGATATTTCGATAGCAACACTGGTTATAACAAGGCTAATAGCAATACAGGTTCTGTATACGCTATCTCAGACCCTTATATCCACACAGGCGTCGGAATAACTGATGTATCAGCATCAACAGCTGCTAATCAGAACATGTTAAACAATGGAAGTATTGCAATGCCTACACCTCCAACAGGTACCGGTAACGGTGCATGGTGGTACGCTATGGGTTATTGGAATATGTCACATTAAATGTTCAAGTTTCCTATTACCCGAGTTACTCCCGAAAGCCCTTGGTGAGTAAGGAGTAACTCAAGGAAGCAATCAAATTAATAAACAGCTCAATGTATACAAGTATATCGAATTGTTTAGTAATAATAAAAATCAAAGTCCACGGGGGATAATGTGAACAAACTATATAGACAACTTGTCGCACTACTATTAACTATCACATTAAACGTAGTATCACTTTCAGCGTTCGCAGTTAACGCTCATGCAGAAGAAACTATTACTCCTCCACCACAAACACAAACCCCACCAGCCGCCGCAACTGCAGCTCCAGCTGCTACCGCAGCGCCTGCAGCAACAGCACCTCCTGCATCTGGCACAACTCCAGCACCAGCAGTGACACCGAAGCCTGCAGCAACACCTAAGACAAACACTCCGACCGAATCAGCAGCACCTGCTCAGGCAGCAACACCAAAGCCAGCAAAAACAGCCAAGCCATCAGTCGCTGACGAAGAGGAAGAAGAGCAAACTGCAGCACAGCCACCGGTTACTCCAGCACAAGGTGTAGCAACAGGAAATCAGAACGGAAATAGCCAAACAGGCAACAGTTCAGTAAAAACTGGCGATGCAAATGTAAATGGATCAGTTATAAATAATGTCAATTCCAATGTCAGCGGCACAGGTTCAGGAAATGGCGGCGGCGACACAGCTGCGAATGGTAGCAACGGCACCGGATCTTCAAATAACGCTACATCAAATAATTCAACATCTTCAGACCAAGAACTCGCAAATAGCGCCAATCTCTCCAATGACGTACAAGTCGGCGCTGTCACCGGTGTTAATACAGCGAGTCGCAACACAGGCGACGGTGAAGTTGTCAGTGGCGATGCAAATGTCGGAGTCACTGTTATTAATGGCGCAAACAATAATGTCTCAGGCCTTGAAGTCAATCAATATGACGTAAACGGCAATGCATCAGGTGACATAGTGTTAGGATCATCTGCAGCAACAGTTTCATGTGGTGGCTCATCGGGCACAACATGTTCCAACGGCGTTGTAGGCTCAACAGCTAAAAACACTGGCAACGGCGATTCCTCTGATAACAGCGCAACAACAAATAACGCGAATTCGTCAGTAACTAATCTCAGCAACGACGCTGACGTCGTCAACGACGTAGTGATCGACGCAGTCACAGGCCACAATAAAGCTGATTCCAACGTAGGAGATGGAAGTGTCACATCTGGTGATGCAAATGTCGCGCTTACGGTACTGAATTTCTTAAATAATAATATTATCGCAGGCACAGTTGATGTAATAAACATCTTTGGTGACTATGTCGGTAATATTATCATCCCAGAGTCGGCTAACACATCAGGTGTAGCTGGAAACAGTGCAGCCGGTAACAACGCTTCAGGAAACCATGTATCAAACTCAGGAAACGGTGACTCGTCAAACAGCAACGCGACATCTAATTCTTCAAACTCCGATTCAACAACTCAAGCAAACGTAGCAGATATAGACAATAATCTAGATGTAAACGCAAATACAGGTAACAACAAAACACAATCAAATACAAACGGTGACAATTCAGTTAAGACTGGCAGCACCAATGTTGACGCAAATATCTACAACGTGGCTAACGTCAATTCAAAAGACGGTGGATACATCGTACTCGTCAACGATAATGGCACATGGCGCGGCACCATCTACGGTGGCAACTCAAACGGCTCCAGCGCTGGTTCTGAAGGCATTGAATTCACAGTGCAGCCAGACGGCACAGTTGTCGCAAACCAAGGCAACGGTACTGAATCAACAAACGATGCAGCTGCAAACTCGAGCAATTCAAGCGCAACTTCTCAATCAAACAATGCAACACTACAAAACAACGTCAAAATTAACGCAGATACCGGCAACAACAGCGCAAGTCGCAATACAGATGGCGGATCTGTCACAACAGGTAATGTAAACGTAGGCGCAAGCATCATGAACTTTGTTAACAACAACTTTGTAGGCAAAACATTCCGAGTAGTCATGGTCAATGTCATGGGCAAATGGACAGGCAGCGTAGTAGGTCCAGGACAGCAAGCTCCAGCAGCTCAGGCACAAGGTGGATCACAACAAGCACAGCAGTCTCAACCACAAACATCACCAACACCAGTGGCTCAAGCTCAGTCAAATACACAGACACCTGCACCAACAGCAGCAAGCAACAATCAGGTCGCCGCCGCGCAGGGAGCAGTCCTCGGCAAGATGACACTAAAGAATATGGGTTCAGGAAGCAGCGCTCAACAAGGTGCTGAGATAACACTCGACAACGGACAGAAATACTATGTTGACGACACTCTTGGTATCCCAGAGAACGAACCAATAGTTGCAGCAGCAGTTGGCGTTAACTCGAATGCACAAACAGCATCCAACTACTGGCTATTCATACTCGGACTACTCCCAGTAGTCGCAGGATCAGTAATATTTGCAATCAAGCGAAAGAAAGCAGCAATCGTAGCACAAGAAACAATATAACCAAACACACATAAGTAAAAAATTAAACCCTTGGGTCTCCATCTGAGGGTTTTTTGTGTAATTAAAGTACTTGACTCTTGGCATACATTCTCTCTACAGTAGATATATAACCGAAAAAAATAGTCGGTTGAACATTCTCGTTCTAAATATAAGAGGAATTCTTTTTCAAATAGATTATAGGAAGGAGGTGAAAATAAAAATGAAGAAATATATCGTAGGTACAGTAGCAATCGTAACTGTTGCACTCATTGCAGCAGTATCTGTAAGCGCTTCAACAGGTGTAGGAAATACTGGAAATGGAGCACATTCTTGGAATTTTGTTAACGTATATAACTCAAAGAAAACAGTCGTTGGTCAATCAAACAATGCATCAGTAGCAAATGTCGTTGGCACAACATCTAACTCGGGCGGAAACTATGCAAACAAAAACACTAACGGTAACGTAGGCGTCCTCACAGGCGGCACAACAACAAACGTAGGTGTTCAAACAAACGCAAACAAAAACCAAGCAGCAGTAAATGATTGTGGATGCGTAGGACAAGGTGTAACATCAGGCGGCAATTCCGGAAACGGTGCTGGTTCTTTTAATTCAACATCTGTAACTAACAAATCTACAACTATAGTTGGACAGTCCAACAATGCTCAGGTATTAAACATCGTTACTACCAATTCAAATTCTGGTGGCAACTCAGCTAGCAGCAATACTGGCGGCAACGTCGGCATCGCAACTGGCGGATCCACAACAAATGTTGGTGTTTCAAACAATCTTAACTCAAACACAGCAGTTGTTGGCGGACTTTAATCCTGCCAAAATGCTCCAAGTCTGCGCTCCCTCGCATACGATTTGGAGCATTTTTATACAGAGATCAATATCATATTGCCTCACAACATCGGCTTTGTTATGGTTAGTATAATGTCCAAAATTAGGTTTACACACTTCTTTGTTCCCCATCACAAAAATGAGTATCGTGCACACTTACTCAAACCTATCGCCTTCCATACAGCCATTATTTTCCTCTTAGGTTTACAACTCTGTTTTTCATATGTTAAACAAGCGCATCCTCAAGTACTCGGCGTGCAATATTCCATCACAACAGATGACATAATTGCACAAACCAATGATCAACGAGGTAAAAACGGATTACTACCTCTGCGTAGAAACGATCAACTCACCCGGGCTGCTGAAGCAAAAGGAGCAGACATGCTCGCAAAAGGCTATTGGGCTCACACTGCACCCGATGGAAAAGAACCGTGGTACTTCATTAACCAAGCAGGATACAACTACACGAGAGCAGGTGAAAATCTGGCTCGGGATTTTCGAGACACGACGTCCACAGTCAATGCTTGGATGAATAGTCCTGGGCATAGAGCAAATCTTCTCAATCCAAATTATCAGGAAATAGGCGTCTCAGTAGTCAGTGGGCCATTCAATGGATACGAAGCGGTTATAGTTGTTCAAATGTTTGGTCAACCAGCTGGTGGGATTGCTGGAGCACTGACAGTGCCTCAACAAGTTGCAGCATCTACACCACGACCAGCTATAGGGCGTGAAGTAGCTCTCAGATTCGAACCTACCTATACAGCAACTTCGTCCGCCAGCGCGACAGGCTCTGGTTCAACACAATTGACTAAACCAGACGGAGCACAGACCTATCCATTACCGGAAGACACAACAGGTGCTCCGTTGATCGATCCGCAAGAAGTATTACGCACAGTTGTAACATTCGCTGGTATCCTGTTCACTATCTTGCTCATCATCGACGGATTCATTATTGCCAAGCAACGCATTCAGCGCGACAAGCATGGACATAGCATCCTGCATGCTGTGTTTTTAGGATTTATTGTGTTAAGCTTAATTTTAGTACAAAGCGGATTGATTCTGTAATATGGATAATCTACTTGAAAACATTCGAAACCATCTACCCCGGACAATCATATTTTGTCTTCTCATTGCCATGGGGTTAACATTTTTCTTTGCATTCTCACACGACCAGACTATTCGTATGGTGATGCTAGGCATTGTCACACTGTCTTACATTACGTGGGGACTAGTGCATCATCATATAAAAAAAGATCTTACCTGGATAATTGCTTTTGAATACATTACTGTCGCCTCATTCGCCGCAGTAGGAATCTACGCATTGCTTGGGTGGGGGAATCAATGAAAGTACTTATCACCGGCGGTGCGGGATATATCGGATCGCACACTGCCAAAGCCATAGCCAACGCAGGTCATCAAGTTATCATCTTCGATAACCTCTCCAACGGACACGAGAAACTGATCAATAATATTCACATTGTCAAAGGTGATATCAAAAACAAACGCGAACTCGAGCAAGTCTTCACTGCAACAGACTTCGACGCAGTCGTACATCTCGCAGCTAAGATCGATGTCAAAGAATCACAAACAGACCCAGGTATATATTACGAAAACAATGTATTCGGCACCATCAATCTTCTCGAGACTATGCGCTCACACGAAGTCAAAACAATTGTCTATTCATCCACCGCTGCAGTTTACGGGAACACGACATCACCAATCAAAGAAACCACGCCACTCAATCCGGTCAGCACCTACGGCAAAACAAATGCAATGATAGAAGAAATTCTTCATGACTATCACAAGGCTTACCAATTTTCAGTTGTCACATTCCGCTACTTCAACGCTGCTGGCGCATCGACCGACGGGCAACTAGGTGAACTCCACAAACCAGAGACACACCTCATCCCACTCATGATTGAAAAGATAACGACCGATCAGTCATTCACTATTTTCGGCGCAGACTACGAGACTCCAGATAAAACTCCAGTGCGAGATTTTGTGCATGTCATGGACATCGCTCAAGCACACGTCCTTGGACTGGAACACGCGCATTTCGAAAAACCATACGAAGTTTTCAATATCGGCAGCGGCACTGGCTACTCAGTCAAGCAAATCATCGCTGCAGTAGAAAAAATAACTGACAAAAAGCTAAAAGTAGAGCAAGGACCTCGCCGCGACGGTGATGCATCGATACTAACAGCGGATATTCAAAAAATTCAGAAAATGCTCGGCTGGAAGAGTGAGTACAGTGAGCTCGACACCATTCTCCAAACAGCGCTCCACTGGTATAAGAAAAATACCAAACAAGCCCATAGTAATTGATAAATCGTCACCACTATAGTATAATCGCAGCAATAAAGGCAGTACATTTTGCCATTTGAGGCTAAATAAACCTTCCTTTATGTTCTTCGTTCTTTAAGTTGTTGTAGAAAATCTCCCAAATTGACTATCCGAGAGTGCTAATATCCCTATTGGCAGCCTCGGGTAAGTCAATCTATAAGGAGAAACACCATGCATCCAGGAAGACTAGTCAAAATCACCATCGCAGCCCCGGTCGGCCCCATTGAGAAACTGATCAACGGGAAAATTGCCAAAGTCCGCCGTAGGGGCCAGTATACGAATGTCGGATCTGATCAGTTAGTGGTCAGAATGCAGCCATCGGGTGAGGATTTCCACCAGCCGCTAGATATCAAAGTAGACCAGGCAGAGCTGATACTCTTATAGGAGGTCACTATGCAAGTTGGAGATCTAGTCCTAATCAAGATACCAAATCCACAAACTCCGCTCGACAAGATGATCAATGACGCTAATGGCGAAATCGTTGACGCATCTAGGTTCACTATTAAAGGCGATGAGTTCGCGGTAAGAATCACCACTGGGGCTATAGTAATGGTGAAAAAGGCGCATCTCCTTCGCCGCCCGATCATTATTGTCTGAGAGGTAGAAATGGAAAAAGATGACGAAGTCCAGATCTTCCTTACTCGACCGAGCAATAGTGCGGATGCTCAGCTAAACGGCATGAAAGGCATAGTTGCCGGGAGGATTGGCCGTCGGCCACAGGACGTCATTGTGGCTCTTGGGCGACGAGGCGGAGAAGTTCGGGTAAGAAACACCGACGTGGTGTTTCTCAGTGCAGCCAAAACCAAAAAAACTACCCGATAGCTACAACCACCAAGGAACGCCGCGCCGGAAAGTAGAGATCAGTAATGATCTGTTGCACTTTGCAACCTTGCTACTTCTCCGGCGCTTTTTCGTATAAATCCTATAGTAATAGACTTTTTTGCTCAAATATGCTATAATATATTCACTTTTTGAGCATAACTACTGATTTTTCAGTAAATCTAAGCTCAATAGTCGTGAGCTTCACGCTCATGTTCGTTCCTTTACAAACAAGAGGATAAAGCTAAAAAATCAATTAAGAGAGGCGCTTAATGAATTCAATTTGTTGAGTTTATCAAGCGCCTCTTATAAAAAAGATGAGACCCAGCTTCACCGCTGACCTATCTCATTTTTAGAACCGGCGCTAAGGAGTATAACGATGACCCTACCAAATGGATCCAAACGCGACCAAACGACTCATATCACCACGATGGAAGAGATCCGCAGGCGGATCAACAGTGGCGAGCACATCGTCATCGACCAAAAGGGCACAGTCCACACACCAGAAGCAGCTGCCCACATCGAGCCAGGGAGTAAAACCGTCGTCAAGCCGCAGCGCTGGTTCTAGTTCTTTAGCCAAGGCTACGGTAATGCAGTATTCGTTTCCCAACGAGTATATATTTGCATTATGCATTATCGTAGCCATCTCAGCTTCCATCCTCTTGTTTGTCCTTTCCATATCCCAAACAAAACCAATATAGTATAATGTTCAAGCAGTTTGCGTGGCAAAAAGACACGACTCATAGCGGCAAAAACAGCACTATAAAAACAAAAGAAAGACTTATGGTTATTGCAGTTATCACACCGACATACAAAGAAGAAGACAATATTGAGAAAATTACCCAAGATATTCTCGCTCAACAATCAAAACTACACAAAGACGACGAACTCCATGTAGTTATCTCAGACAGCCATTCTCCTGACAAAACACCAGAGCTTGCCAAAGCCATGCACGCACAAAATCCTCGCGTCCATTACGTCGACGTCAAAGAACGCGGCATCGGTATCGGCATCGTCGAAGGCTTTCAATTCGCAGTTAATACACTCAGAGCAGAAGTACTGATCTCCATGGATGCTGACCTTTCCCACCCCACGGATAAAATCCCAGTAATGATACAAAAAATCCGTGAAGGCAACGATCTTGTCATAGGTTCACGCTACGCCAAAGGTGGCAGCAATAACTACGGACCATATAGAAAACTACAGTCGTGGCTTGGCAATCAAGTCATTCGCTATCTCATTGGCATTTACAATGTACAAGAATTTCTTACTTCATATCGCGCACTCCGCAGTACCCTCTTCCTTCAAGCAAATCTCGATCGTGTACCTTGGAGAGCTAAAACATTCGTATTTCAGCCTGCCTTCATCTATGAACTTTTCCAACACAATCCAAAATATGTAGAAGTACCAATCGATTTCGTTAACAGAAGGGCAGGGAGATCCAAAATGAATACATTAAAATACATCAGCGATGTATTAAAATTCGCAATCAAAGCGCGTATTAAAAAATCTAAACAGTTCGTCAAATTCTTGGTAGTTGGATCAACAGGCTTTGCCATCAACACAACAATTCTATTAGTTTTAGTAGAGGGTTTCAAATTCTACGAGCCCCTCGCTTCAAGTGTCGGAGCGGAAATTGCAATTATCTCAAATTTCATATTCAACAACTCATGGACATTTAAGCACAACAAGATCGAAGGTGGCAATGTTATTATCAAGTTCCTCCAGTTCAACTTCTCATCCTTAGGGGCAATCCTCATCCAGTATGTAGTCGTCTGGTTCGGTGTGCATTACATCAGCCCGCTTTTGCCAATATCTGGAATTGTCGAAGAGAAGATCTACCTAATTTATTATATCTTCGCTGTTGGTCTCGGCTTAATTTATAACTACGTCATGTACAGCCGAGTAATCTGGAAGAAAAAGCCAACAGTAACGCACGCATCATAAGTAGTATGACAAAATTAAAAGAACTCTCTGTGTTTTTCCCCGCATATAACGAGGAAAATAATATTGAACATACAGTACTCACTGCTATCGAAACATGTAAGAAAATAGCACAAAAATACGAAATTATTGTAGTAAACGACGGCAGCAAAGATAAAACAGGTGAGATCTGCGATAAGCTAGCATCACAATTTCCTGAAGTCAAAATCATCACGCACAATCCCAATCGAGGCTACGGAGGAGCGCTCAAAAGCGGCTTCTATGCAGCGCGGTACGAATATATTGCATTTACCGACAGTGACGGCCAATTCGACTTCAGCCAGATCGAACATTTCATTCCGTTCTTTGATGAGTACAAAGTCATAATTGGCTACAGAAAAAAGCGAGTTGAAGGATTCCTTCGCGCACTCAACGCAAAAGCCTGGGGCTCTCTTGTAAACTTATTATTCGGAATGAGAGTCAAAGACGTAGACTGCGCATTCAAGGTTTTCAAAAAAGAAGTAATAGATGCAATCCCAGTCCTTGAAGCAGAAGGCGCGCTCATTTCTACTGAGCTACTCGTAAAAATAAAAAAAGCAGGGTATGCTATTAAACAAATCCCCGTTGATCACCTTCCGCGCAAAGGCGGACGTCCAACTGGTGCAAACATAAAAGTAATTATAAGGGCATTCCACGAGTTGTTTAAATTGTGGGAAAAGCTAAAATAATCTTATGAAATCAAAATACATCCTGCTCATTGTAATCGGTCTCATACTTGCATACTCATCCTTCCTCCGCCTCGATAACATCAGAAACTATCAAGTTTTCCTTGGCGATCAAGGACGAGACGTACTAACAGTTTTGCGCATGGTCAAAGGTGATCTCGTATTCATTGGTCCTACCGCGTCAGTGGGTGGATTCTTCCTCGGACCATTCTACTATTACCTCATGACTCCGGCGCTTATCGCATCAAATTTTGACCCTGTGGGTCCTGCAGTCATGGTTGCACTTCTCAGCATTGCTGCCACCTATCTCTGTTACTATTTTGCAAAAAACTATATATCAACATCAGCTGGAATCATCGCAGCACTTATATTTGCGGTGTCACGTCTTGTTGTGGAATATTCGCGCTCTTCTTGGAATCCAAACGTATTACCATTCTTCAGTTTGTTACTCGTCATCGCATTAGCAAAAATTATTGATACACGCACCAAACGTAAGCAATGGTGGTTCGTGACTATCGGAGCCTGTCTGGGCATTATTATTCAGCTGCACTATCAGGCCATTGTAATGCACGTTTTTGCTGTCGGTGTATATCTGTTCTACCTATGGCGTGAGCATATTCGCAACACTGGACGAACTGTCATGACATTATTAAAAGAACTCGCTTTCATGTTAGTGGGAGTGGGAATCTTTTTGGGTCCATTTATTGCCTTCGAAATATATCATTCATTCCCAAACACACAGAACATTTACCGCTTCGTATTTGAAAACAGGGGAGATGGATTTAGCGGTGGACAGAGCTATGAATTCATCGTCAGAGATACTATTTATCGTCTATTCTTGCGGTTGGTCGCAGGTGGCAGTGATACAGCAGCTCAAATAGCAATTACGATAACTGTAGTTGGGTTCCTTTTGGCCGGTTACGCCTTTATTACAAGGTTTTACGACTATATTATTCATGAAAAAAAGAAAGAGTCGTTCAATGCAGATTTCGCCAAATATATCTCGCAGATTTCCTCCCACGGAAAATTTATTGGATTCATCTTGCTTATCGCCTGGTTTATCTGTGGTGTGGGTTTTTGGGGATTCTACAAAAAATCTATCTTCGATTATTACTACTCATATATGTATCCACTCCCGATCCTCATGTTTGCAAGCGCAGCGGGCCTATTGATCGAATATCGCAGTCGTCGGTTACATTCCACTCGGCAACGAGGTGTAGCAGTAGTCTTATCTCTTGCCTTAGGTATCTTTATCTCATCACTAGTCTGGTTGAATATAAAGTCAATCAACACGATGATACAAGGTCAACAAATCATGCGTACTGAAACCGTTGCCAGAGCAATAATACAACACAAAACTGACGGTCCATACAATTTTGCGCTTATTACACCCGGTAATTCAGATCACGCATACAGATATTTCTTGGAACTATGGGGAGAAGAGCCTACGCCGCTCGAAACAGAAGTAACAACACAACTTATTGTATTCTGTGAACCAAGCCCTATGCCATGCGAGCCAGAAGGTAACTCACTTTGGGAGGTCGCGGGTTTCGGTAGATCAAGCATCGTAGGACAATGGCAAGTCATTGGACTTCCACTCTATCGACTAGAACACATTCCAGAGTCTAAAGAGCTTGAAGGAAAACCTGCAAAGAAAGGATAGGTATGTATTTAAGCGTCGTAATCCCGTGCTATAACGAAGAAACAAACATCAGAAACGGTGTACTGCATGTTGTCTGCGAATACCTCGAGAAACAGCCCTATTCCAAGGAAGTCATCATTGTTGATGATGGAAGCGATGATGCTAGCGTCGAGCTGATCGAAAAATTCCTACAGTCAAGTAGAAAAGACTATATGCGCGTCATCAAAAACCCTCATGGTGGCAAGGCAGCTACCGTTATTACGGGGATGCTAGCCGGACAGGGTGACATAATTATGTTTACGGATATGGATCAGGCGACACCGATAGAGGAGGTCGCAAAGCTACTTCCATTCTTTGAACAAGGCTACGATATTGTATTTGGCTCCAGAGCAGGTGAAAGAAAAGGTGCCCCCATCGTCCGTCGTGCCATGGCTCGGGGCTTTATGATCCTTCGAACACTCATACTTGGACTCAACGGAATACGCGATACTCAGTGTGGTTTCAAGGCATTCAAAAAAGAGGTCGCACACACATTATTCAAAAAATTAAAAATTCATGGTGAGCAAAAAGAAGTAAAAGGCGGTATGGTTGCAGCAGGCTTTGATCTAGAGTTTCTTTTCCTGGCACGCAAGCTCGGATATAAGCTCAAAGAAGTTCCGGTCAGCTGGCATTATGTGGGCTCTATGCGAGTAAATGCGCTCAAAGACTCATGGCACGGTTTGCGTGACATGATCGCGTTACGAATAAACGATTTACAGGGAATTTATAAAGAGTAGTTATGGTTCTGGTATATGCAGTTATCATTTTCCTCGCGGTAGTTTTTTCATACACACAAGTAGATTTAAATCTAACACTGTCTTCCTGGGCTCCCTATCAATCAATTCAAACCCAACTGACACAGCTTGGCTACTTCAATCGTCCACTTAATGCATTAGTTTGGAGCTGCATCTTTATCGCTTTTATTGCAGCATATTGCTACACGATCAAGTTAGCTGCACACGGAAAAATTTCATCAGATAAAATAAAAAAAATTGCCATACTCATAAGTATTGCCACATTGGCAGCCTATACTATCTTCTCTCACGACCTGTTTAACTACATGTTCGACGCTCGTATCATGACCAAATATAACGAAAATCCTTATTTACACAAAGCATTAGATTATCCACAAGATGATTGGATCCGGTTCATGCATTGGACACACAGAAATTATCCATACGGACCATCCTGGCTAGGAATCACGGCAATTCCTTCCTGGATCGGAATGCAAAAATTAATACCAACCATGTTTTTATTCAAAGTCATGTTTTCACTCAGCTATATATTTATTGTGGTGTACAGTCACAGATTACTCAAACTTATTTCGCACGATGAAAAAAAGACAGCCACGGCATTAGCTCTGATCGCCTTGCATCCACTCCTCATTATCGACGGGCTTATCTCGCCGCACTTAGACATCACCATGGCGGCAATTACCGTTATGGCGCTCTATTTCTTGCAGAAAAATAAAAAAGCAAAATCAGCTTTTGCCATGTTTTACTCGATAAGCATAAAATATGTGACTACAGCTTTTGTTCCCATACTGTTTGCCAAAAAATGGCTAAAAGATAAACCATATTTTGTCGCGCTATTCACCGCTGCTCTTATAACAACCGCAGCCCAAATATGGAATAGGGGAACAGCACAGCCGTGGTATTTCATCCTGCCGTTATGTATCGTGCCATTCCTCGTACCATTTTACAAACTCCGCACAATCCTTATTCTCGCGGCAATTCACATACTTCCGCTCTGGATATATCTCTACTATCTGCACACAGGCGGCTGGAAAGGTGCGCTCTGGTTTATATAGCACGATCCGGTATAATATGACTATATGCTCAAAAAGTGGATAGAAAAGTTACACATTCCATTCAATGAACTCGACAAAAAGCTTTGGATCATAGGAATTCTTCTATTCCTGGTTATACGATTTACCAACCTTACTATAATTCCAATTTTTACCGATGAAGCGATCTATATTCGTTGGTCAGAGATTGCCTGGAAACCAAATCTTGAGCGGCTGGGAGAAGCTCGAACATCGATCTTTATCCCATTAAGTGACGGAAAACAGCCTTTGTATATGTGGCTTGCTGGTATACCTATGCAGTTCACCACAGACCATCTATGGGCAGGTCGACTGCCCGCCATTTTCGCAGGTCTTTTCGCCATGATCGGGCTCTGGCTCGTCACATACGAACTATTCAAACGTAAAAAGATAGCCTATATTGCCTCAGCGGTTTACATAGTATTGCCGTTCACTGTACTCTACGATCGCATGATGCTGGCAGATTCGATGCTCGCCATGTGGGGGATATGGTCGCTATATCTCAGTATTCTGTTAGTCAAAACTCGCTCAATGAAAGTAGCCATCGCGCTTGGCGTGGTCTACGGACTCGGTCTCCTGACCAAATCCCCGGCGCTATTCTATATCCTTCTTACGCCTCTTTCTCTCATTTTCTTTAATAACATCACTCGAGATGGACACCTCGAGCCAAAAAATCTGCAATTCTGGAAATGGAAAAAGCCAGAGTGGAGTCAACTACTTGGCTTGGGCTATCTGTGGGGCATCGCAGTAGTCATAGGCCAACTATTTCAGGGCATATTACGTATCTCTAATATGTATCACATGATCGGCAGGAAAAATCTTGAATTTGTTCTCACATCACAGGAGTTTCTGGAGCGACCGTTCTCACTTTTCTACGGCAATCTCATCGGGACATCCAATTGGTTTTATCAATATTTAGGAGCTGCACTCGTTATCTGTATCGTAGTCGCATTAGTAACAGCCCTGGTTAAGCGGGATATGCGTATAGCACTGCTCACCTTACTCGTGATTATCCCGTGGTTCGGATCGATCAGTATGGCAAAAGTTCTCTATCCTCGATATCTGCTATTCTTCACACCGCCACTTCTCATCATCATCGCGTACGGAATCTATACCATCACGAATCTTATAAATACACACACAATCCGTTATCTCAAACACTATCACCATCGCCTTATATTGCAAGCAGTAGTGGTACTGGCCATTTTTAGCACATCGATCATGACAAGTTATCAAATACTCTTTAATCCACCTGCCGCAAAACTCGCACTGCAAGATCGAGAGCAATATATTGTGGGATGGCCTTCTGGTTATGGTGTTGACCAAATCACAGAGTTTCTAATGAAGGAATACAAAGAAAAAGGCAAGCTAGCAGTCGGTACTGAGGGGACATTTGGATTGATGCCTTTTGCCTTACAGATTAAATTCTACGACGAAATTTACAATCAACCAGGAAGCAATGAAAAATTATTTATCGATGGTTACTGGCCTTTCGACAGAGTCCCACAAAAAATTGTAGAACTCGCAGCAGGCAGACCAACCTATTTCGTAGTCTACCAAACAGAAAAAGATCCACCACCTGAATTCCCCCTCGAACTCGTAATGAAAATAGAAAAACCCGGTGGTCAAGCATCCATGCGGTTATATAAAGTAACTCCAGTATGGCGTTACACACCTGAAGGTGTAATAAAAAACTAAATGAAACAGCATTTCATATTACTTATTCTCACACTGGTTACTATTCCATTTCTATTTCCTTTTTTTAAAGGGACTTATTTTGAATCAGACGATGGGCTCTGGGCAGTAGTCCGGCAGGCATCGTTACACAATGAACTGCGAACTGGGCAATTTCCTGTGCGGTGGAGCGGATCACTCAATTACGGCTACGGATATCCTCTGTTCAACTTTTCGTATCCGGGCCCATATTATATCGGTGAAGTCTTCAAGGTTATAGGCTTCGACTTTATCTGGTCCGTCAAACTCACCTTTATTCTGGCAACAATTGTTTCAGTTACTGGCATGTATTTCTGTGCACGTGAGCTCTGGAAAAGTGATCTGGCTGGGGTAATCGCGGCACTATTTTACCTTGCCGGTCCTTACAGATGGGTAAATACCTATATTCGAGGATCACTCGGTGAAATCGTAGCCTTCGCAATTTTCCCATTTCTTTGTTATGTCGGAGTCAAGCTACTCGCCACAGGCAAGAGGCGGTACCTTTTGAGTGGCTCTCTACTTTTAGCACTCTTGATCATCAGTCACAATATTATGGCACTTCTGTTTATGCCTTTCTTCATAATGTTTATTATCGGAGAAATATTTTTACGTTATGTTAAATTCAACGTTCTCCTAAAAAACTACATTGAAGAATTTCAAAACAGAAACAAAGGATTCAAAGATAATTACGACCGAAAATTATTTCTCAATCATATACATCTCGTTGTCGTGATGATTATTCTGAGCATAGGGCTTTCAGCCTTTTTCTGGCTACCAGCATTAAGCGAACTGCATGTTACGAAGCTAGCAGAAACGCCACTCACCAATATCACTCAAGAGTTTAGTAAAGTGAAAGGACTCTTTGTTACACCGTTTGATAATCGATCCACACCGGACGATGCGCTCCGAACAAATTTTGTAAGGGATATGTATTTTGTACATCTCACAGTAATAATCACCGTTGTTTTGATACTTTTTTTCTATCGCAAAGATTACCAAGTCAGGCGTCATCGAATCATACTTTACATGATCGGTTACCTTGTGGCTGCATTTTTCCTCACACCTTTCTCGGAAATTCTCTGGAAAAATATTCCTGGACTAAAAGTGGTGGATTTCCCATGGAGAATCTACGGTATCCTCATGTTCGCCCGGCCATTGATGGTGGCAGGACTCGCCCTCATACCAAAATTAAGATATGTAGGACTGGCTCTCTCGATCATACCATTATTTAGCGGACTATCAGGGATCGGCGAGATTAAATATACCGATATTCCAAGCAAAGCATACGAAACAAATCAAGCAACAACTACTTCAGCTAATGAATACATAAATAAGTGGGTCAAAAAACCGTTTACTTCACACCAGACAGAGGCTATCATTGAGGTAAATATCCCAGAAGGAAACACCTTTACTGCATCCGCAACGCAAACAAAATCAACTCACAAAAAAGCCACGTATACTTCTTTATTAGACACAGAGGTGCAGTTGCCGATAATGTATTTTCCAGGTTGGAAAGTACTGGTTGATGGAAAGAAACACGACTATTCCTATCAAGACAACAATGGAATCATCAAAGCAAAAATTCCCGCAGGAACGCACACCATCGAAGCAGTGTTTGAAGAAACGGTCATGCGTACTGTAGGAAACGGTATCACGCTCACAACTATACTTATCATTACTATCGGACTTGGCATACAATATAACTTAGGAAAAAGATTTGTTTTATGAAATCTCCAATAGCCGCCCTCATTTTTATTCTCGTGTTATGCGGCCTTGCTCTTTTTCCTCTTTTCTCTACCCCATATTTTATTGCAGTCCATGACCAGGTACAACCTGAACGAGTGTCCGAAATGGCGGGTGCTCTTCAAGATGGTCAGCTCCCACCGCGCTTTGTTGAGAATTTAGGCTATGGATATGGATATCCACTGTTTAACTTCTACGCTCCCTTACCATACTACGTGGGAGCCTTTTTCTATAACCTGGGTACAGACATCATCCTTTCAACTAAACTGATGGTTGCCATCGGATTTGTGGGAGCAGGCATAAGTATGTTCTTCGCTGGCTCATATTTATGGGGGAAACGCGGAGGACTCATTGCCGCAGTCGTCTACACTCTTGCTCCGTATCATGCAGTACAAACATATGTTCGTGGATCAATCGGAGAGCTCTACGCATACGCACTTCTCCCACTCATTTTGATTGGCTTACTTGAGCTATACAAAAAACAGTGGAGAAAACGAACAGTCTTCATTGGGATTGTGGCGGTCGCACTATTGAGCATCGCGCATACTGTCAGCTTATACATGCTCCTGTATTTATCTGTACTTCACATTGTCATTAGTACGATAGCTCTCGCAGTAAACAAAAAAGACGTAGTGTCTCATCTCCAAAAACAAATTCTTTTCCTCGTCATTCCACTTGCATATGCATGCTATTTTTGGCTTGCAGCCTTCCTTGAAATTGGATTAACTCAACTCTCCCTAGAGACAGGCAATGACGTCAACTATACCAATCATTTTGTAGCTCTGAGTCAGCTATGGAGTTCACCCTGGGGATTCGGAGGATCTGCTCCAGGTACGCAGCTTGATGGTATGAGTTTTATGATAGGGAAGATAGGCATAATTTTAACGCTTGTCACTACTCTCACACTATTTATTCACAAGCATGCAAAGAACCACCAAGACAAACATAAGATTCTCGGGCTAGGAGTTCTCCTTTTAATTTCACTATTCCACATGCTCCAAGAGTCACAATTTATATGGCAACTCGTTCCCCAGTTCGCATTGATCCAATTTCCCTGGAGATTTTTAACTATCACCAATCTTGCAGTTGCATGTCTCGCTGGTGGCAGTGTCATAGTGTTACGCATGTTGCCAGTCAAATATAATCGTGACGCCGTATTCGCGCTATTCCCCATAATAATCGTGTTTTTGTTACTCTTCCCATTTAATCTACGAGATTTTCCACAAACAAAATATTTTAAGGCACAAAATCAGTACCTCAAAACAGCAAGCGAGATCACAGCCAAAGATCATCTACGGTTTGATGCATCAAAAATCTCCGACGAGTTTTTACCCAAAGATGCAGTCCGTCCAACGGACATAACTCAGGTGTCGCAAGACCAGATATCCTGTGACGCACCGTGCGAGTTAAAAGACACAGTGTTTCTATCGCATATATATAAGTTTACCGTCCAAGTCAGCGAAAAAACCACACTCTACCTCGATAAAGTTTATTTTCCAGATTACACAGTAACAATTGATGGTCAGAATCAGTTCATCAAAAAAGAGTCGCCAAATACTATGAGCATAACACTTGAAAAAGGCGAACATGCAGTCCAGTTTACATTGCGGGATACGCCTATCCGATCACTCGCTAACATAATCACAATATGTGCAATAATATCCACAATAGGGTATTATCTGATGATAAAAAGAAACAAGATACAAGAAAGATAACCTAAATGGAAACAGCAGAGGCTCTTCAACAAGAGCAAAACATACAACTGATTAAAAAAAACTCAATCAAAAGCGTTATTTCACTGACGATTCGACGGGTTATTTTGCGTATTGTCGGACAAATAGCATTCATTCTGCTAGCACGAATACTGACTCCTTCGGAATTTGGAATTTTTACAATCGTCTCATTTATAGTCAACTTCTTTGGATTTTTCTCCGACATTGGCCTAGCAGCTGCACTTATTCAGAAAAAGACAGAACTAACAAAAGAAGATTTACGCACTACATTCACAGTCCAACAAATTCTCGTTGGCACCCTTGTCACACTCATCATCATATTTGCTCCATATATTATTACAACGTTTTACAAAGATACATTAGCTCCAGAGCACACTTTCTTAGTACAAGCGTTAGCATTCTCATTACTGCTTGCATCACTCAAAAGCATTCCAGCAGTACTCCTCGAGCGCAAACTGATGTTCAATAAACTCGTTATTCCAGAAATTGTCGAAACCATGATATACAACATCACGGCACTTGTGCTCGCATATTTAGGCTATGGAGTATGGAGTTTTGTCGTCGCAGTCATACTGCGCGGACTCGTCGGCGTCGTACTCATTCATATCATGCATCCTTGGCCTATCGGCTTTGCACTCAACAAGCATTCCTTCAAACAACTCTATAAATTCGGCTTGCCATATCAACTCAATGGACTCGTTGCCCTCATTAAAGATAATGTTGTACCAACCTATGTCGCTGCAACTCTCGGTACCACTGCGGTCGGGTATATTGGTTGGGCACAAAAATATGCGTTCCTACCACTTGAGCCAATGAACGACATTATTAGAGTCACATTCCCTACATACGCACGCTTGCAAGAGCAACCTGAACTTCTCAAAAGGGCGCTCGAAAAAACCATATACTTCACCACGCTCTGCGTATACCCGTTACTTTTTGGGTTCCTGGCACTCGCTCCCTGGATTGTTGAATACGTCTTCACCTCCAAATGGACACAAGCCCTACCGTTATTTTACTTATTCGCCATAAACACATTTTGGGCAGTACTCTCCACTACCTGTACCAACGCACTATTCGCTATAGGCAAATCACGCATCGTCCTTAACTTCATGATTTTATGGACAATTTTAACCTGGATCATGACTCCACTGCTCACAATCTATTACGATATCTATGGAATCGCTATCACGAGCGCACTGATTTCTTTCACCTCGATCGGAGTAATACTTATTACAAAAAGATATATCAAAGTCGCCTTTATTCGAACCATTGGCTGGCAGGTAGTCGCTTCTGTCATCATGGGGATCGCAGTACATGTGCTCGCACAGATAGCAGTCAAAGATTTCTTCACTTTATGCGTTGCAGTTGGTGTTGGAATGGGACTGTATACGTCGATGATCTATATTTTCGACAAAAAACGAATTCGTGCAGAAATGAGCTCAATAGTAAACAGTTATAAGAAATAATACGCGTAAAATGGTACAATACGCCTATGCCCTCAATCACTACCGTAATAAACACCCGCAATAGTGCTCAAACTATTGAAATGAGCCTAAAAAGTGTTCAAGATTTAGGCGAAATCGTCATTGTCGACATGCATAGCGACGACCAAACACTCGAAATTGCCAAAAAATACACGTCCAATATCCATCTCTTTGATAACCTAGGCTATGTCGAACCAGCACGCAATTACGCCATTTCATTAGCTAAAACTGACTGGATTCTCGTCATAGATAGCGACGAAGAAATCTCACCGTCGCTTAAACAAGAAATTCACAATATCATTACTCAAAATGCGCAAACAGATATCACACATGTCTATTTACCTCGCAAAAATATTATTTTCGGACAATGGATGCAACACACAGGTTGGTGGCCAGACGAAAAAATGCGACTTTTCAAACATGGTACAGTCAAATGGAGTGATGCCATACACTCCGAACCGGAGTGTACTGGGGAAGCATTGCATTTGCCACCCGAAGAAAAGTACGCAATTATCCACCACCACTATACTTCGATAAGTGAATGGGTTCTACGCATGGAACGATACACAAGTATCCAGGCAAAAGAATTAGTAGAAAGTAAATATCAATTTCAGTGGCAGGACATCATTCGTAAACCACTGTCCGAATTCATCACACGCTTTTTTGTTTGGGAAGGTTGGAAAGACGGAGTCAATGGACTGGCGCTCTCACTTCTTCAAGCATTCTCCTGGATTGTTGTCTATATGAAAGTAAAAGAAATGCAAAAAATAACTATCCAGCAAGAACCGCTCGAATTCTTACAGCAAGTCGGCGAAGAATACGACGCAGTTGAAAGCGAAGTAGGACACTATATGGAAAAATTAGGACTACAAAGCCAGCTTAAACGCTGGATACAAAAAGTTCTGCCATAGATTTATGAATATTCACGCAATTATTCTCAACTATAAGAAAAAAGATTTGACAATTGAATGCATTAATTCGCTCAAAAAATGCAAACTCCTGTCAGATTTGAAACTCCATCTTCTTATCGTCGATAATGATTCCGGAGACGGCATCGAAAGAGCAGTTCGTACGACTTACACAGATGTTGAGTTCCTCCAAACTGGTGCAAACCTTGGATACACCGGAGGCAACAACGCAGGCATTAGATGGTTGCTCGAAAAAAACGAAGAGATCCAGCCGGAGATCGTCCCGCAACAGAAAACAGAATCAAACTATATTCTCATACTTAATAACGACACGTACTTCCACGAAAACTTTTTAATCGAGTTAGCCTCAGCTGCCAAACACCATTCAAAGGCCGGTATCATTGCGCCAAAAATCTACTTCACTCATGATTCATTACCAAATCCTATTTACGACCAAAATAAACAAGAATACACACTTAAGGAAAACGAAGAAGTTATTTGGTTTGCAGGCGGCAAGTTTGATTGGGACAATATTATCGGAAGCCACAGGGGAGTTGATCAGGTAGACCATAATCAATTTAACCAGGAAGAACAAATAGAGTACGCTACAGGGTGCGCTCTCCTCATTCCGTTTTCAGTTATAAAAAAAGCAAACGGGTTTGATCAAAAATACTTCATGTACTACGAAGACGTCGATCTTAACACGCGCATCAAAAAATTAGGTTACGAGATCTGGTACGCGCCACGCGCTATCATGTGGCATAGCAATGCAAAATCCTCAGGCGTCGGGTCACCATTACAAGATTACTTCTCTACACGCAATCGACTTCTGTTCGCATTCAAATTTGCAAAGCCACGCACCAAACTTGCACTGCTTCGAGAATCTCTTCGTTTCCGCACCAATCCAGTAAAATGGAAAGCAGTAAAAGATTTTATACTATTAAAATTTGAAAAAGGAACATTCGATATAAAATAACTCTATGATAAGCGCAATAATACTCACCAAAAACGAAGAACACATGATCGCCAATTGTATTAATTCCTGCAAGCAGGTCGCTGACGAGATTGTAATAATAGACGACAACTCAACAGATAAGACAACTGACATCGCAACTCAAAAAGGTGCAAAAGTATTTCCGTCGACTAATCCCAGCTTCGCTGGACGACGCGATGAAGGCGCACACAATGCAACAGGCGACTGGCTCTTATATATCGACGCAGATGAGCGAGTCACTCCAGATCTCGCACAAGAAATCAAGGATGTAACCTCCCAAAACGATGCCGCATCCGTGTATGTCATCAATCGCAAAGATTTTTATTTTGGTGAATCTCGACCGATCTATTCTCCCATGCACCGTTTGATGAAAAAAGATAAATTAAAATCGTGGGTAGGCGACCTCCACGAAACGCCGCAAATCACAGGGGAGACTGGTCAATTACAAAACTATTTACTTCACTTCACTCACATCGACATCGACTCTATGCTCCAAAACACACTCAAGTGGTCAACCAAAGAAGCAAATCTTAGAGTTTCTCAAAATCATCCACCTATTGTCTGGTGGAGACTCGTTCGCGTTTTCCTTACAGGATTCTGGGATTCATTTATCACACAACAAGGTTATAAATGTGGTACGGCAGGTTGGGTAGAAGCCATGTACCAAGGCTGCTCACTTTTCCTCACCTACGCCAAAGTCTGGGAATTACAGAACAAAGAGAAAATAGAAAATTCTTATAACGAGTTAGATAAGCCGTTCTCTAATTAGGACTTCGGAGCGATCGATTTATTTTTCTGCAGCGAAGACTTCCGCCAAGTGTTACCGTCTAAAGATCCTCATCCAAAACGGAATCTCTTCTGGCAACACAAACGAATACAGATTCTCACCCTCCTCAATCCTGATCTGCGTCGTCACCATGTCCCGAAAGGGCGTTTGAACCGTCACGGTTAGCACCTCACCCGGCACAAACAAAGTACTCGTATAATTTCCTACGCTTCCATTCGCCCGCAACGTCACATTACGAACAATATCAGTCTCTGCCCGATTTCTAAAAACAATTTCAGCCCCCTCCAAATCTTTCTGAGTAGGGTTCACCACTACTATTTTCAAATTCGGAGGATGAAACACTCGCACGGGCACAAATAACTTTTCTCCAAATACTTCGCTGCCATTTTTCATCTGCAAACCAATCGAAGTTCGTCGTGTTGTATCACTACTAAACATCGTAAATCGAAAAATATGCGATTGCCCGGGCAGTATTTTTGTATCTCCCTCCAATCGAAAATTATCATCCACAATAAACTTATCAGGATCGTCCTGCACAAATGAAAGACCATTATCAGCATACCAAATAGCATTTCCTGTATTCTTTACTGCGACAGTTCCATCCACTTTAAGATCTCGTTGGATAAGGGAAGGGACTGTCACAGTTGTAATCACTGATCTATACGCTTGATCGGGAATAGCTTTCGTTTTAGCAATACCTTTAATTGCAGAAAAAACCTCGGTCTCTGAGTCATCACTTCGCAACCATGCAAAGTGTGAGAAAAGCGGCTGTTTATACGTCAGCATAAAAGGAGTTACTGCGCGCACACGTGTGTCAGGCAACCATACTTTTTCAAAAGCTTGCTTCGTAAAACTCGCAACATCCGACTCACTATAACGAAGCTTTGGATGGTCAGAATTTTTCGTCACCCACCCAGTTTCGGTAATATAGACTGGCAAATTCTTTGTAACTCCAAAACGTGACCGCAACAATTCTAGTTCCCATTTATATGTCTGAATACTTCCTCGTCCAGTATCGTTCACTGAACCCGAAAATCCAGGATTAGGGTACGAGTGCGATGCCCACCCGTCTAACTTTGAAAATATTCCCGGAACAGTTTTTTCCATCTCATCCATAAATCTCACTTGATCCATATAGCGAGGGGGTTCTTGCGGTGAAGACGCATCAAAGCCTGCGTTCAACACAACAAAGTCAGAGCTCTCACGCTTAAGAGCATCGATCGTCGCGTTTAAAACTTCAGCATACTCTTTTGGATTTGTTTCGTTGCCCCATTCAGTCGCGTGATTCGGTTCGTTATAGACAGTGACGATTCTTTGCTTAGTTGGCCAATAGAGAGAACTCAAAAACACTGCCCAATCGTGTGCGTCATCAGCCACAGGCTTAGTCCAACTATCTCCGTTCGCATATGTTGCTATACGGACAATAGGAATGAGCTTTTTATCGTTCAACACATTCATGCGCTCTTGCCATTTGTCTATTTTTCGATCATTGGAGTGAATAATAAGCGCAACATAACCCCACTCGCCACCTTGAGAGTTAACAAGTTCATTTGCTTTATTGACCTCATTAATATCCGAGATATGTATTCCAAACGGATTGTTACCCTCAGCAGCAAAAAGAGCAGAAGGGGAGAGGATTGAGCTCAATAAAAGCAATAATAGGCTCAAAATACGAAATAAATGCATACTATAAGTATACAAAATTGAAGCAAATTTAGCGACTAAGCACGCGATAGAGGATAATACCAGCACTCACAGAAACATTCAACGAAACCCCTTTTCCACTCATCGGAATATCCACAACAACATCAGCCTTATCGATAAACTCCGAAGAAACACCTTCAAGTTCATTACCCACCACAACACAGCAGGGAAACTTCACATCAAAATCAGTCTGATACGAAACTGATCGCTCGTTCTGTTCCAAAACCACCACAAACAAATTTTGCGATGCCATATAGTCGAGGCATTCCTGTCGAGTAGCAAAATATCGAAAAGGTGTCCCAATTCCAGACAGTGCCGTTTTAGCCAAAGCTTTATGCTGTTTCAGGCGTAAATACGGACGGCGTATATCTTGCTCGCCCATATCCGGATACCCACTTATCCCTACAAGCAAAATCTCTTTCACTCCCGCTCCATCCGCAGTTCGAAACATCGAACCCACATTTTCTAAACTGCGAACATTATCAACAACCAAAGTAACCTCTCGTTTTTCCATGCCGACAGTATACACCGGAATTCTAGAAAAAGCGACGATAAAGGCTCCAATTAAGTTTAAATTTTAGCTGGCCCTGCAATGTTTCCAAGCTTCCCGGAACCACAGCCTTCAGCACCAACTCTCTATCATCCCACTTCACTACCTTCCCGACTAAAGCCCCATTCACATCAACATACAGCTTCCGTTCGTTTTTACTTACACGACTCGAGATCACCGGGATCTCCTCACCATTTACGAGCAGGTTCGATAGGTCTAACTGTGCAGCATCAAAATTCTTTGGCAAATCAAATACAAAAGCCAAATCTAACTGTTTCCTTCGGATATCCAAATTCCCTACAGTTATCCGCAACGGCACTGTAGTTATTTTACTCATACTCTCTGGCGAGTCATTCAGATATACAAAATACTCGTCGACCTTTCCTTTCTTCGTTGAACCACTAAACTCTGCAGTGGACCAAGAATCCAAATCTCCATACGGCACATACAATACATAATTCCCAGTTCCCGTACCCGTCACGCGCAGTGTATAAAGTCCTTTACTCAAGTCACTGGTATATGCAAATTTCGCCCCATCCGGTGAAATTTCCTGCGAGTATCCCAGGACACTTCCAGCCGGAGAAATAATCTGAACAGTCGCTGGAGAAAGCAAAAGTGCCCCAAGTAATCGCTTAACCGAAGCAGTTCCAGCATCAGCTGCATTACTCAATTTCAAAATATTTTTCAACTGTACCATCGATCCATCCGGCAAATCACCATGAGACGCATTTACTCGAGAAGAATTTAATCCAGCAATCTGAACGCTTTCACTCAGTACTGAACCATCGCCGCTCGAATACGAAGAAAGCAAATCAAAAGGTTTTCCGTCTTCCCATATTTTTGCATTTATGACCGGGGGCTGGACGTCGATACTTCGCACAGTCGAATTTCCAATTCCATGAAACGAGGAATACGCAATATCTTTGGTATGCACAGCTTCCACAAACGCATCGTTTTGCAAAAACGAAGTAAGCGCATCATTCGTAAATTTCAGTTGGTTCGTCGGTGTAAAAATATCTCCAATCTGTACGTACTCATCGTACAGTGGTAGCAAATGTTTAAAACTAGGAAATTTTGTGCGGACTGTTCCTATTCCATCATTCGGGTTTACATACTTAGACAAACGAACCAAGATATCCGCCATCATACGAAGAGATGGATCACCAGTCGGCGACATCGTCCCTCCATACCACATATAAAATCCGTCAGCAGAACCACCGTGAGGCGTACCAAATGATAGCACGCGGTTTATATTCCCTGCATCAGTTCCTTGCACCAACGAACGCATCACCAGTCCACCATACCCGTGGCTTAGCAAATTTACTTTTTGTCCCGCGCTCCGATTCGTCATCACTTTCGTTATCGCAGGCAGCAGCGAATCTTCAACGGCTGTACTTTTTCCTGATGCTCGTAAACTCGGATCCAAACTCTTTCGCCAATCATAAAACGCGATCGCATAATCGACATCCTTCACATATCCATTAGTCTCAAGCAAACCGACCACACCATCCCATCCATACTGAGACAATACCCCCCATTTCCAATCTGCCGAGCCACTCAAATTTTGTATCATGCGAGAAACACTCAAAGACGCACCCATATCCGGAATTATCACAATCGGCGGGCGGTATACATGAAGTGTAATTTCCTGTGACACACCATCAAGGCTAAACTTCAGTCGCACATCGCCAACACTTGAAGGAGTAAACACAAAATGCGCTTCACCATTCTCGACACTTAGAGCGTTCGTTCGATCAAGTGATCCTTTACCCGCATCCACGACCTCCGCACTAACAGGAATATCCGCCAAAGCCACTCCATCCTGATCCACCACCTTCACCGCAATATCCGCACTACGATCCACAGGCATCTGCCGTTGCTCCTCATCCCAGTTTGTGGAGATGGATAAAGATCTAATAGAAGAGTAAGTACCGTGCTCGACAGTAATACCTTTAATAATTAAGCCAGGATTAGAAGTAGAAAGCCTACCTATAGACTCATCTGCAATAGTAATTTTTTGTAAGACTAAATGATTATATTCCTGAGGAATAGAAATTTTTAATAAGTCCGTAACAATAGGTCCTTCTCCTGTCGGTCTTACACCTCGCCATACTTCCTGTGACAAAGGCGACGTTACTGTGTTTACGGTTAGCCCATGGTTTCCACTTTGCATCCATTCTCGGACATTATTACCGGCTATAAAATCATAGCGAAATTGAGATTCACTATTAAATCCTAAATATACACTTCCAAAGTTTACGTTTGTATAACTTGGCGAAAAAGTATTACTGGAGTTGATTAGTATCCATACTGATTTTGCAGATGAAAGCGACAAGTTATCTAGTGAAACTACTTGCGGGCAGGATAAGCATGCTTGATTATGTGTAGCTAAAAAGTTTTTACCCGTAGATGATATCTGAAAGGGAATTTTGTTAAATAAAACATTTCCTGTAGGAAAATTGGAATAGTCCGAGTTGAGTTCTATATTCGAGATAGGGGCAATATCAACTATAGAATAAGTTTGCTCAGCAAATATAAAACCAGGATAGAGAAAAGCGATCAAAAATATAATTAAAGTAGATAAAGCGTGTTTCATATAGTATTATCGTTACATATAATATATTGTTAGCTCTCTCAAGGTGTTGTTTGTCAATAAGTAAAATATGAAAGTAAGTATCGTAATACCAAACTGGAACGGGGAGAAACTACTACCAACTTGTCTAGAGTCTTTATTCAAATTAGATCATAAAGATATTGAAGTAATAGTTGTTGATAATAACTCTCATGACGATTCGGTACGTCTAATAAATAAAAACTTTCCTCAGACGAAAGTAATAAAGCTAGATGAAAATACGGGATTTTCATATGCGGTAAACCAGGGAATTAAAATAAGCTCAGGAAATCTGATCTGCCTACTAAATAACGATACAGAAGTTCAGCCTGATTGGTTAACGAACTTAGTAGATACTTTTTCTTTAGATAGTAATATCGGAATTGTTACTTCAAAATTAATAAATTTTTATAATAGAACTTTAGTAGATGCCGCTGGTGACAAAATGAACATTGTTGGTCAGGCAAAATCTAGAGGATATCAAGAAGACATAAAATTATGGGATAGAGGTGGGTATGTTTTCTCTGCAACAGGAGGCGCATCAATATACAAACGAGAAGTGTTCGATAATGTGGGACTATTTGAAGAAACATATTATATGTATTTTGAAGACGCAGACTTGTGTTATAGAGCTCAGAAAGCAGGATTCAAAGTATATTATCAACCCACTTCGATTGTTTATCATATGCAGAGAGCTTCATCTAATAAAAGGAAAAAACTTTTGGAATTTTTGCTTTATCGAAACTTCGTACTTTTTTATCTTATTAACACACCTAAGGAGCTTTTCTTTCGACGACACAGTTTACTAAAATTTGTTCTAGTCTTTTTTAATACCTTTTTATATTTGTGTATGCAAGGAAATATTAAAGAGGCAATACGGGTCTGGATCTGGTTAGTCTGCAATATAAAGAAAATTAAAGAACTAAGAATAAACAGAACGCGGGACTTAAAAGTCAGTCTCGATTATCTAGATAACTTAAGAGAAGATAAAAAAATAAAAATACTTGGACTGCCTTTTTAGACGGTAATTATGTTAAAATACCCCAATGATAGCTTTTTTAAAGCAAAAGCTGGCATACGTCCTATTCATCGTATGCTTCTCCTTACTCACTATTCCTAATCTGCTCTCTCAAAACCTTATCGGCGATGAGTCGGTATATATTCTCGAAGGGGATAGATACCTCCATACACCGTACAGTTTTTACAACAATAGCGGGTCGCCTCACTTACTCAAAACTATCACCGGTATATTCCTCATACCTCTCCCACTCGACCGCCAGTACGATTCATACTTTACCAAAACAAACACTGATGTCTACACATCGGCCAACTTCACCTACGACCAGAACCGCCAATACGCACAGCAGATGATCATTCTCTCTCGCATTCCACATTTCATACTCGGACTAGCATTGGGCTTCGCGCTATACATATTCACCAAAAAAGTCGCCTCACCTACGGCCGGAGCGATCGCACTCGTGCTCTACACATTCCACCCACTCTTCCTTTCTCACGCAGCCACATCAAACCTCGATCTCGGTACCACAGCCTTCGCATTCTTTACCCTAGTCTCTCTTTACTTCTATCTCCAAAAATCTCACCACAGCAAAAAACTCCTCATCCTCACTGGCGTTTTACTTGGTCTCGCACAAATGACCAAAATCTCCGGCATCCTACTTTACCCGACATTCATTCTCTACTTACTATTCACCAAAAACCTCAGCAAATGGAAACAACTAGCCGCAATTTTTGGCATTAGCATTTTTACAATCTGGGCAGGTTACGCATTCCAAATCGGTCCAATTATTTTACCAACAGACGATCCTGCAGGACTCGAATCACTATACGGCTGGCTCCCATTCAAACAACAAATCACAGACTTACTCAAATCTCCAATATTCCCGGCTGGAGCCTGGATCAACAACTTTACCTATCAGTTCACCCACAGTTTCTACGGACACACTGTTTATCTCAACGGCGAGTTCACCGACAAAGGCATGAAGCATTACATCCCTACGCTGCTACTCTACAAAAACTCCATAATTTTCCTTGCACTGACACTCGTAGCATTTGCACTCACGATTAAAAACAAACTCTATCAAAAAAACCACATCAAACTGATGCTACTCTGGACCATACTCATATTACTCTGGTCCACCTTCGGCAAACTGCAGCTTGGCACACGTTACGCAATGCCGTTCTATCCTACCCTCTTCGTACTCATCGGTATAACTACTGCCTCTCTTTGGACCCAGCAGACCAAGAAAATTCTCGTCGCAACTCTAGCGCTCTATGCACTCTCAACTCTTTCAATCTATCCAAGCTTCTTCACATACACTAACGAACTCATCCGTACTCAGAATCCGGTGAATCTTATCTCAGATTCAGATTACGATTGGGGACAAAGCGTATACAAACTAGGGGAGTACCAAAAGCAGCACAACCTTTATCCTCTATACTTCAAACAATTCGGTGGTGCCAATCTCGAATTCTATAAAATTCAAAATACAAATTCACCCGAACAATCATTTGCACAAAAAAATCCAGGGTACTACGCATTCTCACACTCTTCGCTCGTCGGACTCAAACGAGATAATCCAGAACTATTCGCATATATCGCGTCTCGCACTCCGCAGCATATAATAGACAGGAGCATATATGTCTATTTCATCACGTTCAACTAAATTCCTCTTACTCGCCACACTCGTTCCCATTATCCTCGGCGATCTCGGCCGTATTCGTATTTCTGGTTCACTATTCATAAACCTCACCGACATAACTGCGATCGGCATTCTTCTCTTTGGACTCTCACAAATTAAATCACTCAAAGATAAAACGCTCAAAACATATCTCATTTGGCTCACCGGAATCACTGCAACGTTCGCACTATCCCTTATACTTAGGCTCCCCAGTGTGCCCGTGGCCGAAATTATCAAAGCAGTCTTCTATCCGGCTCGCTTCCTCGCACTATTCCTTCTACCGCTCATCCTTATTCCGCTCCTTACCAAAACTCAAACCCGAGTATGGTACAGCCGTGCATTCCTACTATCCTTCGCAGTTCTCACACTCGCTGGTCTACTTCAAATAATAATTTTCCCTAACCTACAGATCCTCGAATACATAGGCTACGACCCACATTATTTCCGCGTAGTCTCAACCTGGCTCGATCCTAACTTCCTCGGTGCAGGGCTCACATTCGCTATACTCTTCACACTTGCACAAAAAAACACGCTCAGCAAATATGAAAAAATAATTCTGCTCGCACTCTTTACACTCACTCCCATACTCACATTCTCCCGCAGCGCCTACATCATGGCTACACTCGCAGTGCTCGCATACGCACTATTACAACGCTCCTGGAAAACATTTTTTGTCTTCGCAGCGATAGCCGCACTCACCGCTTCCATTTACCTCGTCCCGCGCACTCAAATCGACGCTTCTCGCAACATAGACCGTAGCTTCTCAGCTAATATGCGCCTCAAGTCTTACGGCGACGCCATCACGCTCTTCCAGCAAAGCCCACTCACCGGCATTGGCTACAATCTCATCCGCTACGAAAAAGAACGCCAGATGCTGATCCTAGATAACGTCCAGGGAGGAAATAGTGGGGCAGGCATAGATTCAAGTTGGCTTGCAATCCTCGCTACCACCGGCATTCTCGGCTTCATCACATTCCTCGCTTTCTGGATTCGCCAAGCGTTCTTCATCATCGACCTCAATACCAAAAACTCATCCAAACATTTCAGCTCGCTCAAGCAATTCATAACAAAGGGAACTTCACTCCAACACGCAACCTTAGCCCTTCTTGCAGCCTGGAGCATCCACGCCTGGTTTATTAACTCACTTTTCTATAGCTACCTCATGCTTATATGGGTAATTATGTTCTCAATCACCTACGCAGATTCTCTTGACAACAATAAATCTAAGTTATAACATCGTTATAACATGAAACAAAAAATAATAAAGATTGGCAACTCACAAGGAATTATCATACCCAAAGAAGCCCTCGACGCTGCAAAGCTCAAAGTAGGTGAGGAAGTATATATTACTCCTGATCCAAATGCTGACACGCTCATTCTTTCAGAAAAGAAAATAGATAATAACTATGCTCGAAACATGCGTTTCAGGCAAGCGTTAAATGAAGTAAACGAAAAATATAAGGGTGCATGGATCAAGCTTGCGAATAAAAAGGATGAGTAATAAAATCGACTACCTCATACCAGAAGATATTCTTCAGATTCATCAGGATCAAATTAGTAATTTTGGTGGTTCCCACGGAGTTCGAGACGTAGCTCTGCTCGAATCGGCCATTTTTCGAGCACAAATGACTTTTGGTGGCGATGATCTTTATCCTGAGATTACGCTCAAGGCTGCGGTACTAGCGCATGGACTCATAACCAATCATCCCTTTGTTGATGGAAACAAGCGAACAGGGATGGCTTCTGCAATAATGTTTTTGAAAATGAACAATATTGAAGTCGAACTAACTGATGAGGAAATCGAAACAACATCCATAAATATTGCGACAAAGAAAGTATCTGTTGAAGAATTTGAAGCGTGGATTAAGAAAAGAGTAATCTAACCTACGGATTATACGTGACCTTACGCACGACATCGACTGACTTGTTTCCAGCCTTATCTTTCGCGTACATAGTCAAAATATTCTCACCTTGGCTAAGCTGGTATACATGCTCAAATGTTCCGTCAGCCTTCAATATTATCCAGCCACCGTTCACGTACATTTCATCTGCTTCATCAGTCTTACCTCTCAAAGTGATCACACTCGCACGAGCTCCACTAAATGTCTCGCCATCATTGGGACCAGTTACATCCAGCTTAGGGGATCGTGTATCTAAATCGATTCGCAGCTCACCAGTTTTATCGCTCTTACGCTCTCGCTCATCCTGAGAATACGCCGTAAACACATTCGCGCCTTCCTGCAACTGGATTCCAGCAAACGTAAACACACCTGAGCTATCCGCTACAGTGGTAGGTCGCTCAGCGCCATTCATCACGAGGTGAACAGTCTTACCTGCTGGCGCGCTACCAGTTATAGCAAACTCTGCGCTATTAGTCGCAGTGGGAATACTCTGATCAAAGTACGGTCGACTCAAAGGAACATTTGAATCTCCATTATCTACATTAGCTGTATCTGAGTTTCGAGTTGTCTCCCAGATATCAGCGATCTTGACCATGGTCGGTATAGCGTAGTAGAAGACTAAGCCAATCAAAACGAATGAGGTTACGGTAATAATCACAATACGCTTAATCAATGCTTCCTCATGCTTGCGAGCAAGAAGCTCTTTTCGGGTCATAGTCTGCTGTTTCATACAAGTAATTGTAGCATATCTTAAAATTCACTACACGGTAGCTTCCCAAAATATTAAATAGTATCCTATAGTAATTAAGCATATGAGTACACATGCTGCCAGGAACAAGGAAACATCTGTCCTATAGTATTGACATTTGAGGCAAAGTGTGGTAGTATATTCATGCCTCAGAAAAGGCTTCTAGCTCAAATCGAGCTAGCTAGACTCAATGAGGCACGAGCTCGGTCAAAAACCAAGCTCACAAGTTCTTTAACAAGAGATCATCAAAAAAGTCTACAGATAGAGGGTGGCGATCGGTCGATCGAAAGATTACCCGTTAGCCGCAAGCCCGATACCTATAGCAAAGAATTACTTATTTATATATACCAAATCACAATACCTCCAAAATTCCTTTCATCTAAGGCGTCGCTTTTAGCGGCCGATTATGAGAATGATTAGATTCGTTCCCATGACCGGCCACTAGCGTGATGAACTTAGAACTTATTTAAGTGAAAGGAAGATCGCATCTAAGCGCATCACTCAAGTGGCCGAATCGCCATTTATGGACGGAGAAGGAGTCGGAGTCGGAATTTTATCGAGTGTTCACTGATAACTTAGGAGAGAAACCCATGCGTACTTTCCGCGCAATCCTGAACGCGATCGTCGCAATGTCGATGATCCTGGGCCTTTTGAGCCCACTGACCGCCGGCACCGCCGCAGCCGAGCCAACAAGCAATTGGACCCCGATTGAATTCGAGGGTGGCGACGTGTCAACTCAGTGCGACAATCCCGAATACGTGAGCGTTAATCTTATCGTTCATGAGGACGGGTATATCAATTCAAACTGGTATCTTGCACCACCTGACACCGACAATACCCGACACGACATCGAGTGGGATCGCCGCGTTTACGCTGGCGAAATTGTGGAGATTACTGCAGGCCCGCTGCCTCGCAATGGATTCCACAACGTCCACATCGACGTCAATTTCCAATCGATGGACGGCCGCCGCACAGGCACCGGACACGATTCGAACATTGGCTGGGAGCACAATTGCCCCGAGCAGCCGAAGGTTGGGACCATCAAGGCCAAGAAGATCGTCGACTGGAACGGCA
>CAZGHS010000002.1:124106-144890 GCA_964525495.1 uncultured Gammaproteobacteria bacterium
AGCGCCACAATTACCGGCGATGACCTCGTCAATCTGGTCGTTACCAATACACACGACAAGCATGAGCAGCCGAAGGTTGGGACCATCAAGGCCAAGAAGATCGTCGACTGGAACGGCACACAGCCTGACCAGAACATGGTTTTCACCTTCAAGCTCAGCGGCCCGAACGGCTACAGCAACAGCCAGGATGTGCGCGACGGCCAGACCGTGACATGGAACAATCTTCAGCCCGGCGACTACCTCCTAACCGAGGAGAACGTTGGCTCAGAGTGGACCGTGTCGATTAGCAACGATGGCAGCGCCACAATTACCGGCGATGACCTCGTCAATCTGGTCGTTACCAATACACACGGTACCCCGACCACTCCTTGCCCAGTTGAGAAGTTCGTCATCGACGGCGGGTTGCATTCAACATGCGACATCGACGCGCCGGTGATTCAACTGGAGTTGTGGGCATTCTATGTCCCAACTAGCAAGGAAAAGGACGGGATGCCACGAGACGCAGACGGAAACATTATGCCCGACTGGGACCAGGGTTGGCTGCGGAATGCAGTTCCTCTGATTCCTGGTTGGAGCTTCGAGGCGGTTCGTGATTTGCTTTGGGCGAAGGCCGAAGAGCAGGGGTATGATTACCAGTACTACACGGAAGTTACGTTCAATGAAGAGACTGGAATCAGCAGTACCCGTGTTACTTGGCGCGACCTTATCAACTGGACAGGTGCAACCACCATTAATGGTGTACGCGTCGAAGCGGTTGATCCAGGCCGGCCGGGCTGCCCAGAATGGTATACCATTCACGCGATGGCCTATCTGACTACCTGCACTGACGATGTCAAAGTCTTCAAAACGGTGGACTGGAATGGCCAGAACGTCGATGAGACTGCTCAGTACACAATCGTTATCTCTGGCACAACAGTTAACCACTATGCCGAGCAGACGGTAGACTTCGATGGCGGTGAGATCATTTTCAAGGGACTACCTCATGGAAGTTACATCGTGTACGAGAAGAACTCGGGCGACAACTGGATGGTAAGCATTACGAACGACGGCAACATCACGCTTGATGGCAGCAAGCCTCCGGTTATTGAAGTTCACAACAAGCGCGTGCCGTGGGAGCCAGATGGCGCCATTGGGGATGGGAAACCATTCACACAGGCACCGGATGGTGACTACGTTCGTATCGGCGTCTACTACTACACACTGACTACTACCTGCGCAACTGACACAGAGGGAAACCTCATACTTCCTGACCAGGGATTCATCGATTGCAATGGCAACATCCGTGGTCACAAGTTCCAGGGTGGCATTCAGACTGATCTAAGTGGCGACATCGATGTCCGAAAAGACGGCGTGATTTCAACTCTCCACACTCGCAACCACAGAACCGTCAAGATCGGGTCAGCCATGACCAGCCAGAATACCATTGGTGCCTGCGAGCGCAAGGACGGCAAGTTTACCGGTAACGTCGAGATCGCCGATCTCACTGCAGAATAAGTAATTCACCGGGGCGGCAGACGTATGTAAGTATCGAGAGGTACTAAATACATATGTGATAGGATTAAGTTCCTATTCGCCCCAACAACAATCCCTTATAATTCCCAATCTGAGAAGCGCTTTAGCTTCAAAAGATTTAGATATATATCGGTGACAGTTGTCTATTGTAATAAAATCTCTGCTTGAGCTTCTGCTCGAACTTAGAATAATAAAACCAATCGATGATCTCTTGTCACTTCTTATTGAGGAGTACAAAATTCGTCAATAAAGAGTGGCACATAAATAAAACAGAAAGAGCAGTCCTCAATCGGATTGCTTTTTTTGTGGTTACATTGTGGGGATTTTTTCAGCAAGCTCCGTCAGTTCTTGACGATTAGTAGGGAGTACCACATAAATACCGCCTCGTGATTTGAAGTCCAGCACGTCCTGGTGATTAGCTGCCAGGGAGTCTTTCCCAACCACCAGCATATACAGACCAGGGTCATCCTTGGTAGGAATCTGAAATATCGTCTGCTTAATCAATCTCCTCAGCGGCTCCAGAGTCGCTCTCATTTTACGATCGGTCATTGCTGATTTGACTGTCTCTTCATTCTGAGAAATTTTAACTTCTATCGCTAATGGGATCTGAGGTCTATCTCCGTCACGAGAAGTCTCGGGAGTTAAAATAAACCCACAATCCACTTCGGCACGTCGACCTGAAATAAGATCTCTATTCAGAAATCCTTCGATTGCTCCCATTGGACTAATGCTTGTCCGAGCGATACTACCAGTCGGGAGCAATAAATCTCGTACTGACAAAGACATCCATCCAGACTCCATCGCAGTCCTATTGATCACATCTTCGACATGAATCTCTGCTAATAGTCCTCCCAAAAGAGTAGGGTTACTCTTAAAAGTATCAAACGCCGCATGAGTCCGCACTGACTCTCCGAGTGTAGACATGTTCAGTCGAGTACTCTCAAGTGCGGCAATAAAAGGTGCCGTTAAGCTAATTAAATCAATCTTTGTTTCTATCTTTGGTAAAGGGAATTCTACAGAGGAGTCGGACATATGTGTGTTGTGCCTAGTAAAGTATACGAATTCTATATTATCAGATAAACTAAAATATTGTGAGCCACCTCCGGGACTCGAACCCGGGACCTCGTCTTTACGAAAGACTTGCTCTACCACTAAAGCTAAGGTGGCGTATTTTTCAAATTGTACCAAAAATCTATGTATTTACGAGCAGGTTAATCCAAAAGTCCGAACTTTTTTGCTCGCTCTATCGCTAAGTGGCGAGTAACAGGTGGCGCCCAAATATAGCGATTAGTCTTATATGCTACTCTCTTATCCAGCACTTCTCGATAACGGTCAGTTGCACTTTCGCTAATTGTATTACGCAGATATGCAGCATATGCGACTGACTTTCCCACGCTATCTAGAAAGAGCTGTTGTTCTCGAGTCGTATCTTTAACAGACCCAATGATAGCTTGAATATGAGTAAGCGCGTCTACTTTCCGCTCAGCATAACTAAAGGGGTTTTTCCAGTAAGGCGCTAGTTCATCTATGGCAACGTCAATGGTTGCTAGATAATTGGACATAGTTTCATGAGGGAACCAAAACCGCTTATCTATATAATTCCCTACACGACTGTTCTTCCATGAAGAAAGGTCATATACAGGATCATTACCATAATCCCATACGATTCTTGCTAATCTAACCGGTAGATGATCTATATACAGTGCAGTACGCTCTTCAATAAACTCATCAATTCTACGAACTTCTTGTGGAAGAGCTTGATAGTGGATCTTCAAGTTAGACTCTACAGTTTCTGATCTCAAGCGTCGAACTGCTCCGCGATCCAAACGCCAGGTACCCTCAGTAGCTTGCCTATCAGCGTCTTTTTTCCAACGCTCCATCATCGCTACTCTACCTGGATCGCTATATATTCCCATAGTGCGGCGTGCCGCATCCATAACAGCTAAATAACGAGAATCATCTTGGTATCGTTGGGTAAGTTTCTCAAACATAACAAATTGAGCGGAGGAAGAGACTCGAACTCTCGACGTTCACCTTGGGAAGGTGACATTCTACCACTGAATTACCTCCGCGTTGCAGTTCAGTATATCTCAAAGATGCAACGTTGAACAGTAATCGAAGCAACTGTCTGTAATTATTGGCAACTAAATGTCAGCGTATTCCCAGTGTGGATCACGCCTGGCGCCACCAGCTTATTCTGCTTCGCGATCGAAGACCAGACATAGTTGTTATTGCACTTTGTACCTGCGATTGACCAAAGAGTTTCTCCTTTGACCACAGTATGTGTAATAACACCCATCCCTTGCTGAACAGCATTTGGAAGCGCGCCAACAGTTGATCCAGGCTGTGCATTTGGAGCTGGACTTACTTGAGCTACAGGTGCAGGAGAAGTTTGTGCAACTTGAGTCTTACCTGGAGTTTCAGTTGAAGTCGCAGAGATCATTTCGTTGCGTGGGATAGAAATATTTGCGCCTACAGCGAGCTCACGAGCATTACTCAAATTGTTAGCCTGAGCAATCTTTTTCCATTCAAATCCAGTGCCATAAAACTTTGCCGAAAGATCCCAAAGTGTATCTCCAGATGCTACCGTGTAGCTTGCTGGCAATGTTTTTGTGTCGGCTTTTGGAGCTACAGCAGCTGCCACAGGTGCAGTTGTTTGAACAGGAGCTGCAACCATTGTTGGCACAGGAACTTGAGTTGGAGCAACGGTTGCTTGTGCAATCTGAGTAGGCACAGCAGTTGGTGCAACTGTAGGCTGAATAGTTGGTTGAGTTGTAACTACTGGCTTTGGTGTTGCAGGTGCAATAACTTCGTTGGAAGGGCGAGAAGAAAATGCGATTGGTGTAACTTGTGCAGCAGCCGGATCAGCAGTCTGTTGAGCTTGCGCAATCACCGTTGGCGAAGCCAATGTTTGCATTTGTTCTTGTAAAATTCTTGGTGTTTGACCTGAGAAATAGTTGTAGATGAGGATGCCTGAAACTACCACAACAAGTGCGCCAAGACCTAAACTAATAAGGGAATCATCCCATCGCTTTGCGGTATCGTCCTGCACACAACCTCCTTGAGGTCCGGGCAGGATTTAAGAAGCTAAAAATAATTATATATATAAATTATCGCGCATTAACGCGATGATTGCGGACCCGAGCGGATTCGAACCGCCGGTCTTCGCCGTGACAGGGCGACGTGTTAGGCCTCTACACCACGGGTCCAATGAACACAACTTTACCACACCTTACCACAAGCGTCAATAAAAACATTAAGGAAAACATCAGCTTAGTAGTGTATTCTCCATTTTGCATCAAAATATACAAAAATAATTCTGTGAAAACAGTCGTGAAAATATATTTCAGGAACACTAGACGTGGCGTCTCATTATGCTTATACTGTAGTCATAAAATATAAACACAAGGAGATAATATGGAAATCTTATTAGTATTACTTGTCATCGTTGGAGGAGTTCTCCTCTATATATGGTCCCTTTACAATGGACTAGTTGTGGCTCGTAAGAGAGTAGAAGTATCTTGGAAAGATATAGATATCCAGCTCAAGAAACGCTATGACCTTTTACCAGACCTCGTCGAAACTGCCAAAAAAGCAGCGCATCTCGATGAGAGCATTTTTACTAAAGTAGCAGAGCTTCGCTCTCAAGCAATGTCTACGCCAACCAGCGCAGATCCAGCAGCTCGAGCAGCAGTCGAAGGTCAACTCAGCAACGCAGTACACGGCTTGCAGATAGCAGTTGAAGCGTACCCTGACATTAAGTCTCATACAGAGCTCGTAAGTTTGATGAACTTAAACCGAGACATTGAAGACAAAATCGCTTACGCTCGTCAGTTCTACAATCAGAACGTTCTCGACTACAACACACGCATCGAAGTATTCCCAGCTGTAATGTTTGCTCGTTCTCTTGGGTTCCAAGCAGCACAAGCATTCGAAGCTGCAGAGTCAGAGCGCGTAGATGTCAAAGTAGCATTCTAATCTGTATTCGTGAAAAGGAGTGTGAAAATTGGCATTACCGACAGTCTATAACGAAATCGATTCCAACAAAACAAAAACCTGGCTTCTCATGGCTGGGTTTGTTGGGTTCGTGGCACTCGTAATCTGGGTCTTTGCCATGGCTATGGAGTTCGACTCCTTCAGTGCTCTCTCTATTGTCGGCATTTCACTCATCATCACCGGAGTGATTAATATCATTTCCTACTACTATTCAGACAAAATGGTTCTCGCTATCTCCGGAGCCAAAGAGATCCATAGAGAAGAAAACCCAGATATCTACAACTTGGTAGACAATCTTTGCACAGGAGCTGGCATTCCAGTTCCCAAGATATATGTCATAGACGACTCTGCTCCCAATGCATTCGCGACTGGCCGAGATCCTCAGCACGCAGCCATCGCCCTGACAACCGGGATCATCCAAAAACTCGAAAGGCGAGAGCTTGAAGGAGTTGTAGCCCATGAGCTGAGCCACATCAAAAACTACGACACATTATATATGTCTATAGTAGTGATCCTCGTCGGACTGATCGCGCTACTGGCAGATATCTTCATGCGTACACTCTGGTACGGTGGAGGTCGTCGCAGAGACGACAATACGGGTGCAGGCAGTGGAGGGGGAATATTCCTCGCCCTCGGGATCGTCTTTGCACTACTCTCACCACTCATCGCAGAGCTCATCAAACTTGCAGTCTCACGCCAGCGGGAGTACCTTGCCGACGCCTCAGCTGCGCTCCTGACCAGATATCCAGACGGACTAGCATCTGCCTTAGCAAAGATCGAAGCAGACCACGAACCACTCGAAGTTGCTAATAAAGCTACCGCACATCTCTATATCACCAATCCACTCAAAGATTGGGGAGGCAAACTCAACGGCTTGTTCTCAACTCATCCACCTATCGAAGAGCGAATAGCGAAACTTAGACAGATGTAAGTAAGTTCTACTTGAAGCGATCGCGAAAGGTACAGGATAAAGGTTCGGATTAGAGTAAATAGAACACTTGTTCCGGGTATTTTTACTTAATTAATAGTATAAATAAACCTTACAATTGAGTACTTTTTGTAAATTTCAAGACCTTGAAATGGGTAGTTTAAGTGATAAAATGCGCCCATGGATGACGAATTGGATGATTTAGAATTTGATGTAGACTACTGGGTTCTGCTCTTCCCGTAATCCTTTGTCAAATCCGCACTAATACAGTATTATACAAAGTATGTCGCTTAACTCAGATCAAGTCAAGCATATTGCGAAGTTGTCTCGGATTCAGCTCACCGACGAAGAAGTCGAGAAGTATAGAACCCAGCTCTCAGCAGTCTTAGGATATATTGAACAGCTCAATGAGTTGGATACATCCAGCGTGCTGCCGACAGTTAATACAACGGGTTTAATGAACGTGCTCCGAGAAGATTTTCAGAAAGACTCTCTGCCTGTTACTGATGCGACAAAGAACAGCAAACTCGCCGACAAAGGCTTCTTTGTAGTTCCTAACGTATTCGAATAGGAGAGACCGTGGAAGAACACACACATACCATTGCACAAACAGCCAAAGATTTACGTGAGAAGAAGATCTCCTCAAAAGAGCTCACTCAAAACTACCTTCAAAGAATTAAGCAAACAAACGACGACTTAAACATCTACCTCACGGTAACCGACGAGCATGCACTCAAACAGGCTGAAAAGGTAGATCAGGACCTTACAGCAGGCAAGCAGTTATCGCCATTGGCCGGCATCCCTGCAGCCATCAAAGATGTCCTCGTCACAAAAGATATTCGCACTACAGCCTCTTCCAAAATGTTAGAGAATTTCTATCCACCTTACGAATCCACAACCACAAATCGTCTAAACGATAGCGGCATGGTTATGCTTGGTAAGACTAACTGTGATGCCTTCGCATTCGGAGGTTCTACTGAGAATTCGGGATACGGTCCTACCAAGAACCCCTGGAACACAGCCAAAGTACCAGGCGGATCAAGTGGCGGCTCAGCAGCTGCAGTCGCTGCAGACACAGCAATCTATTCAATCGGCACAGACACTGGTGGTTCCATCCGTCAGCCAGCATCACTCTGCGGGGTAGTTGGCTTGAAACTTACGTATGGTCGAGCATCTCGATATGGACTCATGGCTATGGCTTCGAGTTTCGATACACCAGGTCCAATCACGAAGACAGTAGAAGATGCCGCACTCGTTGCACAGGCAATCGCAGGCTACGACGAAAAAGACGGAACATCAGTCAAACAGGAAATTCCAGAGTACACGAGTTTTCTCAAAACAGATTTAACGGGAGTCAAAATCGGACTACTCGAGGAATCGTTTGGAGATGGCGTGGAAAATGGCGTGAAAATATCTATCGAACAAGCTGTTACAGTTTTAGAAAAATTAGGAGCAACAGTCAAACGCGTTTCCTTACCAAAACTAAAATACGGAATCGCTGCCTACTATATTCTCGTTCCTTCTGAAATCTCTTCCAACATGGCTCGCTACGATGGGGTGCGTTTCGGACATCGCTCAGAAAATGCACATTCACTCTACGAACTCCAAACCATGTCTCGGGGTGAAGCCCTCGAAGACGAAGTAAAGCGCCGCATAATGCTTGGCAACTACGCGCTTAGCTCAGGTTACTACGACGCCTACTATCTCAAAGCAGCCCAGGTCAGAACGCTCATCAAGCAAGAATTCGAAGAAACATTTAAGGATGTTGACGCTATTGTCTGTCCAACCAGTCCGACTGTCGCCTTTGACATTGGTTCAAAGACAGATGACCCACTGGCTATGTACTTGGCAGATATCTTCACAGTTTCAGCAAACCTGGCTGGTATCCCAGGACTGTCAGTTCCTTGTGGATTTTCAGAAGGCCTTCCTGTCGGACTTCAGATCTTAGGTCGCGCATTCGATGAAGCAACTATTCTCCATATTGGCCACGCATACGAACAAGCAACAGAGTGGCACACTAAATTCCCGGAGGTCAAATGAACAAATACCAACCAATCATTGGACTTGAAGTTCACGTAGAACTCAACACTAATTCCAAAATGTTTTGTAGCTGCAGTGCCGAGCATTTCAGTGTTGAGCCAAACACACACACCTGTCCTACATGCCTTGGACTGCCAGGCGCTCTTCCTACCGTCAACAAAACAGCCTGTGAATCATGTATCAAAATCGGACTAGCATTCGAATGCTCATTACTCGATCACGCAGTATTCGCGCGCAAGCATTACGCATATCCAGATCTCGCTAAGGGTTATCAGCTCTCACAGTACGAGCTACCTTTCTGTGTCGATGGCATGATCAAAATCGGGAATCGAGATATTCGCATCAAGCGAGTCCATATGGAAGAAGATACAGGCAAACTCCAGCACGGAGATTTCCAAGGCAAAAACGCATCATTTGTCGATTTCAATCGTTCAGGTGTACCGCTTGTCGAGATCGTCACACAAGCAGATTTCCGCTCAGCCGAAGAAGTAGAGGAGTATGCACGCAAGCTCCAACAGCTCATGCGCTATCTCGGAGTCAGCACTGCAGATATGGATAAAGGTTCAATGCGCTTCGAAGCGAACATTTCTCTCAAAGAGACAAGCGAAGATATTTCAGACAAAATTCTTGAAGACTCAGATTTGCCAAAATATAAGATCGAAGTTAAAAACCTTAACTCATTCAAAGCGCTAGCCGGAGCAGTCAGATACGAAACCAAAGCACAAGCCGAGATCCTCGACGCAGGCAAAATTCCTCCGCAGGAAACCAAGGGGTGGGACGATATCAAACAACGCACTGTCTCTCAGCGCGAAAAAGAAGACGCACACGATTACCGCTATTTCCCAGATCCAGATATTTCGCCAATGGATTGGATGCCACAGTCAGAAGTTCAGCTTAAATCTTCTCTGCCAGAGCTTCCGTGGCAAAAGAAAAGTCGGTACATGACAGACTACGGTTTAAGCGATTACGACGCATCACTTCTCACAGACGATCAAGCCACAACTGTATATTTCGAAACTGGCATGGCTGAAGCACAAGGCGATGCAAAGCAAATTGCGAAGAAGCTTACAAACTGGATCAACGGTGAATTAGCCCGGCTCAGAAATGAAACTAGTACACATATAACTCAAGTTAAAGTGACACCGGCACATATTCTTGAAATCATTGCGTTAGTCGATGCTCAAAAAGTTTCAGGTACTAACGCCAAAATTGTATTCGAAGAAATATTTACTAACCGTGGTGAAATTGCAACAATAGTCAAAGACAAAGGCCTCGAACAAATCCAAGACACTGGAGCTGTGGAAACCGCTGTGAAAAAAATAATTGAAGAACAGCCTAAAGCTGTTGCAGATTACAAAGGCGGCAAAGAAACAGTTATCATGTTCCTTATAGGCATGGTCATGAAAGAGCTCAAAGGAAAAGGAAATACGGAAGAAATAAAAGAAGTATTAAAAAAGCAATTAGTCTAAATGTAACTACAGGTCCTATCGGGATGTCTCCCTACGATCCACTGGTTCTCCCATAGTTTGTTGTAACTTATCAATAGAGAAGTCTGGATATTTCTTATGTACTCGACCCAGACTCTGCATGAGGTGTACACTTTCGAGTTGAGCTGGTGGCTTAGCCGTAGCTTCATATTCGGTGTATATCTGTATGAAAACCTTAGTTTTTTCAGCATCAGTCATCTTAACAAAATCTCGGCCAGTCATAGCTGTTGCTGCAATATTCATAGCAGCAGAGATATCTGGGTTGGGACCATATGCTACTCGAACTAATTCTTTTTTCTTAGATGGTTTGCCATACTCGTTTACCCAGTCATTAAGCACTTCTACATAGCGGTTCATAATGTCTTCATTAATAATACGTATAGTAGTCTGAACAACATATTCATCATCCATTAACTGTTCTGGTCTAGATTGGGCTGCAAGGCGGTCAGCGATGTTTTCAGAGTAATTAGAAAGAGCTTCTTTATCGGGAGTTCCATTTTCATTAAAGAAGGATCGCAATCGTGATCCTCGGCCATCGACCAATACGTTATTATCCTTATCTCGTCCTGATATAAAAATTGAAGGAGCGTCATCAATGCTTGGTAGCCGTCCGTTTTCCATAGAATAAATAGCCATATCCATTGTTAAATCATGAGAAGGATCTAAAAACTTCCGTTCGAGGTTAACGCTAGAAGAGGACTGTATATGTGCACGATAAACATCATAAAAGTCATTAATAAAGCCTGAATATGGGGCCCGAAAGCCAACCTTAAGTCCATTAACAGAATTGCCGTAGTGTTCTCGTAACGACATCCTACGGTATCGTTCGTCGTGGGTAATTCTACGAGTGCCCTCTCGATCAATAACGTCATATTCTGGAACAATGACCGCAGATTTTGTTATTCCTATTGAAAGCTCTCGGGCGACTGCAATCATTTCATCTTTGTCTTCACCCCGGGCGATATAGGTACGCAAGAATTCATCACCACCGCCTGCATTTACTCGAACTTGAAATTCTTCAAAGTAGTTTCCTTCCTTGGATGCGAGTTCACTCAAACGCTCAAAGAGGGCTCTATTAGCAGGTATATTCAAGACATAATCTTGGAGATTTTTATCCTCGAGCGCCTCTTCAGCACTTGCGAACGGTTGATAAGGCGAATACTCTTTTGCAAAAACTTTAGCCACTGCAATCTGTGCTTTTGCTTCTTCTCGGATCGCTCTATCAAACCCAATTGTACCTCGCATAGTATTTGCTGCGTGGAAAAGCATTCCGTCACAAATCTCACTTACCATGGTAAGTGGCTCGTAACTTGGATCTTCAGCTGCGCGCATCATTTCCTGATATTGCGCATGAGACATGACTCGCACAAAAGCTTGTCGCGCGAAAAGGGGAGTATTCGTATCGTAAAAGGCTTCGAGAGCTAATTCTCGAGCCATATCCATAGTACGAAGATGCGCCACTTGCTCATCGCGGAACAGAACCCACTGATTCTCGATATGCTTAGTTAATCGCTCACCAGCCGCAGCTCTCCGAGCTTCATCTGGAATAAAAGAGATATCTTCACGAGCACCTTTTTCATACTCTCCTATCTCAGTAAGCACGGCTTCGCGTCGCTTATCCATGTCTTCACGGACTTGATCAAAACGCGCTTTATCCATTCCCAGCAGACGCTGTTCAGTACGAGCAAGTTGAGAATCAGGAGCAAGGCGCACCCGTTCAATAGCTCCCGCTGCTATTTCCGCGATTGCATCACCATGGGACATCTGCTCTGCATCGGAATCAGACATACTTACGATCCTTTATTTTTATCAGAATTTGTATCTTTACTTTTCTCTTCTTGAAGTTGCGCAAGTCTTCTTTTTTCTAGTGCAGCTCGAACTCCGGCTGTTATGTTCGCAACAAAAAGAGTATAAAGTTGTTCGTTCTTTGGTTTGGGTTTTTCATTTGACATAGTCTTTCTATGATAGGTTATTTAAAAAACTCTGTCTACCAAAACAGAAACCCTTTTAATTGAACACTTACTTATTCTTGTTATAAAATTCCCATCCGTCTAAAATACATACATGGCAGATTTTGTACACCTCCACGTACACACAGAATACTCACTACTCGACGGACTCTCAAAAGTAAAAGACGCTATCAAGCATGTAAAAAAGCTTGGTATGGACTCTCTTGCGATCACCGATCACGGATCCATGTTTGGCGTCATCGATTTCTATAAAGCCTGTCAGAAAGAAGAGATCAAACCAATCATCGGTGTAGAAACATACGTAGCTCGTCGTGGACATACCCAAAAAGAAGGTAAACAAGATACTGAGCCGTACCATCTCATTCTTTTGTGCAAAAACATCACCGGCTATCGCAACCTCATGAAACTCATATCTATCGCGCATATCGAAGGGTACTACTATCGACCCCGCGTCGATAAAGATCTACTTCGTGAATTTCACGAAGGATTGATCGCCACCAGTGCCTGTCTTGCCAACGACATTGCCCGAGCACACGTCGCGGGCACCTACGAAGAAGCAAAACGCATAGCCCTCGACTACCAAGATATTTTTGGTGAAGGTAATTTTTATCTCGAAGTACAACGACACCATTACAGAAATTACTTAAAAGAGCATCAAGTCGGATCTCCGATTCATGAGGATCTTACAGAAACTCAGAGAAGAGAAGACTTGGTTTACCAGGGCAACCTGAAGCTGTCCCGCGACACAGGTATTCCACTTGTCGCAACTAACGACTGCCACTATGTCAATCAAGAAGACGCTGAAGCACAGGATTGTTTGATCTGTATCGGAACAGGTAAACAGATGGCCGAGACAACCAAACGTCTTCGCATGGTCGATGCACGAGGATATTATCTTGCAACGCCAGCAGAAATGAAGGAATGGTTTCAGGAATGTCCTGATGCCGTGGAAAACACCGTGAAAATAGCCGAGCAATGTAATTTAGAAATCGAAATAGGCAAACCACAGTTTCCTGTATTTGAAATTCCTGACGGATTTACAGCAGACGAGTATCTCAAAAAACTCACCTACGATAACGGCAAAGATAGAATTGATCTCAACAACCCTACCGTGATCGAACGACTCGAATACGAACTCGGCGTTATCAAGATGAAAGGATATCCCACCTATTTCATGATCGTTGCAGATTTCATGAACTGGGCGAAAGCTAATGGGATCATTACTAACACCAGAGGCTCTGCAGCAGGATCACTCGTATCCTACGCCATGGGGATCACTGACGTTGATCCACTCGTCTACGACCTACCATTCGAGCGATTCCTTAACCCTCTTCGTCCTTCCACACCAGATATCGATGCTGACATCTCCGACGTGCACCGTGACAATCTCATTTCCTACGTTAAGGAAAGATACGGCAGCGACAAAGTTGCACAGATTGGAACGTTCGGAACACTTGCCGCACGAGCTGCTGTGCGCGACGTTGCACGTACCATGGGATTACCAATAGCCAAAGCGGACAAGCTTGCTAAAACAGTTCCTGAAGGATCCCAGGGCTTCCCGATGACATTGGGACGAGCATTGCAAGAATCTCAGGATCTCAAACAATGGTATGACACAGATCCAGAAGTAAAAAAATGTTTAGACCTCGCGCGCAAAGTCGAAGGCAATGTCCGCAACCCTTCTGTGCATGCAGCAGGTGTAGTCGTGTCACCAACACCGATGACAGATTTTACACCACTTCGCAAAGACGGAGAAAAAATCATCACACAGTACGATATGCACGCAGTCGAAGATGTAGGTCTCGTAAAGTTTGATTTTCTTGGTATTCGCAACCTTTCTATCCTCGGTATGGCTGTTGCCAAAGTCAAAGAAACACAAAGTGTAGATATCGATCTTAAGACGGTTCCGCTCACTGATCAAAAAGCCTTTGATATTCTCGCCAAAGGGCAGACCATGGGACTGTTCCAGCTTGGTGGCTCCGGCATGACTAAATGGCTTGTAGAGCTTAAGCCTAATCGTATTGAAGATCTGATGGCTATGGTTGCGCTGTTTCGTCCGGGACCAATGGCGATCATTCCAGAATATATTCGTCGACGCTTTCATCCTGAAGCAGTGGCATACTTTGACCCTCGCATGGAAGAATTTTTAAGCAAAACCTATGGACTCATCACGTATCAGGATGACGTACTCTATTGCGCTATCAAACTCGCGGGTTACGATTGGCTTGAAGCAGACAAGTTCCGCAAAGCCATGGGTAAGAAAATCCCAGAGGAAATGGCAAAGCAAAAAGAAAAATTTACAAAAGGGTACGTCGAATACGGAAAAGAGCAAGGCATTACCGACGAAAAAGCCGCGGAGTTATGGAAATTAATTGAACCATTCTCAGCCTATGGTTTTAACAAAGCGCACGCAGCGAGCTACGGCATCATCGCCTATCAAACAGCTTTCATGAAAGCAAACTATCCAGTGGAATTCATGATGGCCGTTATGACCTGCGAATCTGGAAACATGGAGACCGTGACCGAAGCAGTTATGGAATGTAAAAACATGGGGATCGAAGTCCGGAGTCCAGACGTGAACAAATCGGGATTGGGATTCACCATAGAAGAAAATCAACACATTAGATTTGGAATGGGAGCAATTAAAAACGTAGGGGAGGCTGCAGTCGAAGCGGTCCTCAAAGCCAGAGAAGAACAAGGCGAGTTCACATCACTCTACGACTTCTGTCGCAAAGTAGACTTGCGGCCAGTCAATCATAAAACAATCGAATGTTTCATCAAATGCGGAGCCATGGATTCATTTGGAGGAACTCGTGCAGGTATGCTCCAAGTTGTCGATCAAATTATGGAAGCAGCCAGCGTCGAACAGAAAAGCAAAAACGCAGGACAATCCTCACTATTCGAAGTTCTCGCCGCTGAGCAAACCGACGATGAACCTGCTATGCAAATGGATATACCAGTGCCAGTAGTTCCTGAAATAGATAAAAAAGAATTACTTGGCTGGGAAAAAGAACTCCTTGGTTTCTATCTTACAGAGCATCCCCTTAAAGAAGCCCTCGAAGTCATGAATCCCTTTGTCACACGCAAAATTATCGATATAAACATAGAAACAGACGTAGGCAAGTACGCACGTCTCGGTGGATGTCTTGCTGAAGTCCGCAAGATCACGACCAAAGCAAGTGGACAAGAGATGGCCTTCATCACGATCGAAGACGATACCGGCAAACTAGAGGGCGTGGTATTCCCTCGGCTCTTTGCTGAAACCAAGTTTTTCTGGGAATCAGATCGCCTCCTTATATTAGAAGTTAAAATCGAATCCCGTGAAGACAAGCTCTCACTTATCGTAGACAAAGTCTGGAGCCTGGATCAAACCAATATTATTCCTCCAGAGTTTGACGAAAATAGGGCAAAAAACGCTGCTGCCGCAAACGCGCCACGCTGGCCGCGCAAAGAGGGAGATGGAGCTCCCATCATAAAACTCAACCCAGCAGACTACAAAATCATGGACGATCAAAGTTTTAAATCAGCCGACACCATCTCAGATAAACCAAGGCAACAACATACAGAAGTCAGATTAACCCGCAGTTCAGACGGCAGTATCGAAGTGCACGTCCCTTCAGGGACAAGTAAGGAAAAACTCTCGGAATTAGCCCTTATTCTTCGTGAGCACAAGGGTAATGACAAAATGGCCCTACTCATCCCAAATGGTGAGCCTGAGCCAAAGCGTATAGAAGTTCCATACGGCATCCGGTACGGAATCGAGCTCAGAGAGCAAGTAGAAAAACTCTTCCTACCCTGATATTGCGTTTCTTTATGTTTATGATACAATCATACGCATGGCTATAAGTTTCAACGCTCAAAAGGCTCAAACTATTAAAGAAATTAATAACATTCCGTCCTTCCATGTTGGGGATTCTGTTGTAGTTGATACAAAGATCCAAGAAGGCGATAAGACACGTGTTCAGAAATTCAAGGGAATCGTAACTCGTATCGCAGGAAGAGCTGAAAACAAAACATTCACTGTACGACACATTAGTGCTGGTGGAATCGGTGTTGAAAGAACCTGGCCTATTATCTCACCATGGATCCAGAAGCTCACAGTAGAGAAGCAGGGCGATGTTCGCCGCGCTAAGCTCTATTACCTCAGAGATCGCAAGGGTAAAGCTGCAAAAGTTATCAAAGCTAAAGTAGATAACAAAACAATAACAGCTTAAATCTCCTCTTCAAAATTAGGCAATTTATGCATATGATACATGCATGGTTTTCGCGCATGCCCAGTTCGAAACAGAGCTTTGGTCCCAAGGTCACCACTATGTGGTCGGCATAGATGAAGTTGGTCGAGGCGCATGGGCTGGGCCACTTGTTATCGGAGCTGTAGTATTCAAAGCAGACAACCCACCACAATTCCCACTCGCAGATTCAAAGCAGTTATCATCGAAAAAAAGAGCCAAACTCATCCCGCAGATCTCCTCATCTGCACTAGCACAAGCAATTATCGAAGTCTCAGTTCAGGAGATCAACGAAATTGGTGTCGGCAAAGCTTGTCAAAAAGGATTCCAACGGGCAGTTCAATCCTTTGATCTCTCTCCGGATTTCGTTCTCATCGACGCCTTCAAAATAGTTGGTCACCCGCTCGAAAAACAAAAAGCAATCATAAAAGGCGACGAGCAGTCCATATCCATCGCTGCAGCATCAATCATCGCAAAGGAATATCGGGATAACCTTATGCGCCAACTTCACTTAGCGGAACCTCGCTATTGCTTCGACACAAACGTCGGCTATGGCACCAAAGAGCACCGCGACGCTATTGGACAACACGGACTTTCTTCCTCTCATCGACTCAGTTACGATTTATCTAAATGGGTAAAACAATAATAACTCCGCACAATCAGGACATAGGCAAATCTGGAGAAGATAAAGCTGCCCAATACCTAGAGTCCCAAGGTTACAATATTTTGACCAGAAACTTCCGCACGCGCTACGGCGAAATAGACATCGTCGCCCAGAAAAACAACGCCGTTTACTGTGTCGAAGTCAAAACTCGGCTTTCAAACCGCTTTGGCTCTGCCATTGACGCCATTACCCCACAAAAGCTGAATAAAATGCACCTCATGGCTGAGATCCTTATTCAATACCTTCGAGCTCACAATGCCTCAGTCTTCCTTGCAGTTATAACCATCGAACCCAGTGGCTGCCAGCTCACCATACTCGAGTAACAATCCTGTAGTTAACAAATATTGACCTATAGGATATAATAACAACTTATGGATCAAAAGAACATTCGAAACATCGCTATTATCGCTCACGTTGACCACGGAAAGACTACGCTCGTTGATGGACTCCTCAAGCAGTCACACGTATTCCGCGACAACCAAGCTGAAATGACACAAACCACTATCATGGACTCAAACACCCTTGAGCGCGAACGTGGTATTACAATTCTCGCTAAAAACACAGCAATTACCTGGGAAGACTACAAAATCAACATTTTAGACACCCCTGGCCACGCAGATTTCTCTGGAGAAGTTGAGCGCGTGCTCAACATGGCAGATGGATGTCTCCTCGTAGTAGACGCTTCTGAAGGCGTTATGTCTCAGACTCGTTATGTACTCAAGCTTGCATTCAACGCCAAGCTCACACCTATCGTCGTTATCAACAAAATCGATAAGAAAGACGCTCGCCCAGACGAAGTAATTGAAGAAATTAACGATCTCTTCCTCGAACTCGCTCACAGCGACGAGCAGCTCAACTTCACCATTCTCTACGCCATTGGTCGAGAAGGTATCGCATCAACATCATTCGAACAGAATGCGGATGGCACACACAAGCTCGGTGGAGAATACGAAGGACTAAAAGTGCTATTCGAGACAATCATCAACAAAATCCCTTACCCAGAGGGTGACGGCGAAGGTTCATTCCAGATGCAGGTCACAAGTTTGGACAAAGACGACTATAAAGGTAAATACATCATTGGTCGTATTATCCGCGGTAAAGTAAAAAAAGGCGAACAGGTCGCCATTCTTCATCAAGATGGACATCTTGGTACAGAAGGAACGTACGGATCATCTGTTAACAAAAAAGTAGAATATCTCTTCACCTATGTAGGTCTTGCGAAGAAAGAAACAGAAGAAGCCACAGTCGGAGACATCGTCGCAATCACTGGACTCGCTGAAGCAAAAATCGGCGATACTATTACAGCTATAGATAACAAAGAAGCACTCCCACCACTTCCAATCGAAGAACCAACACTCAAAATGACATTCTCGGTGAACACTTCACCATTCGCTGGACGCGAAGGTAAGTTCTCAACATCACGCCAACTTCGAGATCGCCTCTATAAAGAGCTCGAAACAAACGTTGGACTTCGTGTTGAAGACGGAAGTACATCAGATTCTTTCATCGTATCTGGACGAGGCGAACTCCATCTTTCAATCCTCATCGAAACAATGCGTCGCGAAGGATTCGAATTCTCAGTATCACGACCAGAAGTTATCTACAAAGTTATCAATGGTGTCACAAGCGAACCATACGAGCTCCTTACGATCGAAGTTCCTCAGGATTACACTGGTGTAGTCACAACCGAAATGGGACAGCGCGGAGCTGAAATGGTCGACATGTTCCAACATCATCAAACAAACGAAGTTCGCTTCACATACAAAATTCCAACCAGTCACTTGATTGGTTTCCGCACAGAATTCATCACGCAAACACGCGGTATGGGTATCATGAACTCGCTGTTCCTTGGATATGAAATCAAAAAAGAAGACGCACCTTTCAACCGCAATGGAGCTCTCATCGCAGCCGAATCAGGAGTTGCTACTCAGTACGGATTAGAAAACGCACAAGAGCGTGGCATAACATTCGTCCCAGCACAAACTGAAGTATACGAAGGCATGGTCATCGGTGTTAACTCCAAGAAAGAAGATATCCCGATCAACGTTGCAAAAGAAAAGAAGCTCACTAACATGCGCGCTTCATCTGCAGATATCTCGATCAAGCTGACACCACCAACAACGCTTTCTCTTGAGCAATCACTCGACTTCCTTGGTCCAGACGAGTTATTAGAAGTAACACCAAAATCCTTACGACTTCGTAAGAGATTTTTGACCGACGTCGAGCGCCGCCGAGCCTCACGCTAAACGGGATATATATGCCTGAACAAAACTCCGGACCATTAACACGAAGGGAATTCGATCATATCGAACAGACAGAGAAAGTTCTCCACGGATGGCATAGAAGACTACAAGCCAGCAGTCCAGATAAACCACATTGGTCTGAAAAACGAATTCGCGGCTACATAGAACGAGAAAAGCTCATTACAGAACTCCACATAAGAGCAAGGATAGTAGGAAAAAAGCTTTAACGCTTGAAATATCTAAAGCATACTTCTATTCTAGAGGTATGTTTAATGGTCGCGTTGGCAGAAAAGCATATTTATTGGGACAAACCCTGGTATTCGGTCCACTTATTATACTTTCCGTCCTGTTTGCGATATTCAATATAATACTTACATTCGCTGGATCTGCAGACCGACCGCATAGTACAGAGATATCTTCCCCAGAACAAATACGACTGGCACCACCGTCAGAAGTTCCTCCGGATATGGGACTAATGGCCGTTCAATCGGTAGCAAATCTGATTTTCTTCCTAGTATTTATTTTATGTACTATCTGGTTATTGATAGGAATTCTTCCTTCATTTAGTTTAAACGTAAAGCGATTACACGACTTCGGTCAGTCAGGTTGGTGGACCGTCCTTATGATGATTCCCTATGTAAATCTCATTTTTGGACTAGTTCTCGTGTTTGTACCAGGAGACAAAAAATCAAACACCTACGGTGCTCCCGCAAAAAAGCAGACATTTCGAAATCTTCTATTTGGATAATTTCACACAGAACGAGTATAATTCTATCTAATATGGCAATAAATAGTCATGTTAATGTACACAATATTGTAATGTGCGCTAATTTTATTCTGCGTAGGGATAATAAGTATCTATTATTAAAACGATCTCCGTTGAAAAAAGTTGCACCTAACTTCTTACACATACCAGGTGGGAAGATAGACTCTGACGAAGATCCCATGACTGCAGCACAACGTGAGCTGTATGAAGAAACTGGTCCAAAGGCTCAAAATATAAAAATAGAGGCAGTAGTTACGGAAGTACATCCCATATCAAGCGATAAATATCAAAATACCTGGTTGGTATATTACTTCTCAGGTGAATACGAATCAGGCGATCTTAAAGATACAGAAGAAGGGGAGTTATTGTGGTTAGAGCTAAACGAGATCGATAAAGAAAAGATGTTTCCCTCGGTAAAAGAAATAGTTGAAAAGATGTTTGATAGACAAATAGGAACTATTTTTGCTCGGTTCGTCTATGATCAGAATCAAGAGATAACTGAGAAACAGATTCACTTTTGTAGCGCATAGGGAAGTCGAACTCTTGCTACAGAGGATTGATTAAATTAATCGTATTATTTCCAACACCTAAGAAAATATTGAAGAACGTGAGATCAATTAAGCACAATAGTTATTGTGGATTCCTGCTATAGATTCAAAACTTTTCTGTATACATCTAGAGTCTCTTGTGCACAGTTTTCCCACGAAAATCTTTCTATATTTTTATAGCCTTTAGTGATTAAAGTGTTTTTAATTTCGGGTTGTTCTAAAATATCAGATAATTTAGAAGCAATATCTCTGCTGTTGTACGAATCCGCAAAAAGAGCAGCATCACCCGCTATTTCTTCTAACGCTGAGGTTTTTGTACATACAACTGGACACCCACAAGACATCGCTTCTAATACTGGCAAACCAAAGCCTTCATACAATGAAGGCTGGCAATATACGGA
>CAZGHS010000002.1:144900-184818 GCA_964525495.1 uncultured Gammaproteobacteria bacterium
CGGAGGCGCAATTATATAATTCTACGAGTTCTTCATCTTTTATATAACCCAAACGCTTAATATTAGGATCAGACTTATATTTGCTCAAGAACTCTGCCCACGATTTCATTTCTGGATGGTTCCTATCAAAGTCTTCAACAGTGGCTTGTTTGCCTACTATTACTAATGTTGAGCTAATAAGCTTGCATGCTTCAGCCAATCTAATTAAATTTTTATTATGATTAACATCTCCAACATAAAGTACGAATTTATTCGGCAAAGCATATTTTTCTCTTAACTGGTCGCATTTTTTTTGATCATGAATTTTTACAAATTTTTTATCTGTTCCTAAATAAATAGGATATATTTTGTCTTTTGGATATTTCAAATATTTAACTATATCTTCTTTAGAAGTTTTTGTATCTGTAATAACTGCATCTGTTTTTTTTAATAAAAACTTTTGAACATAAAGTTTTATTTTTCCTTTGATTCCCGGTGGAAAATGTTTAGGGTATAAGAGCGGAATAATATCATGGATAGTTACAACCAACTTTGTTTTCTTAATCAAAGGAAGAGATATAAAAAATAAATCAAAGTAAGGGTAGTGAATTAAATCGTATGAAGTGGATCGTATCTCTCCTGCTTTTAGATTAACTTCATCGAAGGACCAACCTTTTTTTTCTATTATTTTCTTTAAATCAAGCGCCAAATTACGTGTATAAAAACCAATCCCTCTTATTTTATGGCCACTTTCTAGAGGGCTTATGTCAAAAGCAATTCTCATATATAAAAATATTAACCAGATCTTAGTAATTTAATTGAAGTTTACCACATGCTCAAAATATCGCGACAACAATTAGCATCCTAGACATACATTCTCGTAAACTTTACTAAAGATAAAATTGACCCGACAGGATGGAAAGGCTAATTTAGTGGTTGAAACGAGGTGTTAAAGAAATATGAAGTATAAAAATACGATCTCTTTGGTAGCGCATAGGGGAGTCGAACCCCTGATCTCCAGGATGAGAACCTGGCGTCCTAGGCCACTAGACGAATGCGCCTTATTAAATCACAGGTAAATTATACGAGAAATAGACCAAAAACTCAACTCCAGGTAAAAACGGACTGCCATACTTCCTTTATACTTTTGAGTGCGATATAATAAATCCAAACATCAATAATATAAGGAGAATATATGCATGAGCAGCCATGCAGCGATCTTTGGCAGGTAAACTATACACCTCCCAAAAACCACTCACAGACAATCGCTTACGTTATCGGAGGAATATTAATGCTCGTTCCAATACTATCGTTCATCGGGATCGAGCATCTACAGCACTCATTAGGAATAGGCACCATTCTGTATTACACAGCAACTCGCACAGCTATTTAGTCGTTGTGACCAGTAAGCTGAAGCTCTTTCCACTGAAGTTCGGTATTCTCTTTGCCATGCTCAGAGATAGATAACTGTTGAGTCAATTCTCTCCAGCGATTATTTGAATCAATCACGCGCTCGTTCTTTTGATCCTCATGAATCTCCTTGTAGTAGAGAGTTCGTCGTCCTTCTGATTCAATAATCACGGCTTGCTGCTCCAGTGACTTATATCCATCACGCATAAACATCACTTCATGAGTCAGATAAGTATAGTGCTTCAACAATTCCCACAACAAGTCATTCATCTCTTCAGAGGTCTCTTTTACAGGCAATCCCAAAGTCTTTACTTCACCCACGGTAATTGGATAATCAGTAGATAAGTATGTGCTTGTTAACTGGCTTACTATCGCTTGTACTTCCGTATCGACTTTTGCACCTTTCTTACTTAACTTGAGAAGATTGGTACACAGCATCTGAGTGAGTGCAAACTGTCGCTGAGCTGCAGTTACTACCAATGGATTAATAACAGGTGCTGGTTGTTCAGTAGTTTTAGATTTTGTAGGTGACGCTACCATACCAGATTGTGCAGTCTGCAATACTTCGCTCAAAGACACACTCCCATGACTTCCGTTTTCGTGAAGCAACGGATGTGTAAATTGTGTTTCCACCGGTGAAAGATATGCGATCGGACTCATCAAAATTGTATCTGCAGAAAGCGAAAGCAGTGTTGTATACACAGACGCAGCTTCAGGCAAGATAACCACTATTTCCTGGCCAAACTCTCGAAGTAATGTAGCCATACGCCAGACAACAGGTAGTTGACTAGTTGGAACCACCGGCATCACATACAAAGTTTTCTTATTTCCACTCTTACGAAGGTGGCTATACAAGAAACGCATGTCGTCCATTGTTACTTCATGGCCTGGTGCAACATAAAACGTAAGTAATTTACCCTTAAGACTTTCCTCAAGTCGACCAATTATTTCCTGAGTATGATCCCATCCAACTGGTGGCTTTTTATAACCTAATCTATTAGAAACTTTCTCATCATGTTTTTGTGGTGGCCGAGCTACATCACGAGGTCGATCCTCTTGCGGACGTTGTGGTCGGTCTTCGTGTGGGGGTCGTTGCGGTGGTTCTGGTCGAGGAGCAGCCTCTCGTGGTCGCGCTGGCTCAACAGGAGGTCGTTCCTCACGCTGAGGCTCTCGTCGTTCAGGAGGCTGAGCTGGTGGCGGAGGTACTGGACGATCTTGGCTCATATGTTGTGGTGGCATTGAAGCAGGAGGTCGTTGAGGCTCGACTCGTGGAGGGTCTTGCTTAGGTGGTGCTTGTGGTGGTCGAACCTCCTGTTCTCGTGGAGGTTGTTTGCGTTCTGTAGGTTGTTCTGGCCCTGCAACAGGTGGCTTAGGGGGCTGTCGATCTTCTGGCCGTAGTTCAGGCGGCTTTTCCGGAGGTTTCGGTTTAGCTTGCGGTGGCTGCTGTGTTGGAACAGGGGCATCCTGTTTCTTTGGTGGTTGATTCTGTGGAGGAGCAGGTGGCTGTGGCTTTGGTTGGTTTTGTTGTTGAGGTGGAGCCTGTGGTGGTTTAGGCTGTTGCTGCGACGGTGCGGCAGGTGCTTTGGGTGCAGGTCCTGGTGGACGAGACTGCTGCATCGATGCAAGTGAAGGCAATGCACCTGAACCGTTACCTGGGTTATTTGGATTAGGAGCTTGATTAAGCGGAGGCAACGAAAAATTACCAGCGCCAACTCCTGCAAGGCCAAAGTTTGTTTGAAGAGGTGGAAGCATTTGACCTCTAGACTGATCATTCATAACAGGTGTATTAGGATTCAATGGGGGCAACGCGCTGCCACCCACGGGTGCCGCTTGAGGTACAGCAGGCACAGGTACGGGAGCCGCAGGATCGCCAAAATCTAAGTTACTAGTTTTGAGTAAGTCATCCAGACTAGGCAGCTCGACTGCCGCAGTGGCTTGTGCTCCCGCATTGGAGAAAGGCAGTGTCGGAGCTTGTGGCGTAGGAGCAGGAGCCTGTGGAGCAACTGGAGCTTGCTGTTGACCAGCTTGAGCAGGTGCTTGACCATTGGTATAACTTTCCCAGGCTACATCAGTAATCTTCTTATAAACCACATCAAATGGTTCTTTGCGCATTTCGCCTTTAAGCCGTTGATATTTTGTTGAAGTGATCGTTGCCGACCCTGCAGAGTCCATGATGCTTATTGTCACATCAGGCACATTCGCAGCATTTCCGCCATCATGAATAACGTTTGAAAGTTGAAAAAAGCCATTTTGTCGAGCAAACTGAAGGATTTCTACTACTTTCTGGCGGTCAATCTGACGCTCAACAATATCATTATCTGTCTCAAAAATTACCAATCGACCGTTGTCATATACTTCAACGTCGCCAGCTCGCGAGTTTGGAGGTAAACTCCCACCACTCATTTTTACTAATATCGAAAGATTAGGTGCCGGCATAATATGCTCACAATCTAATTATTACCTTATAAGTGTATAAAATGCCCCTCATTGACGCAAGTATTGCTAAGAATTATAATCTAACCTATTCGAATAAGTAGGAATTATCGGGTCGGTAGCTCAATGGTAGAGCAGCAGCCTTTTAAGCTGTTGGTTCTGGGTTCGAATCCCAGCCGACCCACACTTTATATAAAATTCAAATCAACTCCAAATCGCTAACTACACTTCCTTGATTCTGTTTGTTAAAATAAAACAAATTATGCAAGTTAATAAAAATAAAGTTATTACTATTCCAAAAAAGAAAAATGATTCAGACCTTGAATTCATATGTCCTTGCACGACATGTGCGAGCAAGGCTATGAAACAGGAGCTCCAGCAGGTCAATATTCTGGAAATTAAAAAATCAATTGAAAATATTCTAGACAGTACAGTTTTGCACGACGCAGACTTTCGCATTGATATTCATACCGATCAACACAGAAGCACAATGTCTGAGGATCTCGTCAAAAAGGGGACTCCAGAAATAAGCAAAACACTTGCTGCTATTAAGGCGATCGTGTTGTTTACAGCACAATTTAATAAAAGTTACCGGCATCCACTCTTGTGTGAGTTGGATGAAAATGCCAAAGCAATGCTCTATAACATCACGCTCTACTCAGCTTCCTATAACAAGCAGTTCATATCTTCGATACAATTGTGGGACTTACAAAGTATTCTCGCCGGACTGCACACGATTACACAAATCCTTAAAGATATACAAAAAGAAGAGTTGGTAAACGATGCACGAATTGTCGGACTCATAAAAAAACTAGACGATGCAAAAAGGCATACAGGTAGAAAATTAAGATCTATGTTCATATCAGGAATAGAAACTGATAAAGTGGTGCCGTTCGGCATGCAGGGAGACTATCAAGCAGAGTATGGGTATTAAGTTCGCCATAATTGTTCTCATAATTCTTTCGGCAATATTCTTGATGTCACAATTCAATAGATCCGAATCTGTAACTCAAACACAGACAGGCAACACAATGCAAATAAAGATAAGAGACGTCACGATAACAGCAGAAAAAGCCCAGACCGATAGTGAAAAAATGAAAGGACTTGGTGAGAGAGACTCACTCCCTGAAGACGGAGGAATGATATTTCTCTACGATCAACCGCAGCAATGGTCATTCTGGATGAAAGGCATGCGATTTGCCCTCGACTTTATTTGGATTAACTCAGGTAAGGTAGCAGACCTCTCAGAAAACGTACTACCACCCAGTCAAACAAATAATATCCCGCAGGTAATTTCTCCTCGCGTTCCTGTCCAGTATATTCTAGAAGTAAACGCTGGATGGATAAAAAAGCACAACATACAAATAGGCGACGTTGTTACCTTCGAAAAACCATAATCACACATACAAAACCGCCAATTGATGATATAAGCAACCATCTGCTAGTGTAACTACATATAAATTAAGTGTAGGAGGCCGCCCATGTTTGCACTGATAGAACATACCCTTAATAATCCATTCGCACAGGCATCTATAATTTTCTTTTTAGGATACACACTTGGACTCTGGGTAATCCCAGCACTACAGAAAAACCAATAGATATTTACTTCAGCTCTCTGAACAACATATACTAGTAAATAGTATGTTAGACTCGACACAGTTGCCTATAAAATTCTCAGGGCGCGTTGCTCATCTTGGTAAAGATACGTTTGAGATAGAACTCTGGTATGGCTCACCAACAGAGAGCAGTACGCTTCCTTATCAAAAAATTACCTGTCTTAATACGGGTAAAATAATTTCTTCTGAATCCTCATTTCAGCACGAGTACAGTTACGGTACGACAAACGCTATTCCCACCAGCCAAGTTATGCAGTCACTCGATATACTCAACGCCAATACGATTAAAACAGTATGTAAATCCCTAGGCGAATCGCTAGATGCTGATGCCGGACAATTCGTTATTTCGACAACCAATAAAATAAAGTGGAACAAAATCGCGAGTACAAATAACGCAATACACTCGTTTTATATGTCGACCAAGTACCCTCAGCGACCGACGAAACGTCAGATCCCCAGATTTCTAAAACTAAAAGACATACCGCGAACACAAAAATCAAATATTCCCCGAAATATGAAATATGCTGAGTTTGCCGGTAACGACGACAGCTTTAGAAAAGCTCCGGGGATTAGTTTTATGAACGCCAATACTCTGGGATCATATTTAAGTGCCCAATCAGACCAACCCTACAAAAGCTTAATAACTAACTTCTTAACAAATCAGTTAAAAGTTCCTCAAAATACGCCCGTGCTCTACCAATCCATCTGCATAGCCAACAATGAAAGTAATCTGCTTGGAAATCACGGAGCGGGATATATCATTAAGGAGCCAGCATTCTTTTTGCAGGAACTACAAACACTAAAAGAGCTTATGAATGTGCACAAGTTTTCTAAAATAAAACTCACGATCCCGCACGTAAAGTCACCTGAGCAGATAAGGCAAGTCAAAGATTTAATACGAAAAACTGGGCTAACACGATCACCACACTTTCAGCTGTATATAACGCTTCAGTTGCCGGGCAATATCATCACATTACCTGAATTACTTGATGAAGGAGTAGACGGAGTTATATATGATTACCACGCAATGGCCCGAACAATACTCGGAATGCATTCACAATTACTCGAAAAAAATAATATATATAACGACAGGTCTTTATTAAAAGGATTAGAATTAGTCAGAGACCAAACACAACAGCGAAAAATTCCGCTCTATATCTACGCAAGAGACAAAGAGGTAGAAAAACATATTCCAGACGAGTATCAATTAATCGCCCATATTTAAGAGTTATGTTACAACAAAACGCAAACACAGCATTTATCTTTCCATTGATCGACCAACATTTTGGCAAAAGCATAAAACACATATCCATCATTCCACATAGATCCCTGCATCTTGAAAGTACTGAACCAATTATTCAAAAGATTCGTACTGTATTCGCCCAGTTGCTTACACAACAAACTATCGCATTTGAAAATGAAAAGACAATAGTACTGCGCAACTCGCTCATGCTTTCTTCTGTAGTTGAGCTTCTGATTACTGCAATAAAATCCGCGGGGTATCAATACAATCAAGAAGTGTTTATATGCATAGACTGTAACAATCGAGGCAATCATGAAGTTTATGAAATAGACGAACTCGCATTCGAACAGTCAGTAGAGGATGTGCGAGGCTACTATCAAAAGATAGCTGATGCATATAATCCACTTATTATTGCCAATCCATTTTCACTCAGTGATATAAAAGCGTATCAATCACTACATCTTGCTATTGGTGAGAAGACTCTTCTTACAGCATCCGTAGAACCGAAAGATAATACCTCTTTATTTTCTGCTAAAGCGTGTTCATGTATTTGGTTAGATATGCATTCAGCGTCACAAAGAGAAGAGATTGTGAACGCGATTGCCAACATACATAAATATAAATTAAAAGCGATCGTATCAATAAACAATCCTCGCTTCATAGAGTACTTTGAACCAAAAGCACCGGACTTTATCCATTTTGCTTGACAAGAGGCTCCATTTATACCACTAGTAAATGATTAATTTTCTGCTCACCATCATTCGCTTCCTCAGTGGTAGGTGTTATATCTGTGGTGGTGATCTAGAAGAATATAGTTGGAAAAAGGCGTACTGCATGATCTGCAGCACTGCTCAATAATGATATATACTGCCCGTATTATATTTTTCGTCATGCTTTTGCCATTACTTTTTTTTATGCGATGGATTCATCAAGAAGCATAAAAAAGAGAGATCAAAACTCTGGCAGCGAAATTTCAATCTCTCTTATACGTGAATTGCGTAATTAATTACTGATATTTGCGTATCACTCCGACAACTTTTCCTTGGATCTGTACATCAGTTGCATAAATAGGTTGCATCGTACTATTTGCAGGCTCTAAGCGAATACGGTTAGGCTCTTTGTAAAACCGCTTCAGCGTTGCAAGCCCATTTTCGAGCAATGCTACAACAATCTCTCCATTACGTGCGGTCTCTTGTCTCTCAATAATCACAAAGTCTCCATCCAAAATTCCATCTTCAATCATTGATTCACCCTTAACTTGCAATACATAGGTGGGTTTCTTTCCTGAGATCATAGTAGAACTTACAGTCATTGTGGAATTCGGGTCCGTAAAGGTTTGAATAGGTTGACCAGCAGCGATGAACCCAAGAATAGGGAGGTCGATACCTTCAAGCATATTTCCTATTTTCTTTTCAAGCACTTCGATACCACGTACCATGCCTTCGTATTTGCGTATCAAATGTTTCTTGGTGAGTGCTTGAAGATGTTCATGCACAGTAGCAAGCGATTTTACACCGATTGCATCTGCAATCTCTTGTAGGGTAGGAGAGTATCCATTCTTTTGAATATACTGAGAAATAAAATCTAATATCTGTCTCTGTTTTCTATAAACTATGACTGGCATTGGCAGCTCCTTCATCAACTACTTTGTAATGTAAATTACTCTTAAACTATCCTTATTAAACCCGAACCCTTCGGGTCTTGTCAAGCATGTATTTTTGGGTTTTTAATGGGTATTTAGGAGGTCGTTTTTATTGAACTCAAGAATATGGTATACTTATGCTATAAGATTCTAAGGAGATTAGTATGCGTGTTGCATTCGGTATCGTAATAGTTCTATTAATATTAGCTTTGGTCTATTTCTTTCTTCCTCAAGGAATGAAGAAAACAATCAGCGCTGTATTCACAGGTTCAAACACTTCTCAAAACAAAGCAGCTTCTCCAAGCCCTTCAGCTTCTTCTCTAGCATCATCGAGAACACCAGGACCAGCAGCATCCCCAACTGCAGTTTCATCGGCCTCTGGGAGCCTTCGAAGTGCATCGCCAACAGCATCATCAAGCGCTACAAGTAAAACAGCAACTCAGTCAGGAACAATTGCTAAGCTTCCAGGCACTGGTATCCAAAATCAGTCTCCTGAAGTAACCGTAATCCAAGTTCTTTTAAGCGCCTTAATTCTCCTCGTTGGCGTCCGACTCAGCAAGCATATATAAATACTATCTTGCGTCTTCGCCTTTTATTGGGATAAAATAGAGTGATGGAAGAAACATTGCAAGACAAAAAGTTTGAGCTTCAATCAGACTATAAGCCAACAGGCGACCAGCCTGCAGCCATAGAAAAACTCACTGAAGGAATCCAAAACAACTCAAAAAACCAAGTTCTCCTCGGTGTAACAGGCTCGGGTAAAACGTTCACCATGGCCAATGTGATTCAGAAAGTCCAAAAACCAACTCTCGTTATATCTCACAATAAAACACTCGCAGCGCAGCTCTATCAGGAATTCCGGGACTTTTTCCCAAAAAACGCTGTCGAATACTTCGTGTCGTATTACGACTACTATCAGCCAGAAGCGTATGTGCCTTCAACTGATACGTACATCGAAAAAGAAACCGAAATCAATGAAGAAATAGACAAACTTCGTCTCTCAGCCACAACATCGTTACTTACACGCCCTGACGTTATTGTCGTCGCCTCAGTTTCCTGTATCTATAACATTGGATCACCAAAAGAGTACCAGGAAGCAATCCTTGCCGTTCATGTAGGTCAGTTCAGTAATATGGACCAAGCAATGAAGATACTGTCTCGTATGTCATATACGCGAAATGATTTTGAATTTCAGCGCGGCATTTTCCGCCGCAAAGGTGACACTCTAGATGTGTATCCTTCATACACGGACTACTTTGTTCGTATGGAGTTCCTCGGTGATCAGATTGACCGCATTAGCTTTATTGATCCCATTAGTGGAGATATCCTCGACCGTCCTAAAATGGTCGCAGTCTATCCCGCCAAGCACTACGTCACACCACAAGATCGCATGCAGCAGGCGCTGATAGATATAAAAAATGATTTAGACATCCAAGTCGAATGGCTCAAGTCGCAGGGCAAAACAATGGAAGCCTACCGTTTAAATCAACGCACGACCTACGACTTGGAAATAATTAACGAAATCGGCTATTGCAACGGGATTGAAAACTACTCAAGATATTTCGATGGTCGACAACCAGGCGATGCACCAAACTCAATGCTCGAATTCTTTCCAAAAGATTATCTACTCATCATAGACGAATCCCATATCACACTCCCTCAGATTCGAGGTATGTACAACGGCGACCAAGCACGTAAAAGAAATCTCGTTGACTTCGGTTTCCGCTTACCAGCAGCGCTCGACAACCGCCCACTCAAATTTGATGAGTTTCAACGTCGCATGAACCAGACAGTCTATGTCTCCGCAACACCCGACGAGTATGAACTCGGCTTAGCAGATCAAGTGGTCGAACAGTTGATCAGGCCTACAGGACTTGTAGATCCAGAGGTCGATGTGCGTCCTACTGAAGGACAGATTAAAGACCTGATACATGAAATAGAATTACGTGTAGCAAAAAATGAAAAAGTCTTGGTTACAACACTTACCAAACGAATGTCCGAAGATCTAACTGCTTTTATGCAAGAGAAAAAAATGAAAGTAGCCTATCTCCACTCAGAAGTCGAAACATTAGATCGCACAGATATTCTGGACGACCTACGACGTGGCACCTACGATGTGCTTATCGGAGTCAACCTATTGCGAGAAGGTCTCGATCTTCCTGAAGTTTCACTGGTTGCCATCCTCGACGCAGATAAAGAAGGATTTCTTCGTTCCCGCACCAGTTTTATCCAGATCATGGGACGCGCAGCACGTCATCTCAATGGTCACGTCATCATGTACGCAGACGTCATGACCAAGTCTATGAAAGCCGCTATTGAAGAAGTTCAGCGCCGGCGAGAATATCAGATCGAATACAACCTGAAAAATAATATTACCCCCATGCAGATTTCCAAAAAGATTCGCGAAAAACTTATCGAACGCGAAGTAGAAGAAGAGACTGCAGCCGTAAAAGAGAATCGTGAAGAGATGATCTATAAACAAGCACTCAGTGGTGAAATGATCCCACAAGACAAATCAAAGTTGATAGGCTATCTCACAAAAAAAATGAAGGAATCGGCTAAAGACTTCAGGTTTGAAGAAGCCGCCGTCCTGCGTGACAAAATAGCCAAAATACAAGATGACACAAAATAATTTGCTTTCCGCTAAGACTGCGCATAAAATAATATCACAAGTATGACGGTCGCATTCATCACTCTCATTTTAACAATTTTCTTCGCAGTATTTGCATATAGAAGGCCACGGCTAGAACGGAAACTACTTAAAAAAATCCCGCTCGTCGATTGGCTGAACTTACTTGTATTACCAATCGTCGTATACTTCACGCTAGTCTCTATTATAAAAGCAATAATTTTGCGGCCACGATACGATTTTTTAGATTTTGAAGACATCTCCCTATTTTCACTTCTCGTCTGTTTTCTCTTGTTAACCTTCGTAGGGAATACGATACATTTTTGCGGAAAAGTGCTTTCACGATACATTCCAGTAAATCCACTGGACATTGTGTACCAAGTAAACGAAGTGTTTCACGACAAACTCAGTCACTACATGTCATTCATGGGATGTTTAGTAACATTCTTTTTAATAGGAATTCTTGAAATAAACTATCCAGCATTAACAATGATGAAAGATAATCAGTACGCTGCACTACTCAGCATGGGGATTATCGGCGGAGGAGCAGCCACTAAGGGGGTCTTTACCTGGCAAGGAAGAAACTATCGCCCCATATCATGGCTTAATTTTATTTTACTCTGCACACAGATAGCCTTATTTTTGTCCTACGATCTTTCATATCGTTACTATCAATACAATACATTCTTACTAAGTTTCATGGTAACAGTCTTAGTAATGTTCTCGTCGCGTACGATCATGATTCTTACTAACCTTGATGAAAAACACCGCATGCGCTATATCGCAAAACTCCTAAGCCTCAGATAACCGCTAATACGTACCTAGAAAAATCTATACAAACGTGTTACACTAGTTAACGATATAAAACCCAAAGTAAACCAGAAGGAGTGTGCATGGCAGCTGATAAAATTATCATTAAAGGCGCTCGACAACATAACCTCAAAAATCTAGATATTGAAATTCCAAAGCATAAAATAGTCGTATTTACCGGCCTTTCAGGTTCGGGTAAGTCTTCTTTGGCATTCGATACGATTTATGCTGAAGGTCAGCGTAGATATGTTGAGTCGTTGTCGTCATATGCCCGCCAATTTCTTGGTGTGATGGACAAACCTGACGTAGACTATATAGAAGGTCTTTCACCTGCGATCTCTATAGATCAAAAAGCAGCGTCACACAACCCACGCTCAACTGTAGGCACTACAACTGAAATATACGATTACTTGCGTCTTCTTTTCGCTCGCGTCGGACATCCACACTGTCCAAAATGTGGTAGAGAAATTCAGCACATGTCTATAGATCAGATCGTAGACTCAGTTCTAAGACTGGCTGGCGAGATAATGCAAAAAGATAAGCTCACCGCTGCTCGTGGTGTTCGGTTCCTTATACTTTCACCAGTCGTAAAAGATCGCAAAGGCGAGTTCAGTAATATGTTCGGCGATTTACGAAAAAAAGGTTTTGCTCGTGCTCGTGTTGATGGCTCTGTCATGGATCTAGATACAGATTTTCATCTGATCAAAACAAATAAACACTCGATCGAAGCATTAGTTGACCGAATTGCTATTTCTGAAGACACTTTAGCAACATGGAATAACGAAAGCGCATCAGATGATGAAAAAGAAAAGTTCCAAAGTCTACGATCACGCCTTTCACAATCTATTGAACAAGCCCTAAAACTTTCTGAAGGTAATGCGATTGTTTCGGAGATCCAAGACGATGACCTCAACTTCCCTCAGGATCCACAGAAAATGCACGATCATCTTTACTCAGAGAAGTTCGCCTGTCCTTTTGACAATATTTCTCTTCCTGAGATAGAACCTCGGTCCTTTTCATTCAACTCGCCACAAGGCGCATGTCCAAACTGTACAGGATTAGGTACAGAATTAAAAATAGACTCAGAACTTGTTATAAATCCAAACCTCAGTATTGCTGAGGGAGGAATTCTACCGTGGAACAGGCTTTCAAGCACCGAGACCTGGTTTAACAGAATAATCAACGAAGTAGCAGATGTAAAAAAGTTCTCAGTTCGTGTACCAATCAAAGATCTCTCTCAGTCTGCAATAGACATGCTCTTAAACGGAACAGGCGACGAGCTATATTTCATTAAAGGCGAGAATAGACAAGGGAAACAAACAGGTTTCGAAACAACATTCGAAGGCGTCATGCCAAACCTCTTACGTCGGTACAAAGAGACTGAATCGGACTATGTCCGGTCAGAGATTGAAAAATACATGCGGCAAGAACTATGTCCAGTCTGCCAGGGAAAGCGACTCAAACCAGAAGCACTCTCAGTAACTGTTAACACAAGCTCGATCTACGACGTCACCAACAAATCAATCAAAAAAGCGCTTGATTGGATGAAGGAATTGTCAGGAGAAAATGTACTTTCACCTCGTGAGACACTGATTGCTAAAGGGATTTTAAAAGAGATCTGCAATCGATTAGAATTTCTGATCGATGTTGGTTTAGATTACCTCTCTCTTAACCGTACTTCAGCGACACTCGCCGGCGGTGAATCTCAACGTATCCGACTTGCATCTCAAATTGGATCTGGATTAACGGGAGTTCTGTACGTCTTAGACGAACCATCGATCGGGCTTCACCAGCGCGACAACACCAAACTTATCAAAACACTTAAACGTCTTCGTGATCTAGGTAACAGCGTAATCGTAGTCGAGCATGATGAAGAAACTATGGAAGAGTCAGACTATATTGTCGACTTCGGTCCTGGCGCAGGTGAACTAGGTGGAAAAATAATCTCACACGGTACACCAGAGCATATTAAAAATGATAAAAAATCTATAACAGGTCAGTATCTCTCCGGTCAGAAAATAGTTGAAATAGATAAAAGTATTCCGATCAAAGATATTATGGATACAGACCTTCGTCGCCGCAAAAAAGTTAACGAAAATATACAGGAACTAAAAATCACAGGAGCACGCGAGCACAACCTAAAAGATGTAGAACTAACTATTCCACTCGGTCAGTTTGTCTGTGTAACCGGTGTATCTGGATCAGGTAAATCAACGCTCGTTCACGATATTCTGTATCGTTCACTCGCTCAGCATTTCTTTAAATCCAAGGAAAAGCCAGGAGAGCACGACATCATATCCGGGCTTGAAGCACTAGATAAAGTAGTAATGATCGACCAGTCACCAATTGGCCGCACTCCTCGTTCTAACCCAGCCACATACACGGGCGCATTCACCTATATTCGCGAACTCTTTGCAAAAACGACTGAAGCACAAGTTCGTGGATACGGTCCTGGCCGGTTTAGTTTCAATGTCAAAGGTGGACGCTGTGAAGTTTGCCAAGGTGATGGACTCATCAAAATAGAAATGCAGTTCCTGCCAGACGTATATGTTGCCTGCGATGCATGCGAAGGTAAACGCTACAACCGTGAAGCTCTCGAAGTGCATTACCGGGGAAAGAATATTTTTGAAGTCCTCAATATGACTGTAGAAGAGGCACTCGATTTCTTTGGAAGTATTCCGGCGCTCCGCAACAAACTCGAAACACTCTACGATGTAGGACTCGGCTATATCCGTCTTGGTCAGCCGGCAACCCAGTTATCTGGAGGTGAAGCACAACGCATCAAACTCGCATCAGAATTAGCAAAGCGTCCAACAGGACATACTATGTATATTCTCGACGAGCCCACAACAGGGTTACATTTCGCTGATATTTCACGATTACTCTCGATCCTCCGACGACTCGTCAATCATGGTAATACAATATTGGTAATCGAGCACAATCTTGATGTGATCAAAAACGGAGATTGGATTATCGACCTCGGGCCAGAAGGTGGTGACGGTGGCGGCAACATTGTAACAGTAGGCACACCTCAAGAAGTGGCGGAGCACAAAACTAGTTATACGGGTAAATATTTGAAAAGAGTATTTGAGCGAGAAGCCAAAGTAAGGGCAAAGCACACCTAAGTAGAACACCTCTCTAAACCGCTGCAGATATGTTTAGACACTGCCTCTATTTTGTAGTGACTACACTTACCTGCTATAGTAGTTAGCATGAAGAGATATAGCGTCATTTTACTGGCAGCACTCATCCTAAGCCTATTCCCCAAGACTACATTCGCCGCCGAATTTTCATCTTCGTATACTGCGAACTACACAGTCAATCCAGACGGAACTGCCCAAGTCGTCCAAAATATTCAGGTGACTAATCTAGTACCTGAATACTATGTCAGTAAATACACAATTGACCTCGGTGTGCAGAAAATAAAAGATCTCAAAGCCATCGAAAAAAATAAAGAGCTCAAAGCCTCTGCCGCTCAGTCAGCAAGTAACTCAGCTATCGTAGTGGAATTTAATGATAAAACAATAGGTAAGGGGAGCACGAAACGCTTTACTGTCACTTATACAGCAGAAAACTTTGTACAAAAAAGTGGAAATTTACAAACACTTAATATACCCAAAGTCTCGGGAACGGGGATAACAAAATACGACCTCACTGTTAAAATACCCAATTCACTAGGGGTAGTGAGTTCGATCACACCTGAACCGCTCGAGGAAAAAAGCGATTTAGAAAGCACCACAATAACTTTCAGCACCAAACAAGTAACGAGTTCATCTATCGCACTCATACTCGGGGAGAAGCAATATTATACGCTGGGATTAACCTATCACCTCAAAAACCCACAAAGTAAGTCAGTCTATACCGAAGTCGCATTCCCTATGAATACACCCTACCAAAAAATATTGTTTGAAAACATAACACCCAAGCCTCAAAGTATTTCTGTTGACGAGGATGGAAATTATATTGGTCGATATAATTTAGCTCCCAAACAAGAATTAGACGTACAGTTCACGGGTAAGGCTATTATTTATAAAGATAGACAAAGAGAAGATAAAAAAATTACTGATCAGCAAAAAACAATTTACACCCAGAAACAAACATATTGGGAAACAGATAACGAACACATTGCAACACTAGCGGCACAACTCAAAACGCCAGAAAAGATATATCAGTACGTCATAGACACACTCAGGTATGACACAAGTAAACTCGGTAGTGAAGAGTTCATTCGGCTCGGTGCCGCCTCTGTCTTACAAAATCCGACACAAAGTGTCTGCATGGAATTCACTGATCTATTTATCACACTCGCCCGCGCAGCCGGGATACCCGCTCGCGAAATTAATGGATACGCATATACCAATGACCCAGTTACTCGACCCCTATCACTGTCACAAGACTTACTCCACGCGTGGCCAGAGTATTGGGACGAAGAAAAAGGCTGGGTACAAGTTGACCCCACATGGCAAAACACAACTCGTGGTATCGATTACTTCAACTCATTTGATCTCAACCATATAGCGTTTGTGAGAAAGGGTTACAGCAGCGAATATCCATATCCAGCTGGTTCGTACAAAGGCAAAGATCCAAACACGCGAGATGTCTTGGTGAGTTTTTCCGATCATCCGCCAGAAATGAAAGAACAATTCCAACTAAAAACTAATGCAAACAAAACCTTTATTACTGGTAGCGTTAAAGATACGTATTATACCGTTGAAAACAAGGGAAATACGGGATTAGAAAAGACCGCAACAATTGTTGACCAGGAAACTGGAAAGGAACTGTCCCAGGATTTAATAATTCCTCCTATGACTACAAGCAAATTCATGCTAATAAAAAAAGATGACACTACGGGATTAAATAAAGAAAACAATCTAGTGGTAACTATCGACGATCAGTCGGCAAGTACTCAAGTCTTAATTCTTCCTTGGTATCAATACAGTCCTTTCTACTTTGCCATCGGATACATGATTGGCCTTCCGGCCCTCTGTATTATCCTATACAAGGCGCTTCATAAGCGTTCCATGCAAAGACGCAAACTTTCGGTATAATACAGGAAATGGAATATCCAAACGAAAAAGTACAAAAGCAAGTCGCTGAACTTCCGGACAAACCAGGGGTATACATATACCGTGATGAAAGCAAGCAAGTCATATACGTAGGTAAGGCGATCAATCTCAAAAATCGAGTCAAATCATATTTTCAAACACCTGAAAAACTCGGACCAAAAACAGCAGCACTAGTCGCCAATATCAACAATCTAGAATACTTAGAAGTTGAAAGCGAAATAGAAGCCTTGTTACTCGAAGCAGAACTTATTAAACGTAATCGACCTCGTTACAACATTGTCTTAAAAGACGACAAATCATACCTATATATTAAAATCACGACCAACGAAGATATCCCTCGCATATCAACCGCGCGCAGTGAAAATATACCAGGAGTCACTTATTTCGGGCCTTTTCCAAGCGGACAAACAGCCAAAAACGTTTTAAAGACAATTAGAAAAATCTTCCCCTACAGATCGTGTAAGACACTGCCCAAAACACCGTGTCTGTTTTACCACATAAAGCTCTGTCCTGCGCCGTGTGTCGAATATATTAGCAAAGAGCATTACCAACAAGTTGTCGATCAAATAATCCTGTTCTTGAAGGGTAAACGAAAATTGCTCGAAAAAGATATTGAACACCAGATGAAAACCGCGTCAGAAAATCTACGATTTGAAGACGCCGCCCGTCTCAAAAAACAATTAGATGACATGCGCTATATTACACAAAACTTCCGCCGTCCCGAGGACTATATTGAAAACCCAAACCTCAAAGAAGACCAGAGGCAAGAAACACTTCAAGAAATAAGTGATGCCATTAAAGACTATCTTATTTTACCTAGCCTTCCACAGCGAGTAGAGTGTTACGACATCTCAAATATCCAGGGTAAGCAAGCAGTGGGAGCCATGGTTGTGTTTACAAACGCGGAGCCAGACAAACGTGAATATCGTAAATTCAAAATCAGAACCAAGGATACTCCAGATGACTTCTCGATGATGAGAGAGATGCTCACTCGCAGATTCAATAACGACTGGCCTCTTCCCGATCTCATTGTCATAGATGGGGGAAAGGGACAACTGCAAGTTGCTCACGATGTCCTAAACGAAATTGGACTCAGTCTTCCGGTTATCTCACTCGCTAAGCGCCTGGAAGAAATATTTATCAAAACGGATACAGACTTCGTAAGTGTGCAGCTTCCGCGAAACTCCAAAGCTCTACGAATGCTCCAACATATCCGAGACGAAGCTCATCGTTTTGGCATTACGTTTCACCGATCACTGCGAGCAAAAAAGCTCCTCGCGGATATGAAATAGGGAAGACTCAGCATATTTTAAAGCCGCAGTTCTTAAACTCTCTGTTTGATTATCTTTCGTCAAAACCTCATAATAGAGTCACATGAAGCACATCATCCGTAAAATCGGCATTAGCATTGGTACCATATATCTTCTGACCTTTATTAACCAGGGATTCTACTATACAGATGGCTATAAATCGTTATTACTCGCTGGATTCGTGATGTTCTTTTTGGACACGATCGTTGAGCCAATATTAGGCATTATATTTCTCCCAATCAACTTCCTGACCCGTGGCTTATTCAACTGGGTTATAGGAATAGGATTACTCTTTGCCTTGCTCTATTTTGTTCCGTCGCTCCACATTTCTGAGTGGACATTTCCAGGCTATACATTAGATATCCCCAAGGTCTACGCGCTCCATATCCCAAATTACACCTTTTCCTTCTGGCCAAACCTCATTTTAGTCTCATTTCTGTTCAATTTTATAAGCGGAACCCTCCACTGGATCCTAGAAGACTAAGCTGATATAATACCCTCTATGAATTGGGAAATGACTCTACAAATAGCTCAAATTAGCATAGCAGTTCTTATTATAGTGCTGGTTTCTATCCAGGGAAAAGGCGCAGGACTATCAAGTTCGATAGGCAGTGGGGCGCTTTACAGCACACGACGTGGGGCAGAAAGAGTAATCTTCTACGCAACTGTCACCTTAGGCGTTCTGTTCGCAGTCTTATCCGTCGTATCGCTCTTCATGTAACTGGTATAATAATAAAACCATGAACAAACAGCTCCGCTTTTATTTTTGGATGCTTCAGGGATACGTCACCAAACACTACGTAAAAATCCTTATTACGCTTTTTAGCATTGTAGTAATAATAGCGGGAATCTCTCTTTGGATACCAACGCTCACAAGAAGTGACGATTCAATATACATCGAAGGCATAGTAGGAAAATATAATCGTAAACAGCTACCCCAAGCAGTACTAGACTACATCAGCTATGGACTTGTCACCACTGACGAAGCAGGAAACCCGATACCGCAAGCTGCTGAAGCCGTAGAAAATACACCAGATGGAAAAGTATTCACCGTGCACCTCAGAAAAGATTTGTTCTGGCACAGCGGCTCACCTCTGACCACTCGTGATCTTGCATACACTCTCGCCGATGTATCAGTCGAAAAACCTGACGATCACACATTGGTATTTAACTTAAAAGATTCCTACGCACCATTCCCGACACTTCTCACCGGCCCACTCATCAAAATCGCTGCTGTGGACGACCAGGTCCTCGGTATAGGCGACTACTATATTAAAAGCGCCGAATACAGCCAATCACAATACTTGAACTCTCTCGAGTTAACCTCTGAGACGAAATCCCCGAAAACTATAAAAATTAAATTCTATGCAACAGAAGAAGACGCGTTAACTGCTCTCAAGCTCGGACAGATCCATGGACTACAACTCTCCAATCAGGCAAAAATTGAAAACTGGAACAATACTGTTCTTTACAAAAAAGTTATGGCCCGTCGGTTTGTAGGAGTATATTTCAAATATGACGATCCGCTGGTCGGTGGAAAAGACGCAACACTGCGCCAAGCTCTGTCACTTGCTACGCAAGATATTCCCGAGGAGATACCGTTCACTGGGCCTTTTCCGCCAAATTCATGGGCGACTACTCCTATAGAAAATAAAAATAGAAATAACAAAGAAAAAGCCATCGAAACTCTGAGCAAATTTAAACCACCGCAAACGAACGAAAGTGGGAAAACTCAAATAACGCTTTCAACTCTCGCAACGTACCGCAAAACGGCAGAAATCGTAGCCCAAAATTGGAGAGATATTGGTGTAGAGGTGACCATCGAAGAAGTGGACAAAATTCCTGAGAAGTATCAGGCTCTTGTGTTAGCACAAGAATTACCAACAGACCCAGACCAATATAGCCTGTGGCACTCAACACAAAAGCGCTCCAATATCACCGGATACACCAATGCGCGCGTAGATAAAGACCTCGAAGATGCTCGCAAGATCGTAGATAAGAATGTGCGAAAGGAAAAATACAGTGACTTCCAAAAGCAATTGCTCGCTGATGTGCCGGTTATCTATCTGTATCAACCATCCACACAATATATAATTTTAAAGAAAAACAATTTCGATAATATCCTACACATTAAGGGCTTTAAGTAGATCTCTTTTTCGCCTTGGACATCTTTATCTTCTGCTCTTTAAGTCGTTGCTTATGATCATATCCATGCAAGACATAGTCAATCAAGCCATAAGAAACAGCTTCAGTGGGCGACATCCAATAGTCCTTCTTGAGATCTTCTTCGATCTTATCCAGCGATTGATTCGTTCGTTTACTCATTACTTCGTACAGTATGCTCTGCAATGTACGAGTCTCCTGGATACGGATATCAAGGTCAGAAATAGTGCCTTTAACAGTATTTGAAACTTCATGGAGCAAAATTCGAGTATGCTCATAGCAATACCGCTTGCCTGGAGTCCCGGAAGCAAGCAGAACAGCTCCAGACGAAGCGCATACACCTATGCCAATAGTCCATACATCACATGCAAGGTTGTCGATGCAATCAATAATCGCTAGGAGGTCAATAACGCTTCCTCCATACGAGTTAATATACAAAAATATATCTTTCTCAGGACTCTCTTCTTCCAGCGCAAGCAAACTAGAGATAGCGAGTTGGGAGGTCTTAGCATCAAACTCTTTAAACAGATATATATTTCTACTTCTCTGTCCCATTTCACTATCTCCGTTGCTTACAATGTCACCACTCGGAGATAAATCAGGTGAATCATCCATAGCAGATTGTAAGTATGAAGGTTTGTGTATCATAGAGTTGTTTATCGAGCACCTTGACTCGCTTTCATTTTAGCAATTTTTTCTGCGCGAGCTTTACCACCACTTCGGGCAACGCGTTGACGCGTAGTCTCATCAGCGTAGTATAGACCACGAGGTTTCGAACGTGAAGTAGTCATGTGTTTCTCCTTATATAATAAATATAACTATAATATATATTAATACTATCACATATTTATACTACTTTCAAGACTAAAATAGATAGGCACGAATAAAAAACAGCAGTTAGAAGAAAAGTCGTGATTAGGCTTGATCTATACCAAGAAAGTAAAAAACTCCGGCCATTTGGTCGGGAGTTTTTTATATGTTATAATCCCCAAAGTAATCCGCGCCTTGGTAGCTTAATGGATAGAGCAGCTGGCTTCGAACCAGCCGGTTGGGGGTTCGAATCCCTCCCAAGGCACTTTTTTCGGGCTGGTAGCTCAGCGGTAGAGCAGTTGCCTCTTAAGCAATTGGTCCTGGGTTCAAATCCCAGTCAGCCCACTATATCTTTACTATCTCAGAAAAACTTCTATACTGTTCATATGCAATTACCAATAAAAAATGTAGCAACTAAAGGGATCGTAGTTATTGCACTTATTGTTGCAATTTTTATATTATCTCCTTTTGGCACAATTAGCGCAGGCGAGCGCGGCATCCGCCTACGGTTTGGTGCACCTACAGGTGAGCTTCTTAATGAAGGCTTATATTTCCGTATTCCGCTTGTTGAAACAGTAAAGAAAATGAATGTACAAGTTCTAAAAGAGCAAGCAAAAGCGGACTCAGCTAGTCGTGATCTGCAAACCGTAAGCAGTGATATTGCCTTAAATTATCGTTTGGAACCAAACAAGGTCGTCTCTGTGTATCGTGAGCTAGGGACAGAATACTCAGACAACGTTATCGCTCCAGCGCTTCAAGAAAGTATGAAAGCTACAACAGCCAAATACACAGCTGAAGAGCTTATAACTAAACGTAGTCAAGTTGCTCAAGATGTCACAACAATTTTGCGTGAACGCTTGCAACCACGGGGTATCATTGTTGAAGGTTTCAGCATTATCAATTTCGACTTCAGTAAAGCGTTTAACGAAGCAATTGAAAATAAAGTCTCTGCAGAGCAAAATGCTTTAGCAGCGCAAAACAAACTAAAACAGATTGAATATGAATCACAGCAAGCAGTTGTAAAAGCAAAAGGAGAAGCTGAGGCTATCTCAGTCAAATCAGCTGCCTTACGCAGCAATCCTGAAGTATTACAACTCGAAGCAATTCAAAAATGGGATGGCAAAATGCCACAATACAATAGTGGCCAGTTACCATTTATAACGGTCAAATAGTACGATTAAATATCAATCCTAAACTTACAAGACAGGTTACTTGACTCTCCCTCCAAATGGTGTAATATACATGAGTTCTAATTTAATGAGAGTTTTTGGGAGTCGTCTCTCAAGCTGTACATTATATTCACCAAACCCAGTCAGGAGGACTTATGTCCGAACGAGAGGAACCTCTCCAGCGACATACATTACTAAGAAAGTTCACATTCCTAATTCTACCCACACTTCTCATCACTGCAGGCGTCATCGCCATAACACTACCACTCTCATCAAATGCCGACGCAGCGCAGAACCCGAATTCGTACCAATCCTTACTCGCTAAAATCACACAAACCATGCAAGGAAGTCTTAAAGACGGTGAAAAAGCAGAAATGAAATGCGAATCAGAAGTTCTATTAACAAAGAAAATCAGCAATACAGAGTATCACTTGATTTGCGTCAAAAAAAATCCTCGAAACACAGTTGAAACAGCGCAACCGACAGTAGCTGGAGCCTCAATAGCGCCAACACAATCGCCGTCGCCTACAGACCATCCTCATCAGAGCGTAATGCCCTCACCAACTGTTGCCAGTGCAACAAACATCCCCGCAACAGGCGGAGTTGCTGAAAGAGGTCAAAAGTGTCCTGAATCCGTACATGCAACGTTCACGACAACTGGACCTGATGGAAAAACATATCCTACATGGCATCCACCCGAAGATCCACAGTCAGGATGTTGGTTCGGTCATGAGCATGGATCTGATCCTTCAACATTCCCTGCAATTGCGCAAGTTGGTATGCCAGCATTTGGCTACACTGCCGCCCAACACGGTATGGAAGAGCCACATGTCGGGTTCAAAGTATACGTAGTAAACGATTCAGACAGAAATCGCTATTGGATGAGCACCTTCCATATGGGCACATCTGGACCAAAACGAGCCTTTGAACCGATGCATACGCACGACTTGGCAGTTATCCGCGCAGATAATAAGCAAGTCCTTGCCAACGTACACTTAATGGCAAATACTGGCGCCAGCGTTCCGAAATGCAAAGAAAGTGACGCGCAAAATAACATCATTCCAAACAGCGCTCCAGCAGGAACGGGAGTTGGAAAAGTTGTACCAACAAGCGATTGTTCAAGCGACGCTTACGAAGCATGGGGTGCGGATTCAGATATTGGAGATTACTTCCATATGGATGCTACCTTCGATGTGGATAACGGTATAACCATGATCAAAAAGAATGCTGATGGCACATTCAGCAATACAGAAACTGTCTTCACTGCATCAGTAATCTGTGAAGACCAGAGCAAAGTATTCTTACCTAACCAAGGTCCCACCACACGTCAGAACTATCCATACTACACATCTGGAGACTGCAACAGAGCTGGGGACAAGCGAGGATATCGATTACCTCACCTAACACTTAATAACACAACAGGTAATCAAGAAATCTGGACCGACGCATTTGGCAAAGTCCAAGATAACGGCCAAGGTATCAAGCAAATCGTAAGTACATCAGAAAAGTTAAACGATGATCAAACATACGGTTGGAAGACACCAATATTCACTAACTATGATCCTACTAACTCTGGTGATCTCTCTACATATTACGATTTAAATAAATGTAATAAAGATTTCTGTGGACCATTCAATATGGCAGGAGATGCATTCATAACCTACCCAAACTAACTAACCCAATAGACTCCCGAACAATCTCGTTCGGGAGTCTTGTTTGTTAATAAAAACTAAATAGAGCTGCCCAAAAAAATATGAATTTCTTTGGTGCAAACTTAAAAGCAAAAATACTCTGTGGTGGAATCAGCTGCGTTGTCATTTATGTCGGCCTATCGCTCATACCTGTTATCGCAAGTGTAGCGCGCAGTTTTATGAGCTAAAAGCCATATATTTGATATAATGCCCACATGCTGTATTTCATCCAAACATTCGGCTGCCAAGCAAACAAAGCAGACTCGGAACGCATGGCAGGAGTCCTTGAGGCTATGGGCTTCGATCAAACCGACCAAGCAGAAACTGCTGACGTTGTAATTCTAAATACCTGTTCCGTCCGTCAATCCGCTGAAGATCGAGTGTACTCTCGCATGGAATCACTTCGAGAAATCAAAAAAAACAATCCAAATCTCAAAATAATAGTCGCAGGTTGTATGATCGGACCCCGCGGAAATGCTCCCCGAGACAGTAAAATCTCAAGTCGCCTCGAAGGTGCAGATAAACTTATTGGCACACAAGACTATTCTAGACTGTGGGAAATATTTCGAGATCTAAAACCAACACCTGCCGAATATCTCTCCCGCAAAATCCCATACAAAAAAATGGAAAAAGACCAGGGATTTGTACTAATCTCCTCTGGTTGCAATAATTTCTGCACATTCTGTATAGTGCCGTATGCCCGAGGCAAAGAGATCTCCCGTCCTATGGATGAAATTATCGACGAAGTCAAAGAACTCGTAGCCCGCGGATACAAAAAGATTACCTTACTTGGTCAAAACGTAAACTCCTACGGTGCAGACCTAGTATTAGGCAGACCACTCGGTGGTGATCGTATTCAAGCTAACGAGTTAAAACTTCGTCACAAACGATCTCTCCTTGGACAACCAGAGATACCTACTCAAAATACAAACGCCGGGCCATTCCAAAACATGGAAGAAATAGAAAAAGCTTCCTACAGTACTACATCCTTCACACTTCCAAGCGGTCGCGAAGTAGAACCTGTTAAAGTAAAACACTTAGGCAAGGTCCGCGTCCCAACACTCTTCCCTTATTTATTGGAAGAAGTATGCGCTCTGGACGGCATAGAGCAGGTAGACTTCATCTCTTCAAACCCATGGGACTTCTCTGATGAACTTATCGACACCATTGCCAATAACTCAAAAATTGTCAGACATATCCATCTTCCCGTACAAGCAGGAGACAACAACATTCTCAAGCGTATGAACCGATGGTATTCGCGGGAAGAATACATTGATCTGGTCGGCAAAATACGAGCCAAAGTTCCTGGAGTTACATTTGGCACAGATATTATTGTCGGATTCCCCGGGGAAACAGAGGAAGAATTTGAGAACACAGTTGATCTCTGCAGAAAAGTTAATTTCAAAAATGCCTTTATCTCAGAATACTCCATTCGTCCCGGTACGGGAGCTTCATTAATGAAAGATGATGTAAGAAATTGGGACAAACGGCGTCGATTCTACGTCCTCGACGAACTAATCAACGGGATAAAACACTCAGAGATATCTACAGTCAAAGTCCCGGCTCAATTTTCTACACTCTAGAACACCTCTCTAAATCGATGCAGATATGTTTAAAGACGACCTGTTTCTATTTCCAACTCGTAAACCAATAGTATTGTTCACGTGTAGGTTCAGGCAATTGCCAACCAGTAACGTGTGGGTAGAAATATGCAAAACTCACCACCACAATCGAACAATAAATAAGCGCTACATGTCGACCAGTTTTAGAATAAGAAAATATTCGATACAAACAATATGCCAATAATGGATAGAAAAACGCCACTGGCGGGAAGAAGTGATAAAAGAACATGATACGAGGAGAGCGAGCCCAGGGTAGCCAGTAACCAGCAAAAGCAACCAAACACAAAACAATCGGGACAACGTCTTTCCAAAGCACAAAGTTGTGCCAGATCGATTTCTTCTCATTATTTTCTGCTTTAATATGGGTAATAAACGAATCAGCTAACTGCACGAATACTAAAAACAATGCAAGTAAAAGTGAGAACAAGAAAATTTGCGGCAGCACAGCTTGCATTACACGAGCCGCATACGCAGACATCCCTTCTGTAGCAGTTCTCTCTGCGTGTATAGCATAATCTCCTAGGATAAAAATAGTTGCCGGGATAAGCGCATAAAACCACCCACGATAGCGCGTAACCATCTGATATGTAAGCAAACAAATCGTCGGAATGATAAACCAGAAGATAAATGGATTACCCATAGTGTAAATATCACCAACGGTTTTCTGATTATTCATTGCGTCATATGTTTGGTTACAGTAGTCGTCAGATCGATCGTCAGGATTCGTACAATATTTTACATAAAACCATACAGGACGAACATTCAAAGGCCAGGTCCACCACTGCGACGTGTAGTTGTGTGTCGCTTTCAGATTAGTGTGATACCACCACATCTGCTTCTGCACACCCCACCAAATAAAATATCGATCAGCAAAATGTGAATTGGTTGAGTCAAGCCGTGACCAGAATGCAATCTGTCTTTCTTTTTCACCCAAACGCTTCTCAATATCTTTACGAGCCTTAGCATCAGTTGCCTCGGCGACTTCTCGCTTCAGTCCATCACGTTCCTGCGCCCATATGCCCGTTTGTAATACATCCTTTAATGCGTTCCCTTTGTAGTCATGGATTGGCATAGTAAACATCTGCCAATACGAAAGCATATACACGATGTACGGCAATACACCCAGACACAGCACTCCCCACAGTCCTTGACCAAAGGTGTTTCTCAGAACCGCGACAATCTTATGTTTTATAGACGAATGCGTACCAACTCCTACACCATAAATAATGGTAGCAAAGTGATACATCGCAAAAACACCTAGAGTAAAAAGTGACGTCCATTTGGATGCTATAGCTGCTCCTACAAACAAACCACTTAATAACCAATTCCACCACGGCAGCTTGGACTCCAAGAGATGTGTACGCTTTGTAAAAAAGTAATACGCAAAAAGCATGAATGTGACAGCGAAAATATCATTCATGGCTGTCCGAGATTGCACAAGGGGTAAAAGATCAAAGGTAAACAAAAATGCCGCAAATACGCCGACCCATTTGTTCCGAAAAATCGAACTTGTAAAAAGAAACAGCGCAAACGTCCCAAGTACGCCAAACACCGCTGAGAAGAACCGCCACCCGAAACTATCTGGAGTCAGTACCCGCAGGGATTTCTTTTCTTCTTCTACATCATACTGTGCCTGGGGGTTTGCTACTTTGGTTGGTAACTCGCCAGGTCCGCCAAACATTTGGACACCCCAAGACATGATCACTTTAGCGAGTGGAGGATGGGTCCACTCATACGCAACTCCGTCTGGTGGTGATTCCCACCAAACCCATGCTTCATATCGGTTCATTGCAAACATTTTCGCGGTAAACGCATGATAAACTTCATCAAATACATACTCTTTAATCATCCCCAAACGCCAAAATCGCGTAAACGAGCAGAGAATAAGCACAGCAACAAGCCAAAACTTCCAGTTAGTGAAAATAGGATGCTTTAAGAATTTATTCATGCCGTACTCCTCGAATCTGTTTGATAAACAGTGGCAAAGAACATACATAGACACACGCCAACCCCAGCTGTAGATACGACCACATTGGGAGTGACGATTCTATCCCATAGAACAGAGTATTCTCAAGAGGAACACCCACACCAAAGTACTGATAATACACGTACACATAATACAAGTTAATCAAATGAATAAATACCAAAACGCAGTACAGGAAAATAAAGAATATATGAGACGGCTTAAGAACTAATTCAAGCCAATCAGAAGTTTTCGCTTTACGTTGTAGAACCAAGAACATTCCAAACGCAGTAATAACATAAAAGAAAAATGGATATAAATAGCGCTCATGCATACGGGTCAGAAGCATAACACCAGCTAAGACGAGGTATGAGCAGAGGAGTAGGAAATAGAAAAGCTTGTGCTCATATGTTTGCTTATACATCGCTCGCCAGAATGCAAAAAAACCAGTCGCAGCAGCCAATATGAACAAATAGGTTCCTACCATTTGCTGAGTCAGTCCAAACATAAAGGTTTCCGTATCAGGCTTCCAAAATCCATACGTTCCCCACAGGTTAAATGTATTTATTGACCCATACTTATACGTATCAATAGAGGCCTGCAAAATCCCATACAATTTACCAAGGCTATCAACTCCGAAAAACGGAAAGCACAACGCATAGAACGTACCGATTGAAATCAAAGCCGAAGTGATAAAAACTCTCTGAGAATAATTATTCAGTAAGAACAGTAAGTAAGCTGGCGCTACGATAACTGCTTGCGGTTTTATTACACATGCAACAACATACAATCCACACGCGACAGGCAATTTCTTCTTTATTAAGTAAAAGAAAGATAGTGCTAAGAAAAAGGTGAACACTGAGTCGACCTGTCCCCAGATAGCACCATTAAAAAACGTAAAAGGACTAAATAAATACAAACTCGCTATAAATACTGAAATTGATAGGGAATGTTCTTTAGACGGCGTGACGCGACGTAGTCCGAGATAAATAAGCAAGCCAGTCATCAGGTCAAGTAACAGTGGCATACTCTTCTGGAGAGCCTCATAGAGCTCACGAGAGGCATCGGCGAAGAGTATTCCTTTTATCGAGGCAACAACCCACAAAAAGTAAAAATATCCTGGCGCATAGTCAGTCCAGATTCCGCTTGAGTAAAAGTTCGCAAATCCAACCTCACGAACATGCTCTCCCCATGCAATAAACGAGTCCATATCTGTTTTAAACGGAGCAAACGACATGAAAAACAGACGCACAATTACAGCAATCCCCAATATGGTAAGGAAAGTTTTATGTCTGATAAAGAGCGACGTAACTTTATTCATGCGTATATTTTTCTATAGTTATATTACCTGGGAGTACTTTAGTCCAGACCGGAGTTGTCGAAGTCTTGACTACTGTCTCTCTCCATCCCTTAGGATATTCTGGATGGTCTTTATTTTCCTCAACTATTAAATAGTAATCCACATCTTTTCTTTCTCGAGGCCTATATCCTCGTTGGTCACCTTGCCAGTAAAAAAGATACCGATAGGTGTAGTCATATATTGGTGGAGTATAAACCCACACACCAAATTCACTAGTCCCAGCATCAGCATAAATAGTATTAATCACAGCCATTTCATTCCTATAAATCCCAGGCTCTTTGTCGAGGAAACGTAAGTCAGTAATAAACGCCTGAAACGACATTACAAAAAACAGTGTTAATCCAAAACATACAAGATATTTTGTAATGCGATGTAGGGGACTAACCTATAAAGAGCATACGCAAGAAGAAAATAGTAGCTTACTTGCAAACTAATCCAATAATAATGCCAGGCGTGACGTGTATATACCATCATACCGGCAAATACGAGAACAGGCAGAAGGCCAAAAATAGTGTAATATTTGAGTGACTCGAAATTCCGCTTATACGCTGCATATCCAACTCCTAAACAACTAAGTCCTAACATGAAATACCCTACGACCGGATGCTGGGTAACCGCGAAAACAGTCGCTTTCGTCAATTCGTTGATTCTATATCCAAAGCGCAGATCCATCGGAATAAAATCACCAAGCAATTCGTTTTTTCCTAAAAGAATATTTGATAACGTATTTGTCATAAGCATCCCGTGTCTAAAATCAAATGCTATTAACGGAATGAATGCAACAAAAAAGAAGAGGAATGAACCCCAGAAATATATATTTTTATAAAATTTCTTCGCAAATAAAATACCAACTATAAACATGTAGGGAATCAAAAAAGCACCAAAAGCAATTTCAAATTGAGCAATTAATCCAGCTACAAGTCCGGCCAGCAACCAATAGCGAGAGTTTTTTTGCAATGCTCCCAAGACAGCAAAATAAAAGATAACCAGCAAAACTGGAATCCAGTAAGGGTTCCAAAACATCGCCGAAACAGTGATAGATCCATAAGCCAGCAGATAGATAAGGGAAAGAATAAAACCAAAAGACTTAGAAAAAAATCTGGATCCAAGGTAATAGCACAACAAACCGCCAAGTAACTGTGCCAGTACGACCATTGTTACACCGCTAGCTGGATGTCCTCCACTCAATAGAAAACCTATAGCTAAAAGGTAATAATGAACTGGTCCATGGAAGATGCCAGGAAGTCCAGTAGTCGGACCAATCAAAGTAAAATTATGGTCAACAACTATTTTACGTACATCAAGCATGTCTCGGCCATGGTCATACAAATACGGAAAAGTCCCATCTATAACAGGGCGAAAACGAATAATAGCAGAGAGTAAGAAAATAAGAACAAAACAGGCTGTATAAATATCAATTGACTTCAAAAAATGCTTTATTCGTGTTAGAAAAGGCATACCAGAGCATTATACTCTGACAACTGACTTGTCGCCAATAAACAATTCTACGCTTGAGGTTGGTCCACCGCTCGAAGTTACCGTGCTGCCAGCGCCAATCAAACTGGAATCTATAGGCTGCCCGACATGAGACAAAGTTACCCTTTCCATCAGCACGCTATTCTCCACATGGCTCATTTCAATCGAGCATTTATCAGAAATAGAAGTATACGGACCAATGTATGAACTCATAATTTTAACATTGTTACCTATTATCACTGGCCCACGGATATGCGAATCATAAATCTCACAGTTCTTGCCGATTTGCACACGATTCTCGTAAGAAGATGTCGAATCGAGCTCGGTTTCCACTAAAGTCTTCAACCGGGTATCCAGCATATATTGATTGGACTCAATCCAATCGTCAAACTTACCTGGATCAAGCCAAGTACCTGAATATTCAACCACGTCGACTCGCAAACCGTGATCTATCAGCCACTGATACGCCATTGGTATTTCATATTCTCCACGAGCAGAAGGTTGGATCGCATCTTTACCTTTAAACACATCAAAGGCATGTGAATCAAAAAAGTACAAACCTGGGATTGCATAATCATGAGGCGGATCACTTGGCTTCTCAACATATTGGAGTAAACGGCCATCAGCAGTAAAGAATGGGACTCCTAGACGATGATTCTCTTTATGGTGGACCATAGTCACCATGCCATTAGGCTTTTCTTTTTCAAAATAACGGACCAGATCCGAGATACCATCTGTGAAAATATTATCTCCCAAGTGAAAAACAAAACAATCGCCATCAATAAACTCTTCACACACTTTGTAAATATGAGCAACACCAAGCGGCTCTGGCTGTTCAATATAGGTTAAATTCACATTCCATCGCGAACCATCTCCCAGGTAAGATCTAACCATTTCAAGATTTGGAGGATTATATGTAATAGCAATTTCAGTTATTCCAGCTGCAGCAATTGTTTCGATCGGGTAATAAATGAGTGGTTTATTCGCAACAGGAATAAAATGTTTATTTGAAGAAAAAGTCAGGGGCCGCATGCGAGTGCCACGTCCACCTGTAGGTATAATAGCTTTCATGCACTGCAAATATAGTTTAATTTAAGTAAAAAGTCAAACCAAGGCTTTTTTTGCATACACAATCATGTTGTCACCAAAATATAAATACAAAGATCTTTCGTAAAGCATTCGTTTCATAAATGCAGATCCTAAAAATTTCTCCAGAAGAGGCAAAGAAAAATGGCGGGCAACACGGGTAATATACGGATAGCTCAACCATTTACCCCGAGATTCAATGCGGACAACTTCAAAACCAGATTGTCGTAACATTTCAGTAATAGTTTCGCGAGAAAAATAGAAAAAATGATGAGGCGGAGCAAAGAAATGATTATGTTTTCCCAGTAATCGAGCATACAACGATCCAACATCCCCAGTACTGATCATCAATACACCAGTATCTTTCATAACCGTTCGTATTTTTTTTAAATCCCTCACAGGATCATTCAAATGCTCTACCAAATCAAACATAGTCACCACATCAAAAAAACTATCTTCAAACTTTCCTCGATGTAACGAACTCGTCTGTATTCGATTCTGCAAATTTTTATCAGCATGGGCCGTAATAAACGGCGAAGTATCAATGCCATATGATTTGAATCCAACTTTTTCAGACTCGTCCATCAAAAATCCGGCTGCACACCCGACATCGAGCAGATTGCCTGAAGAACAAAAACGTTTAAGTCCTCGTAAATAACTAGCGTTATTCTTTCGGATCATTTTCTCTTCGGCAAAATAGTCAGAATATCCATATTTGTCATCAATACCAACAAAATATCCTTCGTCATAATAGTCTGCAAGAAATTGGTCATACGATTTGTCAAACCAGGTCGCATACAGTCCACAGCGAGGGCATCGAATGATCGAATATCCATGCTTATCAAACGCAAATTCCATCAGGCACGCGCATTCAAGATAACAGTAAGGGAAATTCATAAAATTACTGAGCAGTAATTCGTTCCATTTCGACTAAGTTTCCGGAAGGGTCAAAGATATAGAAGACACCTTTTTTGCTACCTCGCTGTTTCAGCAGCATCTGCGCTTCTTCAACTGACCCTGCATTCAAAATACTCCTCTTTGCAGAAAATGTCAGCATAGGATTAAAATACCCGCCTTGCATAAACACTGTCTCGTCTGGCTGTGCAGTTTCGCGGATGGCTTGTCCTATCTGAGTATAGTATGTATTAACGCGCAAATCGGGAGGGTTGTCTCTGGAATATTGCTGATAAGAAGTAGCCAAAATGAATACTACAGAAAATACTGCGGTAGTCCACAGAAGGCGCTTATTGGTTTGTATATGCTCTGCCACATGAGCAAAAAACAAACCAAACAATACTGCCAACAAAAAACTACCTTTAAATACAGAGAAATCATGAATAATCGTGAAATTCGAAAAAGCCAGATGATGCATCACAATAGGTATGCCTACTAAAACAACAAAAAGAAGTTCCTCTCGAGAAAGCAACGACGCTACTTTCTTATGTATAAAAATAGCACTTACACCAAACAAAAATACCAAAAGCAGTACAGGATAATATCCAACAATATAATGGTTTGCAATTGCTTCGTATGTACTCGGCGAAATAATCGCCCCCCAAGCTCCACCAGCATCCATCGAGCTATTCCGAATCATGTATTTCTCGGTCATACTCGCGCGCAGTTTATCAAACCCAGCAATGCTGCTGTATATTCCTACAATAAATCCTCCTGCTGCCAGCGAAGATAACGCAACACTGAGAAAGAGCACAATCGAACGGAAGTAAAATAGTGCAACGAGGGCAACAACGAAAGCATAAAAAACTCCCAGCCACTCGGTGAAAATCATAAGGCCAACCAGGACTGAGATTAGAGCAAGTTGTAAGGGAGGAATCGCAGACTTCTTTTCAGCTAAGCGAAGTATTAAGTACGTTGCAATAATCCACAACAATTGCACAAGCATATCCGAGAAATAAACGTTCGACCCAAACCACAATCCTTGTGCTGTAAAAATATACCCACTCGCTCCCAATAGTGAAGGAAGATACGCTCTACGCGAAAATCGTCGTAGCGTAAAAAGCAAAATAGTAAAATACACAAAAGCTGCTCCAATAAAATGAATCAGCATATTAAATATTTGCAAGGGTACTATATCTGGCTGAACACCAATGGTTTTGAAAATAAAATAGGGAAGCCAAAATCCTAGTGGTCCGTATGACAAATAGTACATATTCCCGCGGGAGTCAAACACTGCTCCAGGGAAGTCGATCGGATATTTGTCCTCAGGATTAGAGAAGTTAAATACTGGACTGAACGAATAATGTGCTATACCCTTTGCATCCCAAGACTGCATAGTAATAAGCATGTGTGCTGTCAGCCATTCATGGTGAAAGGAAAGGGGACGATTAATATTAGGAAATCGTATGTACAGAGCAAACAGAAAAATGACAAGCAAAATAATTGAATGAGTCCAGATGTGCTTGTTTTCTGATCGGAATAACATGAGTCCTTTCATTGCGTATTCTCTACGCGAGTAATCGATGAGATATTTAAATAAGGATCCAAAACAAAAAGCACACCTTTTTTCTGCTTAAGCTCAATTAGTTTCTGTGATACACAGGCCGTATCTGGACACATCAGGACATTTCTCTGAGCATAGTAAATAATTGATGGATCATCGAATGCCCAGTGATTAGCAAATACAACTTCATCATCTGAGGCTTCCGTTTTCATTGCAAGAGCAACTTTTTGTACATGTCCATCTTGAACTGCCGCAACAGCATTCTGCTCAAAATAAACACGGGTCCCGGAGGAAAGAATAAACATACCCATAAAAAGCGTAAATAGAATCTGAAGCGGTCGTGACATTTCATTGACTAACTTAGTCCACAACGCTCCAACGATGATAGCCAAGAACACCGCTGCTTTAAATATAGAAAAGTCATGAATGGCAGTAAAATTAAAAAGCAATAAATGATGCATCACAATAGGAACAAGACACGAAAGTAGAAAAAGGTATTCACTACGAGTAAAGTACGTGGTGATTTTTTTGTGCACAAAGAAATAACTTAGCGAAAGAAACGCTAAAATAGTAAGCACTACTCCGTATCCTGCGATATAAAAAGAGATGACGCGATCACGCGCAAACTCGTCACGAATCGTAATACCAGCATCACTCTTAGCGGCATCCCCGAATCCACTTCGCGACAAGAACTTCTCATACAGCACCTGACCATATGTAGAAAATCCGTCGATGGAAGAATATTGCACAAACATCAAAGCCAAAGCCCCGATCACTGCTGATCCGACCATGATTTGTTGTCGAGAGATTCGTCGCTGCGTAAAAAGCAGATACAGAACGACAGTACCTGCAAAAAATACACCAATCCACTCGGTATAAACCATCAGAAAAACGACAAGGCACAGTAGTTTAAATTGGAGACCATTATATGCATGAGTCTGGGCTACTCGTAAAAATAAGTAGATGCCCATAATCCAGAGGGCTTGAACTAACATATCCGAGAAATAAACACCCAGCGTAAACCAAAGCGTTGCAGGAGTAAAAAGATAGACCACCGCACCAATTAATCCGCCGTAATTAAATGCGAAAAACGATTCTTTTCGCAAAGTATTAATAATTCCATAAATAAACACGGTTCCAATCAAGTGGAGTAGAAGGTTAAAAATCTGCATAGAAAAAACAGAAACAGGAAGGAAAGTTAGTTTAAAGAACAAGAACGGCAACAGAAAGCCTAGAGGTGGATACGACAAATAGTACATATCTCCTTTAGTGTCAGTCAATATTCCACCCACAAACGTTGTCTGCACAAAACGGTCGCCCTCATGAGGATATGTATAGACGGGGCTAAAATGATAGTTTTGAATACCAGCCATGTCCCAGATAGAAAGTGTAACTAAGGTATGTGCGGTCAGCCATTCATGATGGTGCAAATTAAGCGGCGATCCGATATGAGGCAATCGTATAAAAAGAGAGTAGAAATACAAACCCAATACCAGCGCTAAACTTAAAAAAACATGACGGTGTTTAGCGATGTAGCGCATATTAGATTATCGGAGTAGTAAAAAGTAAGTACAGATTAATACTACAACTAATCAGAATTAAAAATCTATGAGAATGCGACAATGAGTGTCGAGCAAACGAATAAAGCAGTAGTACATATAAAATAGGAAAAAAGTCGGCAGCATAGCGAGGTCCGTAGGATACCCAACCAGTATTAAAATACATTAATAGTAAAGCAAGAGTTCCTAAAATAACCAACCAATACGATCGTATCTGTACATTGCGGCTGATAAATGTACGAAATGAATATAAGAAAAACGGCGCGATTACAAACAAACTAAGTCCCCACACACTGTATGAGTAATACGGATAGATCAGATGCGCAGTTCCGTCAGTGATAGGTGTAAGGGAAGCTACAAAATACCAGTAGAAATTCATTGGAATATGCTCTGTGCTAAAAACGCCGATTTGGCGGAGCGGTTCACTTACTGGACCCACGTCGTTTGTTGTATAGCCATTATCCAGCAGGGCTCCAAAACGGACATAGTTATAAGCCAGAAGTAACATTCCACTAAGTAGGATAGGAATACAAAATGTTACTATTTTCTGTATCTTTTGAGCCCATACTTCATGTGTGCGGAGCCACAGTGCTACAAACGCCAGTCCAATAATCCCAGCCGTCGGTCTCGTGGCAAATATACACCCAAGTAAGATACCGAGCACAAATGGCCTTCGTTTTGTCTCCCATTCCAGCAAAGAAGCTAAAAGCAGTAAAATAGCTATAACTTGAGAAAAAAACCAACTTTTTGGGTGAATCAACAATGGAATAGCTATCGAGCCAAAAAGAAATACGCAGCCCAAAAATATAGAATCAAGAGTACTAAATGCTCGATTTCGTGCAAGAAAGTAAAGCAGAAGGAATATACCGATTATGGCCACGAGTTGGCCATGCCACTGATTAAAACCGTCTATAAAAACTGCTTGGAAAGGCATGAGAAAGACAGAAGGGAATGGACCATTCGGCCAGTAATATTTACCATTAACCAATACTAAGTCATGAGTTATCGTATCTGTTATATCAAAGCGGCCAACTAAAAAGCTTTCAGTTAATGAAGAAAAGTGTTGCCAAGGCGTATTAAAATTACTGTAATAGAGAAAAGAAAAAATATAACAAAGTGCAGCGAGCCATGCAATTTGGAGGAAAATAAGAAAATTATGGACAAGTCGCATACAGTTAAAAAAATTCTATCAGTACTCACAATAATTATAGCATCATACCTCATTTATTCGGCAACAGCTATCAAAGGGGCAACACATTTTAACCACTTTGTTGTTCTTTCTGAACAATTCATGAAAGGGAAGATAGCATTAGATAATCCACCCGCGTATTTAGAGATATCGTACAACCCTCGCACTCAACAAAAATTTGTAGCATATCCTCCTATGCCTGCCGTAATGATCATGCCGTTTGTGGCATTAAATTTCGCCGACAAAAACCAAACATACTATACTATTCTCTTCGCCTCAGTAACCATCGGACTCGCCTTTATAGTATTTAAGCGTTTGTTCAGTCAACGAACAAGTTTACTACTCACATTTCTGTACGGATTTGGCACCAGTTTCTGGTATCTCACTACCGAAGGATCTTCTTGGTATATATCTCATGTCATTGCTGCCTTTTTCATATTCCTCAGTCTTATAGCGCTCAATATTCGTAAGCACGAAGATGAGATACAGTATGAAAAAAATCCAACACGCTGGTTGTTATCAGGACTTGCACTAGGTGCAGCCTTTATGACGCGGGACCCTTCTATTCTCGCATCAACATTCTTTATCTCTCTGCCTTTTCTCCATCTAAAATTTAGAGAATTAATAAGCCATAAAGCAGTACATATTCTAAAAAACCACGCAAGACCGTTTGTATCTTTCGGTATAGCATTATCACTGTTTATTTCAGTAACATTTGCATACAACTACGCACGATTTGGAACGATCAAACCAGTCCAGCACGATCATATACCCCATTTGCTCGAAGGTGAGATGTTTAAACACGGCTTTCTCAGTGTTCAGTATATTCCTCGAAGCATAAATTTCTTTTTTACTAAGATGCCGCTTCCATACGAGAAATTCCCTTATTTTATGCCTTCGATTGAAGGAATGGCTTTTTGGCTCGTATCTCCCTATCTAGTATTCATCCTCTTCGCACAATGGAAAAAACCGTTTACCAGAGTCGCGTTCATCACAGCTTTAATAATGCTGATTCCTCCCTTCATGAACGGAAGTAACGGATTTGCACAATTTGGCTATCGTTACGCTATGGAAGCGACAATTTTCCTGATGCTCGTCTTCGGAACGTTTTTGGAAAGAAAATGGTGGTGGGTAAGTATTCCTCTGATGTTGGCCGCACCGCTCATTTCGTTCTGGGGCATCTATTTCATTCGTGTCTTGGGTATCTCAGGATGGTAAAATATCCCTATGAATGAACATAAACCCATTATCATAACTGGCCAGACAGGCACAGGGAAAACGTCTCTGGCTCTCGAAATTGCTGAAATAGCGTACGCAGAACTCATTTCAGCTGACTCTCGGCAAATATATACAGGACTGGATATTGGAACAGGAAAGTTCGATACACCCACCGAACTGACACTTAACCAAGGCAAGTGGTATTTGAAAGGAAATCGAATTCATCTGATTAATTGCATAAGTCCAAAGCAAAAGTATAGTGCAGGAGAATTTGCCGACGACGCACGAAATATAATCACACACTCCAACAAGCAGCAAATTGTTGTCGGAGGGACAGGTTTCTATATTAAATCACTCATTGATCCTGACGAAACAGTCAGCGTTCCGTTAAATAAACAAATACGAGACCTATACGATCATCGAGAACAAAGTCCAGAACTTGTATCAGAGCTCCAAAAAATTCTAAATCAAACAGATCCAGATAAACTAATCAGCATGAATAATTCAGACCGTAACAATCCTCGTAGACTAGTACGCGCGATCGAAGTAGCAGAATGGAAAAAGCAAAACTCTTTTACAATACAACACAAACTCAACACGCGAGCAATAATTGGGCTTAAAGCCTCACCGGAGATGTTAACTGAAAAAATTACCAGGCGTGTACACGAAATGATGGAGATGGGTTACGAAGCAGAAGTGAAAAAACTTGTAGAAGAATATTCTTGGGATGCACCCGGCATGCAGACTATTGGATATAAAGAATGGAAAGACTACTTTGAGGAAAAAATTAGCATTCGCGAATTGATTCAACAAATTATAACGGCACATCTACACTATGCTCGTCGTCAAATGATCTACCTCAAGCGCCTCCCCGATATCAAGTGGTTTAATATAGCAGACGCATCATGGCAACAAGACGCGATTGAATATTGTAAATCCGACCACTAAACTCGTACCATAGAGATATGGAAGAAAATAACAAGCAAGTAATCCAGTGGGATGTTTCAGCACAAACTATCATAAAAATTATTGGCGTATTTGTGGCAATATTTTTGATATATTTTTTGCGCGACGTTTTAATTTCTTTATTCATCGCAGTTATTCTGATGTCAGCAATTGCGCCAATGGTAGGAATACTAAAAGAAAAAACTAGACTTTCAACCATTTCAGCGATTTCAATAACATATATTACTACTATCACTATCGTCGGAGTATTACTATATCTCGTGATTCCACCGTTACTGCGACAATTATCTGGTTTTCTATCGGATCTGCCTCGTTATGCCCAAGCAGCTATGGTGAGCTTGGGGATTACGGGGACAGACGAACAGTTGAGTGTCTATCGTGATAATATTCTGCCAATTTTTACAGAAAAAGTAGGACAAGTTGCTCAAGGAGCTTTTGGATTCACTATACAAATATTTTCAGGAATCATCGAAGCGATCACCATCGCAGTGTTTACGTTTTACTTATTACTTGAGAGAGAACAAGTCGAAGGAACCATCATAAAAAGCCTTCCATTTATAAAAACGAAATATCGAACAAAATATAAAAAGCTTGTCGATCAAATTCAGATTCAGCTCGGACATTGGGCACGTGGTCAGTTAATTTTGTGCATAATAATAGGAGTAACCACCTATATTGGGCTGGTACTTTTAGGGGTCCCATATGCACTGCCTCTCGCGGTTATTGCTGGGATTTTGGAAATCGTTCCAACCATTGGTCCAATAATATCTTCAATTCCAGCAATAATCATTGTTCTCGCACTTGATCCAACCAGAGTATTTTTCGTAATAATTCTCTACCTGGTAATACAACAGCTTGAGAACACACTAATAGTCCCTCAAGTTATGAAGCGTGCCATTGGTTTCTCACCCTTACTCACGATCGTTGCAATTATGATCGGAGGCAGACTTTTAGGTATACCAGGCGCCTTATTGGCAGTCCCTTTTACTTCCATGCTCTTTGTAATACTTCAAAATTACAAAAAACTAGAGCCATCGTCATCACCAGGAT
>CAZGHS010000003.1:0-24755 GCA_964525495.1 uncultured Gammaproteobacteria bacterium
CGACCAGTAACGAGAATTGTAGAATTATGGAATCGATTTATTATTGGAAACTAATATGAGTAAAAAAACAATTGCGCTTATTACATTTTTTTCAGTTGCAGCCGTTGGCGGACCTTTTTTGATTTCTCCTCCAATGCAGACGAATACCGCTATAGCTACCGCAACACCTGAGGCGATAGTAGAGATGACTGAAGCTCCTCGTGCACCTGCTCAAACTGTTTATAATACAAATTCATGGTTTTCGAGTGCATATTCTTTTCCTTCACAGCCGCTTTATTCTTATCCTGGTGCGTTTAAGATTTCTGATAAAGGTTTGGGTGTAGCAAATCCGGTAGTTCGAGTAGATGGAAAAACTATATTTGGTTCATACGATGAAATGTGTAGTGTAAATGCAGGGAATCCCGTCATATCAAGTAAAGTAGTGGATTATGGTGACTGGAATGTAAATCTTGCGCTTAAAGATACATCTTCTGAGTTTACTGTAGGACTTGTTCAAGGTATGCCACAAACATATATTTCTAACTTGAGTGAGATGAACGTTTCCTGTCAGGCGGCTGTTGTTTCCCTAAACGAGTCGATCGCAGTAGTGAAACGAGGGGAGAGTGCCATAATTTTTCAAGGAAAAGGTGACTCTGTAATAACTTCTATAAACGACACCTCATTTAAAATTACATCGCCTGAGAAATTGTATCGAGTAAGCGTGCTTCCATCTTTGAGTGACGCAACTCTTACTTTTTTTAAAGAGACCGAGTGGAATAGTGTGACTAATACAGCTATTTCATACGTGCCGACTGAAAAAACCATTACTACTACATATAGTTTTGTTTCAGAGAAAGAATTACCTGTTTTGACGACTGTTTGGCCGCATCATGGCAAACCTGAGAATGTTAAACCCAATGACGCATATACGTATTCGACTGTTATTGGGCCTATGAAATTAGTTGAAACAAAAGAATTCTCGACCAAAACTGAAGACCCTTCCTTAGTTTTTCAATTTGAGGAAGTAAAAGCAAAAGTTTCTCGAGATAAGATTATTGCCGCGATTAAGAAGGACTCAGTACGGTATTTAGCTGAGAAAAGTCCGGAGGGTGTTTATTTCAAGGGAACTTGGATCGGAGCACTGACGAGTTTAGTTCAACTAGCGGATCTTTATAATGTTACTGAGTTCGAGTCTAAGTTGGTTGACCGTCTTCAATCAGAAATGCAGCAATCTTTAACTCAATTTGCCTATGATGATAAAACTAAAATGTATATAGCAAAGAAGCCCGAATTTGGCAACGAAAAGGGAAATGATCATCATTTTCATTATGGATACTATATTAGAGCGGCGGCTGTGTTAGAGCAGATGAAAAAAGGATCGATCGCTTCTGAGTCTGCAGTTATAAATGAGATGGTGGCAGATGTTTCAAATGAGGACTATTCCAGCTCACGATACCCTCGATATCGCTCATATTCTGTGTACGAAGGACATTCATGGGCTGACGGTGTAGCTGGTTTTGCTGATGGCAATAACCAGGAGTCGACCTCGGAGTCTTTAAATGCGTGGTATGCCCTGTGGATGTGGGGTAATGCGACTGGTGATACTAAGCTCCAGGAGCGGGGTGAGTGGCTTTTCTCTCAGGAAGTAGCCGGTACTCAATCATATTGGTTCGGGAAGGGTAATCCCTTTCCTACGGGCTATGCGTACCCTATTAGTTCTTTGGTCTGGGGTGGAAAACGTGATTTTAGTACTTGGTTCAGTGCGCATCCTATGCATATCCTGGGTATCCAGTTCTTGCCGATGACTCCAGCCTCAAAATATTTAGCTGGTGTATCAGATGGAGTTAAGATCGAGGCATTTTTACGTTCAGAAGAAGTCGTCGGACATGAGTGGGGAGACTTATATTTAGCATATTTGTCGTACTTTAATCCTGACGAAGCATCCCAATTGCTGCCTCGAGTTCAAAGCGACGGTGGGCTCAAACTTGAATCACTGCGTTATCAGGTTATTTACTCAAATCAGCAAAAGTAGCCTAAAAAACTATACTAGACTGTAGATATATATACGTGAACTTCTTTTTATACACTCGGATATGCTGTTTTAGATCATAAGATTGACAAATGAGCTAGAAAGTGGTATATAGTATTATTTATATGTCTATAGACTTCATGACGCCACAGGAAGTGGCAAATTTACTAAAGCTTAATGTTATGACCGTGTACGAGTACATTCGTAATGGTGCGCTCAAGGCCATTAAATTCGGACGTAGTTATAGAATTTTAAGCAAAGACTTTGATAAGTTTATTGAATCACGGCGAGTCAATTAAGACTCGTTGAATATACCATCCTGCCCATTCTTGTATTAGTTACGTATACATGTGGGCATTTTATGAAAAAAATAGGTATTTCTGTTGTTGTTCCAGCCTTTAACGAAGAGGGAACTATTGCTGACTTGATTAAGCGGGTTCATGCACAACTTAGCGATAGATATCTTTATGAGATTTTGATTATAAATGATAATTCGACTGATACAACAGCTTCGGTAGTTACCTCTTTTTCACCCACTTATTGTGTTCGACTTCTTACTAAACCTCAGAATATTCCTCAAGGTAAAGCAGAATGCTTGCTTTATGGATTCTCACAGGCTCAGTATGAACTGATTTGTATGATTGATGGCGATTTGCAGTATCCGCCGGAAGCGCTGCCAGAAATGATTTCTAAAATAGAGCAGGGCGCGGATGTAGTTGTTGCAAATAGAGTTGACGTTCAGACGAGCTTTATGCGTGTAGTTACCAGTAAGTTTTTTAGATTTTTCTTTGCTCGTGTGCTGCATGGACTTACATGCGATGTTCAGTCAGGTCTAAAAGTTTTCAAAAAAGAGATTATTGAGCGGATATCTATTAAGCCTACACGTTGGACTTTTGATCTCGAATTTTTAACACATGCTCGATCTGCAGGATATATCATCGATACCGTAACTATTACTTTTGAAGAGCGCTTAGCTGGTGTTACTAAAATCAATGTTTTGAAAGCTTCATACGAAATTGGCATTAACGCACTCAAGCTTAGATTGCTCGGATCACCTATAGTTCCTTTTCATCCTACCGTGGAACAGAAAGAGGGAAAAGGTTTTCATCATAAAGGTATTAAGTATATTTTTCATTCTGCGCTTCATCACACCGAGAGTGCTCTCGTAATTTTGACGACAAGGCAGAAGCTTTTTCTTTATGGACTTGTCGCAGTGTTTGTTATTGGTTTAATACTAAATTTCAAGATAACACTGATCGTGCTGATTGGAGCTCTGACGGTATTATATTTTGCTGATCTCCTTTTTAACTTTTATCTTATATGTAAGAGTTTTTACAAACCAAGTGAAATTGTTGTTAGTGAGCAGGATATTAACAAAGTAGATCCTTCAAGTTGGCCAACGTATACGATTTTTTGCCCTCTCTATAAAGAATGGGAAGTACTTCCTCAATTTGTGAGCGCGATGTCAGAGCTGGATTATCCAAAGGATAAATTACAAGTAATGTTATTGCTTGAAGAGAATGATCCAGAAACTATTGAAAAAGCTCGAGAGTTTAATTTACCAAGTTATTTTGATATTGTGATCGTTCCTCATTCTAAGCCAAAGACTAAACCAAAAGCTTGTAACTATGGATTGCTTCATGCTAAGGGTGAATATATTGTCATCTATGATGCAGAGGATGTTCCGGATACATTACAGGTTAAGAAAGCTGTTTTAGCTTTCCGAAGAGTCGACTCTACTGTGAAGTGTATTCAGGCAAAGCTTAATTATTACAATCCGAATCAAAATCTTTTAACACGATTTTTTACTGCGGAATATTCTTTATGGTTCGATCTTGTTTTATCGGGATTGCAGTCAGTTGAAACACTCATTCCGCTTGGTGGAACTTCAAATCACTTTAGAACAATAGATCTAAAAGAGATGAATGGATGGGATGCGTTTAATGTTACAGAAGACTGTGACTTGGGTATTCGCATGGTAAAGCGAGGTTATAGAACTGCGTTGTTGGATTCAACGACACTCGAAGAAGCAAACAGTGACTATATGAACTGGTTGTGGCAGCGATCACGATGGATAAAAGGTTACATTGTTTCTTATTTTGTACACATGCGTAATCCACGAGCATTTATTGCTTCAGGTCAGTGGAAGCACTTACTTGCGTTGCAGTTGGTAGTAGGCGGCAAAATTCTTTCCTTGTTTATTAACCCGCTGATGTGGGTTATCACTATAAGTTATTTCGTTTTCCGCTCTACTCTTGGCCCGGCTATTCAAGCGCTTTATCCAGCACCGATTTTCTATATGGCTGTCTTATGTTTGGTTGCTGGCAATTTTATGTATGTGTATTACTACATGATTGGATGTGTAAAAAAGCAGCATTATGGATTAGTTAAGTATATTTATCTCATACCTTTTTACTGGTTGTCTATGAGTATGGCCGCGTGGTTAGCAATCTATAAGTTGATTGTTGCCCCACATCAATGGTCTAAAACAAAGCATGGACTTCATCTTTCAAATCAGAAGACTGTAGCACAAGTAGCTCATACTATTGGACGGCCAGCAATTGTGATGGAAAAGGCAAACTAACAATATGATTAAGTACTCGACTCGAATCATTTCTGATAGTGGTGTACTCGTTATAGCGATGATGCTTTCTAATGGCTTAAATTTTGTGTATAACGCATATCTTGGTCGCGTACTTACCTTTGAAGAATTTGGATTGATTACTCTAGTTAATACATTTTTGTTTTTAGCTACGATGTTTTTGGGAGCATATGGAGCTACGATTAATCATCGGGTTTCATATTTACTTGGTGCGCATAACAAGGAAGCGGCAGCACAATTTTTTCTTAAGACGCGAAATCAGGCTTTGGTTATTGTAGGATTTGTTACTATTCTATGGGTAATCTTTTCTTCATCGCTTGGTACACTTTTTCAAATCTCTGATCCACAGATAACGCTATTTTTTAGCCCAGTGTTTTTGCTTTTAGTCGTTTTGATTGCGGGAAGAACTTATCTACAAGGAACTTTGGCTTTTGGCATTGTTGCGTTGATCTACTTAACTGAAAGTATTACAAAACTTGTGTCAGTTTTTATTCTTGTTGGTGCTGGTATGAGCACATACGCATACTTGTCTATTCCTTTTTCTATTTTATGTGCAGCGATTGTATGTGGCATAACTTTATATGGAAGAACACCGGTATCTAAATCTTCAGACATAGTTAGCTCAGACTTGCAGTTTCCCACCTCATTTTATTTAGCTGCTATATTTAGTGGTTTATCGACAACTGCTTTTTTGAGTATTGATGTTTTACTTGCTAAACATTTTTTGTCACCAACTGCTGCAGGAGAATATTCATTGCTTTCACTCGTTGGAAAGATGGTTTTCTTCTTGGGCTCGCTTTTTAACTCGTTTATGGTGACTTTTGTAAGTCGCGATATGGGTAAAGGGCGTTCTACTAACGGAACATTTTATATGTTGCTGTGCTTAGAAGCGTTTGTAACTTTAAGCGCATTTGTGCTTTTTGGTTTGATGGGGGATATAACGGTGCCGTTCCTGTTCGGAAGTAAGGCTTTAGCAATTGTACCGTTCGTAACTTTGTATACGTTTGGAATTGCCTTATTTACACTGACTAATACGATTGTTCAGTATAGGTTAATACGTCATAATTATGTTTTTCCTATAACTGCGATTATTACTTCAGTTTTGATGTTTGTTGGTATTTTGCTCGTTCATGACAATGTTCAAGCGATTTCACGAGTGGTGGCATTTTCTTCTATCATAGGATTTTTAGTCATATCGATAATGCATGTGATGTTTGAACAGGGGAAATTTATTCTTCGTAATTTTATTGACCTATTTGATTTGTTCTCAACAGTTGGAAATGAGAATCATAATCCAAATACTGGTAAGAAAGTGCTTATATTTAATTGGCGCGATATTCGACATGAACGTGCCGGTGGGGCAGAAGTATATATACATGAACTTGCTAAGCGATGGGTTACTGAGGGTGTAAAGGTTACATTGTTTTGTGGTAACGATGGTAAATGCCCTCGATATGAAGAGATTGATGGTGTTGAAGTGGTTCGAAGGGGTGGCTTTTATTTTGTATATGTATGGGCGTTTTTATACTATGTGTTTAAGTTTCGTGGTAAGTACGATGTTATTGTAGATTGCGAGAACGGAATACCGTTCTTTACTCCATTGTATACGCGGGAGCGACAGTATTTGGTCATTCACCATGTCCATCAGGAAGTGTTTCGCAAAAGTTTACCTGGTCCACTTGCGCAGCTAGCTATATTTTTTGAAACTAAATTGATGCCGTATGTGTACGAGTCGGTTCAGATAATTACGGTCTCTCCTTCATCAAAAACGGAGATAGAGGAGCTTGGGTTAACCAAGGAAGATATTCATGTTGTATATAACGGTATCGATATAAATCATTTTGTACCTCAAAAAAAGAACGAACGTCCGAACGTTTTGTACTTAGGACGACTTAAAAGTTATAAGAGTGTTGATGTTTTTGTTAAGGCTGCTCAAAAAATTATTAAAGTTATTCCTGATGTTGAATTTGTTATTGCAGGTGATGGAGAGGAGCGTAAAAAGCTAGAACAGTTAGCTGATAAGTTAGGCTTAAAGGAATGTATTCGTTTTGTAGGTAAAGTTACAGAAGATATGAAAGTGAAGCTTTATCAGGAGGCTTGGGTTTTTGTAAATCCGTCATTTAGAGAAGGATGGGGAATTACAACAATCGAAGCTAATGCGTGTGGTACTCCTGTGGTTGCTTCTCGTGTACCTGGTTTGATTGATTCGGTAAAGAATCCCCACACCGGTTACTTAGTTGAATATGGTAATGATAGTGAGTTTGCAGAGCAGATAACAAAGTTGCTTTTAGAGACCGATTTGAGAAGCGCGATGTCGCAAGAAGCTATTGCATGGGCAAAAGAGTTTAGTTGGGATGCAAGTGCAAAAAGAGCTTTGGAGGTGCTATACCATGAATAAGTACCTTATACTTGCACGGACATATGATCTCACACCGCCGACATGGGTTCACTATTGTTGGGGTATGGTCATGGGAAATATTAATCGCTTGTTTAGATTTAAAAATAAAGAAGTTCAGCATTTTTTTGGCTATACTCTTGAGAAAGTTGTATCTAAAACTAATGGTTATCATAACTACCGTGTTGGTATTTATACTAAAAATGGTGTTCGTTATTTTGTAAAGTTTTGGTCCGGAACTGTCCGAGATTATAATTTCTACTCGTTGGTAAATGAGTTCTTTACTTCTGCTGCGTTGTATTCTGTTAGTCAGGACCGTACTGATCGAAAAATCTATTTTCCAGATATTAAAGATTTATATGTTTCTCGAAATAGTATGGCGATAATATATGAGTATATCGATGGTCACGAATTAACTTTAGAATCTAAGGAAGTTCAACAGGAAACTATTACTAATGTCTTGGCTTATTTAAAGTCGTTAGCACCTGTGCTTTCAAGTGAATATAAGCCATATTTGAAAATGCGTGGCTTCGTTTATTATTGCGTTTCTTTTCCGTATTATTTTTATAAGTTTGCGATACCAGCTCCTTCAAAAGTTCTTTCACTTATTCCTACACTTATAAGGTCGTTGTTGTCATTGCGAACTAAATCACTTATTCCTACTCATGGAGATTTGACTACAGATAATATTCGAGTGTCGGGTGAGCGAATTTATCTTGTTGATTTCGAATATTTTTCGCTTACTTATTCAGGGTATGATCGATACTATTTTTATAAGCAAGTAAAAGGTGGAATGCCAGGACGACTAAACGAAATTATTCGTTTATCTGCTGATGTGCATATGCGCTAGGGCTATTTATGAAAAATATTTTTCATCCTAAAACAGTAAGTATAGGCATTCCAGCTCTCAATGAGGGTCGGAATATAAGTGCGCTTATTGAGTCATTGCTTGATCAAAAAGAAGAAGGCTTTGTGATTAAATGTATTTTGGTCGTATCTGATGGTAGTACCGATAATACTGTCCATACTGTAAATTCGTTTACTGATCCGCGAGTTGAAGTAATTGCTGGCCATCAGAGAAAAGGGAAAGCCATTCGTCAGAACGAAATCATTTCACACTGTGAAAGCGATATCTTGGTGTTTTTGGATGCTGATATAAAAATTGACTCGGATAGGTTTTTGAAAACTTTAATTCATCCTATTTTGAATGACACTGCTGACTATACCGCTGGAGGTATTGCTGCGCTTGCTTCAAAGGGGATTATTGACGGAGTATTGGGGTACATGATGCATGTTAAGTCGTATGTATATGGTCTTATTAATTACGGTGATAGCGTTTATACGTTCTATGGACCAGCTCGAGCATTTTCTAAGAAAGCATACTCTGAGTTGCAGTTTCCGAAGGTAGCGAGCGAAGATGCGTTTTCATATTTGCAGATGCAACAAAAGGGAATGCGTTATTTGCCAGTTCCTACTGCTCGCTACTATGTTCGCGTTCCTATGACACTTGCTGATCATAAGAAACAGAGCGTTAGGTTTATAAATTCACATCCTGATCTTGAACGCGCGTTTGGAAAGCAATTTGTGCAGGAAGCGTACCAGATTCCATTTGGAGTCAAAGTTCGTGGAATAATCTATGCCTTAGTTAAGAATCCTTTTTATTCGTTTATATATGTAGCTGTTTTTTGCTATATGAAGATTCAGGCAGCTCTGTCGAAACAATCACAGTTTTTGTGGGAAGCTCCGTCGACATCAAAGGATTTAAATTAATATGATACAGAAACTTTTGTCACCAATATTTCTTCTAGCGCGACGTGTTGTTTATGGCATGTTGTATTTGGCGCGGTCTGTTTCACCAGAAAATCGAGTGGTAATTCTTTGCTATCATTCTGTATCGAATGACTCATGGAGATTTGGGGTTGGTTTTGAAACGCTAAAAAAGCAAATAGAATATATGCTCGAATCGTATAAACCAGTGAAGTTGGAAGACATAGAACAGTTTGTAAAAGGAAAGATCACATTCGATACACCAGTTTTTGCCGTTACATTTGATGATGGATATACAGATATTTATCAGACTAAAGAGTACTTTGCATCGAAGAATATTTATCCAGCCGTTTTTGTGTTGTCTAATACGTCTAGAGTTCAGGCTGATCAGCTTGGTGCTAAGAACACCTTCTTGAATACTAGATTGATTCGAGAATTAGCCTCTCTTGGTTGGACAATCGGATGCCATAGCGCTACTCATCCTGATTTTTATGCATTACATCCTGATGAAGTAAAAAATGAAGTTACTGCAGCAAAACAGGATTTAGAGAAGCAGATTGGAATGCCAATCAATTATTTTGCGTATCCGAAGGGTCGTTATACAGAGACCATCGTAGAAACAGTTGATGCATCAGGTTATTTAGCTGGGTTTTCTATGGACGATCGAATAATAGCTCCAGGAAATGATAATCGAACTATAGCTCGTGTAGGCGTAGATAGAACTCATACAATGTTTGAATTTAAGGCAACGATATCTAGTGGAGCTGTAAGGATGCGGTCAATTGTTAAAGATGCCTTGAAGTGGTTTGAAACAAGAGGAGTACATTATGGAAAAGTATAAAAAAATCCATGTAACTGTAGCAATTGCTGCATATAATGCTGAGAAAAATATAGTTCAGCTGTTGAAGTCTTTAATCGGACAGAGTCAGTCTGACTATATTTTAGATAGAATAATTGTCTATTCAGATTGTAGTAGTGATCATACTGCTTCGCTTGCACATTCTTTACAATCCGAACTAGTACGAGTTGTATCGGGCCAACAGCGTCGAGGTTTTGCAGGAGTAGTGAAGTATTTATTGGGGCAGAGTGATTCTGATCTTACTGTCCTACTTAACGACGACATACGCATCACTGATGAGCGATTTATTAGTCATCTTGTTGAGTCATATAAAAATAATGATAAGGCTGGATTGATTTGTGGTAATCCGCAGCCAGTGCGTTCTAAAAACTTTATTGCTCAGGCTATTGCGTCGAGCTTCCGTGCGTATTATCGGATGGCTACTTCTTTTAAAGAAGGGAATAACATGCATACATATGATGGAAAGGTGATGGCATTGAGTAGAGAGTTTAAAGACTCACTTCAGATACCTGAGGATCTGAAGAAAATGGGAAATGTTGACTCGTATATTTATTTTGCCTGTTTGTCTAATGGGTTTTCGTATCAATTTGTGAAGCAAGCTGTTGTGCATTACTTATGTCCTACAACTATAAAAGATTATTTGCGTTGGTATATTCGAAATAACGCTAATGAGTCTATTATGAATGAGCAATTTGGTGATCTTGTTGACAAGGAACACCAGAAACCGCGTATCGTATTCTTATACTATTTGTTTGTTGAGTTTTTGAAGAACCCAGTGGGCTGCATATTCTTATTTGGTATGGGGTTTTATATCCGACATGCAGCTAAAAAATATGCGCAGGACTTTAAACACACTTGGGATGTCGTCTCAACCACAAAGGAGCTTGCACACGTATGAAACATAAAATAATTTTAGTTATCTTATTTATTGCGGCTGTTGCCTTGTATATTTTGACTATGAAAGGTGTAACTGGTAATCCAGCACCTTCTATGATTAAAGGAAACCTTGATCAAGCAACACGTCCTTTTGAACTTTCTCCAGAGCGTGGCCGCTACCTTCTTACGATGTCACTTGCTGAAGCAGGGAGTTTTGCTCTTCCTCAGATGTATGCTGATGCAGCATACCCTGATGTGGGATATTACCAAGGTCGATTTTATATATTCTTTGCGCCTGGTATGTCATTGTTTGCGCTACCTTTTTACTATATAGGTAAATATTTTGGAATGGCACAAGTGGGTGCGTTTTCGGTAGCAACAATTTTTACCTTACTTAATCTAGTTGTGCTGTATCGAATGGCTCGGGATATTTTCAAGCTTTCAGTACCGCATTCACTTATTCCGCCGTTTATATTCGGTTTTGCGTCAACAGGGTGGAGTTATGCGGTAACTTTGTATCAACATCAAACAAGTACGTTTTATATCCTTTCAGGTGTGTATGCAGTGTGGCAGTATAGTCAGAAAAATACTCGTGCCTGGGCTTGGGCGCTGTATGTTTGGTTTATTTATGGTTGTGCAATATTGATCGACTATCCGAATGCGTTGTTAATGCTACCAATTATGGTGTATTTCTTTTTGTCGTCAGTGTCGCTTATAGAAGTTCGTCGTAAACTAGCTCTTCATATTCGTTGGGTATTTCTTTCGACTGCAACCCTTTTTGCCATTATTATGCTTGCACATGGTTATTATAATTTTGCTAATTTTGGTGGATGGACTCGTGTGAGCGGAAGTTTGATAGGGTATAAGTCCATAATTGAAAAGCAGTTATCTGATCCGAATAAATCAGCAGAACTTCAGCGCTTAGAACAAGAAAAAGATCCAATTGGATTTTTTAGTGAATATAATTTTCCGTTTGGACTGTATACACTGACAGTTTCCTCAGATCGAGGATTGTTTGTGTACTATCCAATATACTTATTGGCATTATTTGGCTTGTATTACGCTATTAAAAATACGAATCCCGTGCATAAAACAATGATCGCTGTTGCTGCAATTAACTTTTTCTTGTATGCAAGCTTTGGTGATCCATGGGGCGGTTGGGCATTTGGTCCACGATATCTTATCCCTACCATGGCTATATTGTCGTTGTATGTCGCATTGTGGCTTGCTACGACGCGCTACAAGATAGTTTCACAGCTTAGTGCTGTAGTCTTGTTTGGCTATTCGTTAGCAATTGCATTAGCAGGAGTACTTACTTCTATTGCCATACCTCCTAAGATTGAAGCCGATTATCTGAAGACGTTTCATAACTTTATGCTGAATTTTGAGCATGTTAAGTATGGGGCGAGCAGCAGCGTTTTGTTTAATGAATATTTCTCTCGTTTTATGCCGTTGATGTACTATTATGGAGCTTTATTTGGTGTTGTCTTGGTGATGTTTATAGTTGTTGTTGCGTGGAGTAGGAGATATCGATATGAGTACTAATATTGTATTGCCATTGTCTATAAAATCCTTGCTGCGTAACGCAATTTCTTTTATGACTGAAAAGACAGTTGTAATACTTGCAGTTGTATTTGCTGTTTGTGCCAGTGGATACTTCTTATCTCAAGATCAGATTGTTACGTACGGTGATGCAGAGTCTCACTTGAATATATCGAAACGTGTTGTTCACAGTATTACTCCTGGTCTTGCGCAAGTCGGAGGTATCTGGCTTCCATTGCCGCATCTATTGATGGTGCCTTTTGTGGCAATTGAGCCACTTTATCGTACTGGACTCGCAGGCTCGATTGTATCGGGAATTGCGTATGTTATCAGCTGTTTATATCTTTTTAAGATAGTTATGCTTCTTACTAAGAAGTCGTGGGTTGCCTTTACTGCTGTATTACTTTTTGCGCTCAATCCTAATATTTTGTACATGCAAGCAACACCGATGACAGAGATTCCTCTGATTGTCTTCTTTACTCTTTCAACCTATTACTTCCTGCGGTTTTTGTATGAGCAGGAGATCGTCATTCACTTAGTGGTTGCGGCGTTTTTCGGATTTTGTGCGACGATGTCTCGTTATGACGGTTGGTTTCTCGTATTGATTGAAGCATTTATATTAATTGTTTTGTATGGTCGTAAGCGATCTGAATGGTCGCGACTTGAAGGCTTGTTATTCTTATTCTCCTCCTTGGCATTTGTAGGTGTATTACTCTGGTTGCTCTGGGGATATATTATTTTGGGTGATCCCTTGTACTTTACTAATAGTCAATTTTCTGCGAAATCACAACAGAACGAATGGTTAGCTCGTGGTGCGCTCCCTGCGTATCATAATTTGCCACAGGCGATTTTGTATTACACATTTACTGCGATGAGTAATGTCGGTATTCTAATTTTTTGGGCAGCTGTAGTTGGATTTATTGTCTATGTAAGGAATAAGGCTGAGCAGAATAAGTTGGTTGTAAGTTTGTTGTTCTTAGTCCCATTTATCTTCTACGTTGTTACCTTATATATGGGACAATCAATTATTTTCATCCCTTCTATAACGCCATCAAATTTTGAATGGAAACTGTTTAATGTTCGTTATGGAATCATGATGGTTCCGTTCGCTGCTGTTTTTCTTGCATACCTATTCGATAAGGTTCAATTGCTTGGACGACTGATTTTAATTGGATTATTGGTGATGCAGTTGGGGTTGTATGTAGTTGGTTACTCTCGAATAGTTACTCTTGATGATGGATTAATTGGTTTATCTCATGCAAAGCGCCCAGATGCCGAGAGATGGTTGCGAGATAATTATGATGGTGGATTGCTGTTGTTGGATGATTATGCTCGTACCGTCAGCGTAGTGCGCTCTGGTGTACCAATGCAGAACATTATCTATATTGGTAATAAGCCTTATTGGGAAGATTCATTTGTAGCACCCGAAAAACATGCGACATGGATTGTGATGCAACAGAATGATTCAGTATGGAAGGGAATTTTGGAGAATCCTCCAGTTCGAGATCGTATGTATGCTCATTTTGAAAAGGTATATACATCTGACGAAATATTGATTTTCCGAAAACCACATGATGAAAAATAAAGTAGTTGTTCTTGTTATCTTGTTGATTGTCAGTGGCATGGTTGTACTTGGATATACGTATGCGGTTTTTACTCAGCAAAATGATGCTCTACCTGAAGTGCACGCCCAACCTTTCTGGAAGTACCAGTGTGTTGATACTATGAAGAGCTCTCGAGATAGGGCTCGGGAGTGGATTAATAGACCTTCGTATAGGGCTGATATTCGTCGTCAAATGGATATAATCGCCTCACTGGGAGCAAATTGTGTAAGCATTGGCACTCCGTACGATGAGGAATTTATTCCCTATTTAACTTCATGGGTTGATGCTGCTCGTGATGCAGGACTTCATGTCTGGTTTCGAGGAAATTTTGCAGGATGGGAAGGTTGGTTCGACTATAAGCGGATTTCTGATGAATCTACCCAGCATGTTGCAGTTGCTCAGTTTGTTCGATCACATCCCGATCTTTTTCGAGATGGTGATATTTTTACCTCTGCTCCTGAAGCAGAAAATGGAGGACCATTCCAACCTGGAAATTCGTCACAATATGAGCAGTATCGAAATTTTTTGATTGACTCTTATTCTGAGTGCAGAAATCTATTTAAGGAAATTCAGCGAGATATTACTTGTAATTGGTTTTCGATGAGTGGCGGGCATGCAAAAAGTATTTTTACGAAGCCGTCTGTAATTGCTTTGGATAATGTTGTTACGATCGATCATTATACTCGCGACTCCAGAGATATGGGAGAGTATGTTGATTATTTTGTTAAACAATATAAGGCTCAGGTTGTGATAGGGGAATTTGGTGCTCCTATTCCAGATCTTAACGGTAGCATGACGGAGGAAGAGCAGGCTGTATTTGTCAGACATCTTTTTGAGGAATTATTGCAACGTAAGGATTCAGTGGCAGGAGTTAATTATTGGACGCTTTATGAAGGCTCGACTAGACTACTTAATGAGGATTATTCTGAGCGATTAGTCGCTGAGACAACCCGCGATTATTTTATGCCGGGAACTGTAGTGGGGAGAGTGACTTCTGTACACGAGAAATCTATTGCAGGTGCGTATGTTGAGGTTGAAGGTAAAAAACTAGGTGTAACGACTGATGCTAATGGATATTTTTCTTTGCAGCTTCCTGCAGGAGAGTATGCACTTACCGTTTCAGATTTTAATAAAAAAGTTACATCTGAGCGTTTTGTATTGGACCGAAATGAGTCGTATAGAGTACTGCTTGAGCTTCGTTAATAATTTGTGCTAGGGCAGAGTTGGAATTCACAGTTCGGACCGGATCTTCCGACATAGCTTCCGTCAGGACACATTCGAGCTTCCATGGTGCATGCCACTTCCTGCTGCATAGAGCTTTTGGGGGCAGATCGCTCATTTGTTTTGAGTGCATGAATGAATTCTCCATAGCGGACACCGAGCAAGAAACCCATGAAGGGGAGTATTACGAATGCACATACCGCGAGGAGTTTGGATGTTGCAGTAATAGTTGTGAGTTCAGTAGGCAAAGATGCGAATATTCCTGGTGATTTTGTTTTTGACTTTTTCATATGATTTATGGTTGCATATTCTTTGAAATACTGTCAATAGATGCCTAATCTCAGCTCACCGCAAACTTCCTACTTGATTTTTAGGTCTAATGTTTTTTACAATCTGGTGAGTTGAACACCGGGATAGGTGTTTTTGTTTGATTTGGAAAGTTGATAGTATGAAGTTTGTTTTTATATCTGGTGGAGTGGTTTCTGGTTTAGGTAAGGGTGTCACTGCAGCTTCTTTAGGAATGCTCTTGCAAGCCCGAGGGTATTCCGTCTCTCCCGTTAAAATAGACATGTATATGAACGTTGACTCCGGGACTTTGCGTCCTTCGGAGCATGGTGAGGTATTTGTAACGGATGACGGAATTGAGACTGATCAGGATTTGGGTAATTATGAGCGGTTTATGAATAAATCGCTTACTCGTTGGAACTACATCACTTTAGGACAGATATTTCAGGAAGTTATTCGAAAAGAGCGTTCGCTTGAATATGATGGCGCTACTGTCGACTTTATCCCTCATGTAACTGATGAAATTATTCGACGTATTAAACTGGCAGGGCAAGAAGCGGATATTGTGTTGATAGAATTGGGTGGGACTGTCGGAGAGTATAAGAATGCAATTTTCTACGAGGCCGCTCGTATCATGAAATTGCAAAATCCTAATGACGTTTGTTTTATTCATGTAGTATATATTCCTTATCTCGCTCATATTGGTGAGCTTAAAACTAAGCCTGCACAAACATCAGTTCATACATTAAACGGGTTGGGAATACAACCGGATTTTATTGTTGCACGAGCAGAAAAGCCTTTAGATCGTCCTCGACTTGATCGACTATCCTTGTTTTGTAATATTCAGCCTGAGCGTGTATTCGCTAATCCAGATGTGGATAGTATTTATCAGCTGCCGATGCTATTTGAAGAGCAGGGAGCGAGTGACAAAATTCTTTCGTTTCTTGGACTGGAGCCGAAAAAGACTGATTTGGAGAATTGGAAGCAGTTTTATACAAATCTTACTAACCCTGAGAAAAAAGTCCGTATTGGTTTGGTTGGTAAATATTTTGCGAGTGGAGATTTTGTTTTAGCTGATGCGTATATTTCTGTTATTGAAGCGATTAAACATGCACGCGCCCATGCAAAAATTGATGTTGAGCAGGTATGGATAAATTCGGAAGTAATACAGACAGAAGGGACAGATATTCTTAAAACTATTGATGGTATTGTGGTTCCACAAGGTTGGGGAAGTCGTGGAGCAGAAGGTAAAATTATGGCTATACAGTATGCTCGAGAGAACAAAATGCCATATTTAGGATTGTGTTATGGTATGCAGATGGCTGCGATTGAGTTTGGGCGGAATGTATTAGGATGGGCAGATGCGAACTCTGAGGAAGTTGATCCAAACACCACGCATTCAGTTATCCATGTGATGCCACACCAGAAAGAGTATTTGGCTCAGAAACAGTATGGAGGCACTATTCGTCTTGGTGCATGGCCATGTGTTGTTAAGCCAGGCACACAGCTCTACGAGGCTTATGCACAGTTGCCAGATCACTTAATCGGATATACTGCAGCAAAAGGGCGTTGGCCAAAACAGGAGTTTTCATCCGATTCGTCTCAACAAGTTGTGAGTGAACGTCATCGACATCGTTATGAGTTTAATAATGAATATAGAGAAGAGTATGAGAAAAAAGGTTTTGTGATTTCAGGCACTTCTCCCGATGGGATGCTTGTTGAGTCTATTGAGATTAAAGATCATCCGTACTTTGTGGGAACACAATTTCATCCTGAACTAAAGTCTCGACCACTATCCCCACATCCTTTGTTTGTCTCTTATTTACAAGCGATTTCGCGATTGAAAAAATAATGAAGGTTGCACTTTGTTATGACAGGGTGAGTAAGTTTGGTGGAGCAGAACGAGTTCTTGCTGCACTACATGATTTGTGGCCAGATGCGCCTCTCTTTACACTAAATTATGATAAGCAACATGCGACTTGGGCGCATGGTTGGGATGTGCGAACTTCTTTTTTGGATACAATTCCTTTTTTAAAAAAACGACATGAATTATTTCCACCGCTTGCAGCGGTAGGATGGGAGCAGTTTAGTTTTCATGGATATGATGTCGTTATCTCGATAACTTCGGCTGAAGCGAAAAGTATTATTGTGCCTCCGAATACGCTTCATATTTGTTATTGCCTTACTCCAACTCGTTACTATTGGTCGGGATATTATGATTATCTTTCTCAACCTGGTTTAGGAAAACTGTCACGGTTAGTAAGAAAAGTTTTTCCTATACTCGCATCTGTGCTACGTGTTCAAGATTTTATTCATGCACAACGCCCTCATGAATTGGTGGCAATATCTGAAGAGGTACGTGAGCGAATAGAGAAATATTATCGGCGTCCTTCGTTGAAAATTTATCCTCCGGTAAATATACCGCCTATAGATATTCAGGAGCGTATAGAGAAAGAGTATTTTCTCGTAGTTTCGCGGCTTGTTCCGTATAAACGTATTGATATTGTAGTGGATGCATTTAACGCACTAGGATGGCCGTTAGTAATTGTTGGCACAGGAAGCGAAAAGAATCGTTTATTGCAGAAGGCTGCGAAGAATATTCATTTTGTAGGGTTTGTATCAGATGAAGAATTAGCAACATATTATGCAAAAGCTGTGGCGGTAGTTTTTCCTACGCATGAAGATTTTGGCATTGTTCCACTTGAAGCACAGGCGCACGGAGTACCGGTTGTTGCTTTGAAAGCTGGTGGAGTACTTGAGACTGTGATTGATGATAAAACAGGGGTGTTCTTTGAAGAACAAAACACTGATTCTCTGGTTGCAAAATTGAGATCTCTGCCGGTTGACGCTACTTGGGAAAGTATAAAAGCTTACTTTAATGGGTTTACTGCACAGGAGTGTAGAGCTCAAGCAGAGCGCTTTTCCAGTGCCCATTTTAAAGCACTCTTTGCTTCTATGGTTGAGGAAAAACACGCTCATTTTTTGAAAAAAACTCTCTAATATGGTATAATAGATAGATTGTTGAAAGCGAGGATATATGATTCATCCTAAAGAAAAACCTTATATTGGTATTATGGCTGGTGGTGGTGGTACTCGTTTATGGCCTAGTTCACGCCAGAGCGTTCCCAAGCAATTTCTGAAGCTTTTTTCCAATAAGACACTTTTGCAGGAAACATATTCTCGCGTCGCTCCGCTTACTGATAACGATCACATATTTGTGATCGCTCCAGAAAAATACAAAGATGAAATTTTAGCACAGCTTCCCGATTTGAATCATGAAAATCTTATTATTGAGCCAATGGCTCGATCAACTGCAGCTGCGCTTGGTTTAGCTAGCGTAGTGATTCATAAAAAGAATCCAAATGCTGTTGTGCACTATATTACTTCTGATGACTATATTGTTGAAATCGATGAATTTCAGCGTGTGTTGATCACTGCTTCAATAATCGCTGAAAAGCGTGATGATGTGGTGGTATGGGGAATTCATCCAACATTTCCTGCTACTGGTTATGGGTATATTCAGAGTGCTGACGAGGTTGATGAAGCAAATGGTCTTCCGATTTTTAAAGTTCGTGGTTTTCGTGAGAAGCCAAATGAAACTACAGCCCAAGCATATGTAGCTACAGGTAAGTATTTTTGGAACACCTGTAAGTTTAGTCAAAAAGTAGAAGTAATGCTTAAAGCAATTAAAGAGTCTATGCCTGCATTGAACGAAGGTTTGGACAAAATTGCTAAGGCTTATGGTACTGACAAATTTTTTGATGTTTGTACAGAAGTATTTACTGGCTTGGAAAGTGAACCTATCGAAACTGGCGTAATGGAAAAAATTCGTAATATTGTGATGGTTCCTGCAAGCTACACATGGAGTGATATTGGAAGCTGGGACAGCTTATACGATATTTCCCCTAAGAATGAAGGAACTAACAGCGTTTTGGCTAACAATGGCGAGTATTATGGATATGACACTGAGGGTTGTTTGGTACAGACAAATGGACGTATGATCGCAACTATCGGTCTAACTGATATGGTGATTATCGATACTGAAGATGTATTAATGGTATGTCCTAAAAATCGATGCCAAGATGTGAAGAAAATGGTAGAACTTCTAAAGAGTAAAGAGAAAAAAGAATATTTATAGCCTGCCCATGATAAAATATAGGTAGTATGGCTCAAACTTCATTAGCTGAGACTGAGCTTTATTTTCAGTCGCAGCCACTCACAGACCAGACCGTGGGATCTTCTATTAAAGAAACGTTGTCGTGGAATTTATATCAAGGCACAAAGCGTTTGATAGATATTGTGGGATCAGTGTTCGCCTTAACTATTTTTGCTCCGATCATGATTGTTGTTGCGGTGCTTATACGATTGGACTCTCCGGGGCCAGTTTTTTTTATGCCTACTCGTGTAGGTAAGAGTGGAAGACTTTTTAAAATGATTAAATTTCGATCAATGCAGATGTATACGATCGATGGGGAAATAGTGCATGCTCATGAGATTTTAAAGAAGGATAGCATTTTGCTTAATGAATATAAGAAGAATAGTTATAAATTAAAGAATGATCCTCGTATTACCAGAATTGGAAAATATCTTCGTAAGTTTTCTCTTGATGAGTTGCCTCAGTTTATAAATATTCTGAAGGGCGAGATGAGTTTGGTTGGCCCTCGGGCATATTTGCCGAATGAGCTGATCGAGCAGCAGGAAGTGTACCCTGAGACAAAGCCTTTTTTGAAGACATTATTACTGGCTAAACCCGGTTTGTCTGGAACCTGGCAGGTATCTGGGAGAAGTGAGATAAATTTTGATGTGCGGATACGGATGGATGCGGAGTATGTGGTAAAAAAGTCGATTTGGTATGATATCAAGATTCTTGTTTTGACTATCCCTGCGATGATCTCCGGACGCGGTGCCGTATAGTGTTTTTGCATTAATTTATATCCTATAGTATAATATTTGGATTCTATATCAGAAAGCTGAGCAGCGAGTTTAGCGCTTCTGACTAGATTTTGGCACTTCTTTATTACTGAGGAGGCTTGAGATGGCAGTGACGCATTGTGGGAAACGTGTGTTGAGTACGTGGTCCTTTTGTCCTTTTTGTGGCAGAAGCCTAAAAACTTCTAGCGCCGATGAAGAACAGTATATGATGGATCGTTGGGGCCTGTCCAATGCCGATGTTATGTTGCTAATGCGACTCGGTGTTCGGACCCGTGAGCGTGCATATCAGATTACTGCTAGAGAATTGGCTCGCTTAACGCCGGCTTATAGTGGAGGTTCGGGTATGAGTAAAGAACGAGCCGAACGCATTAAGAATGCGATGAAGGATAAGCCGCCGAGCCGCTAGTATATTAGGGAGAACTATTATGAAGTGTCCCACTTGTACGAAGGTTTTGCGACAGGATTGGAATTATTGCCCGCACTGTGGCTACAGGAAAGGATCTGAACTCGCGTATGAGGAGCGCCAGTACATGCAGGATCGTTGGGGGCTCACAACAATTGAACTCAACGCGTTAACTAGAGTATGTTATCTCGATAGATTTAGGGCTTATAGAGCAACTGAACAAGAGCTAATAGACGCGAGACGCGTTCAAAGTGGGGCTCAGGGACAAGGAATCGGCGTTACTATTGCTCGCAATATAAAGAATAAAATGAAAGGAAAGCCTCCAAAATAAGAAGTGTGTTCGTCGTGCTGGGATAAATATATTGATCTTAATTGATCAGCGTATTTTCCCAGCGTTTTCTTAATAATCAGTATTTGGCATTTTGCTGCAATTTCTATACAATATCCCCATATGTATAATTTGTTAGATGATGAAAAAGAAAAAAAATACCCTGCTCCACAAAAGCACGCAGGGGCTACAGTACATTCGAAAGAAAGGTCTTCTATGAGTAAACATGCCCCTCGTACAGGTAAAAAACCGTTGTCGCCAAAAGCAAAGCGGATTATTGGTTATACACTTATAACGCTTTCGGTAGTGTTATTCGTGGGTTATTTCTTAATCTTTGTGCCGGCAGTGCGGGCATATCAACAAGCGATTGTAGTGGCTGATAATCTTCGTGTTTTAGCTGCTCATGGTAAGGACCAGAATATTATTGGTATTCAGGAGTCTATTCCTAAGACAAAAGCTGAAGTTGAAAAATTGAAGAAAGAGGCGGGAGCGCTGGCTTGGACTAAATTTATTCCATTTGCTGGTGCATATTACAGAGATTTTGAGCATGGTACTACTGCGGCTAATGCAGGGTTAGATGCTGCTGCTAAAATGGTGGATGTTATTTCTCCTTATGCTGATCTACTTGGTTTGCGCGGTAAAAGCAATTTTACTGGTAGCACACAGGATCGTATTGCTCGACTGGTAGATACAATGGATAAAATTATTCCTGAAGTAGATGCTATTAAGCCACAGCTGACAATTGTTAAAAATGAAATGAATCAAATTAATCCTGATCGATACGCATTTAGCGAAAAGATTCAGACTGAGTTAACTCAAGCTATTGAACAAGTGAATGCTGCAGAGGATTTTATTAATGAAAGTAAGCCTTTCTTAGAAGTATTACCTCAATTTCTTGGTCGAGATAAGCCTACAAATTACATTATTATTTTCCAAAATGATAAAGAGCTTCGTGCTTCGGGTGGATTTTTAACTGCTTATGCACGATTGGCTGTAGATAAGGGACGTATTTTGAGTCCACCAGAATCCGCAGATATGTATCGTATTGATGAGAAGCTTCCTATTAAAGTAACTCCTCCAGATCAGATCTTAAAATATTTGCCAGAACCTAATGGTAAAGTAAAAACACATTTGCAGACACGTGATTCAAACTACTTGCCAGACTTTAAAGAGACTGCGCAGCAGTTTGAGTGGTTTTATTCTTACGTAAAGCCGATTGATTGGGATGGTGTAGTCGCTGTTGATACACATGTTGTGACAGGATTGGTAAGTTTGTTGGGATCGGTTGAAGTAAATGGTATTAAGTTTACTGCCGAGAATGATAAGCGATGTAATTGTCCAAACGTAGTGTATGAACTTGAGAATTATGCTCAGCGATCAGCTGCAGGTAACTCAGAGCGTAAAGCGTTGATCGGTGACTTGATGCAAGAAATCTTGTTACAGATATTTAAGAATGAATCTAAGATTCCAGCCCTTGCTAATGAAGCTATTCGTTTAATGAACGATCGCCATGTACAGATCTATATGCATGATCAGAAAATGCAGGAAGCTATGGAACATTTGGATTGGGCAGGCCGGATCGCTTCTGTTGATAATCCAACTAAGTTTAGATATGAGGAAGGTAAGTGGGACTATTGGTATTGGAACGAATCTAACTATGCGGGTCAGAAAGCTAACCTCTATATTAAACAGACATCTGAACATGATTATTCCGTTGCTAGTGATGGAACAATTACAAAAACTGTCAATGTCACCGTCTCTAACCCACAAAAGAATGATTGGTGGTTGAATGGTAAATACCGTGCATACTTCCGAGCCTTTGTACCTCAGGGATCGCAGTTACTTGAATCCAAGGGATCTAGAGATCCAGTACAGGCCTTCTCACAGTATGGCAAAACTGTATTCGATGGATTCTTTGAGCTGATGCCGCAGCAGAATCCTCCAGTGAAGATTACGTTGAAATATAAGCTACCATTCAAAGCGAGTGGTGATACGTTGAATGCTTTGTTCCAGAAGCAACCTGGTACAACACAGTTTCAATATAGTTTGAAGGGAATTGGTGAGAAGCAGGAGTTTGATCTGAGTATTGATAGGAAAGTACAGTTTAGCCTTTAAGGAGTTATATGGATAACGAAACTAACCCTGGATCCGTAGCTACAGTTGATACTGTAGCAAAAGATGTTGTGACTGGTTATGGAGCGGAGAGATATACGCGGGCTGCTGATCTTATTAGATCTCAACCTGATCAAGCAAGTGAATTATTTCTACAAATTTATGATGCTTGGAATCGTGATGGTAGAACAGATACTTCATGTTTTATTGATATGGGTAGTATCGCACAAGAATTTGTGCCAGAAGAGAGCGATAAGGAAGCTGAAGACGCAGCACTTGATGTAGCTGTTCAAGCTGCTTCTCGAGGTGATTATTCTGTAGGCGCAGAGCTTGTTATGCAAAATCCTCATAGTGCGGTTGAACTTTTTATGAGATTAGACGAAGGATATCAAGTTTCATCTAAAAATGGTCATGACCCTACTGGTATCCTTGATGCTGCTGCCATTACTTCTGCATTAGCTTCAGCTAAAACTGAATAGTAATATAATGTGCTTATGAATAGGTCTCATAAGCTTGATGGTGTGATATTGAAGCGGTTTGATTTAAATGAAGCGGATAGAGTGTTAACTGTGTTTACCCGAGAAGAGGGTAAGGTTTCGATTTTAGCAAAAGGTGTTAAGCGAGTTGTGTCCCGTAAAGCAGGAAGTGTAGAAGCGGGGAATCACAGCTCGCTTTTTGTTGCTTCGGGCTCTAACTTCTATATTCTCCAAGAAGTGCAGGTAAAAGATTCATATCAGAAAATGAAATCTAGTCTTGGAACTTTGAAATATGGGTATTATATTTTGGAGCTGGCAGATAAAATTTTGCCTGAACATGAACCCCATAACGATGTATATCACTTAGTTTTGCAGATTCTTTATCTGCTTGATTCTCAGCCACGGAAAATTTACATTCGTGCATTTGAAGTAAAGTTGCTTGCGATGCTTGGGTATTTGAGTATTACCCTGAAGCAGCTTGATGATGGATCTCTATCGGGACATGAGTTTTTGAATAAGGATGCTGGTGAATTAGTGTATAGTTTGTCGCGGAATTCATGGGAGCAAATAAGTGAGATGTCACCATCTGAGGATGCGATGTCTCGAGTGGAGCAGTTTCTGCGGTTTCGTTTAGAAAAGGTGTTGGAGCGAGAATTGAGAAGTGTACATCTTTTTGATTAGGAGTATGCTTTTTATACATAATAATACTTGAAAGGATATTTTATGCCTCCAATTGAAGTTCGTGAATATGTTCTTGTAGATGGTGTTTTGAGAAATAAAGAACAGTATAGTGGATATAAATTGGTTGGTTCCCAGCGTGAAACGTCAACTGATTTCCATCCTGGTGTACGAATTGTTCATCAAGCAGATGGACTAGGAGGTAAAGGGTCCAACGCCAAAGGTAGTGCGGAAGTATATGATACTCATGATGGTAGGCGTGTTGCTGCATTACGGCCAGGTGAATCTGCTGCTTTTATTACGCATAAGCGATCGAGGCAAGATGAAGAGGATATGATGGTAGTTACTCATGGTGATGGTCAACCGCAGTTGGAGAATCCTGTAGATTTGACTCGGAGATCGCGACGTCGTACGAGTTAATCTTTTGCCGTTGTCCTGGGTGCTTTTTCAGGTTATAATCACTTTATATGAAGCAAGAAGGCCTTTTTGATACTGTTGTCGCTCTTTGTAAGCGGCGGGGATTTGTATTTCCAAGCTCAGAAATCTATGGTGGTTTAGCAAATACGTATGACTACGGACCTATGGGTGCGGCTCTTTTGCGTAACATTCGGAACGTGTGGTGGAAGTTTTTTATAGACCAACGACCTGATATGGTTGGTTTGGATAC
>CAZGHS010000003.1:24855-129413 GCA_964525495.1 uncultured Gammaproteobacteria bacterium
GTGTCTGAGGATCAGTCGCTTGCGTATTTACGTGGTGAAACTGCTCAGGGAATTTTTGTGACATTTAAAAATATTATGGACTCGACTCGTGTCAAACTACCGTTTGGTGTGGGAAATATTGGTAAGAGTTTTCGAAATGAGATTACAAAAGGTAACTTTACCTGGAGAACATTAGAGTTTGAACAAGCTGAAATTGAATACTTCTTTGATTCTGAGAAAACAGAATGGGAGCCATTGTTTGAGGATTGGAAGAAAGCGATGTGGACTTTTGTGACTGAGAAGCTTGGTGTTCGCGGAGATAATTTGCGTTGGAGAGTACACGAAGACGAAGAGCGAAGTTTTTACTCGAAGCGGACTGAAGATTTGGAATATAATACTCCGTTTGGTGGATTTAAAGAGTTGTGGGGTTTGGCTTATCGCACAGATTACGACTTGGCGCAGCACGAAAAATATTCTGGTAAAGATTTGAAAGTTGTAGATTCTGAAACTGGCCGTAAGTTTATTCCCCATGTGATTGAACCTGCCGTTGGTATTACTCGCTTGTTCTTGATGTTGATGTTCGATGTGTATAGAGAAGAGGGTGAGGGAGATGATAAGCGCGTTTATTTGAAGTTCCCTGCAGATATTGCTCCGTATCGAGTTGCAGTATTTCCATTGGTTTCAAATAAAGAAGAGCTGAGTGCTAAAGCAAAAGAAGTATATGCAATGCTTGCAGATAAATATGCAGTTGCTTGGGATGACCGGGGTAATATTGGTAAGCGTTATCGCGCCCAGGATGAAATTGGAACACCATATTGTGTTACAGTAGATTATCAGGCGCTTGAAGACGGAACCGTGACTGTTCGTAATCGGGATACCACTGAGCAAATCAGAGTACCTATTGCGCAACTACTCGATGCTGTCAAATAATATACGCATATATGCATATACGAATAGCAGAAGAAAAAGATCTTTCTACTCTTATTAAACTAAAGAATGTTCATGATGAGGGCTACTATAAAGCCCTTATGAAAGAGATGGCTCGTGGAGAGGCTGTAATTTTGGTAGCCGAGGAAGATGGTGAAGTATGTGGGCAAGTTGCGCTAAAGTATTACGGAGCATCAAATCACCATGACTATCCAGGTATTCTCGATTTGCGCGTGGCAGAGGACGTTCGAGGGAATGGCATTGGTTCTGAGCTTATTGGGGTGTGTGAGCAGCTTGCATCTATGCGAGGTTTTAACTTGATTGGGATTACCGTTAATCCTGCTTTAAATGGACGTGCTAGACGATTGTATGAGCGGCTTGGATATATTCCAACGAGTAGGGCTCCCTATTTAGATGGAGAATATGATGGTCAGGAAAACTGGGTTATAGATATGACTAAGCGACTCGTTGCAATTAACTAATATGAATTATTCCCATATTCCTGTGATGCGTGATGAGGTACTGCAGGCTCTTCAAATAGAGCAGGGTAGTCACTATATAGATTGTACGTTTGGTGGTGGTGGATACAGTGTCGGAATAGCTGCAGAAGAGGGACAAGTGCTTGGGCTTGATCTAGATCAAGACGCTATAGATTATTTCAATTCACGTACTGACATAGATCCTGAAATCCGTTCTCGAATTCAAGTAGTCCATGCTAATTTTGATGCGGTGTTTGATAATGCTCAACGTATTGGATTTAATCCTGTTAAGGGCGTGGTTTTTGATCTTGGAGTGTCGAGTTATCAGTTGGATACGGGTGATAAGGGTTTTTCTTTTATGCGTGCTGGTCCGCTTGATATGCGTATGGATCAGAGTATTGGTGCTACTGCGGGGAAATTGCTTGATATTCTCGATTTTAAATCCTTGGTACGCATATTTATTATGTATGGGGACGAGATGCATGCGCGTAGAATTGCTCAAGCAGTTATTGATGCACGACCGTCGGTAATGGGCGCACGATATTGGGAAGATAAAACAACTGCAGATTTCGCTCACTTGGTTGAAGTTGCAGTCGGAGGTCGTAAGGAACGCATTCATCCAGCGACGCGCGTCTTTCAGGCTTTGCGTATGGCAGTCAATGACGAGACTGGAAATTTGGAACGCGGATTACGCAGTGCTTGGGATTGCTTGCAGTCTGGTGGACGGATTGTTGCCGTAGCTTTTCATTCGATCGAGGATCGCATCGTGAAGGATTTTATGGATGAATGTGAGCAGAAGTACAAAGGTAAACAGATCGGAGAAGTTAGGACACCTTCTGAAAAAGAAGTCTCAACTAATCCTCGCTCTCGAAGTGCCAAAATGCGAGTTGTCCAAAAATTATGATATAGTGATAGCATGGAACTGCCTGCTTTCTTTACTCTTAAGCGAGTTTTTGTTGTTACTACTGCTTTAACTCTTATTTCTTTTTTTGTATTGCTTGTTATTGCTAATATGATGAACCGGCGTGGTATTAAAGAACTACAGGTTATTGAGCAAGAAACAGGAGATTACTCCACCAGTATCCGCGCGCTTGATAGGGATATTGCGACATATTCTGCACTTATTCGTATTGAAAAACGTGCCCGTGATCTTGGTTTTATACCGATAAAAAAAACTGAATTTATTAAATAATCTATGTATAGATTGCGTTTACTTTTTGCCTTTTTCGTTGCGCTTGTTGTGCTTGTGTGGTTGCGATTGTTTTATTGGCAAGTAATCACTGGTGACAAGATAAAAGTTATAGCAGCATCACAGCACACAGGTAAGTTTTTGTTAAGTGCTAAGCGTGGTGAGTTTTTTACGCAGGATGGATTTCCACTTGTTCTTAATAATGTTGTATATCGTGTCGTGGCAAACCCGTCCGAGATTGATAAACAGCGTGAAATTGCTGAGAAATTTTCGCAACTTGCAGCAGATGATGAACAGCATAAGCGATCAATCGCGATGCAGATTATGCATGAAGCAACTGCGGCTACAATTCCGGGAGTATTTACGCTTACTCCAGTTGAGCTAGACCAGAGGCGTTTTGAAGAGCAAAAACGGTTGGATACGTTGCTTTCTCAACGTGACTTGCGATGGGCGCAGCTTTATTCGCATGTCTCCCTTGAGATGAAAGAGAAAATGGAGTCATATGATTTTAAAGGAATTACCTTTGAAGATACGTTTGGTCGTTTGTATCCCGAAGCTTCTTTGTCTGGCACTATTGCGGGATTTTTGGGTTCTGATGTGAACGGACAACCCAAGGGCTCGTATGGCCTTGAAGGGAAGTACGAAGGGGAGATATCAGGTAAGAGTGGGCGAGTAGTGCAAGAACAAGATGCTCGCGGTCGACCGATTATTACGGGTGGCAATCGTACTATTACAGCGCGTCAAGGTTCAGATCTTTATTTAACTTTGGATAGAACTGTGCAGTATGTGGCACAGACTAAGCTTGAAGAAGGTATTCGGAAATATGGTGCTAAAGGTGGGTCAATTGTTATTATGGAGCCTAAAACTGGCGCTATTTTAGCGATGAGCTCCTTCCCTAATCTTGATCCAGAATTGCGAGAGTATTTTCCTGAAGAATGGTACCGAAATCCAATAGTTGCGGATACGTATGAGCCTGGTTCAACATTTAAAACGCTGGTAATGGCTGCAGGTATTGATGCAGGCGTTATAGATTATGATACTCGATGTCCTGTCTGTGCTGGCCCACGTAAGGTCGGAGCGCATTTGATTCGTACATGGAATAACCAGTATATGGATAATCCGACTATGGTAGATGTGTTGGTGCATTCAGATAATACTGGAATGGTTTTCATTGGTGATAAATTAGGTAAAGACCGATTGTATGACTATTTAAAGAACTTTGGATTTGGTGAGTTGACTGGTGTAGATTTGCAGGATGAGACAGGATCACAGTTACGGAAACCTCAGGATATGCGAGATATAGATTTTGCTACTGAGACGTTTGGTCAAGGTATCGCTGTAACTCCAATACAAATGGTGCGAGCGGTGGGTGCTATTGCTAATAACGGTATGTTGATGAAGCCGTACCTTGTTCATACTATCCAGAGAGATACTGAAAAGGTAGAGATTAAACCTGAGGAATTGAAGCAGGTTATTAGTGAGCGAAGTGCACAGACTATGGTGGATATTATGGTGAAGTCGGCAGAACATGGTGAAGCAAAATTTGCGATGTTGCCGGGATATAGGATCGCTGGAAAAACAGGTACTGCTCAGATTGCGATCGACGGTGTGTATGATGAAAAAAAAACAATTGCTTCATTTGTCGGATTTGCTCCTGCAGATAATCCGAAGTTTGTAATGCTTGTAAAATTAGTGGAACCTACGTCCTCTCAGTGGGGATCGGAGACTGCCGCTCCTCTTTTCTTTACAGTAGCGCGTGATCTGCTTAATTACTATGAGATTTCGCCGCAGTAAGATATAATTCATGCACTATGGCTCTTGATGAAGTTTTAAACCCTTTGCGTTATGGTCGCGCTATAGCGGCATCTGCTCTGCATAGTTTTCCGTCAAATAAAATGTGTGTGATTGGTGTGACCGGTACGGACGGTAAAACAACGACGACTAGTTTGATTTATCATATTTTGAAATCCCAAAAGAAAAAAGTAGGATTGATTTCGACGATTGCCGCTAAAATCTTTGATGGCTCGAAAGAAGAAATCTTGGATACGGGATTTCATGTCACTACGCCGGATAGTTTTAATATACAAAAATTATTAAAAAAGATGGTTGATAGTGGATGTATGTATGCTGTTGTGGAAGCGACATCTCATGCCTTTGCGCAAGAACGTTTGGCCGGCATAAATTTTGATATTGGTGTTGTGACTAATATTTCGCATGAGCATCTGGACTATCATAAAACGCTTGAGCGCTATGTTCTTGCTAAAGCGCAGTTGTTTCGACGAGATTCTAATTTTTATGCCCGTAAAACAGAGAAATCTGTGGCAATTTTGAATACCGATGATGCGAGCTGGGATCTTTTAAAACCGTATACACAGGACTGGAGCGTTGTAGGTTATGGCTTTAATGACTTTTCGAAGTTTCGTATAGGTGACCCAACATATTTTCTTGATCATACTGAATATACGCTTGTAACTCAGGATGATAACGGTAATCCGCTTGAAACATTTAAAGTGCGGTCACCGCTTATCGGAGAATATAATGCATACAATGTATCTGCGGCAATTTCTGCATGTTTCGAACTCGGCGTGGGGATAACGGAATGTATTGCATCACTCGAGTCGTTTGGGGTTTTGCCTGGTCGTTTTGAACGACATACTACTAAATCTCATGGTCTTGTGGTGGTGGATTTTGCTCATACGCCGAATGCTCTGGAGCAGATACTTACTTTTGTTAGGCCATTGGTAAAGGGAAAAGTAATTATTGTGTTTGGATCGGCTGGCTTGAGAGATAGAGAAAAGCGCTTCTTGATGGGCGAAATAGCAGGTAAAAATGCTGACATCTCGATTATAACAGCTGAGGATCCTCGTACTGAACGCGTAGAGGATATATCAGCGGAGATTGCCCGAGGAGTTGTAGAAGGTGGTGCTGAAGCATATCCAGCCGAATCGATGGCATCGCTTGATTCAGCTGAAGTTCGCCATGCACTGTATGAACATATACCTTTATATATGCTTGTTACTGATCGACGAAAGGCTATTATTACTGGTGTAGGTGTTGCAGGACCTGATGATGTAGTTCTGATTTGTGGAAAAGGACACGAAACAAGTATGTGTTATGGTACTGAAGAGCGGCCGTGGAGTGATCAGGCTGTTGTTAAGGAAGCTATTCAATTATTTGAAGGATAATCCTATGGATACGCGCCCAATCGGGGTATTTGATTCTGGTTTTGGTGGTTTGACTGTTTTGTCTTCCTTGTGCTCTGTAATGCCTCATGAAAGTTTTATTTATATTGCTGATACACTTCATCTGCCGTATGGTAATAAGCCTTCGACAGATATAATTGCATATTCCATTGAATTGACGCAGTATTTACTTTCTCATGATGTGAAGGCTATTGTTATGGCCTGCAATACATCTTCAACTATTTCTTTGCCTGTTATTAAAAATCAGTTTAGCGTACCTTTTTTTGGTCTGGTGGATGCTGCTGTTGAATCAGTCATGCAGTATCAGAATATAGTGGGAAAAGATATTCACCGACTTGGTTTGATTGGTTCTAAAAACACTATCGCATCACGGGCTCATGAGAATGGATTGCGAACTGCTGGGTATGCGGGAGAAATCTTTACTCAGTCGTGTCCTTTGTTTGTATCGTTGATCGAAGAGGGGATTTTTGATGAAAACGTCTGGCGAGCAATGATTGGATATTATTTGAGCCCTTTTTTGGATAAGCGCATCGATTGTTTACTTTTGGCAGGGACACATTACTCTGTTGTTCTAGAGTATTTGCAGAGTTTTTTTGACGGATCTACACAGATCTTGGATCCTAATTTTCGTATATCGCGTGAAGTTGCAGATTATTTGCAGAAATCCGAGACTACTAACCAAACTGGTGCAGGGTCTGTAGAGTTGTGTGTTACTGGTAAGGTAGACTCATTTCGATCGGCATATCCGAGATTTTTACGTTACGAGGAGTCTCGTATTCGGGATATACGGCATATTGATCTTACCAGTGGAAGCAGTCTCTAAACCTACTTTGACATGTTACGACCGTCTTAAACATGTCTTCAGTGGTTTAGTAATCAATAATAGCTTTTTTGAACATTTTTCCGCGTTCTTCGAAATCCTTAAACATATTGTAGCTTGCTGCGGCTGGGGAGAGTATGCAGGTTTTTCCACTTTCAGTGTTTTGGAATGCTTTTTTGACTGCTTCTTGCATGGTGATTGTGGGAAGTGCTTGTATTTGTGTTTCGATCGAACGATCTTCGCTTAGCAATTCGCTCCAGATACGGGTGCCAGTAGTGGGAAATAAAATAATAGTTTTAAGTTTCGATGATTTGATATAGTCTTTAAGCTTTTTATAGTCTAGACCTCGTTCGTAACCACCAAGGATTAATGTTGTTACATTTGGTGAAAGTGCTTCGAGTGCATTTATTGTTGCTTCAGGGGTAGTTGCTATGGAGTCATTATAGAATGTTATTCCATTTTTTGTTATTACTTTTTCAAGTCTATGTTCGAGTGGTTTAAAGTTTTGGAGTGTTTCTGTAATTTTTTCTTGCGGTATTCTGAATTGGGATGCCACGGTGATTGCTGCTATGCAGTTTTCTTTATTGCCCTCGCCAATTAGTTGAGTTTGAATTGAGTTGAGTAATTGATTGTCTTCCAGTGTAAAGGTTATCTTTTTCGCTTTACTGTTTTGTGCGATTTGCGACGTATGATTATGTGTGGGATTGAATACTAGTATATCGCCTGCAGATTGAAATTTTGTAATATTAGCTTTTGCTTCAATGTATTTTTCAAAAGTACCATGATAGGAAAGATGCTCGGGTTCTATTTCGAGAATAACGGCTATATGAGGACTATATCGAGCATCCTCAAGTTGGTAGCTGGAGAGTTCCATGACAAATACGGTTTCAGTAGTGGAGTTGTCGATATTATCTAGCACTGCTTTTCCAATATTTCCTACAAGGCGAACATCCGGCAAATGAGAGTGTAGGAGTGCATGAATGAGTGATGTGGTTGTGCTTTTGCCTTTGGTACCGGTTATACCAATGATAGAACCTAGTTTGAGTGAGAAGAATATATTGGTAACGGATGTAACATGGCCACCAGCTTGCAGATGTTCTTGAATTTCTGGTTGAGATGCCGGAATTCCGGGTGATCGGATAATAGTAGAATATTTGTTCAAGTGAGAGAGATAGTCGTCACCAATATGAACAGTTATTTCTCCAAGCCCGGTAGTATCTATTTCGTTTTTATCTGCTATAGCGATTGCTCCTTGGAAATTAATTTTTTGCAGGAAGTTATAGGCGCTTTTGCCTTCACGACCAAATCCGAGAATTAGTATTTTGTCTCCCTGGAGTTCGGGTGTCATAAATGTGCTTCCTGTAGTGCTTTTATGAGTAATGGTATGTAGTCGTTGGGAATGAAATGTTCGGTTTTGTGTAGTTGACGCAGTGCATGAGCTATCTCGTTTGTATCGTTATCCATATTGAGATTAAGATTATCTCGAAGCTGTTCTAAGAAAACAGGGAGTGGTAGTACGTCTTTTCCAAATTTTTTGAGTGTTAAGAAAACGGCTATTTTTGATTCGGCAGGTGTACCTACACATTCGAGAGGTTTAAAATTACCAAGCCCAACGAGATCTCTAATATGCTGTTGGATCGCTGGATTTTGGAATAGGTCCCCACCAAATATTTGTTGCAGTTGGTTTTGAGACAAAAACGGCGCTAGGACAAGATAGATAAATGCGCATTTGGCACATTCGCCGCACCAGGAATCTAATTTAAGATTGCGATTGCAGCTTCTGAATATAAGGTGATGCCGTGGATACTGAGAGAATAGCCAGGCAATTTGTAATTCATTTAATGGTCGAAGAATGCTGAAATAGTTCAGTTCTTTATTTATATAGGTAGCAATATATTCTCTGAACATTTTTTCAAAAACTATACTTTTTGCGTACTGGTGATTAATTATTTTATCTAAGTAAGGCAAATTGCCTTCATTGGCACCAATTTCATTTGAAGCGATAATATTTTTATATCCAAATACATGAGCTATTAGTAGAGATAGAAAGGCAACCATAGCAGAAAAAGGCATATGTCCGGTGAGATACCCTTGCCTGCTGATTTGTAATAACGTGGTATCGATCTCTTTGTAAGCCTTGAATGCGTGGGGATAACCTGCGGCATTTCCTGCATCGGTAGGGGCTCTTTCAGGGTTATTAATTATCTGAGTGAATGTGGCCTGGTTTTCTTGTACGTTTTTTAGAATTTCTAGTGTCACTGCAGAATCTTTTCCTCCGCTTGAGAGGATCAGATTACCTTGATAATCAGCACTTTCAGAGAGCGCGATTACTTTGTCCGATTGTGATGTTACTGTAAGAAAATCTGATGGGCGGAAATCAATGTTGTTTGTGTAATAAAATTCACCAAGCGACTCGATTATTAATGTATGCCACCATACTGTTTGCTCGGGAGTGAGATGACCAGCTTTGATTATGTATTGTGGAGATACAGCAGATTTCCAATAGTTTACGCCCTCCATAATGCCTAGATTAAAGACAAAAACATCGAGATCCTGCGTGTGTGGAGCTTTCTCTACGAGGGGAATGCGGATTGTTGGACTGAAATGAATATCTGGCGCCAGCGTGTAATGAAATTCACACCATAATTCTTTATTTTTTATATGATACGCATACGAATCGTAGCTGAGATATGGGTGTTTTTCTCTGAGTTCGTTAGGTTTCATGATATGCTATATTATACTCTATGAAGCGTATTCATTGCATGGGAATTGGTGGAAGCGGTATGAATGCCGCAGCGGGGATCGCGCATAGTTTAGGCTATGACGTGACTGGTTGTGATGTAAAAGAAAGTGAATACACCTCTGATTTAGTTACAAAAAATATTCCTATTCATTACGGGCACGAAGAGAGTCATCTATCTGACCGTGAGCTATTGTGTGTTTCACCAGCGGTTTACTATTCCAAGGCGCCCGAAATGGAAATAGGGTACGCCAAAATGCATGAAATCCCTATCAAGACCTGGCAACAGTTTATGGGTGAGGAATTGCAAGCAGGAAAAAAGGTAATTGCTGTCGCAGGTACTAAAGGGAAATCTACTACGACATCACTTGTGGGTTTACTACTAGAGAAAGCTGAGTTGGATCCTACAGTTGCGGTGGGAGCGTCAGTGACCGAGTGGGAGAAAAATTATCGAGTTGGTAAGAGTGACTATTTTGTGTGTGAAGCCGATGAGTTTAATAATAATTTTCTTCATTACAAACCCGATATAGCTATAATTACTAATTTAGAGATGGATCATCCAGAGTTTTTTGGTTCGTTTGAAGAATATATTACAGCTTATGTTAACTTTGTTGCGCAGATAACAGATAAGGGAATACTGATTGTATGTCTGGATTCACCTGGCATTGTGGAATTGCTTAAGCGAATCGATGTGAATAGAGTTTCAGTTATAACGTATGGCGCGTCTGATGATGCGGCATATCGATTACATTCGTATACTTCCGAAAATAGAGAGAGCCATTTTGTGATAACGCATGGCGACCAGAATTTATCATATGTGTCGTTACTCACTGGTGAACATAATGCTTTAAATACGGTTGGTGCTGTTGCTTTGGCTGATGTGCTTAAAATTCCAGGGACTGTGTTTGATACCTTGTTGCGTACCTTTCGAGGAATTGGACGTCGCTTTGAATTGATATGTGAGAAGAATGAGATAATCGTTTATAACGATTACGCACACACACCCATGTCTGTACGTGCGGTTTTGAAAGCAGCGCGAGATCAATATCGTGACGCACGTATTTGGGCCGTATTTCAACCTCACTTGTATAGTCGTACTAAATTGTTTCTAGACGAATTCGCGCTTTCGTTCGGCGATGCTAATCATGTCGTTATTTCTGATATTTATGCCTCACGCGAGAAGGATAAACCTATCGCCGATGAGATTCATAGCCAGGACTTGGTTGATAAGATTCATGAACTTAATCCGTCTATTCATGTACGCTACATAGGGGCGGTATCAGATGTGGTTTCTAGTGTTTTAAGCGATCTTAAGCCAGGAGATGTGGTTGTGAACATGGGAGCCGGCGATAATGGTATAATATCCGAAGAATTATGTCAGAAAATCCAATAAATAAAGCCTATTCTGAGTTTGAGTCTGCAGTGAAAAAGCTCGGCCTTCCTGAGCAACTGCTGCGTAGTGAGCCTCTTAAAAAATACACCACTTGGCGAGTTGGTGGTCCTGCAGATTTCTTCGTGGACGTTGGTACTGTAGACAGTATGGCTGCGCTTGTTAAAGCTGCTATAGCTTATAAAATTCCATACTATATTTTAGGTGGCGGATCGAATGTTCTGATTGGAGATAAGGGATTTCGAGGTTTAGTGTTGAAGAATAGTATTTCGAGTTGGGAACTGGTAGATGACCCTCGACTGGCTCAGGAGTGGGAAGATCATATTACTGGCGAATCACGACACACTGCAGTGCATTTTCATTACTACACTGATGCTGGCGATCCTAACTACGGAGCAGAACAAGTATTCTTGAAAGTAAGCTCTGGATATTCCATGGCATCGTTAATACGAGAGACCTTAGATAAAGGAATTACTGGCTTAGAAAAATTTACTCGTATTCCGGGTACTTTAGGTGGATGGATTTATAATAATACGCACGGACATACTCAATTTATCGGTGATTTTATACATGAAGTTCGTAGTCTGCAACCTGATGGTATGATTATGACTCGCTCATGGAAGGACCTGGAGTTTGGGTATGATATGTCGATTTTCCATTTTAACGATGAAATAATTTTGGACGCAGTCTTGCGTTTGTTTAAAGGAGATATTGGGAAAGCAAAAGAGATTGCTGTGGAAGTAATGAAAAGTAAAATGCAACGTCAGCCATCGAATAGCGGAGGATGCGTGTTTTTGAATGTTACTCCTGATGAAAAGGCGAAAAATGACTTTGAATCTGATGCTGTTGGATATATAGTAGACAAGCAGCTGGGATGGTTGGGTACTCATAAAGTAGGTGGTGCGTGGATTTCAGATAAGCATGGTAACTTTATTGAAACAGACGGTACGGCTACTGCTGCAGACATTATTGCAGTAATTGATCTGGTCCGCGAGGAGTGCAAGAAACGCTATGGTGTCGAACTACGGGAAGAGATTTTTCGAGTAGGAGAATTTTAATTTTATTGAAAGGCTTTATGGATATTTTTAAAATCATTGGAGGTACGCCTCTTAAGGGAAAAGTTACTGTTTCTGGGGCTAAAAATGTTGCTTTGAAAGTAGTTGCAGCTGGTTTGTATAGTGATGAACCCATTATGTTGCATAATATGCCGAAGATAAATGATTTGGATGCGATGTTGGAAATTTTGCGAAGCTTAGGTGCTCAGACGAGTTTTGTTGATCATACCGTGACTATTCGTACAAAAAATTTGATGACTAATATGATTAGTTTGGAGATGGGTGCGAAGTGTAAAACAGGAACTTTGACATTTGGTCCGTTATTGAACTTGACGGGTGAGGCGATTATTCCAAATCCTGGAGGATGTCGGATAGGTAAGCGTCCGATTGATAGATATATCCAAGGGCTCGAAGCACTGGGCGCTGAAATTGCATATGAGGATGGATATTTTAAAGCGAAAGCTCCACATGGTTTGCGAGGTACTCGATTTAAGTTTTTGAAAAACTCACATTCTGGAACTGAAACATTATTATTGGCAGCAGTTGGTGCTAAGGGAACGACAATAATTGAAAATGCAGCTGCTGAGCCTGAAGTAGATGATCTAATTGGTTTGTTGAATGCGATGGGTGGAAAGATTCGAAGAACTGAACCAAGAACTATAGAAATAGAAGGAGTTCAGGATCTACACGGAGCGGACTATACGATCATGGGAGATAGATTGGAAGCTGAAACATTTGCCTGCGCTGCGCTTGTTACAAATGGTGATGTGACTATTGAGGGAATTGATTGGACGTTGATGTCGGTTTTCTTGGATAAAGTGGATCAGATTGGTCGGGAGTATAAAGTTGTGCAAAATGGTGTGCGTGTTTTTGGTACTACTCCAATGAAAGCTGTCGATGTTGTGACTGAAATTCATCCAGGATTTATTACTGACTGGCAGCAACCGTGGTGTGTGGTGATGACACAGGTAGAGGGTGTGTCGACTATTCATGAAACTATTTTTGAGTCGCGCTTTGAGTATGTGAAGCAGCTTGAAAAGATGGGTGGCAAGTTCGAAATGTACCGACCAGAGGTGCAGAGCCCTGAAGAAGTTTACAATTTTAATGTCGAGGATGACCATCCGGAGAATCCACATGCTGTACGTATTCACGGTCCTGTGAAGTTGCATGGTGCAGAGGTGAATGTATCAGACCTGCGAGCTGGTGCTACCTTGGTTTTGGCGGCTCTTGCCGCTGAAGGAGAGACGACTATTACTGGTGTTCACCATATTGAGCGAGGATATGAGGAATTTGCTGAGAGAATGCAGAAACTTGGAGCTCGAATAAAGGTGGAGCAGCTTCCAGATAAGTCTTAACTTATCCTATAGTATTTTACTTTTTGCCTCAAGTGTGGTATAATAGAAGGTGCTTTAGAGCGGATTACTGCTCATTTTCTGAGTGATTTATCCCTCTAAAGTATTTTTTGTACTTTTACAGAGAGCATAATTTTTAATTCACCTTTTTCATTTCCTTTAACGTACAAACTACGGCTTGTGGGTTCGATTTGTTCGAACATAGAGGTCGTGGTTTGTACTATGAAGGAGAACGACAGTGACTAATCTATTCAATGCTTTGGTTTTTTGGACGAAGTTTAGTATTGGACTCGGTGTTGCGCTGTTTGTCGGAATTCTTACCTATAGGAGTTGGTCGTCGTTTTGGATAGTCCGTGACGCAGCTACTACAAGCTATTGTCTCGTTGTTCTTAGCGCTGCTGTTTTTTTGGCACTTAACAACGTGATTCTTATGTTCATGCTTGCATCTGGGGTAAAGGCTATTCTCAGAACAAAATGGTGTACTAAAATTTGGAAGCCTATATATATTTTGTTCTGGGTGCCAGTGAACAATGCGGTAGGTCTTGGGTATTTCGTCCGGATGATTTTTTTCTATTGTCTGTCCGTCGTAGCTGGAAGTCTGGTTGTACCAGGCGTTTTTCTTTTGATGGGTGTTCCAATTGATGGATATAACAACGGCCCGTCATCGGCAAGTTTTCTTGCATTGGCTTTGTCTATAGGAGGAGGTGTTGTCTTTTGGCAGACACTTAAGCGACTTGCCCAGGACTGAAGTAAGTAATGCTAAGTTGGGCGCACGATTGTGTTCATACACATTTTGCGCCCGCTTGGCGAGGACTTAAATTTTATTATGCTCTCTGTGCTTTTGTTTTTTTTCCTTTTGATCTATGATTAATGTATGCATCAGCATATTCGGCGACAAGCTGTTTCATTTCGGCAAGCGCTTCACGGTATTTCTTGGGCGTTTTATACACAGCCTCATTTACAATTTCATGTGATTGTAGGTTTATTGGTCATGATACTAGGTACTGTACTTGGTGTTTCATTTATTGAGATGGCTGTACTTACACTTACTATATTTTTTGTGTTGGTTGTTGAGCTTTTAAATACTGGCGTGGAAGCTGTGGTTAACCTTGTAACAGATGAGTGGCAGGGTTATGCTAAAGTAGCTAAGGATGTTTGTGCGGGGGCAGTTTTTGTCGCATCTCTCGGCGCAATGTTTGTTGGTTGCTTTATTTTTGTGCCGAAGTTATTATTGCTTCTTAGTACAATCTAACTATGGAACGTCTATTTTCACTCGTTTTACTCTCTTTTTCTTTTACTGCTATTTTAGTTGTGCCGTTTATTGACTTGTTATACAAGCTCAAGTTCCGACGACAGACTCAGAAAACATCAGATCAGCCTCTTTTTAATAAACTGCATAACCATAAAGTGGGTACCCCTGTCGGAGGAGGTTTGTTGGTTGTGGTGGTTACTCTTGTTTTATCATTCTTTTTGTTGCCAATTGCTGGCCAGCCGATAGATGGACAGTATGCCGCTTTGGCTTTAGCATTTGTTGGATTTGGAGCTCTCGGTTTGTATGATGATATTCATAAATTCTTCCAGTTCCCCAAGGCAGGTGTTTGGGGAATGCGCATGCGTCAGAAATTTATTATTCAGTGGATACTTGGTTTTTGTATAGGGGCGATCCTGTATTATGTGTTAGGTTATGATAATTTGTATATTTCCGGGATAGGAAATTTTAACTTGGGGATCGCGTATATTCCGTTTGCTGCTTTTGTAGTAGTGGCGTTTTCTAATGCTGTTAACATTACAGATGGGCTTGATGGATTAGCTGGTGGAACGTTACTTATTAGTTTGCTTGGGTTTTTGGTTGTGGCGAGTTCTATTTTTAATCCGACTCTGCAGATATTTTTAGGAATTTGGATTGGCGCGATGTTTGCATTTCTGTATTTCAATGTTTATCCGGCGCGTATTTGGATGGGAGACGTGGGAGCTCTGGCATTTGGAGCAACACTTGGTGTGGTGGCTTTGTTAACGGCTAAAGTATTTGCTTTGGCTATAATTGGTGGAATTTTTATTGTTGAGGTTTCGACATCTGCAATACAGATTCTTTCAAAAAAATATTTAAAGCGAAAAGTCTGGGATATTGCTCCTTTGCATCATTTGTTGATGTATAAAGGATGGGAAGAACCGAAAATTGTGATGAGGTTTTGGTTGATTGGTGCGATCTTTGTGTTTTTGGGAGTGTGGCTTTCTCTTCTTAAATAGTGTAGGTTAATTTTATGATGTCTGCCCCCGTATTTAAACGATATTTTTTGCCGCTTAGTTTTGCGGTTTTGGCAATCATACTCACTGCATTTGGCATTCTGATGATTTATAACGCGTCATCTCTTGGACGTGCGCAGTCGCAGATGTTGTGGTTTGTCTTAGCCTTGATTGGTGGTTCTACAACTTTTTGTTTTAATTATAATTTTTGGCGTAAGATGGCATGGCCAATGTATATTGTGGCGATTATTTTATTGTTTGTAGTGTTGCTGCCTGGAGTAGGCGACACTTCATACGGTGCACAACGATGGATTCGTTTGCCTAATGTACCGATACTTGGTTCGGTCGGATTTCAGCCGTCTGAAATTGCTAAGATTGCGGCGGTTGTGTTTTTTTCCGCTTGGTTTTCAAAGAAAGACCGCAAGCATGATCATTATGCATTTCTGGGATTTTTGGGCTTCTTAGGTCTGATAGTTCTTCTTATCATGTTGCAGCCTGATTTGGGTACGACACTAGTTTTGACGTCGTCTGTGCTTGTGATTTATGTGTTGGCTCGCGAGCCGATGAAATATTTGTATATTTTGTTTCCTGCAGTGATTATTGGATTTATTATTATGATTTTGGCTGCGCCTTATCGCCTTGAACGGTTGCAAAGTTACTTTCATTTTTGGGGAGATCCGTTTGATACGCCTGATCAACTTGGCTCGACATACCATATCCGGCAGGCGATTATTGGTATTGGTTCGGGAGGTTTGGTGGGAATCGGACCAGGACAGTCATTGCAAAAGTATGGGTATTTGCCATTTGCGGAGACAGATTCGATTTTTGCAGTAATTGGCGAGGAGTTTGGGTTTTTAGGAATCACGCTTTTTTTAATGGTTGTGTTGTTGTTCTTTCGGCAAGGGTTTGTGATCGCAGATCGTGCGAATGAAGACTTCGGTAGATTGATGGCGGCCGGGTTTATAACGTGGTTTGCCGTGCAAGTGTTCCTGAATATTGGTGCGATGTCAGTGCTGATACCGTTTACAGGTGTGCCTCTGTTGTTGGTTTCATACGGTGGATCGGCTCTTGTGGTCGGGTTTATTGCTATTGGAATCCTGATGAATATTGCGCTTGCGGCCAGTAAGGATCAGGGAGTGAAGACTACAGGAAAAAAGCGGCATTGAGGTATAATAGTACTATGAAAATTGTGATTACGGGTGGGCATTTGACTCCGGCTTTGGCTACGATGGATGCGCTTTTGAAGCGAGACTCCAAGATTGAATTTCATTTTTTTGGTCGGATGCATACGCGTGAAGGTGATTCCGCTTTGTCTGCTGAGCATGAGTTGATGAAAGAGCGAGGTGTTCCTTTTTATGCTGTGACAACTGGTCGACTTCAACGTAGTTTCACACAATACACAATCCCTTCTCTTCTCAAAATTCCTTTTGGACTTGGGCAGTGCTTTAAATATTTACAGGAGATCAGACCTGATATTGTTGTATCGTTTGGAGGATATTTGGCTGTACCTGTAGTGATTGCTGCACGAATACTAGGTATACCAATAGTGTCACATGAACAGACGTTGGTACCTGGATTGGCTAATCAGATAATTTCGCGGTTTGCTACTGTGTTGGCATTATCTTTTGAAGAAACTGAGAAGCACTATGGACATATAAAAACAGTGTTGACTGGAAATCCAATACGACAGGAGATTTTTGTTCACAATAATGCATTTAAGTTGGATAAAAAGGGATTGCCTGTAGTATATGTGACGTGTGGTAATCAGGGATCGCATTTTATTAACGAAAGTATTTTTCGATTGCTGCCTCGTTTACTTGAGATTATGCATGTGATTCATCAAACAGGGAATTCCAAAATATTTGACGATCACGCAACTGCTATCCAGCTGAAGGAAAGTATGAGTACCGATACTCCCGGAAGCTATCAAGTGTATAGCTATGTTGGCCCTGAAATAATAGGGGATATTTACGGATGCGCGGATGTTGTACTGATTCGTGCGGGAATTAATACTATTTGTGACTTGCTTGCGCTTGGTAAAAAGGGAGTTGTTATTCCTATTTCTAAAACATCAAACAATGAACAACGAAGTAATGCAACGTTTTTTGCGAAAACTGGACTGGGGATTGCGCTGGATCAGGAGACAATGTCGGACGATGTTTTATATGATTCCTTGATGTTTCTTATAAATAAGAGTGTCCCCAATGATGTTATTAGTTCTGCTCGATCGCAGATAAAGCTTGATGCCGCAGATCGTGTTGCTGACTTAGTTCTCTCTACGGTATAGTTTATCCATGCCTCCTAAACGTTATAATCCACCACGCGTATCGCGGATCGGTCAACATCGGCCAAAACGTGCGATGGCGCAAGCCGTTAAGGAAAAAGAGAAGAAGGGTATTAAAGAGCGATCTGCAGGAGTCGTGACTTGGAGTAAGCGCAGTGTGCTTTTTTTTCGTAAGCATTTAATTGTCTCAATTGTGTTCCTGCTTCTTTTAGTTTTTGTGGGGTTGGGATTGTTTACTTCATTATTTCGTATTCAGAAAGTGATTGTGTCGCTTGATAAGAAAACGGGATGTTTGTCTGAAGAGTATGTGCAGCAGTATATTTTGACTAAGGCTTCGTTTATGGGAGAGGCCTTTTTCTTTTCTGAAGAGGAATTGCTCCGGATGCATCCTTGTTTACGTTCGTTCAGATTTGAGTGGAATCCGTTTTCACCTACTGTTGGCAAAGTATCTATACAAGCGCATGTGCCTATTTTGCGTGTGAATGTGGAGAATATATCGCTCGTGTCGGGCGATTCGACTGCTGAGTCAATTTTTAATGCGCCTGTAGATTCTGAGGAGATGCGGTTTATGTTATCCAATGGTTCGCTTGTGATTCTAGATGCTGAGCCAGAAGTTCCTTCAATTGCGTTGCGTCATTTTACAAACGACTCTATAGATAGTGTACGGATTACGCATGATCAGCTGACTTCCTTACTTCAACTTATTGTGTTTTGCGATAAAGAATTTGGATTTAGCCCTGATATTATTTTGGCCGAGAATGGTGTGTTGATGTTTGCTGCACCTTTCTCAGAGCGTGTGTATATGAGTATCCACAAAGATATGCGAGAGCAATTGGGATCTTTACAAGCGGTTTTACGTGCGTCTACAATAGATAGAAGTAAATTGTACTCAATAGATGTTCGATCGGGTAGCGCGATTATACGATATATCAAGTAAAATTAAATGGATGCAGGCATGTACTTTTATTGGTATTATGTTTGTAACAAGGTAAGAAAATTAAAGTACATATATGGCTGAAGCACGAATAATTGCAGGAATTGATATTGGCTCGTCAAAAGTTTGCACTGTCATAGGACAGATCGAAGACGATAATAAGGGTGAGGTAAATATCTTAGGCGTTTCAACATCCCCGAGTAGAGGAATTCGAAAAGGACAGGTTGTTGATATCGTCGAAGCTGCTTCTTCTGTGCTTGAAGGGTTGGAAGCTGCGCAGCGAATGGCAGGTTATACTCTTTCCTCTGCGTACGTTTCTGTAGGGGGAGCGCATATTCTCTCACAAAATTCTCATGCAGTTGTTGCGATCGCACACCCAGAGGCAGAAATTACCACAGAAGATGTAGATCGTGTAAGCGATGCAGCTCGTGCTATTACTATTCCTTCATCACGCGATATTATTCATGTTATTCCTCGTATGTTTATCGTGGATGGTCAGGACGGGATTAAAGATCCTGTTGGCATGGCAGGTATTCGTTTGGAAGTTGATACTCATATTATTCATGGTGCGATGATCAGTATTAAGAATCTCACTAAGTGTATTAACGACATGAAGTTAGATGTTGAAGCGTTTGTATTCAATGGATTGGCTTCAGCACAATCAATATTAACTGCTACTGAAAAAGAATTGGGCGTTGCAGTGGTAGATATTGGTGGCGGCACGACAGACGTTTGTATGTATGTTGATGGAGCGTTGTCGCATTCAGCAGTTTTGCCTGTTGGTGCTAAAAACATTACGAATGATATTGCTATTGGTTTGCGTGTTTCACTAGATGCTGCTGAGCAGATTAAGTTATTGCTTTCTAAACAACCTAAACTTGTTGCAGAGCCACAGGATATGGGTAGTGGAACATTTAAATCATTTGACAGAGAAGCCCGAAAGAAAATGGACGAGATTGATTTGCGACCATTTAATCTTGGTGAGGATTTGCAGTTTGTATCACGAAAACTTTTGATGGACGGCATAATAAAGCCTCGACTCGAAGAGATATTTACTCATGTTGCAATGGAGTTTAAACGATCTGGATTTCATACAGCTATCCCTGCGGGAGTAGTGGTGTGTGGAGGCGGTGCACAGACTGTTGGATTGATTGAAGTTTGTCGTAAGGTAATGGGATTGCCGACACGAATTGGAATGCCACAGCACATTACAGGGCTTGTGGATGAGCTTCAGAGTCCAGCGTTTGCGACTGCAGTTGGATTGTTGTTGTATGGTGCAGAAGAGCGTGATGAAGCGCCTGCACAGTCTGGTGGATTTAATTTGCCAAAAATGCCGATGTTACAAGGACAGGGTGGTAATGTGTTACAGCAGATAATGAAGTTGGTAAAAAGATTTCTTCCTTAATTTATAATCTATCTCATATATTCTTTTTTCTTATTTGAGAAGTTCATGACTTGACTGTCATATAGTCTATCTACGCTACATTCCATTTGGTAGTATTGTTTATTCTCGCTCGTCTTTGTCCTTTACAGGACAAGTTGCCTCGCTACGACGGAAGCTCTCATTGCGAAAGAAAGAACATACTTCGATATCAATATATTAAGTTTTACTTTTACCTTGCATTTCATTTATTGAAATGTTATTCTGCCTCTACGTAATTAGTAAACTGCTTGTGATTAAAAACTTTTATTTTTCCCATTATGTTTATAAAACCTGACGTTCATCGTTTTGCAAAGATTAAAGTTCTTGGCATGGGTGGTGGAGGCGGAAACGCGCTCGCATCCATGATTGAATTACAACAGATTCAAGGTGTCGAATTTGTTGCGGTTAATACTGACGCACAAGCATTATTAAAAAATCCTGCAGAACATAAAATTCAAATTGGCAACGAAGTTACTCGTGGACTTGGAGCTGGTGCAAATCCTGAAAAAGGTAAGCAAGCAGCGGAAGAGTCAGCTGAGGAATTGCGTAAAGCAATGATGGATTCTGACATGGTGTTTATCACCGCAGGTATGGGAGGAGGAACTGGTTCTGGTTCTGCTCCTGTTGCGGCACAAGTTGCAAAAGAGATTGGTGCATTGACTGTTGCCGTCGTCACTAAACCGTTTGGCTTTGAAGGCGCACGACGTCAAGCAATTGCAGAAGAAGCAATTGAGAATCTTAAAGATAAAGTTGATGCGTTGATCGTAATACCTAACCAACGAATTTTGGATGTAGTGGGTCGTGATACATCAATTCTTGAGGCGTTTAAAATTGTTGATTCAGTTTTGGGGCAAGGTGTGCAGGGTATTTCTGATCTTATTACTATGCCTGGACTTATCAACGTCGATTTTGCTGACGTTCGTACTATTATGACGAGCGCTGGGTCTGCCTTGATGGGTATCGGTACAGGTAAGGGTGAGAATAGGGCAGTAGCTGCTGCTAAGTCAGCTATTTCATCTCCATTGCTTGAACTTTCTATAGAAGGTGCAAAGGGAATTCTTTTCAATATTGTTGGTGGTCCTGATATGTCGATGCTTGAAGTCGATGAAGCTGCGAAGATAATTTCACAGACTGCTGATGGTGATGCCAATATTATTTTCGGTGCATCGATTGATGAAAAAATGCTTGACCAAATTAAAATTACAGTTGTAGCAACTGGATTTGATGAAGAGAAAAAACGTTTTTCTGAGATGGTGTCGTCTCGATTGAAGAAGCCAAGTAGTTATGGTGAGTATGTTGGATCCTCACACCAAAGTGGATATACTCCTCAGAGCTTTGGTAGTTCACCCGCTTCTGGTACACATCCTGCATCCTTCCAATCATCGGTATTTCAGAAGCCACAGCAGCAACAGCCAGATCCTCGACAGCAGCCTGCGCAGCCGATGTATCAACAGCCTCAGCAATCACAACAGCAACATGATGCAAGCGATGATGATTTTGATGTTCCAACATTTTTGCGTAAATCTTAGGTGTAATGAAGACAATTTTTTCTCGAATTGATTATTTCCTGCTTATCCCAGCACTTCTTGTTGTATTCCTCTCGTTTTTTGTGCTGTCTTCTTTTAAACCAGATCTAGCCCAGTCACAAGCGTTGTTTGCGGGAATTGGTGTTTTGTTTTTTTTGGTAATTAGTTTCTTTCACCCGTACGATCTTAAAACCTTTGCTTATTATGGATATGTCTTCATTTTATTGACTCTTGCATCATTGTTTTTTATAGGAGAGGTGAGTCGGGGATCAAATAGATGGATCCCTATTTGGGGTGATCTGAGTATTCAGCCGTCGGAATTTGCAAAGCCAATGTTTGTGTTGGCTATGGCTCGACTTTTAAGTTTGCATAAATCTCTTTCAATACAATTCTTCTTAAAGAGTATTGTGTTGTTTGGTCTATACTTTGGTCTCGTTTTCGTACAGCCAGATTTAGGTACGGCGCTAGTATTTCTTGTTATTTTCTTTGTTATGTTATTTTCAGTTGAGATTTCAACCAAAAAGTTGGTAGGCTTGATTACTACTGCAGGATTACTGGTCTTTCTTTTAGGACCGATGACATGGAGCGCGCTTCATGACTATCAACGAGAACGCATTCTTACTTTTTTAAACCCACAACGGGATCCTCTTGGAAGGGGCTATAATGCGCTTCAGTCGATTATTACAGTGGGTAGTGGTGGTTGGACTGGTAAGGGTTTAGGGCAGGGTACACAGTCGCATAATAATTTTTTACCTGAGCAATATACTGACTTTGCTTTTGCAACGTTTTCTGAGGAATTTGGCTTTGTTGGGGTAGTTGTCTTACTGGCTCTTTACTCTATTTTATTGTGGCGCATATTTCATTTAATGGACTTAGTTAAAGAGCGTTTTGAGTACGGAATTTGTTTGGGAGTGCTTGCCATTATCTTTTTTCAGATATTTGTTAATGTAGGGATGAACAGCGGAATAATGCCGATTACCGGAATTACACTGCCGCTATTTTCGTACGGAGGAAGCTCTCTCATCTCGTTTTTTATATGTTTAGGGCTCGTGCAGGCCGTTACAGCCGATAAAAAGGGAATATCCTAGCTGGTTAGGTATTGACGGGCATCTAGCTTTCCGGTAGAATCTCTACTTATGAAGTACGCAATTGTCCGATATAACGGTAAGCAACATAAAGTCTCAGAAGGCGATGTTATCCTTGTAGATTCAGCTGAAACAGCAGATTCAATTAATTTTGAGTTAGTAATGTCAGTTGATGGGGAAACAGTAAAAGTTGGTAATCCAGTGATTGCTGGTGTTTCAATTAAAGCTACAGTTTTGGGTGAAGTTAAGGGTGAGAAGATCCGCGTTGCTAAATTTAAGGCTAAGTCAAACTACCATCGTGTACGTGGTCATCGTTCTACTTACAAAAAAGTACGAATTGATTCAATCTAAACTACATCTCTTTATTTATTTTTCTCTGCGATGTTACAATAATCTGTATGCATAGGTATATTTTTCATATTGGTCGTGCAACAGATTTGTGCGCACTTGAACTTAATTTGCTATTGAGTCGTTTTTCTCCGACTTTAGAGCATGCTGATCAGCATGTGCTCATTTTTAATTTTCCACAGGAGATTCCTGTTGCTGATATCTTGGCAACCTCTGGTGGCGTTATTAAGATCGCGCAGGCTTTGGAAACTATTTCAACTGACAAATTTACATTAGAGAGCTCGTTTGTTAATTATCTGAGTGACTATATGGAGCAATTTGTGCCTGATAAGGGCAAGATTCGCTTCGGACTGAGTTGGTACGGTGCTTCTTTGGGCGTTTCTTTGCGTGATCTGACGATTTCTTTAAAAGAACAGCTTGGAGAGCGGAAGCGTTCAAGCCAGTTTTTCTTAGGTGATAACAACGAGTTGAGCTCTGTTCAAGTTGCTAAGGAACATTTACTTGGGGACAAAGGAGTTGAGCTACTTTTTGTGAGACATGGTGAGAATGTTTTCGTTGGTCGGACTCTCGGTGTTCAGGACTTTGAACGATGGTCAGATATTGATTATGGTCGACCTGGACGTGACCCCAAATCGGGTATGTTGCCACCTAAAGTTGCTCGTATGATGGTAAATATTGGCTTGTGCAGTTATTTAGATTCGAATAATGCAACGCCGACTGTTTTTGATCCGTTTTGTGGTAGCGGTACTGTTCTCACCGAAGCTTTGCAACTTGGGTGTAATGTAAAGGGATCAGACTCGTCTGATAAGGCTATTACGGACACTCGAGCTAATATTGAGTGGTTGATTCAGTCTAATTTGGCTAAATTAGACCATACTGTGTATACTTTTCCAAAGGCTGCAGCTGAGCCTGAGCTGTTTGTAAGTGAGTCTGTTCATGTCACGAAGGTAGTGGGACAGTCTACTATTGATGTTATTGTGACCGAACCATATATGGGACCTACCTTTTTGGAGGATCCTACGCCGGGTAAGCGTGAGCGTATTATGAAAGGGCTTGAGAAGCTCTATATAGGAACTCTGAAGGAACTTTATCGGGCTTTGAAGCCTGGCGGAGTGCTCGTTTTTGCTGAACCAGAGTATTTTATGGAAGGAAAATCCTTTAAAATAGGGATTATTGACAAGTATGCGGACTTTGGCTATACTAAGAGCTGCAATTTTGTTTCGTATAAGCGAGATCGATCTTTTGTAGGAAGACGGATCGCGATTTTGAAGAAAGTATAGGGAGTTCACTATGGCACATATTAAAGCTGGTAAAACCACACGCGGTAATAAAGACTCAATTTCAAAGAGACTTGGTATCAAAATGTATGCTGGTGAGAAAACTAAAGCAGGTAACATTTTAATTCGACAGCGTGGTACGCGCTATATTGCAGGACCTAATACCTATTACGGTAATGATTTCACTATTCATGCACGGATTGAAGGTTTTGTTAAGTACGGGACTCGATTCGGTAAGTCTGTTGTTTCAATAGTTAGTGCTTAGTAACTATTTCATTGATTGCATAATTTTTTTGGGTTAGTACAATTATTCCTATGAATAGTAGCTCATGGCCTGAGTCTGAGGCGTTTTGGAAAAATAAGCGTATCCTTGTATCGGGTGGGGCTGGTTTTTTGGGTGGATTTGTTGTTGAAAAATTGCGAGAACGAGGTGCCTCAGATGTATTTATTCCCCGCAGTAAGGACTATAATCTTGTATATCGTGACGCGGTTTTGCGACTAATTTCCGATGTTAAACCTGACATTGTGATTCATCTTGCGGCGCGGGTAGGCGGAATTGGCGCTAATCGTGAGCATCCTGCATCGTTTTTCTATGACAATTTGATGATGGGGGTGCATTTGATGCACGAGAGTTGGAAAGCAGGTGTTGAAAAGTTTATAGCTTTGGGAACCGTTTGTGCATATCCCAAGTTAACTCCAATTCCGTTTAAGGAAGAGAGTTTGTGGGATGGTTATCCAGAGGAAACAAACGCGCCTTATGGTTTAGCAAAAAAAATGTTACTTGTTCAGAGTGAATCGTATCGGCAGGAGTATGGATTTAATTCCGTATTTTTGCTTCCTGTTAATTTATATGGTCCACGCGACAATTTTGATTTGAATTCCTCACATGTTATCCCTGCGCTTATTCGTAAGTGTGTTGATGCAAAGCTTCGTGGATTAGATTCTATCAGTGTGTGGGGAGATGGATCCGCTACTCGAGAATTTTTATATGTTGAAGATGCAGCCGAAGCGATTTTACTTGCATCCGAGCGCTTAAATGAAAGTATACCTGTAAACATCGGAAGTAGTTTTGAAATTAGTATTAAGGATTTAACTGAAACAATCGTGCAGCTGGTCGGTTTTGATGGAAGAATTGAATGGGATACAAGTAAGCCAAATGGACAACCACGACGTAAGCTTGATACGAGTCGTGCAAAGGAGCTTTTTGGTTTTGAATCACGTATATCTTTTGAGGATGGGCTTCGTAGGTCAATTGATTGGTATTTAAATGAGTATCAGCCTGTGTAGTTAAAATTTTCACGATTGCACAATGATATAATGTTGATATACTAAGTTGTAGATAGTTCTACTTAATTTATATGGCTGAATCGGTATTATTTCTCAACACTGAACTTCTGCAACCTAATCCTCTGCAACCTCGCGGAGTTATTTCTCCGGAATCTCTTGTTGAATTGATTGATTCTATACGCGAACACGGAATCCTTGAGCCAATTGTTGTTGCACATACACCTGCTGGATATCAGATTATTGCTGGTGAACGTCGATGGCGTTCAGCTAAAGCAGCTGGTCTTCCACAAGTTCCGGTAATAGTAAAAGAGACAACACCACAGGGAATGCTTGAAATGGCGATTGTGGAGAATGTGCAGCGTGTTGATTTGAATCCTTTGGAGCGTGCTCAAGCCTATTCTCGTTTGATGAATGAATTTGGTTTGGGGAATCAAGAAGTTGCACAGAAAGTTGGAAAGAGTCCTTCGTATATTTCTAACACTTTACGATTGTTGCAATTACCTGATGCATTGAAGGACGGATTGCTTTCAGCGGCTACGTCTGAAGGCCACGTACGCGCTCTTACAGCACTTGGTGATCCACGGTTGATGGTGGAGGCATACAAAGTTGTTTTGCGTAACAATCTGTCTGTGCGAGGCACTGAAGAATTGGTTCGTAATTATCGCTTTGAGTCAGAGAAACGTAAGAAAGCAAATCCATTTGATAAACAACCAACTGAATCAATAACACATATTGCAGTGAGCCCTCGTATAGATAAAATGCAAAAAGGGTTAAGTCGTGTGCTGATGTCACGCGTTAAGATTACTCAATCTCGAGTGCAGGCTAAAGTGTTTATTATGATTAACGGTACAATGACCGAGACAAATCCAATTTTAGATAAGCTATACGAAGCGATTACTGCTGAAGATCCTGAAGAGTTATACGACGATAAATAATATTACTTGTCGTAATTGTGATGCTCTGGTGCAAATCCCATTCTATTAAGTGGCCAATATACAAACCAAGCTTTTCCTATGATTGCGTCTTTCTTGAGAGTACCCCATGCGCGTGAATCAAATGAGTTAAGACGGTTGTCGCCCATAACCATGTATTCTTCAGACGGTATTTCAACTGCGACGCCTTCACGGAAAACAGTGCTTCCTTCGGTGACTTGGTCTACATCGAGATATACCTCATCAAGAATAAATCCATCAGGATGTTGTTTGTTGTATACTTTGATCTGATTGTTTGCAACCTCAACTTTTTCTCCAGGTAACCCAATAATTCGTTTAATAAAGTCTTTCTTAGGATCTTGAGGTGATTTGAATGTGATTACGTCTCCTCGTGTGGGTTGTGATGTCCGGTATTCAATTTTGTTTGTCAAAATGAGTTCGCCATCACGAAGAGTAGTCATCATAGATTCTCCTGATACTCTGTGTGGTTGAACGATAAACCCGTAAATAACGAGGAAAAATGCAAACGCGACTATAAATGTCTGTGTAATGTCCAAAATGAACATGAGTAGGTCGGAGAAAAAAGATTTCATAAGAATCATTGTACTGTAGTGGATAATTCTTTTGCAAGGCGGGGGAGGTGCTATTTTTTTGCGATATGGAAATCTCTTCTACTAAGGCGAGACATTGCTTCTGCCGCGAGTGTGGCTTTTACAATTTCTACATATTCTGTCATACCTCTATTACTTGTGTTAAGAGGGGAGGTTCGTCGTTCCTGGATTGCTTTGAGAAATTCTTCTTCTGTTAAGGATTTCATATATACTGCGGTGCTTCCGTTACCAACATGATATGCAGAGTGATAGTCAGTGAAGGAAAAGGGAGCTAGATTGAAAATATGATTACGGGAGTGTATTTCGTTTTCTTCTTTTGAACGTGACCAAAAGAGTGCTTGAGCCATCCAATTATACACTTCGATTCCGATATTTTTGTGTAAGTGCTTTGGGATTTTAGTAAGTAATTGCTCAATATAATCTGTTTTGAGTCCATGGAGGACAATGTCAGGGTGAACAAAAACAATAATTGCGTCGTATTGCTCGATGTATTCTTCTATCAAGTCGAGGGGTTGTGGTCTTTTGTTTGGTTTTTTGTAGTGTGCTATGAATTCTTCTGCCTTTTTTCGAATGGGTAATGAAACGAGCATATGACCCTTCGTGGTACTGATTTCTATGCCAGGAATAGGAAGTATCTTCATACTGTGACTGTTTATTTTGTCCGCATAGTCGAGGAAGCGAGGAAGTTTAGATACTAGGTTGTGGTCGGAGAGTCCGACGATTTGCAAACCCTTGGCGACTGCAACATCAATGATTTTTTCTGGTTCATGAAGGCCATCGCTGGCTGTAGAGTGCCCATGACCGTCATACACAAACATTTTGTACCCATTATTGTTTAGGTGCATGGAAATTATTGTAGGGGATGTTGTTATTAGAAGCAAGTTTAAAGGACACTAGTAGATATCTCGTATATTCTTTTTTCTTATTCGAACAAATTCATGACAATACTGTCATATAGGTCATCTGCTCTAACTTCTACATAAGCGTACTGTTTTTCCTCGATGGAAGTTCTCATTGCGAAAGAAAGAACATACTTCGATATCATTCTAATCTTTGATTCACTTTTAACTAATTCGAATTCGAGTTATAATGGTTTGGTTATAAGAAGGGAGATATTTATGGCAACAATTAGTTCAATTAAAGCTCGGCAAATTTTGGATTCGCGCGGTAATCCAACTGTCGAGGTAGATGTAATGCTTTCGGATGGTTCGTTTGGGCGAGCAGCAGTTCCGAGTGGAGCTTCGACAGGTGCACTTGAGGCCTTAGAGCTTCGGGACGGGGATAAATCAAAGTATGGAGGTAAGGGAGTTTCCAAGGCTGTTGAGAATGTTAATACGACATTGAAAGATTTGCTTTCTGGAATGGATGTATCGGATCAGCGCGCTATTGATCAGAAAATGATCGATGCGGATGGTACAGAGCATAAATCACAACTGGGAGCGAACGCGATCTTGGGTGTTTCTTTAGCTGTGTGTCGTGCGGCGGCTGCATCAGCTAAGAAACCTTTATACGTATGGGTTCGTGAAGTGTTTGGTTTGAGCTATGACTCATGGATGATGCCGACACCAATGATGAATATTATTAATGGTGGAAAGCATGCCGAAGGTTCGACAGATATCCAGGAGTTTATGATTTTGCCTACAGGTGCTTCGTCTATGAGTGAAGCAATCCGGTATGGAGCTGAAATTTTTCATTCACTAAAGAAAGTTCTTTTATCTCATGGTTACACCACTGAGGTAGGAGATGAAGGCGGTTATGCACCTATTTTGGGGGGCAATAAGCGAGCGTTTGAAATGATATCAGAAGCTGTAGAGAAAGCTGGGTATGTTTTGGGTAAGGATGTTTATGTTGCGGTAGATGTTGCTGCTTCTTCTTTCTATGAAAACGGGAGCTATAATTTAGCTACTGAAAATAAGGTTGTAAATCCTCAGGAATTGAGCAGCTTGTATGAGGAATGGTGTTCACAGTATCCAATAATTTCTATTGAGGATCCATTTTTTGAGGAAGATATGCCAACGACTAGTGCGTTGACTGCAAAGATTGGTAATACGACTCAGATAGTTGGGGACGACCTTTTTGTTACAAATGTTACATTGTTGCAAAAGGGTATTGATGAAAAATCTGGAAATGCAATTTTGATTAAAGTAAACCAGATTGGAAGTTTAACTGAGACAGTAGATGCTGTATTGCTTGCACAGAAGTCTGGATTTAATACGGTGATGTCGCACCGATCAGGGGAGACTGAAGATACTACTATCGCTGATTTGGCTGTTGCATTGAATTGTGGACAAATTAAAACAGGTTCATTATCACGATCGGATCGAGTTGCGAAATATAATCAGTTGATTCGAATTGCTGAAGAGCTCGGTGACAAAGCTGTTTATGCAGGTATGAAACCATTTGAAAAATATAATCGATAGTTTGGTTTGTATATACAAAAAGAAAAGCCTCGAGAGATCGAGGCTTTTTTCGTAGACGATGTTATTTATATCTAAATCTTTGGAGTAACCGATGGTTTTGCTGTAGCGCTTGGCTTCGTTGTGGCTTTGCTTGATGCGCTTGGGGTCGCTGAAGCAGCTGGCTTCGTAGTGGCTGCTGACTTTACTGCTGCAGTTGGTGATGCTATCGGATTTGTAGACGCTGAGCTAGATGATTCACGGATTTCACGAAGTAATCCTGCTGCTCGTCCTGGAATTGCGAGAACTCGAGTCGCATAGTTGACGTTATTTTGTGTGTAGTAGGTAAGTGTAACCCGGTCGCCAATTTTGATGTCACTTAGTTTAGGTGCTTCAACATCTTTTACTGTTACTGCTGTGTTTGCATTAAGAGTAAGTTCTTCTTCATCATTTTGTGATGGGCTTTTTACTGATATGGTGAAAGCTGAGCCGGAAGCTTCTCGATTAGATACAGTCCCGTATAGTGCACTTTTTTCCTGATCAACTGTTTTCTTGGTGATTACAAGTATGTGCTGCGCGAGCAATGACTTACCATCGGTTGTAACCTGACCAACTACTATAACTTTATCTGTTACTTTGAGTCGTGCAACTGTAGTAACCGTTTTTCGTGTTGCATCGTAGGCAAATACTTTTGTTTTTTTGTCAGTATCTACATTTTTGTCGCCCTCGTTTGTTTTAACTAAGAATTTGCCAATAGCGCTTGGTGTGGCACTGACCTCACCTTTGTATACTACTATCTTGCTTGATGCAGCTACGGCTCCTGTTGAAGCTTGTGGTGCTGTTGTTGCTGCTTTTACTGCGCCTTTAGCTGTTGGTGAAGAAAAGTCTTCTTCAGGAAGTGTTTTGTTTTCTAATGCAGCAACGGGAACTATAGAAGATACGATAAGTACAAAGAAAATAATAGTAAAGATACCAGAATAAGACTTTTTGATATTCATTAACCCTCCAAAACCGCGTACACTGTCTTCGTTACTGATTTCTGTTGTCCAGCTTGATCGAATACTGTAATATTTAAAATATTTTCGCCGTCTTTCAGTGTTACATCGAGCGCGAATGATCCGTCTGCGTTGGTTTCACCAATGACATCTTGAGCACCGCCTGTAATAGTAACTGTTGTGCCCGGCTTTGAAGCACCTGCAATCTTTACTGTTGTTGTATTAATGAATGAGTTGTCTTCAGGTGATGCAACTGTTACTTTGAGTGCTTCGTTTGTAGTCCCTTGTGGTTTAGCTGCTTCTGTTTTTGGAGCGTCTTGAGGTTTGTATTTTGTTGCTTCAAGATTAAACTCTTTAGTTTTTGATTGTGATGTCCACAGAAAAACTCCGAGCGCAGCAATAAAAACAGAAACAAATATTCCTAAATAAATAAGATATGATGGGGTGCCTTGTTCACTCATGTAGTTCACATAGTATTAGTATAGGTGGATGTTGTCAAGTTGGCCTGGGAGATGTATAAAGATTAAGAGAAAGGTTTTATGACTTTATGGATATTTCGTGGTTTGGACAATCTTACTTTAAGTTAAAAGGGAAAAGCGCTAGTGTCGTAATGGATCCGTTTGATCCAGAATTTGTTGGACTGAAAAAAGTTAAACAGAATGCTGACATCGTAACGATTTCTCACCCACATCAAGATCATAATAATGTTGAGATGATTGAAGGAGAGCCATTTGTAATTCGTGGCGCAGGAGAATACGAAGTAAAAGGTGTTCGTATTCAGGGTATTCAAACATTTCATGATACAAAGCAGGGAAAAGATCGAGGTATTAATACAATGTTCGTGATGGATATTGATGGAATAGTGGTTTGTCATTGTGGCGATTTGGGTCATGAGCTGACTGATGCGCAATTGGAAGAATTACCGGATATAGATGTGTTGTTGATTCCTGTTGGTGGTATCTACACTATTGATCCTGCTGGCGCATCGAAGGTGATCGCGCAAGTAGAACCTAAAGTTGTTATCCCAATGCACTATAAAGTTCCTGGTTTAAAAATTGAATTGGGAACACTTGATGAGTTCTTACATGCATATGGTAAGGGTTCAGTAACTCCTGTAAATAAATATTCTATTACTAAAGATAAGTTGCCTGAGAATGAAGAAATTGTTGTCTTAGAGATGTAACTTGTTATTTTTGAAAACCTTTTTGTCCACATTTTTTCCGTTAAGTCCAGAGGGACAACCACTACAAAAATGTGCACTGCAGCGGTTTTCAAAATTTTTAGAAAGTAATTATGGATAGAGTTCCTCCCCAAAATATAGAGGCAGAGCAGTCTGTACTTGGATCGCTTTTGCTTTCGCCGGATGCGATTGTTGAAGTTGCAGAGATTTTGCGTCCTCATCATTTTTATCGTGAAGAGCAGCATGGTCAGATCTATGCGTGTATGTTGAATTTGTATGAACGACGAGAACCTATCGATGTAATCACGTTGACTGAAGAGTTGAATAAAAAAGAAGCGTATGAAAAAGTAGGAGGTGCATCCTATATATCGCTGCTTGCTTCGATGGTGCCAACTGCTGCAAACGTCGTGCGCTATGCAAAAATTGTAAAAGATCACTATACCAAGCGAGAGTTGATTAGTTCTGCAAATAAAATTTCTGAACTAGCGTTTTCGCCACAGAATGAAGTGCCAATGGTTTTGGATTCTGCTGAGCAGATGGTATTTCGTCTTTCGCAGGAAAGTACTAACACAGACTTTGTTCCTATCCGCGATACCTTGGCTGAGTCATTTGATCGACTTGACGAGCTTCACAAAAATGCAGGGAAACTACGTGGTGTTCCGACTGGCTTTCGGGACTTGGATAATAAATTAGCAGGGCTTCAGGACTCAGCGTTGATTGTGTTAGCAGCTCGTCCTGGTACTGGTAAAACTGCTTTGGCTCTTAATATAGCCCAAACCGCAGCTATTCGATATAAGATCCCCGTGGGATTTTTCTCTTTGGAAATGTCAAAGGAAGAACTGACGGATCGGTTGCTTTCTATTCAATCTTTGGTTGATTCATGGAATATAAAGACTGGACGGCTGGAAGATGCGGACTGGGAAAAACTGCAGGAGGCAATGGGGGAACTAGCTGAAGCTCCTTTGTATATAGATGACACACCTGGAATCTCGATTATGGAGATGCGCACTAAGGCTCGTCGTTTACAGATGGAGAAGGGTTTAAAGCTTTTGATCGTGGATTATTTGCAGTTGGTGCAGGGACGTACTAAAGATAATCGTGTGCAAGAAGTGTCTGAAATTTCTCAAGGTTTGAAAAACTTGGCTCGTGAATTGAAGATACCTGTGTTAGCGCTTGGTCAGCTTTCGCGCGCTGTAGAACAGCGAACTGGTTCGAGCAAAGCACCGCAGCTATCAGATCTTCGTGAATCTGGTGCGATCGAGCAAGATGCCGACGTCGTTATGTTTTTATATAAAGAAGATCCTGAGAATCCAGAATTTATCAAGCTGAGTATTGCGAAACATCGTGCTGGATCGGTCGGCGATATCGATTTGATCTTTAAGGGAGCACGACAGCGTTTTTATGGAGTGGAGAAGAAACGGCCAACGTAATACGATAGATGTATGGAAGAATCTGAGAGAATAGACCGATTATCTGTTCAGGGATTGGTTGATAGATTTAAGAATAAAGAAAACCCAAACGAACAAACTCGTGAACTAGGGAGAATAATGTATGAGATTTATGATCGCATGCATATTTCTGATCAACGTGTTTTGGATGCCTCTATTAGTATGGAGACTACTACTGCATTTGCCGAGGGTTTTTTAAGAAAATGGAGTCCTGTCTCAGACAAAGAGCTAGCTAGTCGGAATCCAGAATCTCCAACAGGAATATCAGAGATTGCGGGCGAGGCAGTGAGAGATGGGATTCTTGGAGATCGAAATTCTGATGGCGCTAAAATAGTTGAGGGACTTACTCAGTATTTAAGAGAAGCAACTCAGAGTCATGATGCTAATATTTCGTTCGCGCAAGGCTTTTTTAAGCCAATTATTGAAGCTCGACAACTAGAATTCAATTTAATGAATCCACCAAAATCTAAATCATAATGTGCCGGGGGAGGGAGTCGAACCCTCACATGGTTTACCCATATTGGTTTTTGAGACCAACGCGTCTGCCATTCCGCCACCCCGGCGAACTATGGGAGATTTTACCAGTTTTCCATGCTATTGTCATCTTGCTGACAGGTTGATCTTTACCCTATATAATACCTGCATGTATCCAGTCCTCTTTAAACTTGGCCCATTTGTAATCTATACCTATGGTTTTGCCCTTACTATAGCGGTTATCGTTGCTACTTTCCTGATATGGAGACGAGCACGCAAACTCGGATATAACGAAGAAAACGTCATTGATATGATACTTTTTTCTTTGTTTATAGCTTTGATTACTTCTCGTCTTGTGTATGTGGTCACGCATTTCAACCAATTTGGGTGGGAGTTCCTTAAAATTGTTTTGATCACCTATTTCCCAGGGCTTGATGGAGCGGCAGCGTTTGCGGGTGGTTTGCTTGGCTTTTTGATATTTGCGCTTATGAAACACTGGAATTTGGTGAGGATTTTTGATTGTGTTGTGAAAGGGTTGAGCCTTGGCATGTTTATTGTGATGATCGGTGCTTTTTTTGCAGCGTCATATGTCGGCATCCCGGCTTCAGGGCCGTTAGGCGTGATTATTCCTGGTTTTACTGAACCTCGTCATCCGGTTGCGCTTTATTATGCTGCTGTTAGTATCTTTATTTATGTTTTGCTTGTTGTCCTCGACAGAACACAGAAACCTGATGGATTATTGTCTAGTGTGTTCTTTATTTTTTCCGGAATTGCCTTTATAGTTTTTGAATGGTATACAGAAGGCGGACCTGTTTTAGGATCTATTCATTTGACACAGTTTACCGGATTTATTAGTATTTTGATTGGTGGATTTCTTCTATTCCGTATATTTCAGAAGAGCCGGTCGACACATACCTTACTTGAAAGGGGTATTTCATGATACGTCAGGATTTAGTTAGCGATATTCGCAAAAAATTAGAAGCACAAAAAGAGAGTTGTATTGCACGATTGGACGAGTTGGAAAAGAGTGATCCCTTCAATCTCGATCAAACTCGTGATGTTGATGACGACCGCACATCACCTGATGATGAAGCGCAATTAAATGAACAGCACGAACGAATTGCTTCTCAGATGGAAGCTCAGAAAAAAATGATAGTGCGTATTGATGGAGCTATGGGACGCATCGCTGATGGTACCTACGGCGTGTGCGAGATCTGCGGAAAAGATATTGAAGAGTCTCGTTTGCATGCAATGCCTTTAGCTTCTTTGTGTTTACAGGATGAAAAGTCTGCTGAAAAACGTATTAAGAAAATTGCATAATTATTTCCCCAATCCACGTATTGGAGCACTAACAGTTTTTGTTGTGTGTGTATTGCTAGATCAACTATCTAAAATAATTGTACTAAAGTCGGGTGTCTTGCCTGTGTATTTTAATAGGACAGTGGCATTTTCTTTGCCGATCCCGTGGTATCTTCCTTGGATAGTGATGATAGCTGGAGGTACAGGATATTTGTTGATGAGCAATCGGTATGCAGAATCAAAAGCGTTTTTGATACAGTTTTCTTCTCGTTATTCGACGACTTTGTTTGTTGCTGTGCTAATATCTGCAGGAGCGATTTCAAATTTGATCGATCGGTTTTTTTATAACGGCAGTGTTGTAGATTTTATTAATGTGCATTATTGGCCAGTATTTAATTTCGCTGATTCATTTATCGTGTGCGGCCTCTTGTTATTTGTGTATACTTCTTATATAAAATCAGATATACCAAATAAAAAATAGGAGAGTATATGGCTACAAAAATTTTGTTAATTGAGGATGATCAACTTTTACGTGAGATGTATAACGAGCTTTTGACAGACGAGGGTCTTGAAGTAACTGCATGTGTTGATGGTGAAGAGGGCTACAATAAAGCTGTTGAAGGTGGTTTTGATTTAGTGCTACTTGATATCATGCTTCCAAAAATGGATGGCTTGCAGGTTTTGAAGACTTTGAAAGATAAAGATCAGTTAAAAAAGAATGGTCCAGTTGTTTTGTTAACAAATCTTGGACAAGATAATATCGTGAAGCAGGGTTTTGATCTAGGTGCTACAGGCTATTTGATAAAGAGCTCAATGACTCCAGATCAAGTATTGCATGAAGTACGCACATTTCTAAAGAAGCAATAAGACAAAATTTGCTTAGTTATGAGATAATTGCTTCATGACAACTTCGCGACTTTCTATTATATGGCAGGACGAGCACTTGCTAGTGCTTGATAAGCCTCCTTATATTTCTGTAAATCCATCTGAGACAGAGAAAGATGAGACTTTAGTCGGTCTTGTTTCCTCTGAACTCGGAATTCCACTCGAGCGAGCTGGAATTATTCATCGACTCGATAAAAACACTTCGGGTGTGTTGCTGGTAGCTAAAGATCTAGAGACATTAGAGAAAATGCAGGCACAGTTTAAGTCTCGTGAAGTACATAAAGAGTATGTGGCTCTCGTGCATGGAAATGTCGATAGCCTTACCGGTACGATCGATGCGCCGATAGATCGCAATCCTGTGAATCGTGAGCGGTTTACTGTAGTGGGGGGTGGACGTGAGTCTGTGACTGATTTTCGAGTAGAGAAGCGGTTCTCTCTTTCTATGGAACGAATAGAGGAGATGGTTGATGATATGAAGAAGAAGGAGCGTGTGTTTTTTGAGAATGAAGCGACGAAATATACTTTTGTTCGCCTTTTTCCTAAGACCGGTAGAACCCATCAAATCCGTGTGCATTTGAAATATATTAATCATCCAATCGTAGGAGATGAGGTATATGTAGGGCGAAAGCTGGGACGCTTTGACCACAGATGGTGTAAGCGACAGTTTTTGCATGCAGCCAAAATCTCATTTAAACATCCGATAACTGATAAAGATATGACTTTTGAGAGCGCGTTGGCTGAAGATTTAGTTACTAGTTTGAATTTCCTCATCTCCAACTAATATAAGCTTTCAAATATTTCTTAATTTTCCTTAGTATGGCTAAAACACCTGAGTTTACAAGACAACATGTATCAAGAAGGGCATGGCTGATAGCAGTGGCCGGTGGTAGTGTCGCGACTTTAGCTAGTGCTTGTGGTTTTCCAGTAGAAGTGCAACCGACGATTGCGGTGCCTACCGTAACCTTTGAACCTACAATCCCACCTACTTTAGCAGCAGAGCCTTCTCTATCTCCCACGATTGCAGTGGAGCCAACTTTACCAGCTTTGCCTACCCACCCGCCCGCGACAGCAGAGCCTACAGTAATTTCTACTGCTGTCTCTAAACCACAAGCTGATTTTGTTTTGTCTCTTAACCCAGCAGAGCAATTGGGTAATATTGATCGGGATATGATCGGATTTGGTTTGGATAAGCGACTGGATTGGCTTAATAATGATTTACTGCCTCGAGCAATTCGTGATACACGAGCAGGTATTGTACGGTTTGGTTCAGCACAGAATGCTTTGTGGAATCTAGCTCCACGGGAGCAACCTAAGAATGTTGGGGTAATTATTGAGCATACTTTAGCTTTGGGAAGACGTATAAGAGAATCTGGTGCAAAGCCACTTTGTATTATCACGGGATATCCCGATGGATTTAGAGAAACAGATTGGGTGCGTTATGGAAGAGAATTTGTTGCTCCTTTGATTAGAAGATGTGCTGAGGAAGGCGTGGTGTTGGATTTTGAGCTTTGGAACGAGTCAGATATAGAGACTGATGACGGAAAATTTGCTGCACTATCTACAGAAGACTATCGGGCATTAGCAAAAACAGTCGTGCCTATGATGCGAGAAGCCAATCCTCATTCAGTCATTTATGGTCCTGCAGCGCCTCATAAAGATAGTCATTTGATTCCTCTAGGACTACAAGAAAAGTTGTTTGATGTCATGACTCATCATAACTATGCGCCTCCAGTAACAGCACAGAATATGGACAGTCTGATCGAATATGCTCGTCAGAATTATCAACGGGATTTGGGAAATAAAATAGCCATGCATCCACGTTGGGGAATTACTGAATATAATGCCTCTCCAACCTATGATTTTGGTCCGTTTCAGAACCCTGATGCCCGAACAGAGCAATATGCGGGTATGTATTATATGTTGGCTTCGTATTTTGGATGGAGCGTCGCGGCTGAGTGTATGATTATTTATGCTCTGGATGAAGCCGGCGCCTCACCTGTGCAAGCACTAGCTCCTAAGGGAATCTATCGCCGAAGAGTGGATGCTTTGAAGGTATTAGGGCAGAATGTCGGGTCGACTTTTATTAAGACTATTGAAGGCCGTGCCGTAGATATTCATCCCCAGAACTCGAATTTGCAGTACATCTCGAGTATTGATGCGACAGGAGATAATGCTCAAATTGTAATCATGAATACGCATCTTGAACGGCAGGTTTCTCTAGGAATTGATGTCGTAGGTCAAACTCCAGCCGAGGCTCAAGTGTCTTATTTTAGCCAGAGTAGAGCATATGCTATGGAAAATGTACAGGCTCCAGGTGGTCGAGTGCCAATTAGTCTGGAAGGTCTTAGTGCTGTCGGAGTGACTATACCTGTACGTAGGATTGCCTGATTGGCTTCGTTACTGTATAATTCCCCAAGTATTTAATTATTACGCACACTTATCGTGAATCCTTGTTTAAGCTGTTGCTTAAATCAGATAAGTGGAGGTTGAAAGGAGTTCAATATGTCAACCCAACAGGATATCTCAATGCGCGAACTTTTAGAGGCAGGCGCGCACTTCGGTCACCAGTCACGTCGATGGAATCCGAAGATGAAGCCTTATATTTATCAATCCCGCGATAACATCCATGTCATCGATTTGGCACAGACCGCTCAAGGTTTGCAGGAAGCTTGCGATTATATTCGCGACTTGATCGCTGCTGGCGGAAATGTGTTGTTTGTTGGTACAAAGCGACAAGCAAAAGAGCTTCTTAAAGAGCATGCTAAGGCTGCTGGAATGCCTTTTGTTGTAGAACGATGGGTAGGTGGAATGCTTACGAACTGGGATACAATTCAGAAAAATATTGGTCGATACAAGACTTACAAGCGACAGTTTGAAACAGGTGAACTTGCTCAGTATACTAAGAAAGAACAGTCATTAATTGCAAAAGAAACAGAACGACTTGAAAAGGTTTATGAAGGTCTTGTCGATATTGATAAGATTCCTGACGTTCTTTTTGTTGTTGATGTTCGTAAAGAAAAAATTGCTGTAAAGGAAGCTAAGCGTCGTGGAATCCCAATCATCGGTGTTTGCGATACTAACTGTGATCCTACTATGGTAGACATTGTTATTCCAGCAAATGATGATGCTTTGAAGGCTATAGAGTATATCGTTACTCGAGTAACTTCAGCTGCAGCAGCTGGTCGAGCTAAAGTCGGTACAGTTAAGAAAGACGAAGAAGAAGCAACTGATGATAAAGATGCTAAGCCAAAGCGAAAAGTTAAAGCAAAGAAAGATGGCGAAGAGAAGTAATTGATTTAATTGCCGCTGCAGTGCACATTTTTGTAGTGATTGTCCCTCTGGACTTAACGAAAAAAATGTGCACAAAATAGGCAATTAAATAGAAAGATAATATCGTTTGAAAACAAGGAGATTTTATGGCAGTTACGGCTGAAATGGTTAAAGAGCTTCGAGAAAAAACTGGAGCTGGAATTATGAACTGTCGTCGTGCTTTGGATAAAGCAGAAGGCGATATGAAAAAGGCAGAAGAGATATTACTCGCAGAGGGTATTGAGAAGGCAGATAAGAAATCTGACCGCGAAACTGGTGCTGGTTCAGTATTTAGTTATATTCACGGTCCAGGTAAAGTTGGAGTTTTGGTTGAAATCGCTTGTGAAACTGATTTCGTTGCTAAGACAGAAGCTTTTCAGTCACTTGGTCGTGAAGTAGGAATGCAGATCTCTGCTATGAATCCTGCTGACGTTGCAGAATTGCTCGCTCAAGTTTATATTAGAGATAGTAAATTAACTATCCAAGAATTGGTAAAGTCAAAGATTGCTGGTCTTGGAGAGAATATTGTTATTCGCCGATTTATTCGTTACGAATTGGGTGCTTAAAGGAGCATGTTATGGATCTTGATTCTTCGATGCAAAAATGTGTAGATGCGCTAAAAATTGAATTGCAGAGCGTAAGAACAGGACGTGCTACTCCGGCAATAGTCGAGAATATAATGGTTGAAGTGTACGGCACAAATATGCGCGTTATGGAATTGGCTACAATTTTAGCTGCTGACGCGCATACGATCACTATTCAGCCATGGGACATGGGTAATTTAACTCCTATCCGAAAAGGTATTGAAGAGGCGAATGTTGGTTTGAATCCACAGATTGATGCATCGAATATTATTCGTATTGCGATTCCACCACTTAATGAAGAGCGACGAAAAGAACTCGTGAAGCGAGTAAAACAGATTGTCGAAGATTTTAAGGTGAAATTAAGAATGACACGGCAAGATGCTGTTAAGGACATTGAGAAAATGGAAAAAGATAAGGAAATCTCAGAGGATGAAGCGAAGCGACAGAAAGAAAAAGTGCAGAAGACAACTGACACATATTCTGCTAAGATAGATGAAATTGGCAGCGGCAAAGAAGCTGATTTAATGAAAGTTTAATTCATGGACATACTTATCTTTATTTTTATCCTCCTCGGGCTTGTGATTGTTCACGAGTGGGGACACTATATTGCTGCTAAAAAGAGCGGTGTTCGCGTTGAAGAGTTTGGTTTTGGTATTCCTCCACGAGTGTTTGGTAAAAAATTTGGTCCAGAACCTAAGCCAGGTGAAGAGGATGATCGTACGCTTTTTTCCTTAAACTTGCTTCCTATTGGTGGATTTGTTCGTATGACAGGAGAAGATTCTGTCTATAATGACGAGCGAGATCCTAAGAATTTTCAAAATGCAAAGCTTATAAATCGAATGGTGATCGTGTTGGCTGGCGTATTCATGAACTTTATTGTGGGTATTGGGCTGTTTGCAATCGTATATTCGTATACTGGCATTCCTGATAACCCTCCAGTGATTGATGTGCTTGTTGAGAACGTTGCAGAGAATTCACCTGCTAAAACTGTTGGTCTTCAATCGAAAGATCGAATTGTGTCTATTAATGACATGCAGGTAAAAAGTTCTGACGCGTTGGTTAAAGTTGTAGGCGAGAATTTGGATAAAGAAGTAAATCTGGTAGTGATGCGTGGTGCGCGTGAAATAAATGTTACTGTAGTTCCGCGTAGTAATCCTCCTGAAGGGCAGGGAGCTCTCGGAGTAGAGTTGGGACAAGATGTGCGGACTACGTTCTATCCTTGGTATGTAATGCCGTTCCACGGAATTGCAGCGGGTATGCGGGATACTGCGGAAATGGCTAAGCAGATAGTTCCTGCGTTGTCTAATTTGGTGGGAACAATAGTTATGCAGCAGAAAGTGCCTGAAGATGTGTCAGGTCCTGTGGGGATAGCTCGTGCGTCTTCAATGTTCTGTGGCGGTGGAATACTTCCTTGTTTGCAGTTTGCTGGTTTGTTGTCTGTTAACTTAGCAATATTTAATTTGCTTCCGATCCCAGCGCTTGATGGTGGACGATTGATGTTTATGATCTATGAGGCTATTACACGACGACGTGCGAGTGCGAAGCTTGAGCAGTGGGCTCATACTATCGGGTTTGTGTTGTTATTGCTTTTGATTGTTCTTGTGACGTACAAGGATATCTTCTTTGGGACTGCGTTTAAGTAACTTGTTGGTCCAATGTCTCGAACATTCTTTTTTCTTATTCGAACAAGTTCATGACATTACTTTCATAGAGAGATTTATCTGCGCTATTCATTCCTTTCCCTTATTGTTTTGCTAGGACGGAAGTTCTCATTGCGAAAGAAAGAAAATTCTTCGCCATTGCATAGCCTAAAATATTCACTGTAGAAAAATACATTGATCGCTCCATAGTAAGAATATACTTCGATATTACTTCTAACTAAATCTGTATTGTTTCTCCTGGTTGGATTTTGTTCTCGAGCATTTGGCGGGCGAGGTTTGATTCAATAGTATCTTGGAGTACACGTTGGAGTGGACGTGCACCAAGCTCAGGGTTGTATCCTTTTTTAATTACTTGATCGATAGTCTGTGGAGAGAATGTAACCGTGATTTTTTGTTCGTTGTACAGTTGCTTGGCAATTTGAGTGAGTTCTATATCCACAATTTTTCTGAGTAACCCTGGAGTGAGTGGTTTGAAAATAATGATATCGTCGAAGCGGTTTAGGAATTCGACGCGGAAATATTTATCCAGAATGTGGTAGATTTCTTTATTTACCTGCTCGTAACTATCTGGTGACGCATTCTTTTGGAACAAATCTGTGATAGTTTGCGTGCCTGCATTGCTGGTCGCGATGAAGATCGCCTCGTTGCAGTGAACGGTGCTGCCATATGCGTCGGTAAGTCGCCCGTCGTCCAGCACTTGGAGGAAAATATCTAAGATTTGTGGGTGAGCTTTTTCTAATTCGTCGAGTAACACTAATGAGAATGGTTGACGTTTAAGTTGTTCTGTAAGTGTGAGATAAGATGTGTTTGAGCTGGCTGATCCGATAAGACGTTCAATACTTTGTTGGTTTTGGAATTCGCTCATGTCGAGACGAATCATGCGGGCTTCATCGCCATAATATTCTTCAGCTAAGACTTTAGCCATTTTTGTTTTGCCGACACCTGTCGGTCCGACGAAAAGGAATGAACCGATTGGCTTGTTTTTATTTCTCAACCCCATGCGATTGCGGCGGAGAATTTCAGCAACGGCACTAACTGCTTCTGTTTGACCAACTATCTTTTGTGAGAACGCGTCTTCGAGATGTAATAGCTTATTTGCTTCGGATTCTTCAGTATCACCGACTTTGATATTGAGTTTTTTGGAGACTACTTCGTTTATAAGTGGTTCGAGGATTGGTGTACGATTCCCGTAAATGGTGTTCCAATGTGTATTTGTGCGAAGAGTACGTGATGCCGCTACAATGTCTTCGAGCAAGCGTAGGCCTTTTTGAGGAAAATTATCATCAAACACATATTCTTTGGCGTAGTTATATATTTTTTCAATGATAGGGTAGGGAAGGTATATTGGACTTTTGGTTTCATACTCTAGAGCTTCATTGAAAAGTATTGAAGTGGTTTCATTGTAGGTGGGTTCTCCGACATGAACTATCGTAAATTCTTTAGTAAAGGCTGCGTTTTTGTCCTCGATTTGTTTAAACTGTTGAGGAGTTAACGATCCTATCAGGTGTAACTTGTTGCGTGATAGAGGCTCTTGGAGGATGGAAAAGAGACTAAGCGTGCCTGCAGCAGTGATTTCGAGGGCACTTTTAAAATCATTCAGATAGACTACTATGTTTCCGCTGCGATTGATCTCACTGATGATATTTTCGATGCGCTGCTCGAATGCGCCTTTTTCAGTTGCTCCGGCATATAATCTACCGATATCTAGTTGGACTATGCGTTTGCTCCAAAGAAATCCCTTGATGTCTCCTTTATTAATTCCCTGCGCTATTTCTTCTACGAGTGTGTCTTTGCCAACTCCGATATCTCCGACCATGAGAACACTTGCAGACATGTTTTTTTGAAGACCCTGTTCGATCTCAGAAACTAGCTCGTGTCTGATGACCCGCTTCGTATTTTGCATAGAAATAGCAGATAGATCACGGCTGAATTGGTTTAATACTGGTGTAACTGTGCCTTGCCATGTGACGTTAGTGCCGCCACTTGTATGGAGTAAGTAGTCTTCGTCCCACAGATTAGGATAGTGGTGAAGCAGATATTCATATTCATCCCAGTTAATATATTTTTTGAAGTACTCAAGATCGGTTTTGTTTTTTAATAAAAGTGTCTGCAAATCCGATTCACGGGCAAGTAGGTGCGCTAGTAAGACGTGGATTGGGCGTATTTGTCGAAGGTGATAGGTGTCACTGAGAGATCGAAGTTGTTGCTCTATTGCGACGACACTTGCCTGCGTAAGCATGAGTTCCGTAATCTGAGGTTCGGTAAGTAATGTACGTTGGAGGAAATGCTTTGTGGAACTAGTATGAATTAAGCGGTTGATATATTCAGCATCTGGTTGTGAATTTAAGAAGAAGCGTGCTTCCTGTATAGCAAAGAGGGCAAGATCTTGTGTTGGATATTTGTGAGGATATAGCTTGGTTGGTTCTTTGCGTGTGTAGAGGAAATAGTAGGCGATTGCGAGAATCGGAATGACGAGTACTATTGGCTCTACTATCCACGCGGCAAGGGATAAAAACCAAGCGAGTGGAATTGCTAATAATAAAATGGATGCAGTGCTGAGGACTGATACTCCAATAATGATCACAATTGTGCGCGCGATAAAGCTCATGATACGGCCAAAATACGATTTATCGCCAAAAATTGGTGCAAAGAAGAATCTAATATTTACTCCGAGGCCTATGAGATCTTCAAGAATACGGAGAACATGCCAGATAAAATATAGCTGTGCCTTTGGAGCACGGAAGAAGTACCAGCTGAGGAAATCAATCATGCAATTAGTGTAGTATGTTTTAGAACTTGAGTAAACAAAGTGTTGTTTGATATACTTATGATCAGTTAATCGGATTCTTAGCTCAGTTGGTTAGAGCGCCACATTGACATTGTGGAGGTCAGAGGTTCGAGTCCTCTAGGATCCACTTTATTATGACAAGAAAAGATATTTATTGTAATCCTCCGGAGCTCCCTGTTGAAGAAATTAAGTGCGATGCTTTAACGTCTACTCCTACTAGTCGTAGTTATTGCCGTTTTGGCGAAGGAGGACAGTGGGGTGTTTGTGCGGTTCTTTCAGCACAACTAGGAAAGCGTGACCTTCAATTGAAAGCAGGAACGAAGTGTACCCTTGCTGACTTACTAAGTACTCGACGCATTCGTTGATGCTGCTTTTACTGGAACAGTTTGTCAATTATTTTGACTATTTTGTCATGTACTTTTTTACGGTTCTTATATAAATTTATATTATGAATGACGGTGATTTTAAACGTATTGAAGATATGATGGTACGAGTTGTGACAGATGCTACAATACCAATATATAAGCGTCTTGATAGACATGAAAATTTGCTACATGGCCATGATAAAAAATTTGATAATATTAAAGCAAAATTGGACCATATATCAAAAGTTGTTGATGAGCATAGCGAAGCTATAGTTGAATTAGATGCTAAAGTTACTGACCTTCAAGGGGATATAGTTATTGTTAAAGATGACGTAAAAAGCATAAAAAGTCATTTAGAAGTGTCGGATAAGCGCGTCCAGCGGATTGAAGAGTCATTTAGTGTATTGAAAGAAAAAGATAATAAAGGGTATAATCCAACTACTTAAGACAAGAGGGAAAAGGTATCGCGAGTAGGGAGAGCAGATCATAGATTGAAAATCTGCTGAGCGCGTAACTTTTCGAGGGACTACTTAAGTGTACGTTTCATCCGCGATAGAGATGGCAAAAAGCCTGAGAATCAGGGAATCGAAGTGGAACCACGGTAGAAATGCCGTCTTCGAGCATTAGATATAGTGCTTGAGGACGGCATTTTTAGTATTTATAAGGAGGATCTATGTCCAACGACAATTCTTTAGAACAGATTCGCCATTCCTGCGCGCATTTACTTGCGGCTGCAGTGATGGAATTATATCCAAACGCGAAACGGACTATTGGTCCAGCTATCGAGAGCGGATTTTACTATGATTTTGATTTTGGTGATGTAAAAATTTCCGATGAAGAATTGCCAAAGATCGAAGAGAAAATGCGAGAGCTCGTAAAAACCTGGAATGGTTTTGAGCGGGAAGAAGTAAGTGTTGATGAAGCAAAAAAGCGGATGGCAGGGAATGAATATAAACTTGAGTTGATTGAGGAGTTTAGTACAGACGGTCAGACGTTGAGTATTTATAAGAGCGGGAGTTTTGAAGATCTTTGTCGCGGTGGCCATTCGGAAAATCCTCAAAAAGATTTGGCTGCATTTAAGTTGTTGTCATTGGCTGGGGCGTATTGGAGAGGGAACGAGAAGAACAAAATGTTGACTCGTATTTACGGGACAGCTTTTTCTTCACAAAAGGAGCTTGATGAGTATTTAAATCAGCAGGAAGAAGCTCGAAAGCGCGATCATAGGAAGCTTGGAAAAGAATTGGATCTGTTTGTGTTTTCAGACTTGGTTGGTCCAGGACTGCCACTGTTTACTCCTAAAGGCACAATATTGCGCGATGAGTTGGGAGGATTTTCTCAAGGATTGCAGCAGAAATATGGATATCAAAGGGTAGCGATTCCACATATGGCGCGCGTGGCGTTGTATAAAACTTCAGGTCATTACGATAAATATCCTGAGCGGTTTACTGTGACAAGTCATGAGTCTGATGATGAGTTTATGATGAAACCTATGAACTGTCCGCATCATTCTCAGATTTATGCGTCAAAGCCACGAAGTTATCGCGATCTGCCGATCAGGTATATGGAAAATACTATGGTATATCGAGATGAGAAAGCAGGAGAGTTGCATGGATTGTCTCGTGTGCGTGCTGCGACTCAGGACGATGCTCATGTATTCTGCACTATGGATCAGATCGAGGAAGAGTTTACATCTATCATGGCGATGATCAAGGAGTTGTATGGAACTCTAGGTATGACTTTCAGAGCTCGTTTGTCTTTTCGAGATAATACAGACAAATATCTGGGAGATATCGAGAATTGGAATAAGGCGCAACAGATTATCGAAGATGTAGCTAAGAAATTGGAACTGGAATATTTTATTGGGGAAGGCGAAGCTGCTTTCTATGGTCCTAAGATTGATGTAATGGTGCGAGATGCGATTGGCAGAGAGCATCAGTGTGCGACAGAGCAATTGGATTTTGTCCAACCATCTCGGTTTGGATTGGTTTACACGGATGCTGATGGCTCCGAGAAGACTCCTGTGATGATTCACAAAGCTCTGCTTGGTTCTATAGAGCGGTTCCTGGCAGTATATATAGAACATACTGCTGGAGCGTTTCCAACCTGGATGGCGCCAGTACAGGCTGTCATGATCCCTATTGCGGATAGGCATGCGGAGTATGCACAGAAATTGGCTGCCGAATTGCGTGCGGTAGGGGTACGAGTGGATGTGGATGCTCGTTCTGAGAGTATGCAGTCTAAGATTCGGGATGCTCAGATGCAAAAAGTGCCGTATATGTATGTGATGGGGGACAAAGAAATTGAATCTCAGGGGGTTGCCGTTCGTAAACGAGGTGGTGAGAATCTAGGACTTAAGAGTTTTGAAGAGGTAAAAACAGCCTTGATTGACGAGATTCAACGGAAGGTGTAGTATCTGCTGATGAAAAAGCCCGACCTGGAAAAGTTGTTTATTCTTTATGATGCAGGTGATGAACCAAAGACAAAGCGAATTCGAGGAAAAAGTGCGGATAAGGTCGAAGCAGCTTGTCCGCGTAGGATTATCCATCTGCGGGTAGAAGATGTAGTACGAGTCGTTGAGGACGATAATACTCGTTCCGAAAATGGAGTGGTTTTAGCACGAAGGTTAGCTTCTCAAAAAGTAAATAAGCTCAATTTTGAAGGCAAAAAGTCTTTTTCTCTTACTGACTATATTAGAGCACAAACTGTGACTGATCTTGAAAAGAAGAAAAAATAGCGTTTGCCCGTTGCGAAGTATTTTCGGGCGTGGTAGAATTTTATTTGATTTTATACGTAAAAACAGACGTTTTTAAGGGGTAAACCCAAGGAAGGTACCACTGGCTAAGAAATTTTACAGAATAAACCAGTTTATCCGCGCACCTCAGGTGCGAGTTTTGGATAATACAGGGAAGCAACTCGGCGTTTTGACTTTAGAAGAGGCGTTAAAGATTGCTACAGAACAAAAGCTCGACTTAGTAGAAATTGCTGGTCAGGCTAGTCCGCCAGTGTGTAAAATCATTGATTTTAAGAAATTTAAGTATTTGGAGGAGAAAAAAGAGTCGGATTCGAAAAAAGCAGCGAAACAAGTAGACACAAAAGAGATACGTTTGAGGCCATTTACATCAGATAATGACCTTGAAGTGCGGTTGAAGCGGATGAAGCAATTTTTACAGGATGGCGATCGAGTGAAGGTTGTGGTAAAATTCCAAGGTCGTGAGATAGCCAAGCCGGATTTTGGCCATCAGCTAATCGGACGAATCACTTCTTTTATTGAAAGTGAAGGCGTGGGAAAGCTAGATAGACCGGCAAAATTTGAAGGAAAATCGTTAGTAGTATCGTATACACCGGGTAAATGAGGACATATATATGCCGAAGATGAAAACAAAAAAAGCTATTTCTAAGCGTATTAAGGTTACCGCAACAGGTAAGCTTTTACATTGGAGAAAAGGGAATAACCACTTAAAGAGTCCGAAGTCAGCTTCTCAGCTTCGACGTTTGGCTAAGCCATCACAAATTACAGGAAAAATGGAGAAGAACTTTAAGAAGTTACTTCCATATATCTAGGAGAGATACATATGTCACGCGTTAAAAGAGGTGTTACAACTAAGGCCCGCCACAAGAGATTGCTAGCCCGAACTGAAGGTTACCGAATGACGAATAATCGTTTGGTACAAAGAGCTCGAGAAGCAGATCTTCATGCTGGTTCTTATGCATTTGCTGGTCGAAAAAACCGTAAGAGAGATATGAGAATGCTTTGGATTGCTCGTATCAACGGAGCTCTTCGTGATCAGGGTATGCGTTATGGTGATTTCATGCACGCATTGAAGGTAAAGAATATTGGTCTTGATCGAAAAATGCTTGCAACAATGGTTTTGGAAGATCCAAAGTCATTTACAAACTTAGTGGGAATGGTGAAGTAATTAATTGTGATTACTTCTTTTAACTCACACTTCTCAGCAATGAAGGTGTGAGTTTTTTTGTAAGTAGTTTATTAATAGCAACTAAAATAGTAGAATTTGATTAATACTATGCGAATTGATTTAGAAAACCTATTACACCGAACTACTGAGAAATTGCATCAGCTGCATACAGCCGCAGAGGTTGATAAGTTGAAGTTTGATACTTTGGATAAAAAAGATAGTGAGTACTCTCTGATTTCCTTACAGATGCGCGAGTTGACTAAAGATGAGCGGCCTGCCATGGGTAAGTATTTGAATGAAGTTAAGTCATCTCTTGAGAATGCTTTCTCGGAGAAGCTAAGTAAGCTTAAAGAGGAGCGATATAGCAAATTGGCTGAGACTGAATGGCAAGATATGACATTTCCTGCACCAGCGGCGGCTGTAGGTCATATTCATCCTATTACACAAGCCTATTATGAAATCGTAGATATTTTTGCAGAGCTTGGATTTTCGTTTGCTGAGGGACCAGAGGTCGAGTGGTTTTGGCATGCGTTTGAATCACTTAATATGCCGATCACCCATCCGGCGAGTGATGATTTCGAAACGTATTATGTAAAGCACGATGCGCATGATCAGTATGGACGATTGTTATTGCGTCCTCATACCTCGCCAGTTCAAGTACGAACGATGTTATCGCAGAAGCCGCCTATCAGAGTGGTTGTGCCAGGAAAGACTTACAGACCTAACTACGATACGTCGCACACACCAATGTTCCATCAGTTTGAAGGATTGTTAGTTGATAAGAATGTGTCGATAGGTCAGCTGGTTGGCACTTTGGATTATTTTGTAAAGAAGTTTTTTGGAAATACTATTAAGACCCGCATTCGGCCGTATCATTTTCAGTTTACTGAACCTTCTTTTGAAGTAGATATTTCCTGTTCGATATGTGGTGGTGAAGGATGCCGCTTGTGCAAGGAAGGTTGGTTGGAGCTCGGTGGAGCAGGAATGGTGCATCCAGTCGTACTTGAGAATGGTGGAATCGATTCGAAAGAATACAATGGTTTCGCGTTTGGGTGGGGAATAGAGCGTTGTGTGAATATCCGATCAGGTATTCCTGATGTGCGTATGATTTATGAAGGCGAATTACGATTATTGGAGCAATTTTAATTTATGTTAGTACCTTTGTCTTGGCTTAAAGAATATGTTGATATTTCAGATATTTCTGTGGATGATTTGCAGAAGAAAATGTCTGCTGCTGGTTTGTCTGTTGAGAGAAAACACACAGTTGGTGAAGGAATCGAGCAGATTGTGATTGGGCAGATTGTGTCTCAAGAGAAACATCCCGATTCTGATCACTTGTGGTTGTGTAAAGTGAATGTCGGAGCTAATGAAGTGCAGATTGTAACTGGAGCGCAGAATATTTATTTGCATGGAAAAGTGCCTGTAGTGCAAGCTGGTCAAGTTTTGCCTGATGGTACACAGATCGAAGTATCAAAACTTCGTGGCGTAGAGTCACAAGGAATGATGTGCTCTGAAAATGAACTTGGTCTAGGCGAGGGTCACGAAGGTATTATGATGCTGGGTGAAGACGCTCCAGTAGGCGAAAATCTCGTAAAATATCTTGGACTTCCTGATGTGGTATTTGATACAGAGATCACTGCTAACCGCGGCGATTGTTTATCAATCGTTGGAATCGCTCGTGAAGTTGCGACCTTGCTGAATAAAGAATTGCGTATGCCAGAGGCTTTGTCTATGCAGACAAATATGGACTTCGGAATCAAGGCTCAAGTACATATTGAAGACGTTTCGAAATGTAATCGGTTTGCGACAGTGGCATATGACGGCTTTCAACTAGGAAAATCCCCTATGTGGATGCAGCAGCGACTGTTGCGTGCTGGAATGCGACCAATTAATAATTTGGTAGATATTTCTAATTATGTGATGCTTGAATTGGGACAACCTACTCATGCATATGACGCGAAGCATGTAAATGACAATACGTTTTATGTACGCAGTGCGTTGTACCACGAGAAATTGCAGACACTGGATAAAAAAGTATTTGATTTAACTGAAGATATGTTGGTGATTGCGGATTCAGAAAAAAATCTTGGTATCGCAGGTATTATGGGTGGCGAGTCGAGCAAAATTACTGAAGATACACATACTTTGCTATTGGAACTGGCGAATTTTGATCCCGTGAATATTCGTAAGACTGGAATGAAATTGGGAATTCGTAGCGATGCGATTGTGCGATTTGAACGGGGAGTAGATAGGGAGCTGATTGGTTATGCCTTGGAACGGATTAATCATTTGTTGTCTACTATTACTGGCGCACATCAAGCAAGTGCTGTAGCTGATGCATATCCGACTCCGATTGAAAAAACTGAAGTGACATTGCGATCACATATGCTGGATATGTATATGGGGTTGCATCTCAGTTTGTCGGATGCTGGTCGAATTCTTAACTCTCTGGGATTTTCTACTATTTCATCGAGCGGTGATGAGATCGAGTGGTTGCTTAAAGTATCAGTGCCAAGTTGGAGACATCGAGATGTTTCGATTGAAGAGGATTTGATCGAGGAAGTAGCTCGAATTTACGGATATGATAATGTCCCTGTTTCAACACCGAAGGGCCAAGTCCCTTTGGTAGCTCAAAATAAACGATTGAAAGTGAAGAAGCGAGTATTGGAAGTGATGAAAGGTTTAGGATTTCAAGAGGTTTTAACTTATTCGTTTACTAGTCGAGAACAGATAGAACAGAGTGGATATAAAGTCGAGGAAGCTTTAGAAATGGTTTCTCCGTTGTCAGAAGAGCACCGCTATATGCGACTTTCTTTGCTGCCGAATCTTTTATGGATTACTCAGAAGAATTTGGTGTTGAATCGAGATCTAGTTCTATTTGAGCTGTCGTCCGTGTATCATCGTAGTTTATATGATTTGATTCCTGATGAAGCTGTTGGCCTCAGTTTAGAACCAGTGCATTTTGCTGGAATAGTTCACCATAAAGAATATTCATTTGATCGAGCATTTAAACAGGTTGTGTCGAGTTTGCGATCTGTAATGAATTCATTGCAAGTTGGGAGTGTTAGTTATGCGCAAGATAACGATCAGATAAAGAAAATTCGAAATCATGTAATGTATCATCCGGGGCGAGTAGCCGCGATTGTGTTGCGTGGTGATGTGATTGGATTGTATGGTGAGATTCATCCTGCGTTGGCAGAGAAGCTTGGATTGAAAGAACCGGTGTTTATGTACGAATTGTTCTTTGATCCGTTAGTTGAGGAAGCTAAACTGATTGTTTCTTATGAGCCATATTCTATCTACCCAGCCACCACTGAAGCACTGTCTTTTGTAATGGATGAGAATCAAGCCGTGGGTCCGATTGTGGATTCTCTGAAGTCTTTAGATGAGCGGATTGTTTCCGTAACTGTAGGTACTCCCTATCGAGGGGATCAGATTGGAGAGGGGAAGAAGGCCGTGACGTTCACGTTTGTGTTCCAATCGAGAAGTGGGCCAATTAAAGAAACTGATGCAACTCAATTAAGAGAATTGATTTCTGCTTTTGGTAAAGATACTTATCGTTTGCAAATTCGAGGATAGTAATGCGTGATCTAGAGAGAGACGAGTTGATACTAAAATTGTTATTGATTCGAGGGATCCATCGGGTCGTGTGCATAGCTTTAATTTTACTCGTAAGACAAGTCTCTCTGCGCGTGTCGACTATATTGATAAATGGCGCGTTGTGAGTCCAAAAAGTTCACAGCGGGATATCGATAAATTAAAAGAAGAGGCGTTCAAGCATGGTGGAAGTGTTACTATAATTAATAAACCTCATGAACGCAGAGTTTTAGCAGCGCGAAATAAAATCAGTAAGTAATCTATCTCACATTCACTGTTATTTCTTTGGAGCTTGTAACTCCTTTATTATCAATAACTTCGACTCGGAGGCGGTGTTCGCCTGCTTGAGACTGTTGAAACGTAACCTGGTGACTGAGTGGTGAAGTGCGTGATGTTTTGAGTAAGTTGAAGTCATCAAGGTAGAGTTTTATTTCGGAAATCTGAGCATCACCTTTAGGTGTTGAGTCAGCTGTGAAGTTGAAGACGAATGGTACGTTGGCTTTATCTGGGATGTCTCTGATTGAAATATCTGGCGCGCCTGCGGAGTTACTACTGCCTCCGATTGATGTATATCCTCGATATGCATCTCCCTCAGGGCAATCACCTTGGCATACGCCTGGTTTCTTAGCTACTTCTTTGACATATGGGTCAGTAAATAGGGTGTAGGTTTTGTCTTCTGCGTCACACCCATCCTTCTCTGCCTGGTTGGTTCCTTTACAGACTCGAATGGTAAGCTGAGATATATTGCCCACCTGAGGCTCTGTACCCTTGATAAAAAGCTCTTTACGGGTCGAGGTAGTACCTTCACCTGGCTTGTAGCCTGTACGAGAATCTACGTCGATATAGACCACATCGTCTGGTTTAACGAAAGGTTCGTCCTTTTTACCTTCCAGAAGCATTTTCATCGTTTTGTTCCAGATTGGTGTCGCGCCAGTCACACCTGAAGCGATTGATTTATCCATAGCTGTGTTGTCATTATTTCCAACCCAAGCACCTACAACGTAGGAAGGATTGTATCCAAATGCCCAGTTATCTTTTTTCTCGTCGGTTGTACCAGTTTTAGCGGCAACTGTCTGATTGGCGATATAGAGTAAGCTACGAGGTCCGAAAGCGAGTGATCGGGCTGAATCATCTGAAAGGATATGTGAGATAAGGTAGGCAATTTCTGGTTTAAGTATTTGGCGGCCTTTGCTAGGTTTAAATTCTTCTAATATTTTGCCGGTTGAATCAGTTACTTTAATGATAGAAACGCGTTCTTGCTTTATTCCTTGATTTGCAAAAACACCATAGGCTGTCATTAAATCGGCCATCTTAAGTTCGCGACCTCCGAGGGTCAATGAAAGTCCTACTTGGGACATGTTTTGAGAGGTAGGTTCCCAATCACTTAAGCCCATATCGTAGGATACCTGCATCGTGTCTTTAATAGTGCTGACCGCAAGCATTTTAACTGCTGGAATATTGAGGGAAGATCCAAGTGCTTGACGGGTTTGTACTGGACCTCGGAATTTTCCGTCATAGTTAACCGGCTTGTATAAAGGCTGCCCGGCTCCTCCATCGAATTCAGTTTCGACATCAAGCCACATGGTTGCAGGAGTGTAGCCTTTCATAAACCCGACGGCATAGGTTATTGGTTTGGTTGCCGATCCTGGCTGACGACGGGAAAGCGTGACGTTGAATTGACCATCATAATCTTTTGCGAAATAGTCTTTGGAGCCAACCATTGCGAGGATTTCACCGGTCTTTGGATTTGTGACCATGGCTGCACCATTACCTACTTTAGCTTTTGCGAGCTTTTCAACTTCTATTCTGACAATTTCCTGAACTTTGTTCTGAATATCTAAATCAAGGGATGTGTAGACACGTAGTCCGCCTTCGGCAACCATATCCTGACCATATTTTTCTTCAAGTTGTCGTTTAATCCAGAGTGTAAAATGTGGAGCTTCGATGTCAATTTTAGGCTCCTGGAATGCGAGCGTTTCGAGTTCTTCGATTGATTTTTTTTCTTGCTCAGAAGTTATGTACTTGTCTTCACGCATACGTCGAAGTACATATTTTGTTCGTTCTTTATACGCGTCAGGATAATCTCCATAAGGAGAATAGTAGGAAGGGCTTTGTGGTAATCCGGCGAGGATTGCTGATTCCGTGAGAGTAAGATCTTCGACGTTTTTATTGAAATAGGTTTGTGAGGCAGTCTGTACGCCATAAATTGTTCCACCGTAAGGATTTTCATTCATGTACATTTGGAGAATCTCGTTTTTAGAGAAGCGTTGTTCGACCTGAATGGCGAGGATAAGCTCTTTTAATTTGCGTGTAGGTGTGCGCTTGGGAGTTAAGAATGTGTTTTTAACAAGCTGCTGAGTGATAGATGAGCCTCCGATAAGTCTTTGGTTAACTATGAGTTCTTTGACTATACGGAAGTATCCGTCGACTGCGAAACCTTTGTGTTTGTAGAATTCTTTGTCTTCAGTTGCAATTGTGGCGTTTTTTAAGTCGTTGGGTATTTTTTCGATCGTAACGAGTTCTCGATTTTTCTCACCAAATACGGTGTAGAGATCTTTACCATTTCGGTCCATGATTTTGGTTGCTTGCTCGACTGTTCGGTCCTTTAATTTGTAGGGACTTGGGAGATCTTTGGCAAAATATGCAAAGAGAATCGCTGTGACGATAATTCCGCCAATAATGAACAGAAATGTAACTGTTACCATTACTGCTGTAATGGTTAAGATTTTCTGTTTTGTGGTGAGTTTAACAGGTTGTTTACCTGATTTTGGAGCCTGGGGTAGCAGTTTTGCTTTGAAATCATGCATGATGATTATTATACCAGATCTTTGATATAATCGATGCTATGCAAAACCTTACAAAACTTCTTGAACGTGGTACAGATACAATTTATCCTTCACGAGATTTTCTTGAAAAAAAACTCCAAGAGGATAAACCTTTAAAAGTTTATCTTGGTGTGGATCCGACTGGAGAATTACAGTTGCATCATGCTATACCTTTATTTAAATTGCGGCATTTTCAGGAGCTTGGGCATAAGATTTATATATTGATTGGAAGTTTTACTGCAACAATTGGTGATCCAACTGGTAAAACAAAGACCCGAGTGCCTTTAACAAAGGATCAAGTTTTAGAGAATGCTCGTAATTATGCTAAATACGCCGCTAAAATTTTAGATTTTGAGAAGAATGCGCCAGAAGTGGTTTATAACGGAGACTGGCTAGAGAAATTAACCTTTAAGGAGGTTGTGGAACTTGCATCACACTTTACTGTGCAGCAAATGATGGAGCGGGATATGTTCCAGGAGCGCATGGCTGCTAACTTGCCCATCGGTTTACACGAATTTCTATATCCATTGATGCAGGGGTATGACAGCGTTGCTCTTGGCGTTGATGTTGAGATAGGTGGTACTGATCAGACATTTAATATGTTGGCTGGAAGAAAATTGATCGAAGCATATACTGGTAAAGAAAAAGCAGTCCTAACGGTTCCTTTGTTGACTGACGCTAGTGGAAAGAAGATGAGTAAGAGTGATGGGACAGGCATTCCTTTAGATACTACTGCTGAGGATATGTTTGGAAAAATAATGTCTTTGCCTGATTCGTTTATAGTAAATATGTTCGTGCAGTGCACCGATATGTCTACAGAAGAAATCTTTGAGGTTAAAGGTGCGATCGAGAGTGGGGAAAATCCAATCGATTATAAAAAGCGATTGGCTTTGAACATAGTTTCTCGTTTTTATGGGGATGAAGCAGGAGTGGACGCACAGCAACGGTTCTTGTCTGTTGTACAGAATCAGGAGTTGCCTCACGATATTCCAGAGTGGACCATCGATCCTGGACTCTATGAGATATCCGATCTGATTTTTATAGTAGGACTAGTTGAGAGTAAAAGTGATGCGCGTCGCATGGTACAGCAGGGTGCGGTATCATTGTATGAGCAAGATAAGGAGCAACGTGTTATGGATCCTCGAACTTTTATTGAAGTAAAGAACAAAATGATTTTGCGTGTTGGAAAAAGAAGATATATTCAGTTGTTAACAGGAAAATAATATGGAATTTTTACAAAAGCATAGATGGTTGGTTGTGACGATAAGTGTTTTGTCGTTTTTAGCAATTGTACTAACCTCTGTTCTTTCAATGTTTGCTTATTAATATGCTTCGTCTGTCTGATACTCCTGATAAGATTCCTCAGGTTGGCCCGGTAGTAGTGCGTAAATTGCATTCCCTCGGGATCAACTCTATTCGTGACCTCCTATTTTATTTTCCGTTCCGCTATGACGAATACCTTCAAGATGCGCAATTGGGAACATTAGAGGAGGGGAGTAAGGTCTCAATTGTAGGAAAGTTGCAGTCGATTGAAAATATCTTTACTCGTTCCAAACGAAAATTCACCAAAGCGCTTTTTTATACTAATAACTCTTTAGTTTCAGTTGTATGGTTTAATCAGCCGTATTTAACAAAGTCTCTCCATGCTGGCGAAGCATATAGGCTGACAGGGAAGGTGGGTAATTTCGGCGGTGTTCCGACATTGGTATCTCCAGAGCGAATACGGGCATCTGAATCAGAAATGAGTAGTACTACACCTGCTTCTTCTGAAATAAAAAAAGGTGAACCTATTGGTGTATACAGTGAAACAGCTGGACTTGCGTCGCGAAAGATTCGAGACATGATTACATATGTATGGAAGAATGTTGAGACTTTTCCTGAAGAGTATTTGCCGGGAAGTATAATGCGAAATCGTGAGTTGGTGTCACTTAAAGAAGCGATGCGCATGATGCATTTCCCGCGTAGTTTAAATGAACCAGAGAAAGCTCGTGCGCGGTTTGGCTATGAAGAAATGTATTTTTCGCAGCTTCGCTCAGTGATGCTTCGCCATCGTTGGCAAAATAACACCTTGGTATTTCGACTCTCTATAGATGCCTATAAAAAAGAGATTGACGAACTTATTCATAGTTTGCCTTTTGTTCTGACTGGTGGTCAGCAGCAAGCCGTGCAGGAAATCTTGCAGAATATGGCTGCACCTATCCCTATGAACCGATTACTAGAGGGTGATGTGGGAAGCGGAAAGACTGTTGTTGCGGCTATCGCCATGTATGCTGCCTATTTAAATGGATACAAAAGTCTTCTGATGGCCCCAACACAGATTCTTGCAACACAGCATTTTTTGACTGTTCAGCGTGTTTTGGAGCCTTTGGGTGTAGGTGTGACTTTGGTTGTAAGTGGAAACAAGAAGGAACGTGCGGCGGGTGATATTTATATTGGTACACAGGCACTCCTTCATCAAAAAGAGCTTCTCGATAAAGTTGCTCTGACCATTATTGACGAGCAGCATCGGTTTGGCGTAGAGCAGCGGGCTTCGCTGCGGTCCAAGCATGGAATGACACATGTTTTGTCTATGACAGCGACTCCTATCCCGCGTACTTTAGCGCTTACACTGTATGGTGACTTGGATTTGTCATTAATTAATGAGATGCCTGCCGGAAGGAAACCAATTAAAACAAGAGTTGTAACGGGCAATAAGCGTGAAGAGGCTAATGAGTGGATCCGAAAGTTTATAAAAGAAACAGGGGAACAGGTTTTTATAGTGTGCCCATTTGTGGAGCCTTCCGAATCTTCGACTAGTATTAAGTCTGCTGTATCAGAGTATGACCGTTTGCGTACCAAAGTTTTTCCTGATCTGACAATCGGTTTGCTACACGGCAAGCTCAAGAGTGCAGAAAAGGATACTATTCTGGCTGACTTTCGAGTGAGGAAGTATCAGATTTTGGTTTGTACTCCTGTGGTGGAGGTCGGAATAGATATTCCTAATGCTTCTATTATAGTCATAGAGTCAGCTGAGAGGTTTGGGCTGGCCCAGCTTCACCAGTTTCGAGGTAGGGTAGGTCGAGGAGGACAACAGGCATTTTGTTTGCTGTTTACCTCAGAGGAGCAGCAGGGAGACCTGCGTCGGCTGCAGGCGCTTGAGGAGACAGAATCCGGAATAGACCTTGCTGAGCTTGATTTGCAGTATCGGGGATCTGGAAATATTTTTGGATTTGCACAGTCGGGACGTTCGTTCTTTAAATATGCCGATCTTTTTAATATACTTTCTATACAACAAGCTAAAGAGGACGCTCAGGAGACCTTGAAAGAGAGTCCAGATTTGTATTTGTATCCTGCATTAAAGGAACGTATTTCTCAGGATACAGAGGGTATAGAGGCGAATTGAATGCTACTTATTGCCATCTGGATGGTTTTTGTGTAGTATTATAGATATTATTTTGTGTATTGAGGAGAGTATATGGCACCGCTTCCTAAGAGAAGGCACTCAACACGTCGCCAAGGTAAGAGAACTTCGGCTATCGTACTTAAATTACGTAAGAAATTAGAGCATACTAAGACGTATGTTCGTTCAAAATAATTCTGCCCATGAAAACACGTAACGACCCACGTCATCAAAAAAGAGAACATGCCATTCAGCTTTTGTATCAATGGGATTTTCGGAAAGATGTCCCGATTGATGCAGATATTTCTGAAATTATCTCAAAAATTGATGATATTGATACGTATATCAAAGAGTCGGCTACTCAATGGCCTTTAGAACAGGTAGCTCCAGTTGATCGAGCCATTCTCCGGTATGGTACGTGGGAGCTTATTTTTGCAGAAGGGAGACCTTCAGAAAAGGTTGTGATCGATGAGTCGATCGAATTAGCAAAAGAGTATGGTGGTGAAAATTCTCCTAGTTTTATAAATGGCGTGCTTGGTAGTATCTTAAAAAAGCACGGTACTGTTGTTCCGGAAGAATAATATATGTTTCAAGACTTAATTAAGAAATTACAGACATACTCTGTAGATATTACTGATGAGTCTGTTTTAAAGCAGGCTTTTATTCATCGTTCGTATTTAAATGAAGTGCGAGATCGGGCGCTGACGAGCAATGAGCGACTTGAGTTTCTGGGTGATAGCGTTTTGTCCCTAATAGTTTCCCACTATTTGTATGTTAAGTTTCCTGATATCCCTGAGGGACAGCTTACGAACTATCGTTCGTCGGTAGTGAAGACAACCTCTTTGGCTATCAGCGCACGAGAGCTTGGTTTGGGGCAGTTCCTTCATATGGCAAAAGGGGAGTCAGACTCAGGTGGTAAAGAGAATCCTTCATTGCTCGCTGATACATATGAGGCTCTTTTGGGGGTTATTTATCTTTACAAAGGGTTCGATACAGCTCGTGAGTTTGTTATAGGGACTCTTTTGATCCGATTGGATGAAATTATTGCGACTGGCAAATATCGAGATTATAAGAGCGTTTTCCAAGAAGTTGTTCAAGAAAAATATAGGATGTCACCGATTTATTCGGTTGTTTCTACGACAGGGCCTGACCACGCAAAGGAGTTCGAAGTAGCGGTCCTGGTGAACGACACTCGTTATGGTATTGGTAAAGGTAAAAGTAAACAGGAGGCAGAACAGATGGCAGCTCAGGCAGCACTTGACGCTTGGCCTCGAGCGTGATATCTTAGATTGATTATGGCAACTACTATCAGATTATCCCGCGTTGGATCCACAAAAGAAGCACGTTATAGAATTGTTGTTGCACCTGTCCGCAGCAAACGTGATGGCAAAGCACTTGATGTACTTGGGTGGTATGCACCTTTGTATGCTGAAACAAAGCAAGTGCAGCTTGATACAGAAAAATATGCTGCATGGGTGAAGAAGGGAGCTCTTCCTTCACGGACAGTTGCTTCACTTCATAAAAGAGTAACTCATTAATTAAAAAAGGAGAGACCCATGAAAGAACTATTAGTATATATTCTCCGTTCTATCGTTGATTATCCAGACGAAGTTGTTATCGAAGAACAAGTTAAAGAAGACGGCTTTGTCGTACTCCTTGTCGCTGTTAACCAGGCTGATATGGGTAAGGTAATTGGACGTGAAGGTAAAATAATCAAAGCAATTCGAAGCTTGATTCGCGTTGTAGCAATCAGAGAAAATAAGAAAGTTTCTGTAGAACTTAAAGATCAGAATGGTGAATCACCAAGTCCTGATGAAGAAACAACAGAGTAATTGTTTTAAACAATGAAGCTTTATTTTCTTTCAATATTTCCGCAATCGTTTAGTGAAATATTACAGACTAGTATTTTAGGGAGAGCCCTGAAAACTGGTCTGTTTTCGTACGAAATCGTCAACATTCGTGACTTTGCGTCAGATACTCATAGGAGTGTTGATGATAGCCCGTATGGTGGTGGTGCAGGTATGGTCATGCGTGCAGATATCCTAGAGAAGGCGTTGTTGTTTTGTTTTGAAAAAGAGGGTATTGATAAGGGATCGTACAATCGAGACGAGTACAATGTAGTTATTACTAGTGCGTCGGGACGGCCGTATATACAGGCGGACGCACAATCTTTCTCGACATACAAAGCACTGTTTGTCGTCTGTGGACATTATGAAGGAATTGATCAGCGCTTTATAGATATGTTTGCTGACTCAGTTCTCCGCATAGGCGACTATGTTTTGACTGGTGGTGAACTAGCTGCTCTTGTCATTGCAGATAGTATTATCCGACTTATCCCAGGTGCTCTCGGTTCTGATGAATCAATTGGAGAAGAGTCTTTTAGCTTGAAGGATGAAAACGGGCTTCTTTTAGAATATCCTCACTATACTCGGCCAGCTGTATTCAATGGCAAATCAGTTCCTGATGTTTTGCTAAGTGGCAATCATGCTGCTATAAAGGCCTGGCGCTTGGCGAAGTCTCAGGAGCTTCGGAAGGCGTAGCGGTTGCACTTGGAACAGGCGTTGGATCTGGTGCTAGTGGAGATGCATCTCCTGTTGTACTTGCGACTTGATATGCGGTATATGTCTTAAGATTCTCATATACATCACGTTCTGCCTTTGTGAGCACTGGAACTTCCTCAGTTTCATCTCCGGGCTTAGCTGGTAGTGGTTGATAAAAAGTGTTCATGTTGAGAGTGACGGTAAGGGTACCATCGTTGTCAGCTGCTGTTGCCGACATACTTATAGCTTCCATGTTAATTAAACGCTTACCTTTAACGATTTTTCCAAGAAAAGTTTTTAGTGACTCGTAGTTGCCTTGTATTCCTAAACTGATTGCAACATCAGGCCCTGTTTTTGATGTTGGTGCACTGTCATTTACTAATTTGCCGGGAGTTAACTGTATTCCTTGAATTGCGACATCACTTTCCTGTGCAATGCGCTGCAATTGGATAATTAGTGCAGGAATATCTTTTTGTGTTGGGAGTGCAATATTAACATCGGTTAACTGAGCGAGTAAATCTGTGCGACTTTTTGATAATGCATCTAAGGTTTCAATTTTTGTATCGAGCATTGTTTGCTTACTTTGCTCATCTGCAATTTGGGTTTGTGTTTGAAGAATATTTGCTATCTTAGGTTGAACCCAGATCATAGCTATTGCTAGAACCACTAAAATTGAAATTACAGGTAAAACTAAATACAGACTTTTATTTAATGTTTTATTGTCTTTCATTGCTGTTCCTCAACTTTCTTTATGTTCATCGACAATGTGAATTGTAGCGTTCCATCTTTTGCTGTAGCTACGCTGCCTAGGTTGATGTCATCAAAGAATCGAGCTCCTTTTTCTTGATTTAGAATATTCCCAATGTAGTTATTAAAACTGGCAGAATCATTTGCTTTTCCACTTACTGCTACTTTTCTTGTTTTATCAATTGCGATGCTTTGAATTGAGATTCCTGAGTCAGGTAAAACTGACTGTAAGTTTTCGAAGTCTGCTTTGTAATCTTTTGCTTCAGCAATTATATTTCCAGATGCAGTAAGTTTTGCTTTAATACTACGCTGCATAAGTTCGACATCAGCATAGGTACGGACGGTTTCACGCAATTTATCATTTTCGGTTTGTAAGCCCTTTAGGACTTGTCCTAGAGTAATGTCTATTGTGAATGCACCGAGCAACGCAATAGCTCCGACGATAAGGATTGCTAAACTCGTTATCGTTAAAAGTTTTTGCCTTTTGCTCTCTTTCTCTTCATTAAGCGTAATGTCCGGCAATAAATTGATATCTTTGGCCATAGTTTCTCCTATAATTCTTTAAGTGCAAGTCCTACCGCTACTGAGTACACTGGTGCATCTTCTCCGAGTTGAGCTTCGATGCTTGGGTCTTTTTTGATATTAAACCAAGGGTCGCCGATTTGCGCTTCGATTCCGAGGGCGTTTGCTAGGAAAATAAGGAAACCTGGTAGCTTTGCTGTACCACCTGATAACACAACACGCTTAACTTGATCATTTGTATTTCTTGATTGATAGAATCCTACTGCTTTTTTGATTTCATTAATTATCAATTCAAACGTAGGCTTGATTGCACTCATTACTTTTCCTTCTAGTTGATCTTCTACCAGCCCGTACATTTTTTTGTATTGATCGGCTTGGTCAAATGCAATTCCTAAATCTGATGCTATTGCTCGAGTTAACACGTTCCCGCCGGATGCAATCGAACGGGTAAAACTCACCATGCCACCGCGAATAATACTTAGATCTGTACTCGTTGATCCAGTTGAAATGATCATTGTGGTAGGGGAGTATGGATTGTTTCCTACGAGCGATCGTGCTTGAGCAAGCATGTCTGTTTCCATTGCAATTGGTTTTAAATCTGCTTTTCGCAATATATTTGTATATTTATCAATAATTGTTAAAGGAGCTGCGACAAGCAAGATTTCTGTTTTGGTATTCTTTTCTTTGTCTCCTTTAGTAAGGATTTGCCATCGCAGAGACACTTCGTTAAGCGGACGAGGAATATATTGTTCGCTTTCAAATTGAATAGCTGTAGGAAGCTCTTTATCAGACATTGGAGGCATCTCGATAACACGAGTGAATATCTGTGACTCAGGGAGAGACACTACAACCTGATTTGTATTGACGCGCGTCTCTTTAACTAATCTTTTTATAATTTCTACAATTGCGTCTTTGTCAAAATCAGCTTCAGAGCTCATACCGTTACCGGGAGTAGGAGCTACTCCATATGCAATGAGTTTACTTGTTTGATTTTCTTTTTGGAGGTGTACTAATTTGATACTTGAATCACCAATATCAAGACCAAAAAAAACTTTGTTTGCCATTCGTATTTCCTTTCTTCTTCTAATAGCATAGGTGAGTTAGTAAGGTAGTGTCAAGATCTAGTAGGGAGTGTACTCTTTCCAGGTTATGGTTGTTGCAATACGCATTAATGACGTTAATGTTGTATTAAAGAACACACCCGGACTAAATACAATGCGTTCGGCGGGCGTTGTAAGGTTGTTTGAGTTACTTAAAGAGCGCGTGAGATGAATTCCTTGGTTTGCAAATATGCTTCCGGTGATGAGTAGTTGATTACTGCTGTTGCCATTGTAAGAAGAGTCAAATTCTCCGTCGATAAAATAGATTCCGTCAGCTCTCGTTACAGAATTTCTAATACCTACGTTTCCTGAAACTATCCAAACAATATGACTTGATGGATGTAATTGTATATTTCCGTCAATAAAGAGGTCGCCATTTATGAACACAACGAGTGCAATGTTTTGAGCAGTAGATAATTGAGCAGGTATATAGGAGCTATTTACTGCTGTATCGTTGCCTATAAATACTGTCGAACCGAGTGTTGTGGGAATAGAAGAAGGGAAAGGTTGTGCTGAGCCTCCAAATTTATTGTAGAAGGTTGAATAGATGGATTGCGAGGTGATCTCGTAATCTTTTATATTCCACCCCTGGGTGGAGGTGAAGTTGTTAATAGTATCAGTTGCGGTAATGACTATCCCTGTTGCAGCCGGTCCATTTTCTGTAAGCATGTCTATTGGTCCATTTGAATAAATATCTCCTCCTGATGTTTGTATCCACGGAGCCATAAGGGCATATTGTTTAGTGGATTGGAGTCCCGCCATGTCTTTGACTCTTATTCTAATATATTTTGTCTCTGACCAATTGCTGTTGCAGTAGTCAGTGGAAGGAATAGTAATTGTGCCAGTGGGAGTACCAGGAGTACTTGGTGAAATACTGGCTGCCCTCCATTGATTGTCGTTCCATGTGGAGTTGCACTGCGTTAAATTTGAATAGTATCCCCAGGTACTACCACCATCAACGCTGTATTGAAATTCTGCTGATGTGTTATCTAAACCTGAGGTTACATCTGATACTGTGATGGAAATGGTGAAGGTGTGAGCATTACCCGAATTGGTTAGCGTAAAGTTTGACCAGTTTTTAGGTGCGAGTAGGTCAATTTTATAATTAAATGTTTTGGTTGCTTCTGTTATATTGGCCGTGTCCTTTGCAAAAAAATTAAATACATGTTGGCCTTGCGCTATGAGTGTTCTTGTCGTGGGGTTAGACAAACTTACTGTCTGCGGATCACTATCTATCCAATGTGTGATTGATTCTACGGGACTAGTGCCTGGCGTGGCTGTTAGAGTAATAGGAACTGCACTAATATACCAACTATTGTTTCCCATTTCAGCTGATGCATCGATAGAGTAGTTAGTTGTGGGCGGTGATGCGGAGAAGGAATTTACCGGTATTAAGGCAAATAATATTAATAGTGTTCCTACTATTTTTAATGTCGTTTTTGTATGTAAATGTGACATTGTTATTCATTTTTTTCTAGAGGCTGGTCACTACCGTTAAAGAGCACAAAATCAAATACTCCTGGGAGTGTTGGGTAAGACTGATATACTCGAATTTTGCGTATAACGTCGCCAGCATTGCCTGTTGATTCGATTACTTGGCCTTGAGCAGGCAACACTGCATCACCAGGGTCAACAGCAATGTCGTGTGATGTTGTATTGTATAGAGGTTTTAATCTCATTAGTAGGTATTTTCGTCCTGTAGACGAGGCTGATGCAAGTCTCAGTGATTTTCTAAAGTTATAATTCTTTGTCCCTTGAGAGGTGTTAGTTAAAGGGAAATTTCCCGAAGTAAGGTTAGCACCTGATTGGTTACAGATAGTTGAATCAGCTGTTGATACTGCGTTACTGAAGTTATTTGATGTACTTCGTGTTTGGTAAGGATCATATGCACATTTTTCGACTTGAAATGCATTTGCGTTGTCGCGATAGAGGAGAGTAACTTCGAGAGCAGGGGTTGATGCATTAGGAGCACCACCGGTCGGAGTTCCCCAATAGATAGTTATATCTCTGTTTGCGCATTCATTAAAATAGTTTGTTCCACTTGGGCAAGAAACAACTGGAAACGTAGAGGAATTTCTGTATGATTCATAGTTGAATAACCAAACTTGAGATGCCTCATCCTTTTTAAATGGGTTAGGAAACATGAACGGTTCGTCAGTGTTTCCTTGAGTGGATGTATTTGTTTGATATGTTGATTGATTTGCACCAGTTGCACCAAGACCTTGTGTCCCTGTTCCTGTGACTGTTCCACCAGGGCGTAACGCTTCTTCAATGCCAGCTTCCGCTGCTGAATATGCACGGTTTGCGTTTTCTGTATTAGTGGATAGACGTGTATTTGTGATAGTTCTAGAGATAAGGGATAATCCTACGGTAAGAGCGATAACAAGTACGAGCATTACTACTATTACCATTTGGCCGGACTGATCTGTTAAGTATTTTTTTAAATTTTTCATAACTATATTTTAGTGTGCATATATTTTTATAAATAATCAATAGCTTCTTAATGATATTGTTAAATCAAACGGTACCTCCGCCAACGAATCTGTACGACTTGAGGCATTTATGCCTTGTACAAGGGTATATTTGATTGATACAAGTGATGGTTTGTTTGGGGTAGTTCGTATGCTGATGATAGGGTAGTTTGATGAAGTAGTTGGGTTAATGGTTGGTCTTAAACTCACACCACTTTGTTTTTCGGTATTGGTAATAACTTGTCCGATGGTAGCTGCATTTATTGGTATTCCTACTGTATTTTTAAGAATGCCATCAGGCAGCAGAGAAGTGTCTTCGACAAGTCGAATATTGCCGTTGCATGATATCGGGTTAGTTGAAGAGTCTTGGTCTGATGCTAAAAACGGGACACTTCCGCATTCACGATCGTGTTCAGTATTAAACTGTATCTTAGTATATCCACCATTCGTGGCAGGGTTTTTTACTATAATTGCACAAATATTTCCATCAGTAGGGGTGGTACATGTTTCCTCCGATGAAAACAAATCTGAATTTACCCAGTTCCATGGCTGGTTGTACGGTTTGCTACCAATGGCAACCACTGATTCCGCATTTCTGACGAATCGTTCAATTTTGTTAAGGGAGGTCTCGCCATTTTGTTTTACCTCGGTAATAATATTTCCTTTGTTGGATGCTTTGATGATTTGTACAAAAATGTCAGAGGTAATGCCTGCAATAATACCGATAATTGCTATAACTACGAGCATTTCGATCAATGAAAAGCCTTGTTCGTTTGTATTCTTCATATTTATTGCCATTCTGTTAATAAAGTATTAGCTTCAGCTTTATGATCGCCCTTACCATCACTCCATGCTACCTGTATGTAAATTGTTTTTCTATTAACATTACTGCCATCGTCTGCAATTCGAATTTTTCGTCTAAAAATTGTCTCTATTAATTCGTCGTTGTTGTCATTACAATCGCTGCGTAGTCTGAGAGAGAGAATGTTGTCATTTAGGTTATAACATCGCCCGCTTGCTCCAATATTCGTAGACCATAGGGTGGACCACATTGTCCCTGTTGCAGGATCGTTGTCTGTATCATTAATATCGTTGTCTTGATCTCGGACGGCACGTACCAGTTCAAGCGACCTTTGTGCGATGCGCGTGGCTTGGTTTTGATTTTTAGCAAATTGCGCTTCACGTACTGCGCTAATAGTTGCTGATGTAAACGCCAGGACTACTATGATTGCGATACTGAGAGAAATAATAACCTCTACGAGTGATTGTCCTTTTTCGTTACGCAAAATAGATTTCATAGTAGATATATGTTACTTGTATCTTAATTTTAATGTCAACAATGGGAGCAAGGAGCTTACGGATCAGATACGGTGAAATTTGAGTTGGTTTGCACTGTTCCGTGAGGTGTGCTAGTGCCCGAGGTGTCTGCGCTCCCAATATTGCAGCGTGTAGTAGATGCTGCGTCACAGGAAACTCCACTCCAGGCAGTAGCCCCTGCAACGTTGCAATATTTATCTACATCGTTTGCATTTTCTAATCGAGCGTATAAGTTAAATCGTCTACGTCGTGTTGGTGCGGTAACCTGCTCTGTACAGTAGTAGTATTGGTATACATTGCCTGATGTATTGGAATTTCTTGGGTCTTTAGGAATGCTCTTAATATATACATCTGTTGTAACAACAGGATCCGTTAAGACTCCTGAGTTAAATGAAAATGTACCACCTGATCCGCTACCAATATCAGGATATTGATTGTTTTGAGAATAATACATCTCAAGTCCCTGAGCAATTGTTTTTAAGTCTGCTTTTCTTCGACCGTCACGTGCCCTTGCTTGAGCAATTGTTAAATTGGATGTGATAAGCGTTGTCAAGATTCCAATGATACCTATTACTACGAGTAATTCGATAAGGGTGAACCCGTGAGACTGCTTTTCTGTTTTATTCATATTATGGATTAACTACTGTGTATGTTCTGTTACCATTGTTTGCTGTACCATTGCTTCCGCACGAAGTGTTCGTCCACGTTCCAATAGCGTCAGTGAGATTTTCTAAACAAGCTCGCATAGTGTAGACTGTGCCGCTTGATGCGTATGTATAAACGAAAACTCCTGTTCCGCGAGGATCGTCTGGAAGTACTCTAATATAATTGGGAACGAGTGGTGTACCAAGAGCAGTGAACTGCGCGGCAGATGGAACAGTTGTATTGGTAGATACTGGATAGCTGCCTGTGTCTATTCTAAATTGCTCTAAACCGTCACGAACAATCTTTAAATCATTCTTTCTTTCTGCGTCACGAGCACGACCTTGTGCACTATTAAAGTTGCCGAGAGCCAAGCTAGCGAGAATGCCGATAATTGCTATGACTACGAGTAATTCAATAAGTGTGAAACCTTTAGATAGATTTTTCATAGTTAATTACCTCAATGATTGTCCTAATATATCAACTGTATACCAACTGAATAATTGATTGCCAAAGAACATAACAATAAAGCATGCAATTATTAAGAATGGACCGAAAGGAATCGTCTGCTTTACCTTTCTTCGTTGTGCTATAACCAGTATGATGCTAACGAATGCGCCTGTCAAGAATCCTAAGAAGATTGCTACTACCATATTAGGCCAACCAGTTAGTAATCCTATTAGAAAACCTAATTTTAGATCACCTCCACCCATTCCTCGTCCTTTCGTTACTACTATAAGTAAGAGGAAAAATAATCCGATAGCTATACTTCCTGCAATTGTTTGTAGAAAGGTGTTGGTTGCAAAGGTAGCTAAGTTGGTGACCATACCTGCTTCAATTAATTTTTTCCCAAATTCGGATCCTTGCAACTGAATATAGTAGGTAGCTGTATAGTACATAATAACGATGACTTTGTATGATAGAACAAACACAATTGTCGGCAGGAGGATTCTGTCGTAGAGCATTCCATATTTAAAGTCTGTGATAAATAGTGCGATAAGAGGTATCGATACTACGAAGTAAAAGAGAAGGGGAATGGTAGGTCCAAAATCTAAAATATGAATTGCATTATTCATGTAGTCAGCATAGGTGAATCTGTACGAGGTAACTAAAAGGTATACGGTTGTAAAGATAAGGGCAGTAGCTATTTCGATAATGATGTATTGATTGGATAGTTTTACTTTACAGTATGCACAGCGACCTTTGTTTTTTAGGAAACTTATTATCGGTATTAAATCCTGAGGTTGTAGTTTCTTGTTGCAGCTTTCGCAGTAAGATCTTCCTTTGATGCTTTCTTTACGCGCTGTTCTTTCTGCTAATACATTGATAAAACTACCGATTGCTGCGCCTAATATAAATACAAAAGGGAGGAGTATTAACTGCATATGCTTTTTACAGTAACATAAAAAAAAATCGTATACAACATTGCTGAAGTATACGATTTTCTTGTAATTCCTTTTAAGAATTAAATCAAAGTCAAACCAGGAGCTGTTCCTGTTTCGAAAATGTTATCACTGTTTCCGCCGTCACCGTTTAACTTGGTGAGATTTTGTGTGCTTTCGAGATATGTATTTAGCTCGTAAGTAGCGTCTGCTGCGGATCTAAAACTGTATGCTGCTACTGCTGTTAATCTGCTTGTAGTACAACCTGTACCACCATTGCATGCAACTGTTGTTGATGCGTTGATTGGATCAATTGGGAGAGTAGAGAGGAATTGTGTTAAATCGAATGTTCCTCCTGACGCACCTAACCACCCTGTGCCTGCTGCACTTCGTCCACGTCCATCGTTGGATAGACATGCTGTTGTACATGGTAATGTTATAGCTCCAGTTTGCTGTGCAATAGCTGAATCAACCGCTTTACGCAATGTGCTTAAATCTTGAAGACGTCCAGAGTCTCGACTTCTTCTTAAGAGTTCAGCTGGATTGATAGCGAGCAACACGACTGCTGCGAGAACACCGATAATAGCAATAACAACCAATAACTCAATAAGAGTGAAACCTTTGTTTGCTCTTGTATCTATTGTTGCGATCATAGTATTAGTTTCACCCCCCTTCCAAAAAGCGTTTTTTAAAAACTGCTTGTTAGTTTATATATTGGCAAAATAATGGATAGTACTAAGAATGCTACGCCAACACCTAACAATATAAGGATGAATGGTTCTAGCGCAGTTGTCAAGTTTTTAATTAAGTTCTCGACCTCGGATTCAAAGTATTTAGATATTTTCAATAGCACTTCATCGAGCTTACCCGTTTCTTCTCCCACTTTAATCATTTGCGACAGAATAGGAGGGAAGTTGTCATTTTTACTAATCGGAACAGAGAGTGGATTTCCGTGTTCTACATCTTTTGCTGCCTGTTTGATCGCGTCATAATATACGCGATTTCCCACTGATTCGCTCACGATATTTAATGCTTCGATAATAGGAATACCAGCACCAATAAGAAGTCCGAGAGTACGCGAGAACTCTGTCAATGCGCTTTCACGTTTTATTCTTCCAAATATCGGTATTCTATACGTCAATTCGTCGATTTGTTTTGCGCCAATATCGGTTGCTGAATATCTCTTATAGAAGAAGAAAGCGCCAGCCATGCTGAGGATCATGAGCCACCAAAATTCGACAAAGAAATTAGATGTTGCTATAAGGATTCGAGTAGGGGCTGGCAACTCTACACCCATGTCCTTGTACATGCCTGTCAGACGTGGGATAACGAAGATCATCATGATAAACATCACAACGGTAATCGCAATAATAACGATAACAGGGTAGATCAGCGCACCTTTTGTTTTTGCTTTGAATTCGCGGTCTTTTTCTAGGTTTTCTGCTAGGCGATCAAGAATGGTGTCAAGCAGTCCTGAAGCTTCACCAGCTCTCACTAAGCTGATATAAATTTTTGTAAATGTTTTAGGATGCTTGGCTAAACTGTCTGCAAAAGAGCCACCTCCTTCAATGTCGCGAAGAAGGGCTTCCTGTACTATGGTAAATTGTTTACTTTTTGTTTGAGCTTTTAGGATGGTGATAGCTTCAGTGAGTGGTAGACCAGCCGTGATCATGGTTGAAAGCTGCCGAGTAAAGTTTGTGATATCGCTTTCTGCTACTTTTTGAAATTTTCCAAAGATTCTTTCTAACGAAAATCCTTCATCAGTTGCTTTAATAGCGAGAACTATCAGACCACGCTCTCGTAAGATTTTGCTGGCTTGTTTTTGATCAACGCCTTCGACAATTCCTTCACGAGATGCACCATCTCTGCTTTTTGCTTTATAATTAAATTGTCTCATGTTAAATTTACTTTCCTGTTCCTAGAATTCTATTTAATTCTTTAACGTTATTTGCATAACTCTGTGCTACCTGTAAAGATATTTGTCCAGATTTTACTTTTCGTGAAAGTGCAGATTCAATACTTTCCATGCCTAAATCACCGCTTGTCTGAATAACGTTGTCGAGTAAATGAGTTTTTCCTTCTCGGATAATTGTTTTTACAGCAGGAGTGTTAATTAATATTTCATTTACAACGATTCGTTCTCCGTTAAGAGAGGGGATTAGTCGCTGCGAAATTACCGCAACTAACGTTTCAGCCAACTGCAATCTTACTTGATCCTGTTGATGTTCTGGGAATACATCAACAATGCGGTCAATTGCTTGTGGAGCTGAGTTTGTATGTAGAGTAGAGAATACTAGATGTCCTGTTTCTGCTATAGTAATGGCAGAGCCAATTGTCTCATAATTGCGCATTTCTCCAATCAGTACAACATCAGGGTCTTCACGAAGAGCGCTTGATAAGGCGACATCCCATGAATGTGTGTCTAATAAAAGTTCACGCTGAGATACAAACGCCTTAGCTTTTGGATATACATACTCGATTGGATCTTCAATTGTTAAAATATGACAGGCGCGATTTTGATTAATTTCATTGATCATAGCCGCGAGTGAGGTTGATTTCCCATGTCCAGTTGGTCCACACATTAATACAAATCCTTGCATCATTTGTGTAAATCTGAAGAGTATGTTTGGTAATCCGAGCTCGTCAATATTGCGAATACGGAGGGGTAACATACGAAGTGCGGCTGAAATATATCCCTTTTGATAATACGCGTTTACACGGAAACGGGCTACATCGCCTAATGCGAACGAGAAATCTATTTCCTTATTTGCTAAAAACATCTCTCTTTGCTCTTGTGTTAATAGCGCAAATACAAGTTTCTCAACTTCATCAGGGGTAAGTGGAGCTGCATTTGGCACTGGAGTTAAATGTCCATGAATACGCAGTGTTGGCTCGGAGTATGCAATAAGATGGAGGTCAGACGCACCTTTTTGTATTGTAACTTGTAAGAGCTGTTCGATTGTCATAGATCTCCTTAATCTTGTGCAACACGTAGTACTTCTTCAAGAGTAGTTAATCCTTCAATAGCTTTCAAGTACCCATCTTGTTTCATGGTTATCATTCCATCTTCAACTGCCTGGTTTTCTATTGCAGATGCAGGTTTTCTTTCCAAAATTATTTTTCCTATTTTTTCTGTTACGACGAGTACTTCATAAATACCAACACGGCCGCGGTATCCTGTATCATTACAAGATTTACATCCTTTTCCTTTATACAGTACGAGTTTTTGATTTTCAGAACTGCCTTTATTGACTGCAGCATCATAAATTGTGTTTAAAACTAATTTAACTTCCTCGACAACTTCCGGAAGTGGTTCTACTTGCTCTTTGCAGTCTTCGCAAATTTTTCGCACAACCCGCTGTCCTTCTATGGCGTTAATACTTGATGCTATAAGGAATGGCTCACCACCCATGTCGAGTAGACGTGGAAGTGCTCCTGCTGCGGAGTTGGTATGAATAGTTGAGAAAACCAAGTGCCCGGTTAAAGATGCTTGAATAGCAAGATTTGCAGTTTCTCCATCGCGAATTTCTCCCACCATGATAACGTTTGGATCCTGTCGTAAGAACGAACGCAATCCAGATGCAAATGTTAAGCCTGCCTGAGGATTTACTTGTACTTGGTTTATTCCTGCCATTTGGTATTCGACTGGATCTTCGAGAGTCACTATGTTTACTCTAGGGGAGTTGATTTTTGTAAGAAGGGAATAGAGGGTTGTTGTTTTACCAGAACCAGTAGGACCTGTTACGAGAATAATGCCGTGTGGACGTAAGGCTTGTGTCTCCAGATTTTTGAGAGTTGTACCGCGTAGCCCAAGGTCGGCAAGACTCGGCACACCACCAGTTTTTTTTAGTAAACGCATAACGACTTTTTCACCGTTTACAGTAGGGAGTGTTGAAACACGCAAGTCAACTTCTTCAGTGCCAAGTTTGAAGTTGAAACGTCCGTCTTGAGGGATACGACGCTCGTCGATCTTCATGTCGGATAAGATTTTAACGCGTGAAACAACTGCATCATGTACTTTGCGAGGCAGTACTAGCTTTTCTTGTAAAATGCCGTCAATACGATAACGAATACGAGTTTTTTCCTCCAGTGCTTCAATATGGATATCTGATGCGCGAGCTTTAATCCCGTATTCGAGAACTGTAGAAACAATTTTTGCGACTGGAGCTTCTCGTATAACTAAATCAGCCTTCGCTTTCTCAGCCTCTTCGTCAATTTTGTTAGAAGTAGGTACAACTCCGGCTTCGCTTAATGCTGCACTTACATCAGAGGAAATGTTGTGTGAATACGCATCGGACATTGTGTGCAGTATTGCGGTTTGGGTGGCACTATAAGGAATTACTTTAACTCCAGTTTTTTGTTCAATGAATTGTATGACCTGAGAATCGAGTGGATCCAGCATTGCGACATGTACGCCATTCTGATCTTGCATGAATGGAATCAGCGTGTATTTTCGTGCAATGGCTTCTGGTATCAAGTTAAGTGTTTCAGTTGTAATAGAAACGCTTGAAAGATCAGCATAGGGAAGCCCGAGCATCTGTGCTTGTGTTTGTACGAGCTGGTCTTCCGTAACCCAATTGTTCTCGAGCAAAATTGTCTCAACAGGTTTCTCAGAGTTTATTGTTTCAAGTTTGATGCGTGCAACTTGTTCTTGAGTTAGGATACCTTGTTTAAACAAAATATCTTCGACGCCCTTGGCAGTTAAAGCTTTCATAATGTATATGTTATATTTCTGATAGATTATTAGTTATTCTATGATCTAGGTTATGAGAATTGCACTGGATGTGTCAAGCATTGACGGGCGGACTTTCGTTGTTTTTGGTGACACATTAGAGTCTAGAAAGCTCTATATTAATGATTTACTTTCACAGCATCGGGAAACTTCCGGTGGTGGCATTTTGCTTGACGAAATTGATGCGAGAGAGAAACATTTATCTATTGAGCATGCGCGGCAGTTGTTGGAGCGGGTGAGATATACTTCATTGCAGAATGGCACTCAGTTTTTTGTTATTTATGGAGCAGATACCCTATCTATAGTAGTTCAGAATGCTTTGCTTAAAACACTAGAGGAAGTGTCTAGTGGAAAATCGTTTATTTTAGAGCTTGCCCGGGTTGATTCATTGCTTCCAACAATTCAGTCGAGGGCTTTTCATATTAAGGTCTCTGGTGAATCCCCGAGTGAGGTTTTTAATGTCAAAGACTTACAGTCTAAGTCGTTAGCTGATCTATTTGTAGTAGCTGAAGAGTATTCGGAAAGTGTTGAAAAGGCGCGTGATTTAGTGGAAGGCTTGCTTAGTTATATGCGGAAAAAATATCTGGAGAAGGGGATTGTCTCTCAGTATATTAACTTTACCGAATTTTTATTAACGAGTTATGGACAAATAGGGAATACGAATGTTTCATTACGATTATTACTGGAAAACTGCATGCTAAATTTTTATAGTCTGTTTGTTAAGTAGACTTTATTTTTCTTGTATGCTAGTATAGCTTTTATGGCAAATAAAACTGACTATGATTCCTCACAAATTCAGGTATTAGAAGGCTTAGAACCTGTTCGTAAACGCCCTGGAATGTACATCGGTTCGACCGATGATCGTGGTTTGCAGAACATGATTCGTGAAATCGTTGATAACTCTCGCGACGAAGCAATTGCTGGATATGCAAAAAATGTTTGGGTTGTAATACATAAAGGTAATAAAGTAACAGTTGCTGATGATGGTCGGGGTATCCCTTACGATAGACACGCGAAGATGGGTAAATCCACACTTGAAGTTATTATGACTGTTTTGCATGCAGGTGGAAAATTTGGCGGCAGCGCGTATAAAGTTGCAGGTGGTTTACATGGTGTGGGTGCGTCTGTTGTGAACGCGTTGTCAGAAGAATGCCGAGTTGAAGTAAAACGAGACAATACTGTTGTGTATATGGCCTTTAATAGAGGCGTACCAATGACTAAAGATGTGGTTAAAGTCGTAAAGGCAGACGGTGATCGAAATGTTCTGACTGAAGAGAATCCAAATTTTTATTGGACAGGTACTACAGGTACAAAAACAACGTTTTTAGCCGACAAAACAGTATTTTCCTCACTCGAGCCTAAATGGCCTTTGCTTATCAAACTGCTTAAAGAGAGCGCGTTTCTTTTCTCTGGTATTTTCTTCCATGCGTACGACGAACGTACTGGCCTTGAGACTCACTATTTCTTTGATTCTGGTGTAGTGTCTCTCGTTCGATTCCTTAATAAAGGAAAAACTATTGTCCATCCAACTATTTTCTACACTCATAAAATGTCTGGTGAAATTGACGTAGAACTTGCCTTGCAATATAATGACGGCTTTGGTGAAACAGTGGAGAGCTATGTAAACGGTATTAAAACGACAGATGGTGGCACACATGTCACGGGGTTTAAGACAACTTTGACTCGTGTAATTAACGAGTACGCACGAAAGAATGGATATCTTAAGGATAATGATGACAACTTTGTAGGTAATGACATGCTTGAGGGTGTTTCGGCAGTTTTGGCACTTAAAATGCCTTCAGATAATTTGCAATTTGAATCTCAAACAAAAGAAAAGCTTGGCAATGCTGAAGCACAACCTGCGGTGGCTGGTGTATTGAAAGATGGCCTTGAAATGTATTTTGAGGAAAATCCCAGTGACGCGAAGCGGATAATGGAAAAGATCTCACTTGCTGCTCGTGCTCGTTTAGCTGCTCGTGCTGCAAAGGATGCGGTAATTCGTAAAAATGCTTTAGAAGGCATGACACTTCCAGGTAAATTGGCTGACTGTCAGGAGAAAGATCCTGCTAAGTCTGAATTGTATTTAGTTGAAGGTGATTCTGCAGGTGGCTCTGCGAAGCAGGGGAGAGATAGACGTAATCAGGCGATTTTGCCATTAAAGGGTAAGATTTTGAATAGTGAGAAAGCACGAATTGATAAAGTACTGGAGTTTGAAGAGATTAAGGCGTTGATTATTGCTTTGGGGACGGGAATTGGTGATCTATTTAATGCGGATAAGGCTCGTTATCATCGAGTTATTATAATGACTGATGCTGATGTTGACGGAGCTCATATCACCACCTTATTGATGACGTTCTTCTTTAGATATATGCCTGAGATTATTAATCGCGGCTATATGTATCTTGCTACACCTCCGTTGTATAAAATCTCGTATGGTTCAAAAACGTCATTTTATGCATACAATGATGAAGAGCGAGATAAGATATTAAAGGAGAACTTGGCAAAGCAGAAAGCAAAGCCGTATATACAGCGATATAAAGGTTTAGGCGAAATGAATCCTGACCAATTATGGGATACGACTCTGAATCCACAAAATCGACTTTTGAAACAGGTTACAGTAGAGGATGCGGAAAAAGCGGATGCGGTTTTCTCGATGTTAATGGGCGATCTAGTGGCGCCTCGTAAGCGTTTTATTACGACGCATGCAAAGTTTGCTAACTTAGATCTCTAATCTAATGATGAGTTTCTGGTTACTTGTTGTTAGACGTTATAATATATAACCGGTTTTTTGCATGAAAATTCTATGGATACTTCGAAAAAAGACGACGCACATTTAGATATTGGTAAAGTACAATCGGTTTCGATTGTAGATGAAATGCAAAAATCCTACCTGGACTATGCAATGTCGGTTATCGTTTCTCGTGCGTTACCGGATGTTCGTGATGGGCTTAAGCCTGTACAGCGACGTATAATTTACGCGATGTTTAAGACGGGATTAATACATGCTCATCGCTACGAAAAATCTGCGGCCACGATCGGTGAAGTGCTTAAGAATTATCATCCCCATGGTGATATCCCTGTGTATGATGCTTTGGTGCGTATGGCGCAGGACTTTACAATGCGTTATCCACTTATTGATGGACAAGGTAACTTTGGGTCTATCGATGGTGACTCGGCAGCAGCTTATCGTTATACAGAAGCTCGTTTGGAAGTAATAACTGAAGAGATTTTGCGCGATATAGAAAAAGAAACTGTACCATTTTTGCCAAACTATTCCGGTACGATGGATGAACCAACAGTACTCCCTAGTATACTGCCAAATCTTTTACTTAACGGCGCTTCGGGTATTGCGGTCGGTATGGCAACGAATATCCCTCCACATAACTTGGGCGAAATAGTTGATGCTGTTTTGTATGTCTTGGAAAACTTGAGTAAAAAAGCTCATAAAAAGAAGACTGTTGACGTTGCAGATACAAAATCTGATACAAAGGCAGAAACAGGCGAAATAGTTGATGCTGCATTTGCAGATAAGACAGTTGAGGAAGCAGTTGATGATTTTGCAGAGTTTCAATTTGAATCGGATGTAACTGTTGACGACCTTATGCAGTTTATTCAAGGTCCTGATTTTCCAACCGCTGGCTACATTTATGATCGAGCAGAAATTGCAAATGCATATATTACAGGCCAAGGCAGAGTAGTTATGCGAGCTAAAGCTGAAATTGAAGAGCTAAAGGGTGGAAAATTTGCAATCATTGTAACTGAGCTTCCATATCAAGTAAATAAAGCTACATTAATCGCACGAATTGCTGAACTTCATAAAGATAAAAAGATTGAAGGTATTAGCGTTTTGCAAGATGAGTCTGATCGAGACGGCATCCGTGTTTATATTGAGTTAAAGCGCGACGCAAATCCTCAATCTGTTTTAAATAACTTATTTAAGCTGACTGCTTTGCAAACTACCTTTAACGTAAATATGGTTGCACTTACAGACGCAGGTGTTCCTCGTCTTATGACTCTTAAGACAATTTTAGAGTCATTTATTAAGCATCGATTTGTAGTTATTACAAAGAGAACTGAGTTTGAGTTAGAAGAAGCTCGTGCTCGTGCACATATATTGGAAGGTTTGCTTATTGCAGTAGACCATATTGATGAAGTTATTAAGGTAATTCGTCAAAGCGCTGATGCTGAGGAAGCTAGAACACGTTTGATGGAACGCTTTAAACTGTCTGAAATACAGGCAACTGCGATACTGGATATGCAATTGCGTAAGTTAGCGGCTCTAGAGCGTAAAAAACTGGAAGACGAGTATGCTGTGTTGAAGGAAACAATTGAATATCTAATGGATCTGTTGGCAAATCCAATAAAGATTTTAGTTGTTATCAAACAAGAACTTAAGAAGTTGCGAGAAAAATACGCTGATGAGAGACGGACAAAAGTTTACAAATCAAAAATTGGTGAATTTTCTGAAGAGGATTTAGTCCCAAATGAAGCCACAATCGTTACTGTTACTCAATCAGGATACATTAAGCGCCAAGGGCTTAATGCCTTTCGCACCCAGAGTCGCGGTGGACGTGGTGTCAGTGGAATAACTACGAAAGAAGAGGATGTGGTTTCACATATTTTCGTCTGTAATACTCATGACAATATTTTGTTCTTTAGTAACAAGGGTAAAGTATTCCAGATTCGTGTGTTCGAAATTCCAGAGTCGAGCCGGGTAGCTAAGGGGCAGGCATTGGTAAATCTTATAAATATTGAGCAAGGAGAACATGTTACGGCTATTTTGACTGCAGCTTCTCATTCTCAAGGCAAGGGTAAGGTTACCATTCAGATTGGTGAAGGTGAGACTCCTATAAATGCTGGTGAGGATCAAACTGAGACAATAGTTCAAAATGCGGCAAATACGCGGGAAACTAAGTTTCTCGTAATGGGAACACGCCAAGGCACTATTAAAAAGACTGCAATTACGGAATTTTCTAATATCCGCAAATCTGGTTTGATCGCTATTAAATTGAACTCTGGAGATGAATTGCGATTTGTGAAACCAAGCACGGGAAGCGATAATTTAATTTTGGTCACATCACAAGGTAATTCTATAAACTTTAAAGAAGGTGAAGTAAGGGAAACTGCTCGTGATACTGCAGGCGTGCGCGGAATTAAACTTAAGGAAAGTGATTCATTAGTCGGTATGATCGTATACGATAAGCCTGACATGAAGGTTCTGACTGTCATGGAGCGAGGTTTAGGCAAAATGACGCCTATTAGCGACTGGCCTTCACAGGCTCGTGGCGGACAAGGTGTAAAAGCTGCGAACATTACTGACAAAACAGGTAAAATTGTTGCCTCGTTGCTCGTACGCTCAGGGCACGAGGGCGTTGTATTAACTTCGCTCAAAGGTGTTATTATCAAGCTTCATCTAAAGGAAATCCCTACACTGGGACGACAAACACAAGGCGTGATCTTGATGCGCATTTCAGCCACTGGTGATAGTGTTGCAGGCGCAACTGTATTGTAGGTTGTGTAGTACATACGTTACTATACTTGTATGCGTAAAGTTCGCTGGCCCAAAAATGGTTTTACCTATCCTGAGATGCTCGTAGTAGTTATCATTTTTATTTTGATTTTCTTGACTGTATATCCCATGTATAAGCGGTACAATGCGATTACGGAGCTACGTAATACATCTCAAGCTATTCGTGATCAATTGCGCATCGCTCAAAATAAAGCTTCAAGTGGTGTAACAGCAAGCAATGGACTTGTTTCGCATTGGGTGGTGCATCTTCATCGTGATGGGCTGGAATATGAATATGAAACAGGTGCCTGTCCCGTTGTTACTGATACCGCTGCTGCTGGTTACAGTAGTCGTTATAGCTTTATGACATGTCCTGATCGTGACGACTATGTCTTGTATGATTTCCCAGAAAGATTTTCGATCTCTCATCAATATGCAACTGAGAATGAAGTAAATATATTTTTCTCGGCAATTAATGGATCCGTTAAAATATATAGTCAAAACGGAACATTGTTAGGTGATACTGTTGATATTCATATAAATTCGGACGAGTATGAAGATATGTACGTCGTATTGCGGGTTAATGGATCGGGAAATATTTTTGAAGAACGTCTTCAAAGTAACTAATTGCTATCACTTTTTTCAATGACATTACTATGAAATGTTTGGTGTACCTCACGCAAATGCTTATTAGAAACGTTAGTGTAGATTTGTGTCGTGGTAATGGATTTATGTCCAAGCATTTCCTGTATTGATCGCAGATCAGCGCCGTTAATTAGGAGATCAGTTGCGAATGAGTGCCGTAAGACATGCGGAGTGGTTGGAATGTTAATTCGTGCACGCTTTGCATATTTCTGCACGATACGCTGGACTGTGCGCTGTGTGAGACGCATTTTTTCGCCGTTGTCTGTAGCATCGACACCTCGTGAGTAGCGTATGAATAGTGGCGCGAAACTATCAGTGCGGATACTTAGATATCTTTTTATCCAATACACCGCGTCTTCACTTAGGAATATGATGCGCGCCTTTTTTCCTTTACCAATAATGGTATGCTCACGACGATCAAAATCGAGCTTATCCTTGTCCAGTTTTATAACTTCTGATACACGCAGTCCTGTACTGAATAGTGTTTCTAGAACGGCTTTGTCACGCAGACCGATTTCGTCTGTCAGATCGATGCTATTGAGTAGCTTATACATTTGGTCACGATCCAGTGCTAGGACCTCTTTGTGCTCGGCTTTGGGCAGTTCGATCTTGTCTGGAGCCATGGTCTTGATGTCGTTTCGAGCTAAATATTTAAGAAATGACCTAATTGCTATCATGTGGTAGTTTTGAGTAATTCTTTGAAGAAATTCGCCCTTTTCGTCTGTGATATTGGCTAAATGAAGCCTAAAAAGCTTCATTGCATGAGTATCTATCTTCGATGGAGTAGGGGGGATGCCTTCTGATTGAAGCCAGTTATTGAATCGATCTAAATAATGTCGATAATTGCGAACGGTGAGGGGAGAGCAACCTTTTTCTACCTGTAGGTAGGAGAGAAAGTCGTCAATATATTCATTGAGATTGAGCAGCATATGAGATTTTTATATCACAATATTTACTCAATGTATATTCTATATTGTGCGACATAGGCGAGAGATGTCGAGATAGAGGCTATCTGTCAGAATGTGCTTTATTAGTAAGTGTTGCGTCGTTATATTTACTATCTTAGGAGGGTAATATGTAAGAGGAGATAGTGCTATTAATTGATTAGATAGAAATTGAGCCTAAATATATATAAATTTATAGATTTTTGATAACTTGTTATATTGTGTGCAATGCAGCAGTTTTAACTATAACTGAGCTCATATTAGCCATATACTGGTGTGGCTTTTGAATGCCAAGCCTCTATAGAGCACTACAGAGCCTCCCTTTTAGCCTCAATCTGCGATATGCCTAATGTCGTAAAAGATATATTGTGCGACATGATATATCTATTAAAACAGCCCCTACTGCCCTGTTCTTTATCCCTGCCATGCTGTGGTAATTATCATAATAATAAATACGATGCATGCAACGATCGCGTATTCAACAATTGGTTTACGTGTAAGCTTCTTTTCGTAGAAATGCTGTAATATTCCTAGAAGTACGTAATATACGGCTACCAGGAATAATGAGGTCATTGCCACTGATTGCGGATAGAAATGCATTAGTATGTTGATCTGGATGAATACTATGGAGATGACGGCTATATAGAGGCTTGTACGCCTCGAGAAGGCTGATATTAGATCAAAGGACCACAGGAACTGTAGTGTTAAAGGTGAAATGGTGAGTGTTATTAAAATGCTTGAATATACAATATCCGCATGAAGTGAGACTATGTAGGACAACAAGAAATATGCGGTCAAAAGCGTGGCTATATACGAGACTGCATGAGCGGCCCTGAGTAATTGTATTGTTCGAATAGCAGCTACATTAAAAATGTTTTCAGTGAGTAGAATAATGTATGTTCCGATTGGAATAAGTGCGTATAAAGGGTACCGAAAGATTTTTCTTTCAGGCAATATTGATATAAACAAATTGCTGCCGACAATAAAGGTGATTGGCAATATAAACAATGTAAGGTATTCAATGCCGGTTATATTTTCCCAAAGTGCATAATACATAATGGCATATAGGACTATGATTATCCCAATTAGTCCGAGAGGTCCGTACTGCCATATGGTGGGAAAAAACCACGATAATCCGAAAGTTGCGATGCTGGCGAGTATAAATCGTTGTCGCTTGGTAAGGGAAATAAGTTTTAATGATGCCACTTCCCTATTTTATCACAGATAAAATATTGACAAAGGTGTAACTATGCTTGTACTATTTCCATTATGATTCAATCTGTCCTTGTGCAGAAAGCTATTCACGCAGCTTTACATTCAGAATGGCAAACCGCAATTGATCTTAATGAAAAGATCCTGGAACAATTTCCACAAGATTTGGATAGTTTAAATCGATTAGCGCGGGCTTGCTTTGAAACGGGTGATATTTCTCGTTGTAAGCAGATATATAAAGAGGTGCTCGAGATAGATCCTTATAACGTTATCGCGCAGAAGAATATGCGTCGATTTCAACTACTTAAAGGCAATGGTGATGAATTGTCTTTTTCTCTTGCCCAATCAGCTAAAAACTTAGCGTCTGCAGGATTTTCCAAGCCAATGACAAATTTTATTGAAGAGCCAGGTAAAACCAAGGTTATTCAGTTAGTTCGTATCGCAGAGCCCCAAGTACTTTTTACACTTCATAGTGGTGATGTAGTGGTGTTAACTCCTAAGCAGCGAGGCGTTCATATTTTTACGGAATCTAATTTGTATATTGGTCGTATTCCTGATGATCTCGCATATCAGCTTCATTATTTAATGAAAAGTGGAAATAAATACGAGGGATACATTAAGACTGTTCAAGCTAATGTAGTGTACGTCTTTGTCAGAGAGCTTTATAGAACTCCGGAATTTATTTCTCGGCCTACCTTTTCTTATATGGTTGAAATACCTGCGCAGGAAACATTATCAGAGCCTGAGAGCACCGAAACAAGTGAAGAAGAAATTAACCCTGACGAGCAGTCGTAGTACTCTCCCCCTCTAAAGCGTTGTGAACAATGTTAGAGAAAAGCCTATTTTGAGTAGTTATATCTGGGGATAGTGTGTGAATTCGCTTATAAAAATTCTCCCACAGTAATTGATCGATACCGCTCAATACATATTCTGGTGGTCTTTTAAAGAGGATGCGTCTAGAGACATAGAAGACGTTCGTGTATTTGCTGCGTATGATGTACTGATACGCTAGAACGTTTTTACCTGTTAAATTAGTAACATTTTCTTCAATAATAAAATCAGATAGTATTTGTGGTTGCCAAATACTTGCGCTCATTGGATAGTAAAATACATAGATAGGGTCTTTGGTTGTATACATTTTTTCAATTACAACATCGTAAGCAGGATTCTGCAGTAAGAAACCGAGCATTCTTTGAAACTCTTGTTCAAACCCTTGTAGCGTATCGATTATGATCGGTGCTGGTGGTACGTATGCTGGTTGTGTTTTAAGTTTTGGTGTCTCTATTTTCGAAAGGTCCGGAAGAAGCTCTTTCATGGATCGAAGTGTCAGAACGACACCTCCGATAATGATAATTACGATAAATATCCCAATAGCCATTCTATTATTATACTATAGGATATTATTAAGATCAAACTACAATGATGTATTGCCTTCAATCAGGCTCGCATAGGAGTTTCCAATAATTACAGTGATATCTGAAGTTGAGCTTTCTGGACTCACAAAGACTTCACAGTCAATCAGTGCGCGCTTTAGCTCAATTACTGTTGCTGAGTTTTCCCATTCCTTTTTGGAGATAATAATCTGTGTTTTCTCTGAAATCTCAGTGCGATTTCCTACATCGATTACTACACCGCCCATGTTTGTTACGATACGAGCAAACTTTCCGCCAAGTCCAGTCACTTGAGTACTGTTTTCTATCTGAATATTGGCTTTCTCTTGCATTAATGCAATATTTTGAAAAGACTTTTTGATATATGCATCGAGCTTATTTTGATCTGATGTAACTACAGGACTGCCGTCCTTACTAATTTCTTTACTACCGATCCCGTATTCTACAATATCGATATCTGTAGTCATTTCTGCGGGAATTCCTCGTAATACTTGCGCAAGATGTAACATGTTCCACGGGGACTGTGAAGTGATGAGGTTTTGTGTAGCCCAGTCTTTATCGAATGTTAGTTTAAACATGGTAAATGGTTGTGTTAGCCATGTACTAAATGGTGTTTCGCTTTCGCTATTTGTTTTTACAATGTAGATTGTTTTGGCTGGAACTCCGAAATATTCTGTAAGTGTTTGATTTATTAAACTATGTGTATCTTTTCCTTGTTCAAGATTTGCTATCTTGTAAAGAGAAGCTAATTTAAACTCATCAAAGCCATACGGAAGATGCATGATTGTTTCCGCTGGTAAATGAATGGTTTTGAGTGTTTGCTCGTGAGTGTCAACTATGGATAAAGATGCTTGTGTCACATAGTCTTGTTCGTCAAGTTGCAATGTGTAGAAACGAATTTGATCGGTTTCAGCATACACTCCGAACTCTGATTCTTCAGAAGCGTATATGGAGATAGGCTCTAAAATATGCCTGGCAGTCCACGCACCATACCCCACCAAAGATATCGTGCTTATCAGTCCAACGCAAATAAGCATCCGTGAGGCGCGTTTTTTAAATTGTTTGAGAGAGCCGTTTGACCGAGCTCTTTTTTTTTTAGCCATGGGCAGTAATAGCTTCTAAAGAATAGTCCGTGTTATAGAGTTAGATGTATATAACGATAAGTAACTTTACTCATTTTTGTCAAATAAATTCGTATATTATTCGGTTTTTCTCTGTTACAATGTCTTAGGAGGATACACATGACTAAACTAATTCAATATGACTACTCTTTTATGCTATCTGACGTCGTCGGAGAGCATGGTGCGACAATGAATGATTTAGCAGGGCTTCAATCTCAGATGCTTGAGATGAGAACCTCACATTTTTCCAAAGAGTCTCCTCTGGGCTTTATGACGCTCCCCTTTGAAACCGAAACAGTGAATACTGTAAAGCAATTAGCTGAAGAAGTTGCTGCGCGTTTTTCTACTTTAATAGTTTTAGGTATCGGGGGTTCTGACTTGGGTGCTCGAGCTACCATACAAGCTCTCCCCTCCTCTGGTATGACTGTTTTGTTCCTTGGTAGTAATACAGATCCAATCGAAATAGAACAGACTTTGAATGGAGTTTCATGGCCTGACACGGCAGTTAATGTAATTTCCAAATCTGGTGACACTATTGAAACAATGTCGACCTTTATCTATATTCGTGACCAATTAAAAAAAAGTGTCGGAGATAGTTTTAATGAGCATATTATTGCAGCGACTGATGCGTCGACAGGAACACTCCGCACTATTGCAGAAAGAGAAAAATATAGAACATTAGTTGTACCAGAAAATGTTGGTGGTCGGTTCTCTGTTCTTTCAACAGTAGGCCTTTTTCCTATCGCATGCGCAGGGGTAGATATTGTTGCCTTGCTGGAAGGATCTCGAGATCTTTGTCTTGATCTTAATAACTTCGATAATACTAAGATGCACGGTGTTGAAATATTCTCTGCATTACATTTCTTGGGTTTTACACAAAAGAATCAGAACGTGCATGTCTTTATTCCGTATGCCACTTCTTTGCGCAATGTCGGTTTTTGGTTTCGACAACTTTGGGCTGAAAGCCTCGGGAAACATATGACGGTTGATGGACAGACTGTGTATACCGGTCCTACTCCTGTTGCTGCGCTTGGTGCAACTGATCAGCATTCACAATTTCAACTGTATTACTATGGACCGTTTGATAAGCTTATAACTTTTGTTGATGTTGAAGATTATGGAAGCGACTTAGAAGTCCCGGAAGGTTTTGAAGACATTGAAGGCATTTCCTATACCAAAGGTCTTCGCTTTGAAAAAATTCTTCGTTCAGAGCTGCAAGCATCTTCTCTTGCACTCGCTGAACGTAAGCGTCCCAATGGACGACTAATTTTGCCTGAAATATCTGCATATACCATTGGACAGTTATTCCAATTTCTTGAGATTGCCACAGTATATGTTGGATTCTTACTGCGTATTAATCCCTTTGATCAACCTGGAGTTGAGCTTGGAAAGCAAAATATGTATGCGATTTTGGGCAGAAAAGGGTTTGAAAAGCGGAACGAAGAGCTTCAACAACTAATGAAATTTTATGCTAAAAGAGTTGTTTGATTACGCCTTTATAATGCATTAATCTGTGTGTTTTTAGCGCAGCTTTTTAATAGACAAAGATATGTGATTCTACTACCATTGTAGTATGTCAGACCTGCCCAATACTCTTAACTTTCAGATGCTTGCTGATCGAATTCGCATTGCTCGTAAAGAAGCCACACTTTCTCAAATTGACCTTGCTCAGTTAGTGGGAGTTTCTGATAAGGCGATTAGCTCATATGAAGTCGGTAGAGCTGTTCCCCCACTCGATATTCTTAAGAAAATAAGTGTCGTAACAAGTAAGCAAATGTCGTTCTTTTTTGAAGAAGATCCGGCCACACGCGTAGTCTTACAAAAAGTTGATAAGATGATTGAAGAATTGAACAACATTAAAAAGATATTTAATTAGTGCATATAGAGCATATAGTGCTGAGTTGTTTCTTTTTTTAAGTCCTGCATTGTTTCCAGACAATTGTTGTAATAGGTCGGAAAAACTTTATTCTCATTGGAATACATTATGATGTTGTAGTTCTCTTGGTAGACTAGCTTATGAAGCTCAGCGCATTTGGGCTGATAGAATGCTTGAAGATCACGAATATCTACTTGTCCATGCGAGATAAACCCAACAGGGAGGGTAATGCCCCAATCAAGTGCAATGAGTTTTGTTTTATTTACTACAAATCTTTGTGTTAGTTGTGTGATCTCGGTTCGTTTCCAGAAAATTTTCATCTTATTATCTTTGATTTGCTGACTGAAGTTGGTCAGGATCATGACGTTGGTTGTGACGATTACTATAAGGAGACTGACTATCTGATATTTATATCGGGAGTAGTATTTTATGAGAAGCATTGCAAGAAGAATGTGTGGTAATGGATAGAGCATCAACATATGATGTGGACCGTTAGCATGGGGTGTCAGGACAATAAAAAACATTATCGAAAGGGTTAAAAATGCGGTGTAGGTAATCGGATCAAGAAGTGGTTCTGTTTTGCGGTTACGGAACTTTTGGTATAGAGTCTTTGTGCAAAATGGAACAATAATACCCGCTATAAGAATACCCGTTATGTTAAGTGCAAAAATGTTTTCCGAAAGTATGTAATTAGGAATACTGGTGCCACTTAAAGTGTAAAAGAGCGTTGTTATTTTGTTTACTATATTTGAACTATAGTTTGTAAGGAGTGTCAGACTATTTGTTGATTGTGCAGATGTCAGAAGATAGCCTTCGAACTCCTGAAAAGATTTTTGCGATTCGTAATAGAAAAACGGTCGTTTGAATATAAATAGGAAGAATGGAAGTCCGAAACCAAGACCAAGGAGGAAGTAAGAAATAGTTTGTCGAAGATTTTTGTAATGAGCTTGATGTATATGATATGTGATCAGCAATGTCGTCGGAAGGATAATCCAGAGAGAGTTTAGCTTGTCCCACAGCAGTAAGCCGATAGTTGCACCAAAGAGAAACGCTTTTTGGCGAGTGGCATTGTTTGTAATAATTGATGATCCTACGAGAATAAGTATCATTTTAAGAATATTTTGAAGCGCGACTGGTCCCCAATCAAATGTGCTGGAAAGTATAAAGGATGGATCGCATGCGAGTATGGCTAAGGTAAGTAATGCCGTTTTACGATTAAAATATTTCTTGGCGTAGAGATAGGTTAAAGCAAGAGTAATCGCGCCGCACGCTATGGTCATGACACGAAGCGTTAATAAACTATCTGAAAACAGCAAGAACCCTAAGGAGAGTAGATACGACTTGAGTGGGCCAACGTAATATAAAATCATAAGTGGTACGGTATGTTCAAGAAATGAAGCTTTCACTACTCTATGCACTTGTGAAATATAATCCGGATCGAGGATCTCCTGTGCTGCAACGGCATGCAGAAGTTCATCATAGTAATAACCGACTGACGATATATTCCAAAGTGAAGCAACGGCATATACACAATAAATCGTTATAATAAGCCAGTTTTTTGTTATTAGATTCATATTTTATCTGTTTTTATGGTACAATTACGGTATACTTTTTTCTTCTATGAAAACTATCCTCGCTGTAGATGACGATGACGCAATATTAGAACTTCTCTCGACGGCGCTCGAGATAGAAGATACTTCGGTGCTGATTGCAAATAACGCAAATCAGGCATTACAATTGGCTAAGAAGCATACCCCTCATGTTATTTTACTTGATCTGATGATGCCTGAATATGATGGGTTTGAGTTCTATACAATACTTAAACAGGTTCCTGAGCTTGCACATACAAAATATATTATGTTCACGGCGCAAGGTAGTAAATCTAATTTGTGGGAAAGTATTGATCTTAACTTTGATGACTTTGTTGCAAAACCCTTTGATTTGACAGAATTAGAAATCCGTATCCGCCACCAACTTCAAAATGAAGAGCCGACTCGTGTGAGACGATAATATGCGCCACTATTCCCTTTCTTCCTGCGAACTATATGTAATGGAAAATCTTGTGGAGAAATGCAGAGGAGTTATCGGACGCACTGATCTTTTGAATAAAGGGGCAATACTGATTCCTTCGTGCAACTGGGTGCATTCATTTTTTGTAGAGAAACCTTTACATATATTCTTTCTCTCCGATGATTACTCAAAGATCCTGCATACGGAGAGATTAAGTCCTAACAGAATTTCACACCCACATCCTGACGCAGCTCATGTTCTTGAAACATTAACTACTCATTCCCAAGAAAGTGTTGATTTGGTTTTGTCATTTTTACATTCAGATAATTTTCAGTGATCTACTCTTGACCAAGTAGAATTTTTGCTATAGTATGTAATACGTATATTCGCTAACTCAACAAACGTATGATACAAGTTTCTCATCTCAACAAATCCTATGCGGGCAATCCGATACTGAAAGATATTTCCTTTACAATTGATAAGGGTGAAATCATTGGATTTTTGGGACCTAACGGCGCAGGTAAAACTACGACGATGCGTATTATCACAGGCTACCTCCCTCCTACTTCTGGCTTTGTCAAAATTGGTGGACAGGATGTAGTAGAAAACTCGTTGCAGGCTCGTAGGAAAATTGGTTATTTGCCAGAGCACGTGCCACTTTATCTTGATTTAAATGTTGATGAGTACTTGTTGTTTTTTGCTCGAATAATGAGAGTTCCTGGTAAAGAGTTCAAGAATGAACTTGCTCGGGTAAAGGAGCGCACGGGGCTTACCGCTGTTTCAAAAAAATTAATTGGATCTTTGTCTCGAGGTTATCGTCAGCGCGTCGGATTGGCACAAGCTTTGATTGGCAATCCTGAGGTATTAATCCTGGACGAACCGACTGTTGGTTTAGATCCGGTGCAGATCATTGAGATTCGTGAATTGATTAAAGATCTCGCAAAACATCAAACAGTAATTTTGAGTACGCATATCTTGCCTGAAGTTAGTCAGATTTGTAGCCGTGTCCTTATTATAAATAAGGGAGCGATTATTGCCGACAGTAGTGTGCATGATCTTACTCAGAAAGATAAAACACGAAGTAAATTATTAGTGACTGTTGGTGGCAAGATCGAGGAAGCTCTCAAGTCAATTCGTTCAGTCAACGGCATAACTCGTTCAGACAGTGTGCGCGATGGTGATGAGCATGTCATCACTGTTGAATCGCAATCTGATGTACGTCATCAATTATTGAAGAAACTTATTGATACAAATATTGATATTCGTGAATTTCGTAGTGAAAAGATTGATCTTGAAAGTATATTCCTTAAACTTGTAACGGAAGAGAAATAATATGAGAAATATTGGTGCAGTGTATTTAAAAGAACTTCGATCGTATTTTAGCTCATCAGTAGCTTATATTTCGATTGCGCTGTTCTTAATTATCGGTGGGTTTTTCTTTTACTCCATTACTGTGGTGTCTAAGTCTGCATCTCTTGAGTATTCTCTATCCAACCTGGTTATAATTCTTATTTTTCTTATGCCTTTGGTTAGCATGCGGCTTTTATCTGAAGAAAAAAAGAGCGGGACATTGGAGTTGTTGCTTACCCGCCCTATTAAGGAAATTGAGATCGTATTAGGGAAGTTTTTTGCATCCGCTACAGTGTTGTTGGCAATGATACTTCCAACGGGACTCTACGGGGTGATTTTGTCACTAGTATCTAAGCCTGATATTTTGCCGATGGTTACTCAATATCTTTCGCTTTATCTGGTGGGGCTTTCATTTTTAGCACTCGGACTTTTCGCATCATCACTGACAGAAAATCAGATTATCGCTGCGGCCATATCGTTTACCTTTATTTTGATAATGTGGCTTTTGACTTGGATAACAGGTTCTATGGGACCTGATAATATTATCGGATATTTCGCTATTTCAAGCCACTTTGAAGATTTAAATAAAGGCGTCGTTGATGCGCGTGATATTATCTTTTACTTGTCGTTTATTGTTTTCTGGATTTATTTAACATCTAAAGTACTCGATACAAAGCGATGGATATAATATGAAACTGAAATTTGATTTTAAAACTATTCGTGATCGTGCTCTTGGTGTAATAAAAGGAATGCCTGGACAAGCGGGCAATGCTTTAAAGTCTCGCCAAACACAATATGGTAGCCATAGTTTTATTTCTATATTGGTAGTTGCAGCAATACTTGTTATTTTGAATCTTATAGCCAAAAACGCAGGGCTTCGATGGGACACAACGAAGAACCAGGTATATTCTCTCTCTAAGGAAACTATTGAAACAATAAAAAAAGTTAAAGAGCCAATTAAAGTATATGCGTTTTTTGAGCCAGGTGCTGAAGTTGAGGCAATGAAGTTGCTCAAGGAATATTCTTCTCGCAATCAAAATATCAAACCTGAGTTTATAGATTTGTATTCTAAAGGTGAGTTGGCTGCACAGTATGGTATTCGTAGACCAAACACTGTAGTGTTTGTGCAAGGCAATAAGCAAGAAGAAACACTGTCTCCGACTGAAGCGGAGTTTACGTCAATACTTATCCGATTGCAGGATCAGCGTAAAGTTAATGTTGTCTTCTGGACAGGAAATGGTGAAAAAGATCCTGACGCTGAGGATGAATCTGGTTTTAGTGAAGTAAAGAATACGTTAGCTCGAATGAATTATGTAGTAACCAAGCAGGATGCATTGAAGGATCCGACTGTTGCATCAGATACAGGTATTTTGGTTATAGCTGGTCCACAAACTCCGTACTCTTCTCGTCAAATTGAAGCGTTGAACGCATATTTAGGCCGAGGCGGACGAGCTTTTGTAATGCTTGATTCTCTCCAGGATAATCGCAAAATTGGAATTGAAGATGTGTTATCAAAGTATGGGGTGAATATTAAGAATGGATTTGCATTTGATCCCGCTCTCTATATTAGTGCTCCATTTAATCCTGCTATTGTGGAATACCCTCGACATACAATTACTGAATCGATTGAACGATCGGTGTATGGTGCACCTCAAGAAGTGAGACCAGGTACTGTGCCAGGTCAGGCTTCGGTCGAGACGCTTATGTCGACAAGTCCTCAGTCATGGTTAGAAGTGACGCCATTGAAGCTTGGATCAAGCATGCCAGAGAAAAATACACAATCTGGTGATGTTGAAGGCCCTATTCCAATCGGAGTAGCCATGAAGTATACGAATCCGGATAAAAATGATCAATCGAAGCAAGTTCGACTCGTCGTAATCGGAGATTCTGAAATGGGAACCAATCCAGTGGTGGTATTCCATCCTGAGAATAAGCTCTATTCCCCTGGTAATATTGCTTTGGTCAGTAATTCAGTGGGATGGTTGGCTGAAAGAGAAACACTTAATATTGTGCCGAAGGATCGCACTCAAGACACAATTAGTTTAACAAATGTACAAGAAAAGCAAATTTATTACTTTGTATTGTTTGGCATGCCAGGGTTTGTTTTACTACTCGGTATATTAGTCTGGCGTAATAGACGGAAATTTAAATCGTTATAATATGTTAGCTCGATATAAATCTACTTTCATCTTAGTTCTGCTTTTAGGCCTGTTGTATGGATCCTATTATTATTGGTTTCGTACTCCCAAGGAAAGTATTGCACCGAGCGCAACCCCTGAGATTGTTCAACTTTTTAATTACACTGAGACTGATATTGCCGAAGTTTCTTGGAAGTACGCTTCAGGATCAGGTACTCTCCAGCGCAGTGATGCAGGTTGGAAACTCGTGTCCCCTCCTGTTAGCGTTGATCAAGCTAAAGTCGGCGCTTTTATATCTAGTTTTACACGACTTGATGGACAGTACCGATATAGCTTGGATAAAGTTAGTAAGGAAACAGCAGGTGTAAATAACCCTAGCTATACCCTGACAGTAAAGAAAAAGGATGGAAATGTTCAAACGCTTTTGATAGGCAGACAGGCTATCGGCGGCGATTATTACTACGCCTTTAAGGAAGATACTGATTTTGTGACGCTTTTGAGCTCATATGTTATAAGTGGTATGGAGATTGACCCATATAGTCTCTCCCCAAGTCCGTCAGGATCCCCTGCGGCCATGACCCCTTAAGGATGATGACAAACGCGTAAACGTGTGGTAGAATACTTTGAACGTGGAGGTTACTTATGCAGGGAAATATACATCCGACTTATTTTGTTACAGCTAAAGTAGTTTGTTCTTGTGGAAACACTTTTGAAACGGGCTCAGTAAAAGAGGAAATCCGAGTTGAAATCTGTTCAGCTTGTCATCCTGTTTATACAGGTGTTAAGCGCTTTATCGACACACTTGGACGTGTTGATAAATTTGTTATGGCTCAAAACGCAGCAGCAGCTAAACAGGCAGCTATACAAACAAAGAAGCAATCTAAAAAAGACGATACAAAAGCACAAGCTTCAGCACCTCGAACTATCAAAGAGATGCTTGAGATGGTTGACACAGGCGATACTAACCAGGCAAAATCAGCTTAGTTTATGGATTCAAAACTCATCGATATACTCTCAGAGTATGAACGTTTAACTGCGTCTTTTAGTGATTCAGCTGTTACTTCAGATTCTCAAAAACTTGCAGAAGTTACTCGTAGTCTTGGCGAAATCCAGGAAGTGGTTTCCTTATCTAAAGAACAAAAAGCACTTGAAGATAAGATTGCCTCTAATGAAACTTTTCTTGAAGACTCCTCGCTTGATGCTGAACTGAAAGAGATGGCTAAATCTGAAATTGAATCAGATACTGCTCGTCTTACAGACGTAATATCTCAATTACATGGACTCCTCTACCCTTCTCCTGATGCAGCTTTAGATAAAAAGGCTGTTACTGTCGAAATTCGCGCCGCCGCTGGTGGTGACGAAGCCGGATTATTTGCTTCAGAGTTGTATCGTATGTATTCGCGTTATGCGGAATTGCACGGATGGGAAGTCGTCGAGCTTGATCGTAATGAAGGCGGACTTGGGAATATTAAGCAGGTCACTGCAAAGATTGTTGGTAAGGGAGCGTATGGAATTTTGAAATGGGAATCAGGAGTGCACCGAGTGCAGCGTGTGCCGAAGACGGAGTCTTCAGGTCGTATCCATACCTCTACCATAACTGTAGCTATGATGCCTGAAATTGAAGAAAAAGAATTTCACTTGAATATGTCAGAAGTAGAACTAGAAACATTCCGCGCTGGTGGTCATGGTGGTCAGAATGTTAACAAAGTTGAAACTGCCGTGCGTTTGACTCATAGACCTTCAGGTATCGTAGTAGTTTGTCGTACAGAACGATATCAAGGACGGAACCGTGAAATTGCTGAGAACATGCTTCGTGCTAAGCTGTGGGAAAAGGAGCGGGCACAGGAGGTGTCAGCCGTTGAGTCGAATCGTAAGGCTCAGGTTGGCAGCGGAGATCGCTCTGAGAAGATTCGTACATATAACTTTCCTCAGTCTCGTGTAACTGATCATCGGGTTGGAAAATCTTGGTACAACATCGAGGGGATTATGAATGGTGAAATTGCTGAGATGCTTGAATATATCCGACTTAATATAGGTATTGTTGAAGGCGAACTGGATTCGGATGAATAACTTTAGCAAATGAATAGGGATGTTTGAGCCTAGTATTCAACTAAAGTACCTACTATTATACTACTTTTCGAGTTTGGAGTCAAATGCTATAGGTCGCTATTCGCTACCTTCGCCAATTGTCACACGTACAGACTGTGTTTGGCCATCTCGATAATACTTCATTTCAACTTGTTGATTTACCTTGAGTGATTGGATTACTTCTGATAATTGTTTGTCGTCAATAAGTTTGACTCCATTAATTTCAGTGATAATGTCCTCTGCTTGAATTCCAGCTTTTTCTGCAGGACCGCCCTCGACCGTATCAAAAACGTATGCTCCTTCGGGAATTTCGTTAATAAGTGCGAGCCGTTTTGTGATCATGCGATACTCAACTCCGAGGAACGGGCGAGAGATTTTTCCTGATGCAAGGAACTCATTAATTGCTGGTTTAGCTGAATTGATAGGAATAGCGAAGCCAATGTTCTGTGCGCTTCCCGCTGCCACAGCGGTGTTAATGCCGATTACCTGTCCTGCAATGTTCAGAAGTGGACCGCCTGAGTTTCCAGGATTGATTGCCGCATCTGTTTGGATGAGATTGCCCAGTTGTTCTGAATTGCGTCCGAGCTGATCGGTTGCTTCAATGTTTCTATCTAAGCCTGAGACCACACCTACCGTGACAGTATTCTTAAATTCACCAAGCGCATTTCCCATCGCAACAACTGTTTGCCCTACATCTAGTTTCGATGAATCGCCGAATTGTACAGCTTTTAGCCCTGTGGCATCTACTTTCAAGAGTGCAATGTCATTGAGTGGGTCCTGGGTGATTTTTTTGACGTCGTATTTTTTGTTATCGTTTGTGATCACGACGTAGCTTCCCGCTGATTCGACTACGTGTTTATTTGTAAGAATCACACCGTTGCTATCGACAATAAAGCCTGTGCCAATGCCTGACTCGTTTGCTCCTGGGACGGGGTTGCCTCCTGGCTCTACCGTATCGAATGGCGTGCGACCTTGTCGTTTGATGGCAATAGATACCACGGATGGTCCAACTTGTTTGACGACCTCAACTACATCAGACTTTTCTTTTACTACTGTTGTCTCTTTGCCGTTGCTGGATTGAGTAAGCGGATTACTTACAGGAAGTTTTGGGTCAGTAACTTTTGATAGTGCAAAAAGTCCTACTCCAACACCTACTCCGATGAGTAAAATTAAGAGATTTTTTGCGTGGCTCATTTCGTACCTTCCTTTGTAACAGTGATAGTAATTTTTGCGTGGTATTGTCCCGCTTTTAACTCTATGTAGTGTGCACCAGATTCCTTAATAGGAGCTGAAAGTTGGATGTATTGTTTGTTTATACCTATGTGTTCGGAGATTTCCTTAGCAGTAATCGATCCGAAAAGCTTGCCAGTCGCGCCTATCTTGTCAGTTTTTATAGTGAATTCTTTTCCTGACACGGACTCAATGTATTTTTCATCTTCCTTGTCTTGTTGTTTGCGTTGCGCTTCAGCTTGCTTGAGCTGCTGATCACGCTTCTGAATTTCCTGTGGAGACGCGATAATTGCCAACCCGCGCGGCAATAAATAATTTTGAGCATAGCCTTCGCTCACGTCTTTGACGGTGTTGTCTTTCTTTATTATTACTTTCATACTCGTTTCCAGTCCGGGCAGTTATTTTAATAACTCTACGGCTTTGTCGAGCTGAGGATCCTTGTTCGCTAAGATATCTTCTTCTGTGCGCTTTACTTCAATGTCTGGCTTTAGACCTTCTTTATGAATCCATTTTCCTGAAGGAAGGAGCCACTTTGCGGTTGTAATATGGAGTCCAGCCCCGCCTGACAAATCCTCAACTTCCTGTATTGTACCCTTTCCGAAGGATTGTTCGCCAACCAATTTAGCTTTGCCTGTATCCTGCAAACCACCAGCTACGATTTCTGAGGCTGATGCTGAGCCCTTATTGATGAGTCCGACTACCTGTACTCCTGCCAGTCGCTGTGCATGGCTGCTTGTCGCCTTTCGGCGCTCACCAAGATAGTTCTCTTGTTGGACTACTACACCATTTATGAAATCTGAGTTTATATATTCAGCTGTATCGAGATAACCGCCTGGATTATTACGAACGTCCAGCGCAACTTTCTTTATGTTCTGACTGTTAATTGTTCGAACAGCTTCGTCCCATTCAGACTTGGTAGTATCGCCGAATCTGTTAATTTTGACGTGGGCAATCGTATTATTTTCAATCATTTTTACTTCTACACTTTTTACTATGATTGTGTCTCGCGTGATTTCAATATCGGTCAGCTCTGTTGATGTTTCGTGCTGAATCTTTAATTTAACTTTAGTACCTTTTTCGCCACGGATTTTTTCTACTGCTTCTGGTAACGATAAACCGATAGTATCTTTTTCGTCTATAAACCAGATTTTATCTCCGGCCCGTATACCTGCTTTTTCTGCTGGTGAACTCGTGATTGGTGATACTACGATAAGTTGCTTATCTTTATTAAATCCAAGTTGCATGCCGACGCCTTCGAAGCGACCGTTGAGGTCTTCTTTGGAGTCCTCGTTTTGAGATTTTGTTAGATATACAGAATATGGATCATCAAGGGCTTCAATTAATCCGGCTGTAGCGCCTTCTATCAACTTTTGACCTGTTACTTTATCTTTCTCTATATATTTTGTGCTTGCGATGCGCCAAACATTCCAGAACTGAGTCATGTCGACATCGGCGATATCTGCTGGACGCTTGCTTTCGATCTGGATCTTAGGTAACGATTGCGAATTTAAACGCTCAATCGTTATATCGTTCTGACCGAGTTGCCAGCCGATTAATAAGGACACTAAACTCACTCCGCCGAGGGAGAGTACTTTTTTCTGTAAAGGTGAAAGATTCATAAAGATTATTCTAACGAGATTAAGGTAAAATTTCAATATTTGCTAATGGTATAACTTGTTCTGTGTTGTGAATGGCGATTTTTGCCACGTCAGTTCTGATTCCTGAAGGTAATGGATAATTTTCGATAAGGTCTTTAACTACACCTGTCTGCCCTGTAAAGTTATCAAATGCGATGCGTATAGTAGTCCCAACTTTTAATTTAGATAGAGTTACTGATTTTGTGATTGTTCCTAATGATTCCATGGGGATGAGCAGCTTTTTTTCGATTCCGTTGATAAACGAATAATAATTATCGCATTTTTTGAGTTCTTCGTATGTTTTTTCGTTAATAGCGATATTACCATATCCTTCGAGAGCTACCATTGTAAATCCGATGTCGCTGTCTTTTTGAACTGACAGGATATCTTTATAGTCGATTCCGCCCACGATGCATCCAGATACTCCCATATTAATGCACTTTGTTATAGCTTCTCTTGTGAGCATGCTGCCGCCAACTATTATCTTTCCTGCGTGATCTTCGTTAATCATATATTCACGGATGACTTCGTATGGCGATGCGATTATTTTTATTGCGCCGTTGCGTTCGAATCCTCGACCAGCACGTCCTTCCACTTCAATCACCTGAGTTTCTATTTTAATGGTGCTATCCTTAATTTCGACTACTTTACCCCATACTCCTGTTGGAATAAGTTCGTGCTTGCGCGTCATTTTGAGAAGAACCTGACCATTGGTGTCATTGATACTTTGGATGATTCCATCGACTGGAGCGGTTACCTTTGTTGTTTCTTTGCTTAAGATTTTTGTTTTTTCTGCAACGATCTCGCCTTTGTAAATCTTCTCGCCTTCTTTTCGTACTACGTATTGCTTGAGGTTTTTTGCAGGTATTCCAAGAATGACTGCAGCGTTGATGATATGGAATCCGGCTGAGGGTTTAGTTTCGGCTAAAATATCTGACGGTGAGACGATATCTCCATCCTTCACTTTGATAGTACTGTTGTTGGGCAGTTTGCGTTCGATTATTTTTCCTGCGACTTTTTTGATTGGAGTAAATATGTTCATATTTTTTAGTTTTCCGATACGGTAATATCAAATGTTTGAAGCCAATCTAAGATATACTCTTTTGATTTTTCGATAGTGCTTTTTATTAGAATATCATTATCTCGCGTATCAATTATCAGTCCGACTGGAGTATGGGGAATATGGAGTGCTACGTTTTGGCGACAAGCGGTGATCCCCTGCTGGATGTCTAGCGTAATATGTAGTGACTGAGCTGTCGGTGTAGGAATATGTAGGAGCCGCTGAGACTTGAGATGAATGGATTGTTTTTCATTAAGTCCAAAATCTAAAGTGCAAGTTCCGGCTATTGATTCGTGAGATGGGTGAATCTGGATAGATACCGCAATGTCTTTATTATTGTCCTGAATCAGTGTGTAGTCTGCGAGTACTGTGCCATCAAGCATCATAAGGCAACTCTCGACAGGCGATGCGCTGACGCGTTTAATATATTCGGGAATAGTTACTTTCCCTTCGGCATAGTTTGTTTTCTCTGCAATGAGCAGCTCTTTAAGAAGTGCCTGCATTATAAATTTGCTACGGATGGTTGTAGGTAAGGCACTGGGTGTAAGCGTGAAATTTCCTATAAAATTGTGCACCTCGGACGTGCTTGCCGCAAACGGCAGTCGCTTTTGAATAGCAAGCGGAGAGATGTCGGCGATTTTGTTGATGTCCCACATAGAATAACTATACAACAAAAAAACCCACGGGGTTAGCGTGGGTTTATATTGTCATTGTCAGATTTTTTATCCTCGTGAAACGAATGGAATGAGTGCGAGGTGTCGAGCGCGCTTTACCGCAATAGATACCTGTCTCTGGTATTTGCTTGTTGTACCTGTTCGTGCTTTCGCAATTATCTTTCCTCGATCTGATACGAGTTTCTTGAGTCGGGAAACATCTTTATAATCAGGTGTTATTCCTTCGTCAGTGAACTGACAGCTTTTTCTTTTGTAACTAATTTTTTTTGGTGCCATATATTACTCCTTAAAATGGGATATCATCAATATTTATTTTTTCGTCCATAGGTTGTTTATCACCTGAGGGCTTTTTTGGTGTTTCTATAGGTGCGACATCGTCTTGCATATCGTCGCCACCTGCAAAGTCACCGTTGCCGCCTTTGCGGCTGTCGAGAAGGATCATGTCTTCTACTACTATTTCAGTAGTATTTCTCTGTTGACCGTCTGCGGTTTCCCACTGACGAGTCTGAAGACGACCTTCGATATATACTTTTCGTCCTTTAGTAAGTAATTGGGAGCAGAGCTCTGCGAGCTTACCCCAGGATACTAAACGATGGTATTCTGTCTCTTCTCGGCGTTCGCCACCTTCTGAAGGTGTCCACGAACGATTGGTTGCAAGGCCAAAAGTGCACACTGCGTTTCCTTGCTGGATATATTTCAGCTCAGGATCGCGTGTTAAGTTTCCGATCAATATAACTTTGTTTAATGAGCGTGAAGCCATACGTACTCCTCTTATTTTGCCTTACTTGTCGGCCTTAACCAATAAATGTCTGATAATATCGTCATTGATTTTGACTTTATAGTCAATATCTCGTGTTGCGCTTGGTTCGCCATTGAAGGTTATGAGAACATACACACCTTCTTTATATTTTCTAATTGGGTATGCGAGGTCTCTTCGTCCCCACATATCGCGGGAGAGTATTTCGCCACTGGTTGAAGTAATGAGCTCTTCAACTTTCTTTAATACAGTTTCTCGGTCTTCTTCGCTGAGCTCTGGGCGTACGATGACCGTCAGTTCGTATTTTGTCATACGACATCCTTTCAAATAATGTGCCAGACCTAGGATAATGGGATCGGTAAAGCGTTAGCTAGACCGAGGTTTGGCTTCGAGGAATATACCATACGAAACCCAAAGAGTCAATTTTGTGAGTGATCTAATAATGTTGAGTTTAAGCCTATAGTATGATATAGTGTTCAATAACTTACTTATCTCTTTAACATGAAAGCGAGGTCATCGGTGACAACTACAGATGAATACCTCAAAACTTTGATCGAGAAGCGTGAGCAGCTCGTAGAGCGATGCAGTCACTACGGAGGAGAGTCGTTCGCACCTGAGTCTATTCGCGTACTGCTTAAGCTTGTACGTAAAGATATAGCCAGTCGCAGGCGCGAACTCACGAGAGATGCGAAGGATAAGTAGGATTTGACCGAGAGAGTGGTAAACACTGCAACTACAATAAATATGCTATTGAAGCGTATTGAATTGTATTAGCACATTACACCACCACTTTCTCGGGTTTTCTTTTTAGGCGTTGATTTTGAATTCAATTACATCCCCATCTTGGACGACGTATTCTTTGCCTTCGAGGCGGAGTTGTCCGAGCTCTTTGGCTTTGACATATGAGCCTGCATCTATCAGTTTTTGCCAATTTATGCATTCAGCTTTGATAAATCCTTTTTCAAAATCTGTGTGAATCACTGCTGCAGCTTGTGGTCCTTTTGTTCCCTTTTTGATGGTCCAAGCTCGGACTTCTTTTGGACCTGCTGTGAGGAAGCTCTGCAGACCGAGTATGTCGTAAGCTTTTTTAGCCAAACGGTGGAGACCTGATTGTTTGAGTCCGAGAGATTCGAGGTATTCAGCGGCTTCAGCCTCGTCCAATGACGATACTTCGGATTCGACTTTTGCAGAAATGATAAGCTCGTTTGGCTTAGTCGCTTCTTTAGCTGCATCTTTTTCGTCTACATTGTAGACATATATCATAGGTTTCGTAGTGATAAGGGGAAGATTGCCGACTGCAGTTTTTTCTTCTGGTGTCAGTCCTGCTTCTGATGCTAATTGTCCGGCGTCGAGTGCGTCTTTGATTTTCTTGAGGGCGTCGATCCGCATTTGTGTCGTGGCTTTATCTAAAGTGACTCGTTTGAGATCAGTTGTGGCATTATCTATAAGCTTAGTGATTGTTTCCATATCTGCCAAGATTAGCTCGGTGTTGATGGTTTCGATATCTGACTTCGGATTCTCCCCTGTTTGCACTACGTCAGCGTCTGTGAACTCGCGAACTACTTGCGCGATCGCGTCTACTTCGCGAATATGGCTGAGGAATTTGTTTCCGAGACCCTGGCCTTCCGATGCACCTTTGACTATGCCTGCAATGTCTACAACTTTGATAGTTGCAGGGATGATTTTGAATCCGGATTCTATTTTTTCGGTTTTCTTGATGAAGTCTGCAAGAGCATCGAGTCGGTCGTCTGGGACATCAACTATGCCGGTATTAGGTTCGATCGTTGCAAAGGGATAGTTTGCAGCAAGAGCCACCTGTTTTTTAAGGAGTGCGTTGAATAAAGTTGATTTGCCGACATTGGGTAAGCCGACGATGCCGATTTCCATAAAGGCTATTATAGCATCTTCAGGCTATATTTTCAGAGACGTGATCTTTTCAATGTTGTAACTCGTTTTTCAAGTTGATTGAATTCCATTCTGGTTGGAGCATCGTCTTCGAGAAAAGCTACTTGGCCACCAATTCTGTCGAGACGCTTTGTGAGCTTTTCATCTAATGTATCAATTTTAGTGCTTAATTTATTATCTAAATGATCGAATCTCTCGTCGACTTTTTTGAATCCGATTCGCATTTCTTTTTTGAGCTCTTGGAACTCTTTCAAAATGGCATGAAGGATGTTTTGATCGCTCGACATCTCTTTAGTTTAACATATTTTTTTTATTTCAAAAACAAACTCTTGTAAATTTTAATAGTACTTTATATACTAAATTTATACATGTTTAGTGTCATATTACTTGTCATTATTGCAATCGCGTTTGGATTTTTCTCAACTCAGAATTCGATGAGTATTCCTATTACTTTTGGCAGTGCCGTTATTCCTGATGTTCCGCTTTATATAGCTCTTGGTGTAAGTTTGTTAATCGGACTGCTCTACTCTTGGATAATTAATTTGGTTGATTCGTTGTTTGTGAATGCGAATTTGCGTAAGAAAGATCACGCAATAATGGATACTCAAAAAACTAATGAGCAACTTAATGAGAGGATCGTGCAGTTAGAAATGGAAAATACTCGACTACATGCCGAAATGAAGAATGATAGTGTTTTGTAGTTATTTAGTTACTTCTAAAGAATCAGTTGCCGAAAAAATTCCTTCTACATTATATTTTTGCCAATGATCACTGCTTAGATTTTCGATCGGAGTAAGTAATCCATTTCCTTTAACCCTATCTCCTGTTCCATATTCTGGCGGTATTGCAGACATCAAACTTGCATCGAGTGCGTAATAGATATTTTGGTCTGTTAGAATACCGATAGCACATTCCTTTGTTTGAGGGCCTGATGTGTCTCGGTGTGGCAAGCACACGACATTGCCTTCGAGAGTAGTCCTGTACGCAGACGTGCTATCGATGGAAGCTGGCGTAGGAGTTACGTTTGTTTGGGGCTTCGGTTGGTTTCGCGAACTGAGAAACAGTATAAGTATTCCTGTCAAACAAAGCGCAATATATACAGGCAAGACTATATGTGAATGTTTGTGATGCAACATACCATTAGCATAAAAAATTTAACGGTCAGAGACAATAGTTATTTTAAGCGTTCTTGCTGCTCTTTCAGTAAGAAAAGACTGATATCATCTTGAGTCGCGCCAGATGGATGAAAAGGCGTGTCCATTACTTTTATTAGCTTAAGGATATAGATATAGATGAACGATATAAATGCGGTGACGATAATCTCGTCTCGTAAGTCGCCTATTTTAGTAAGTAGAAGCATGGCGATAATAATAAAAACAATTGATTTAACGAGAATGAATGCTGAAGGAAGAGGTTGGATTTTTTGCAAATAGTGCATGCGCAAGATTATTTTAATAATTGTGTTTTGTTCTTGCTTTAATTTAACAATGTAGTTGGCAGGAATACCTAGTTTTTCCATTTGTTTAAAATACTGTGCAAGCTCTTTTGCTTTAACGAAGGCGTTGTCTGTATGATTCTGTACATCTTCACGAAATGCTATGAGAATACCATTTAACAATGTTTGAAGTTCATTAAGTTTAAAGTCCGGATATTCTTGTTTGCAAAGTACGCTATCTTGGTGAATACTTTCGATTGCTGTGGTGAGTTCGACTGGCATTTTCTCGCTTTCTTTGTAATCGGTGTGAGTGCTAGAAAGTATAAACCCAAGTACAAAGACGCTTCCTGCGAGTAAACCTGTATGCAGTGGAGTCACGGAAAGAATTTCCCAGTGAAAATATTGAAAGACAACTTTGACCGCGGTAATAATTATCACGATCATCGTTGTTTGCTTGAAAATGATGAGCCTGTTTTTGTTCATTAAGTGTTTATTATATCAACACTTTAGAATTTCGGCTCTTTGTCTTTGTTGTAGTAGAAATCACATAGGTCGACACCTGTGGTGGTCTGTCCTGCTTTAACCGAAACAGTCAATGCTTCACGTACGGTGTTTTGCTCTTGGCAGACTTTTTCAACGCCTGTGCATGCTGTGTGGTAACCAGGCATGGGTTCTGGATTGTTCGGCATCATCACACTGTATCGAACTTTGTAGGAACCTTCCGGTACTTGGAGTTCGTAGGTACTCTTGCCACCGTTGGCACTGCCAGGATATGGCAGATAAACTGATTCGTTGGTCTGGGTATTTTTAGCTTCGATTTTGCCTTCTGGCAAGAAACTTGAGGGATAACAGAGCTTTCCTGTAAGTGCTCCCTTTGCATTCACAGCTGCTGATGGAGAGACTGTCGGCGCTAATGATGGACTCGGAGTTGCTATAGTAGATATTCCTGAAGGAGCGGAGGTTGGTTGGCTCGTGGTTTCTGCATCTTGTGTTGGAGTGCAGGCTGACAATACAAGTGCACAGATGGTTAGGAAAAAAAGATTTTTGATTTTCATACCATTATTGTATCAAATTATTTTTTACTGTCTTGGTATACTGAAGATATGAATAAATTAACTTCAGAAGAAGAACGAATTATCGTAAAGCATGGAACAGAGGCGCCTTACACAGGTGAGTATGATGATTTCTATGTAGCAGGTACTTTTATCTGTCGTCGATGTAATTCTCCCCTTTTCTCTTCTAAGGCTAAGTTTGATGCAGGATGCGGTTGGCCGGCATTTGATGAAGAATTTCCTAAATCTGTGACATGGCTTCCTGATGAGGATGGACGACGGACTGAAATACGGTGTGCACACTGTGACGGTCATCTCGGACATGTGTTTGAAGGTGAGCGTTTAACGGAGAAGAATACGCGACACTGTGTGAATTCTTTGTCGATCAAATTTATACCCGAGGGCGAAGAATTGCCTGAAGTATTAACGTAATTATTCAAGATTCTTTTTGTAGAAATCTACTGTGCGCTGCATTGCTTGCGTAAAGCTGCTGCCGCTGATGTTGTGACCACCAGATGAGTACGTGTAGAATTCGTGTGGAATAGTTGTTCTACTCAAGATATTATTTAAATTTTCGCTGTACTTAATACTGACGACATCGTCGTTTGTTGCATGGTGCAATTGAAGAGCCCCTTTGATATCTGATAAATAGTTGGTTGGAGGAACTTGCTTCCAAAATGCGCTATTTGGATCAAACTGTCCATGCGCATTAAACAATTGTTGGCGCCGACTTTGAGTTTGTGAACTGCTTGGTTGTGGACGGTAGCTATTGTCGCTGATGCGGTACTCTTGTAAGTCTGTATACGTGTAGCCTGCTCCTGCCCAAATTACGACTGCAGGAATATCTGGCTGTGCTGCAAAGGCTCGAGATGTGACATTGCCAG
>CAZGHS010000003.1:129445-168366 GCA_964525495.1 uncultured Gammaproteobacteria bacterium
AAAATCTGAAGATTGAAGCGCTGCTCGTGCGTTAAGTGTGTCGATAATATAGTCAGATGAGTAGTATCCACCTCCTGCTTCACCTTCGGAGTCACCGTGTCCACGCAAATCGATTTTGAAAACTACAAATCCGTTACGAGCTAAGAAATTTACGTGATCGACATAACGGGTTAATGTTTGATATTGATTAGGTGGGATGTATCCATGAACAAACACAACTGCCGGCCAACCACCTAACGGTTTATCTCCTTTTGGTTGAGTTAGAAGCGCATTAACTTTTAGTCCATCCGAATTATAGTTTGTGACATAGGATGTATAGTTAACGCTTTCGGAGTTTTTTTGTAACTGGCCCAAAGTACTTGTGTATTGTCGTTCTCGTAGGTATGGAATTGTCATCTCACGAAAAGCGAGCGGACTTGGTGACGGACCACTGGAAATTTCTTGTAAAGATTGTGCACGGTTCTCAGATGGATTAGTCTGTGTAGATTGTGTAGTACACCCACACAGACTAATCATTGTAAGAAGACTTGCGAATATAATTTTTCTATCCATCGAATCAGTATAAGCCATTGTTTCTATTTTGGGAATTTAGACTTATTTTTGATCAAATTTAAAGTGTCCCCACTGACAATGTAACCATTCACTTCGGATATACCCACGAGTGCTGCACCCGTTTGATAAAGTCCAACTACCTGATGAGTAGGTGGCACTATCTGCTGTTTTATATTCTGTTCCTTTGTAAACAACTTTCTGAATTCTGATGTTACGATCTTCACCGTTTCCACTATAGTCGTTTATAAAGTTAAACTTGAAATCCTTAATTGGACGATCCTGTCTTGGCTTGTATTCGTAAGTACTCAGATAGGATTTATTGATCGTTACAATGTCACCGTTGGTATCGCTGAGTATAGTGATTCCCAGTTGAGGCCAAACATTCGCTGCCTGTTTGCCAGCTGCATAGATCACCATGTTATTGCTGATTGGAGGTGCTACAGTCGGTGTTGGTGAACGGGTTGGAATTGGTGCCTGAGTAGCTGCAATAGTTGGCTTCGGTGATTGTGTTGGTGAAACAGTTGGAGCTGGAGTTGGCGGACTTTGCACAGAGACAGTCTTTGGTGAACCGGTTAGCTCGACTTCTTGACCTGTCTGATTGTCTGTAGCAGTAACCTTGATGACGTGTGAACCTGCAGATATATTTGTAAAGGTTTCGTTTAATGTGTTTGCGCGTAATGATCTTACAACTAGATTGTTGTCATAAATTTTTACTGCAACTGTTGCTAAAGCTGAGTCAGGATCGATGATACTGTCCGATACTACTCGTATTGAGTTATAGGTTGGACTTACAACGCTATTTAGAGTCCCCACTGGCAACTTGTTTACTGCTGTAGCTGCTTGAACATTAAATGAATCGAAATTCCCCACAGCTGCATTGGCGTTTGGTTGTGTTCCATTAGATACCATTCGGACGGTGAGGACATGGGTACCTGCAGTTAATGACATCGGATTAGAATTAACATCAGTATATGTTTGCCAACCACCAGTATCTGGAACCGTTAAAGCGGCAGATTGTGCTGCACTATCTATTTGTAGGCTAAAGGAACCTCCTGGGCCAGCCGATGCTACACGACTCTTTATTACATATTGACCAGAGGTCGACACATTAACTGTATATTTCAAATATTCTCCAGCAACTGTCCATGCGATATTATATAAGTTTGTCTCAACTGTTGGTGACAATATTGTTACCGGAAGCCGTTCGATATCAACATCAGTGTCAGTTCGGAAATCTACCCCGCTTAGTTGTGATCCGGGAGTGGTGTCATTGTAAGCTACGCCTTGACCGCCATTATCAAAGTGCTCAGCTTGGATAATACCTGGTACTGACAATGTACGATACGGTGTCGAACCAGTAGGTGGAGGTGGTAAGGGGACTAGACCACTGGAAAAAGGTGAAGGAACTGGGCTTTGAGTACGAATTGGCGTAGCTATTGGAGTGGCTCGTGTACTTTCTCCGCAAGCTGAGTTTCTATTAGCGTCAGTTCGATATTCATCATTGTAGTTGCCGATGCATTCAACTGGAATTCTTTGAAATCCTGGGAGAGCAGACTGAATAGATGATGAGATTCCGCTTCTTAGTTGCTTGGTTGATGGATCAATAATACCTGGGTCAGATGATAACAGGATTCCTCCGTTAGCATTGGAGATGGTGTTATCGCTAAACATATTTGTCTGATATGAAGCGTTTGGACACTCAGTCGACCTATTTGGAGGTGTGAGTGGCACTTGAACATTATAGTTAACATTATTTTGGATAACGTTTCCTTTTGGAGGTGCTGGTTCTGTCCAATAGCGATATTGGAGATAAACCCCATACTGACTATTTAAGAAAATATTATTTTCGATTCGGTTGTTGTTTCCGTTATTGATAAAGACCCCTCGAACACCAGGATTAGCAATTATGTTGCCATATACTCTGAAATTTGTAGTGACATCGTCGAGATATACGCCCGTTGTGCCCTCACAAGGAGTTTGGCCGCGAGTATTTCTAAACTGATTAGGGTCAACATCATGGAAGTAGTTGTATCGGACTTCATTTCCTGATGTGCCTGACCTTAAAGCGGTATGAAAAGGTGCTGTATCACCACTCTCCCTTACTACATCAAAAACATCATTGTATTCGAGAATATTGTTGCTTCCCTGCATCCAGATTGCCATGTTAGGCGCATCATGAATTTTGTTATATGCAGCTCTGTTGTTGTTACCTACAAACCTCACTGCCTGCCGATATGTCATCTGTACTTCTCCAAATTTATAAATGTGATTATTCAGAACTAAAATTCTTGCTGATTCCATGTTACTGCTACTATCCTTAAGCACTATTACTCCTCCTTCGCCGAGCTCATACATGTTGTTGGATTGAATTAAATGATCAGCTCCTCCTTGAATAAATACAGCATTTTCCCCGGAATTTTTAAGTGTGCTGCCAAGAACCTGAACATTACTGCCCTGTTTTATATCTACTAAATGACCGTACGCATCTTCCATTGTCAAACGCTCGAGTCTAATATTGGAAGCATTATTGAATTTAAAAACCGATTCCTTCGATGAAAGATAGATTTCTTGATTAGTTAAGTTTTCTGGAGGATAGAAATAAAGTATGTTTGATCCTCGGTCAATATAATACTCTCCTGCAACATCGAGTAATGATCGTGCATTAAGTAAACGAAATCTTCTCTCACCAGCCATTTCAATCCAATCTCCTTGCGCACTGAGTGTCTTTGAACCGGCATTGATCGAAACAGGCTCATAGAAACTTGCATAATCATGATTCCAAGCATGGATAAATAGTCCACCTGTTCCACTTAAATTGTTAATCACATTACAATCAAAAGTAGATTCTCCGCATTTATATGTTGCATAGCCTGCTGTTATTTCGTAAGGACTGCCAGTTGTATAAGCCCAGACTGGGTCATTAGGATATTGCGCGATAGTCATACGTTTGCCATTAAAATAAAGCTCTGCGGGTGCTTGACCATCATAGCCTGAACCTCTTGCACCTAAAGGTTGCACATTTTGAAACCCCACATTGCTTAGCGACGCTTGCTTTATGCTTCCACCTGAAAATGAAGAGATTGGTATCCGCTTTGCGGCAACTAATCTTACTTGCTGTCCCGCCTGCGCTCGATAGACTATAGGAGATGTGCTAGTTCCGCTATCGTTCGAGTCAAAAGCTATTTGTATATCATCATAAATCCCGCCTGCTATGTTTACTGCAATTCCACCGTTCGGTATTCCTGAAGACCGTATTGTGCGAACTTCAGTCCTGGCTTTTTCAATAGTGCGAAAAGCACTGGAAGAACTTCGACCATTATTGGAATCGTTACCAGTTGTTGAAACAAAAAGCTCAAGCCCTGGATTAAATGGAGCAGCTAGAGCAGGATTAGCAACTGAAGTTTGTTGACCACGATTGTTTACCAGTACTATCAGTCCAATTACGCTGCTTGCTAGCAAAGCTATTCCACAAACCATTAGAAAATTTCTGATAGTTTGCTGCGTTGCAAGTTTAAATCGGTTTTTTGATATATAGACTTTATCTTTATTAGACTGAGCAGGCTTCATATATTTATCCTTTATCTTTGATCAAACCTCATGTATCCCCATTGGCAACGTAACCATTCTGTTTTAACGTACCCTTGGACTCCACAGCTTGAAGTATAAGTATCTTCGTCTACTGCTTTGTACTCTACTCCATTGGCTAGAACTTTTTGAATCCTGAGATTCCTATCAACTGTCCATGTCAAGAATCCAAAGATTCTGCGCTGGCCCTCATAATTATTAATATAGTTAAACTGTAATCGATTGACTGCCGCTTGGTTTCGAGGTGAATAGGTGTAGGATTTTATACTACTTGAGTTGATATTTAGCACCTCACCCACCGTTTCTCCAATTATAGTGATACCCATTTGTGGCCAGACATTGAGTGCAGATTGTCCAGCTGCGTATATTGTTATTTGTCCAGCTTGTGGAGCTTGAGTAGGTGCTATTGTTGGTTGTGCGGTTGGTATCAACGTAGGCTTTAACGTAGGTTTTATTGTTGGTTGCACCGTAGGCGCCAATGTTGGCCGCGCTGTTGGTTGTTGTGTTGGACTCAGCGTAGGTCTTATAGTCGGTGCGGTCGTTGGAACAGCACTTGGTGTTGGATCAGGGTTCTCGGAATTTGACCCATAGGTAAAGAGTATGCTGTTTATATTTGCAATTGATGGGTTGCCGCTATCGAGTGCGAGTCTGAGCACGTGTCTACCAGCAGGAAGGCTGAAAGTTGATGTTTCTTTCAGTTGGTATGTTTGCCAGCTGCCTGTTGTTGTCATTGCAATTGGTCCTGTAAGATTTCTCCCATCGAGTTCGAGGTGCATAGTGCCTTGTGTTTCGGCCATTGAGTAGTTGATCAGCGCTTTGTATACACTGGCTTGAGGTATATCTATTGTGTATTCCAACCACTCTCCACTGCGTGTCCAGCCAACTATTGTGCCCCCATTGGAGATGTCTTGAATATCTACGGCATCTTGTCGATATGCTCCACCTACATTTTCTGAATCAGTGTCATGATAGGCAACCCCTTCACCCCCATTGTCAAAATCTTCAGCATCTATTACTCCTGGTATTTGATGCGTTTTGTAAGGTGTTTGTACTCCCGGCCTGGTTGTCGGATTTGTCGTTTGCGATGGTGTGACTACAGGCGTCTCTTCAGGTGTAGGAACTGGTGTGGTTACTGGTTGCTCAGGTGAATAACCATCGGAGGTAATTACGAAAGCCCAATCTCGCTTTTCGCGATCACTATTAGTAAACGGATTTGTAACCTCGATTGCACCAAAGCTTTCAATCCTTTGAGTTGCGCTCCAAGCACCTGTTACAGGATTAAAGTAACGAACATTGACCATTCTTGAGAACCCAGGCGTGCTTACTTGCTTAGTTTGAATATCTGGATAGTTAATATAGCCAATAACGGCTTTTCCAGGTAGAGTCATCTTGCGACTTAAATAGTCCAACTCTTCGGGCTGCATATCCCAGTATTCAACGTTTGATTCATTAATGAATTTTTTCAAATATCCATAGTATTTAGGAATATTTATCATTTCAACAGCTAACTCATTTCCTAGGGCAGCTTCACGCTTTATTTCTGCAATTCTTTCTCCTGGCTCAGTGAGTCCTGGAATTCTTTCACATTGACAACTTTCATCATAATTAACGTTATAGTCCCAGAAGTCATGGGTGAATCCACCCCAACCTGCACCTTGAGATACAAAGGTAAACCATGCCGCTTTTCGCAATTCGTCTTCATATTTTACAGTGCCACCTTCTCTTCGTTGCATCTCTATCCCTACCCCTTTTAGCTGAGACCCATCAGGATCCATGATCATAGGACTGTTATTGGAGCGACTATTTTCCACAGCGTATAAAATATCAGACGCTTGATCTCCATCGTGTCTAGCGTGACTATCAAAAACTCCCCAATCTTGGGTGTTCTGATGCAGCTTCATATTCACCGTAACCACTCGGTTAGGCACTATGCTTTTGGCGTGATTGACAACTGCCTGATGCCAATTTCGGCTCTGATTAATATCTCCGTTAAACATCTCATTGCCAACTTCATAAAAAACGTTGTTATATTGTTTAGTTTTATTAATTATTTCTGAAACTACTTTTCTTTGATAAAAGCCTAAAGTTCCTGGTGCACTTGAAAGTGCAGGTTGTCCGTTAACCATTTGATACTGATAAAAATCTCCATCAAAATCTACTCCACCGTAAGGTTCTTTATCTATATCTCCAAAGAAATTGCGTGTTTGATTCTGCAGATTATATGGTGAATTACACCATCGGTAGAACGTACCAGTAAAAGGCGTTCCACATTCTCCTCTTTCATAAATTCCTTCTCCTCGACCATAAGCAATATTTACACCATCAAACATTGCCAAGTGGACGTTTATTTTGCGATCTCTGGCATATCTAATGATTTCATCCATACCAGCAAAAAATCGTGGATCGAATGCATCTAAATTAGCTTTTGCATCTGGATAGCGATCACCTCTTGAGGTGTCGTAGGCAAAAATTCCTGGACTGTCCATGAATATTCCACGCTCCTCATGGACTAATCGATTCATTCCAAGCTCTAATCTCATATAGTCAAGATTGTTTTCGGCCATGAGGTCGATCATATCTTTATACTTTGAAGGGTGATCGACATAAGTACTTGGATTGATTGAAGCCCATGAATAGTAACCTACGAAAAAAGTTGGTTTGCCTGTTGAATCAGTTAGATATCGATCATTGTATTTGGTTACTGGTTGCGAGCCGAATGCGCTGTACGCGTTGGCGGGCTGTGTTTGCCTTAATTGACCAAGCAATACATCGTTTTGAGAGAGTGCGTATAAGCCAATAGCTGCCGTGATTACCGCCGTAATTGTTATTGGTAAAGCATTACGCTTAATAATATTTGATAGTGTTGTTTTCTTTTTCATATATTGAAAGAACTGATTATTAGAAATAATCCGCCGAAAATATAGCGTTATATATACTATTCCATATAGAAAAATTAATTGCAATACAACCTATAGTGTGTTATAGTCGTCATTATGAGTAAAGCAATGAGTTTTTACTATTCATCTCTTAACCCTACAATCGTAGGTGGCCAAAATCAGGCTACTAAAATTTGTGCGGGGGTTAATTGCATGCTTATTTAAGCTTTTCTACTTTGTTAGTTCACAAGACCCCCGGAATCGGGGGTCTTTTCGTATTTCTACTTTTTCCGGGTGTTTACTGAGCTTATAAACTTAGCAGTTGTTGTGACTGCTTTTGTAAGCTTAGTAGCACTTTAATAGTGGAGGAAAAGTATGTCAGAACAAAATGTAGGCTGGATGCTGCGGCGGTTTTATGTGTTCAAACTTCTATTGTCGATGCAGTTCTTTTCGGCCGTGCTTGTTCCGTTCTTTACTGTATGGGGCAAGATTTCGCTAGCTGAGGTTCAGACACTGCAGTCCTGGTTTATGTTATGCATAGTGCTTAGTGAAATACCAACAGGAGCATTTGCAGATCGTTTCGGACGAAAGCGCTCGCTGCTCTTGGGCACCGTGTTCATGATTTGTGGGTTCATTGTCTATCCATTAGTTCCCGACTTTCGCGTGTTTATGTGTGGTGAACTTATGCTCGCACTCGGCCAAGGATTTATATCGGGTGCAGATACAGCGCTATTGAAGGGAGCGTTGAAGCATGTTGGCCGATTGGATCTGTTTGACGTAGGGATACGCAGGAGCCGCTCTTTTTCTATGGTGGGGATTATGTTGAGTGGGATAGTTGGAGGTGTTATCAGTACTTACTTTGGTATGCAGTGGACCATGTTTCTATCTGCCATTCCTGCATTACTCGGACTTGTCGTACTGTGGCCGTTTCAGGATGTGTTTGCTCCTAAAGCTAACTACCTCGACGCGATTCGAAACGGACTGCGTCACTTTAAGTACAATCGGACAATTCAGAGGGCGACGCTTAATATGCTCCTTGTTTCGGCAGGTGCGTACTATGTGATTTGGTATTACCAACCGCTACTTATGCGGATTAATGTGTCTATCGCCTACTTTGGATTCATGCATGCCGGATTGTCCATGATCCAGATCGTTATCCTGATGGGATTTGGTGTGTTTGTGGCACTGTGCGGCACCCGGTTGAAGGCGTCTATGGTGGCTAGTGTACTTACAGGTCTTGGTTTTGTCGCTGCGATCATACCGCATCCGATCGGAATTGCTGTGTTTATTATTTTATCAGGAGGATTCGGTCTGACTCGAAGTGATACGCTGGCTGCGGATCTGACTAATCATATACCGATGGATCAGCAGGCAACTGTTGGGTCATTGATATCGATGCTTCGTCGACTGGCACTGGTGATTCTGAACCCTGTTATGGGCCTGATTGCAACGGCATCGCTTGATATGGCTTTGCTTATAGCTGGACTTCTTCCACTTCTCTCGTTGTTAGTTCCTTTGAACGATGAGTTCTTTGAGAGACGGACTGACGAGTAGACTCGATCGAAAGGGTTAATGAGCTTTTGCTTATTAGCCCTTTTTTTATATTTTAAGACCCTGCTTTTTGAGATAGGTAATAAATTCATCTGGAACGTCCATCGTAGAGAGACGCCCTTGGCGTACGAGTCTGAAATCCTCAAACTTACCAGTCTCTTTGATTTGCTGCAATGTGACATATGGTTCGTCGAAACGCTTAAGAAATTTAAAATCCACGAGCCAAGTCCGAGTATCCTTTGGATCTGGACGAGAGTTTCCTACTACTTCTGCTAGTCCTACAATAGCCTTGTCTGTTTGTGAGTGATAAATAAGAACTCTGTCCCCTTTTTTCATTTGTTTCAGGAATTGAACTGCAGTGGGATTGTGAACACCATCCCATGTAGTTTCTTTGTCTTTTTCTAAATTGTCTATGGAATAAGTTTCTGGATCTGATTTTGCGAGAAAGTATTTCATGCTTTAATTATATGACCTTAGCTATGAAGATGCGATAACCACATTTCTGAGCAGGCATGCAATTGTTAAGGGACCAATTCCTCCTATGGTGGGACAATAGAGAGCCGCTTTTTCTCTGATCTGATGTTCGTCTATGTCGCCGAATAGTTTTTCTTGTCCCTCGACTATTTCTTTGCCCACACCTACTCCGATAACGTATGATCCTTCTTTGATATTGTCGGCATGGATAATGTGTTTCTTGCCTGTGGCTGTGATGACTACATCGGATTGAGAAATTATGTGATCCGGATTTTCAGTTTTGGAATCAATAAGTTGAGATTCGAATCCTTTTGTACGAAGTAAATCGCGAGTAGGCTTCCCTGCTGTTCTACCTTTGCCTAATACGACAATATTTTTGTTTTTTAAGAATCCTTCTGTCGAGGAGAATTTTTCTAAACGTGCGAATTCGCCTAGCATTTCCCATACACCGTCTGCAGTTGCAGGCGTGAACGGAGAATGAGGTAAAAACCCGTCAACGTCTTTGTGTAATGCTACGGCATTAACAACTTCTTCGGTAGGCCATGAAGCGAATACTGGGAGCTGGACGATGATGCCATGAACTGTCGGGTCTTGATTGAGTTGTGCGATGGTATTAATGCACTGGGTAGATTGGTTTTCAGCGAATTCTTTGACGGTTACAGTGAGTCCGATTCGTTCTGCCGCAATTTTCTTGTATTTAATATAGGTACGCGATGCAAGATTTTCGCCGGCCAAGATAATGACTAAGTGTGGCTTTAGGTTATGTGACTCGATGCGTTCTTTGAGATCGAGCAGTATAGTTTCTGCAAGCGGTTTACCTAAGACAATCATATGTGCATTATATCTTACCCAAGCCAATGATTCTTGAGTAGTGAAAATTCGTTATTAATAATGCTTGCGCGGATTTTTTTGACAAGATTTACTATGAAATAAATATTGTGATAAGTGGCGAGCCGATATGCCAGGAGTTCTTTAGCGATAAATAAGTGACGAATGTAGGCGCGCGAGAAGTTTCGGCAAGTATAGCACTGACAGGTGGGATCAATTGGTTTGCCGTCTTCTTTAAATTCATTATTAGTAATAATTAATCTGAATTTAGTTTCTTTTTTACCACCTGCTTCTGGTGAGATAAAAAGTGCGCCATTTCGCGCTATGCGTGTCGGGGCAACGCAATCGAACATATCTATGCCTCGCTCGATACATTCAAACAGGTCGTCTATATCACCTATTCCGAGTAAGTGGCGTGGTTTTGCATCGTCTAGAACTGGAATCTGCCACTCGAGTACTTTGTGCATATCGGTTTTGAGATTTCCGAGAGATCCACCTATTGAAAAGCCAGAGAAATCGAGAGAAGAGAGATATTTGGCTGACTGCACGCGTAGGTCTTCAAAAGGACCGCCGTGCGGGATGCCAAAGAGATATTGGGAGTGCGGAAATGGATACGGGTAGTTGGTACTGATTTGAGAATTTTTTAATGACTCGAGTGATTGATGTGTTTTAAGTGAATCGGTTTCCCAGCGATGCGTACGCTCGAGTGATTTTTTAGTATATTCATAGTCATGCAAAGGTGACGGGCATTCATCAAACGCCAGGATTATGTCTGCGCCAAGTTTATGTTGCGTTTTAATTGAAACTTCTGCGTTGAACTTGTGCTTTGATCCGTCGAGGTGCGACGTAAATACTACACCGTCATCTTGAACTTTTGCAAGTTTAGGATCGAGCATGGGAACAGCTGTCTTACTGCCAACAACCATTGCGTGTTCTACTTCGCCTTCCATGACTATCTCGTCGCGTACTTTGGGAAGAGAAAGCACACCACCTTTTTCTGCGGGGAAGATATTGGCTATCTTCCCTACTTGGTGTTCGATGCCGTAGCCGAGAGAGAATACTTGAAAGCCTCCGCTATCTGTGAGGATAGGCTTTTTCCAGTTTGTGAAATTGTGAAGTCCGCCCATTTTTTCTACTGTTTCAGCTCCCGGACGTAGATACAGATGATATGTATTTGCGAGAATTATTTGAGCTCCAATAGCTTCGAGGTCTTCAGGTGTGAGTGACTTGACGGTGGCTTGAGTACCGACAGGCATATATATAGGAGTTTCGATTTTGTTGCCGTTGACCTCAATCTCCCCTGCACGAGCACGAGATTTTTTATCGCTATGAAGAATTTTGAAAGAAAATGACATGTTATGCGCTAGCTGGGTGTGTAGGATTATTACTTAATTGAACGACGAGGTCAAAGTTGTCATCACCTGCGATACGGTTATAGCGGATAAACCCACATTTGGTGCATTGGTGAGAAAGCACGTATTCACCTGACTTTTTGGTGTAGGAAGAAATAGCTTTCATGAGCCCTTTACACTGATTCTTTCGATCACCTGGAACATCAGTATCTACATGTTTTGAGCACAAACAGAAGGGACAATGATTACGGTAGGAGCCGCCAAATATGATAGGTTGGACTTCTTTGCTGCAGTTCTCGCAGGTAAATGCCTCGTTAAGCGCTATCATTTTCTTGGACTTCTTTTTGTAATGCATGGGAGTATTATATGAGTTTTTCCCTTTTCTGGCAAACTATTAGCGTATTTTCTTTTGCAAGAATTTATGAAGTTTCTTTAATCCGAATCCTACCGGTACCCATATTATTGCGAAGACCACTAGATAGATTGCTAAGTATGAAAGGTTCTTAGCCACTGAAAGTAGATCGCGAAGTGCGCCTTTGAATACTACATCAGGCTTCCACTCGCCCTGTGGAGGAATTGGCAATTCACCTTCGTCTAATGCAACGTTAACGGTGATATCTGACATTGCGCTGTTGCCTTCGAGATATTGCAGTTGTCCTTTTAGCTGCTCGATCTGTCCACGGATAGTTGTAAGTTCTTTCTGAACCGCTAAAACTTCAGTAACATTTGTTGCTTTATCCATAAACTCAAGGTACTGAGTTTCACTGGCTTCGAGATTTCTGATACGTGCCTGTAAGTCTACAAATTCCGCAGTGACATCGTCGGAGTTAATATTTTCGTTTAATACTTTGACTGAGGAGCTCTTAACGAAATTAATGAAATCGTTAACTTTGTCTACTGGAACGCGTACGCGAATGTATCCTGACAGAGTTGCTTTATTGCCGGAACTAGTGAGATTAGTAGTAGCTACATAACCACCCAGTGAAACTGCATGGTCGCCTACTTTTTTAACGCCGTCTTGTACATCTTTAACAACTATGTTTAAGGATCCATTTTTTACAATTTTACGATCTTTAGAATCTACATCGACAACTGGAGCACTTGGATTGATCGGAGGCATTATTAAGCTTTCAGCCATACGATCTTGAGCCATTGGCTTTTGTGCGATCGATGCAGCTGATCCAAAGGAAGGCATACCGTATGAAGATGTCCCCATCTCGTAGTTGTCTCGAACAGCAAACGAGGAAGCTCTTTTCATTGATGATTGTGCGATTAACTTAAAAGTAATCATCGTTACCATTAAGATTAAAAAGAAACCAACACTACTTATTACGAGACGTTTTTTATCAATCATATCTATATCCTAGTCCTTTATTTTTTGCTTTGTCAATTAGATATAGTTATCTAATGGAAACTTTTTACATAGGGCAATAACTTCAGTTTTAACTTTCTGTACTACATCAGATTGTTTAATCTTATTTAGGAACTGTTCACGAGCTTCTTTGTTTTTTATATCGACATCTGTTGAGTGTTTTACTGATTCTTGAAGTACGATATCGATCCATTCGGCGATCTTTTTCATTTCTGGTTCCTTCATGCCACGAGTAGTGATACATGGTGTACCAAAGCGCAAACCTGAGGGATAAAATGGCGGCATAGGATCATTGGGAATGGAGTTTCTGTTACAGACGATATTGGCTTCTTCAAGCGCGGATGCGGCCAGACGACCGTTTATGTTTTTGTCGAGTAAGTCGACTAAGATCAGATGATTGTCAGTACCGTTGGAAATGAGATTGTACTTGCGAGCAATCAACTCTTTTGCTAATTCCTGGGCGTTTTTGAGTGTTTGCATCTGATCTTGCTTAAACTGGTCGGTCGCTGCTTCCTGAGCTGCTACCGCTATTGCTGCGGTCACGTTGTTGTGTGGACCACCTTGGAGGCCTGGAAACACCCATTTGTTTATCTTCTTTGCGAGGTCTGCATCTTTTTGGATGCCTTTTTCTGTTGTTAGGATAACTGCGCCACGAGGGCCTCGAAATGTTTTATGTGTTGTGAACATTATTGTATGTGCGTACGGAACCGGTGACTCCGAAACGCCTGCGCAAGTCATGCCGGCGATATGTGAGATGTCAGCATGCAAATATGCGCCAACTTCTTCTGCAATCTCTGCAAATTCTTTGTATGGCAGATTGCGGGGATAGGCTGTTGTTCCGATTACAATAACTTGAGGTTTGTGTTCGTGTGCGAGTTTACGTACTTCTTCGATATCGATTTTACCTTCTGCATCGAGTTGATACTGGATCGATTTATATATGGTTCCGCTGGCTGTGACTGGATCGCCATGTGTGAGATGACCACCGAATGCGAGTTTTAGACCAAGTATTGTATCCCCTGGCTTCATGCATGCCATGTAGACAGCAAGGTTTGCTGGAGAGCCGGAGTATGGCTGGACATTGGCGTACGGAACGTTAAAAAGCTTTTTGATGCGGTCAGTAGCTAACTCTTCGACTTTGTCTACGAATTCGTTGCCCTGATAGTAACGAGCGTATTGATAGCCTTCCGAATATTTATTAGTGAATACTGAACCAAGTGCTTCGCGGACTGCTTTTGAGGCGTAGTTTTCTGAGGGAATCATTTCGAGAACGTCGGTTTGACGTTGCTCTTCTTGTTTTGTTAGTTCGTAGATTTGATTATCGGTTTTTTGTAAATGTGATGACATAGGAATCCCTTTCATAAAATAGTAGTGATTACGAATATGAAGAAAGGGCTTTGCTAGATCATATGGTTTTTACTCCGACGTGCTTCTCGAGTTTAATTACTCTTTGTTCTAATTTTGTAAATTGATTTTGCTCTTCATCTTTGTCGTCGTCAACTAGTTGTTCTACTATACCTAACTTGCTGCTAATTTTCTTTGTCTGAATTTGTAGATTTTTAAGTGAAGTTAGTATCTTCTGAAGCGCTAGTCCATGCTGTGTAACTTCTGACTGGAGCTTTGACGCTTTTATTTCTTCACGTACTATTTCTCTTGTTTTTGATTCTAACAGCTTTGCGATTTGGGATAAATCGTTTTGATCTAACATAGTTTGATTTTATGAGGATTTAGGTAGTTTTTCAATGACAAAGTCGGCAGTATTCTTGCCAAAAATATGTAGCCCCGAGGGGATTCGAACCCCTGATCTCCTGGATGAAAACCAGATATCCTAGGCCACTAGACGACGGGGCCAAACTGTCAGTTTCAGTTTTCTATTATATTTGAAAGCTCAAGTTCAAGCAAGGGTATGTCCTTACCCATGCATTTTATTGCCTCTTTGCTCGCCTTTGCCACGCCTGGCGAGCGTATTTCCCCAATTTGCGAACATATCTTTGATTCCTCCTCCACCCTTGCCACTGGCTTCCTGGGCCTGTTTTTGTTGCTTTTCTTGTAACAACACCTGGTTTCGCTGTTCTTCGGCCTGTTTAGACTGCTGGGTGGCGATTTGGCGCTGTTGTTTCATGATTTGAAGCCTGCGGGATATTCCGGCAATTTGGGCGTTTTTTTGAGCCTGGTACATCGGGCTTTGAGAGGGAGCTTGCTGGTTTTGAGCTGATTTTGCTCCAGATACCTGATTGAAGATGTCTGAAACTAAGTTGACGGTGAGGTCCTTGCCCATATCTTTGAGCGCGTCCCCTATTCCAGCCTTGATGCCTCCAGCTCCGTCAGCCATACGATTATTCCTTTGAAATGCTATTCTAATTTGCTTATACTGTTATTAGTTTGGTATAATTGGTGTAACATTGCAAGTCGAATCTTAGAAAGGCCTTACGTGAGTAAGTTATTAGTAACTCATTTTTACCCCGACCTTGACGGTATATGTGGTATATGGCTTTTCAAACGGTTTGGCGGCAAGCACTTTGAAAACTGTGCCGTTGAATTTGTACCTGCTCGGTCAACCTGGAAAGATGCTCCAGCAGACAGCGATCCAGATATTATTCATATCGATACTGGCTTGGGTTTATTTGATCATCATTTGAGTAATGAGTATACGTGTGCTGCAAAAAAAGTATACGAACACTTGCGAAGTGATGATGAAGCCCTGCGCGCTATTGTCGATCATGTGACAGATATCGATCATTTTGGTGAAGTCCATTGGAATGAGCCGCTGTCTGATATCTATGATTTCCAGCTCAGTGCGATCATGACTGGATGGAAAGTTGCGTTTCCAAATAATCCACACCAGGATTACGTAAATTGGGGTGTGATCTGTTTGGATGGAGTGTATCAGTCGATTAAGAGCAAAATGCATGCCGTGACGAGTATTGAAGAAAGCTCTGAGCAATTCGAAAGTATCTGGGGTTCCGCTATGGCGATCCAGACATTTAATGATGAAGTTATTAAGACTGGTTTGAAAATGGGATTTAATGTTGTAGTCAGGAGAGATCCATCGAAGCATTATATTCGTATTAAAGCGCGACCGGATAAAGATATTGACCTGACAGTGATTTACGAAAAGCTGCAAGCATTGGATCCACAAGCTACCTGGTTTTTGCATCCAGATAAAAAGCAGCTCTTGAATGGAAATACAAAAAACCCGAATAATGTGTATACGTCATTAACTCTAGAAAATATTATTGAGTTACTGAGGGTGAAATAGGTATGGATACTGTATTTCATAAAATAATTCGCAAAGAGTTGCCTGCAAAGATCGAGTACGAGGATGATGATTGTATCGTGATTCATGATATCTCTCCGAAAGCGCCAGTCCATCTACTGGTGATCCCGAAGAAGGATATGCCGAGTATTAGTCACATGACTGGCGAAGATCAGATTTTGATAGGTAAATTGGTACATGTAGCGACAGAAATGGCGCAGAAGTTTGAAATGAGTGATGCTTTCCGTTTGGTAATGAACAACGGGGAGCGCTCAGGACAGGAAGTAATGCAATTGCATATTCACGTCTTGGGTGGATGGAAGAGCCATCCGAAGAGCGAACTTGCTCTTTGAGAGGGGGTGTTTTTTAATTTATGATTTATGTAAAAACAGATCCAAGCCGACCGATTGATTATTTCATTCGCTTGTTTAATAAGAAAGTACAAGCTGATGGAATTCTTACTCAGGTTAATGAGAAGCGCTTCTTTATGAAGCCGTCTCAGGTAAAACAACAAAAGTTAAAAGAAAAAGCTCGAAAGATTCGTTCGAAATCTAAGCGAGATTCTTTTGCATATTAAACAAAACTGGAAACAATTATGACGCTTTTTGAACGATTATATGATGATATGAAACAGGCAATGAAAGCCCATGACGAAGTACGTTTGCAAGTAATTCGTATGGCTATTGCCGCATGTAAGAATCTAAAAATAGAAAAATATGGCGTTTCTGGACAAGAGTTGTCTGACGAGGAAGTGTTACAAGTATTAGGTAAACAAATAAAACAGCGCAAAGATGCAGCTACTAGTTATGAAGCTGCAAGTCGACAAGACCTGGCTGATAAAGAGCATCATGAAGCTCGCTTAATACATGAGTACCTTCCTCCTCAGATGACCACTGAAGAGATTACTGCCGTTGTGGTACAAACCAAGCAAGAACTTGGTGTTTCCTCTCCTGCCGAAATGGGTAAGTTTATGGGTGCAGTCATGGCAAAGCTTAAAGGCAAGGCTGATGGCACCGAAGTGCAGCGTATTGTGAAAGAACAGCTTCAATGATAACAACGTTAATAACATCTGATCCCCGCTATCCTATAAATAAAGATCGCATTCGTGAGCAAATTGAAAAAACATTGCACGAGATGCGGGTTGTGGGTGATGTGGAGGTCAGCGTAACGGTGGTCGGTGACCGTAAAATGCGCGAGCTGAACAAGACGTATCGTCAGCATGATGACACAACAGATGTGTTGTCGTTTCCTCTTGAGGAAAGCGCGGAAGACAGTGGTTTCGTGCGTTTTCCTGACACAATCCTTCGACTAGGTGACATTATTATTTCCTATCCTCAGGCTATTGTGAACGCACATGAGTACAATCGTCTTGTTGATGATGAAATCAACGCGCTTGTCGAACACTCGATACTCCATCTCCTCGGTATACATCATGAAGGTGATTGATAGGCCGAGTTTCTCTTCTTTAACCTGCTAGTCGACCACGCTATACTGTATGCCTATGGCGTTCTACCACACGTATCGACCTCAGAATTTTGCAGATATTTCACAGACTCAACATGCTGCGGCTGAGCTTTTGGTGTCGTCACTTCTATCCGAAAAACTTGGTCATGCCTATCTTTTTACTGGCTCGCATGGAATTGGTAAAACATCCAGCGCGCGTATTTTGGCTAAGGCTATCAACTGTGAAAAATATGCGAGTCTAGAATTCTCTGACAAAATAAAAATTTCTGAAAAATTAATCACTTCGTGCATAGTGCCGTGCAATGAGTGTTCCGCGTGTATGTCTATAACGAGTGGTTCGGCTGTGGATGTCGTTGAAATGGATGCAGCATCGAATCGTGGCATCGATGACATGCGTGAGTTGCGTGAGCGAGTACGTCTTCTCCCTGCTGCGCTGAACAAAAAAGTGTATATTATCGACGAAGTTCACATGCTGACGACTGAGGCATTTAACGCGCTGCTGAAAACACTAGAAGAACCGCCTAAACATTGTGTTTTTATTTTGTGTACGACAGATAAAGAAAAAGTTCCGATGACAATCCAGAGTCGATGTACATCGGTTGTATTTCAACGGCCGACAAGTGAAATAGTTGTTGGATATCTGCAGTATATGGCGAAGGCTGAAAAGTTGAAAATTGATGATGAGAGTTTGCAGTTTATAGCCCGTTTGTCTAAAGGTGCCTTTCGTGATGCCGCTAAGTATTTAGAGCAAGCATCTTTGCTGCCACAGCCGATTACCCGTGATGTAATTGAGAAGCAGTTTATCGGTACAGAGAATAACAGTATGGAGATCGTGCTTGGTTTGATCGCGGCACATGATCTGACTGGCTTGCTGAAGCAGATCCAAGTACTTGAGAGTAATCATGTGCAGTTCTCTGAATTTATGCGGGAGTTGATCGATCATTTGCGAATGATTTTGCTGTATAAGGCTGGAGTTGTAAAAAAAGAGGATTTGGCTGTCTATAGCTCTTTTAATCCTGATGAGTTTTGTAAATCACATGAGATTAACTTCATGTCTGAGGCGATCGAAGGCTTTATGAAAGCCTTGGGTCAGCAAAAGACAACTCCGATGGCGGCGATCCCATTTGAACTGGCCTGTATTAAATTGCTGGTTCCTGCGTCGCCTAACGCAACAGTATCTGTACAAAGAGTAGTCTCGCCTCCTCCACCTGTCGCACCGAAAGAAGCGCCAAAGAAAGTTGAACTGCAACCTGAGATTCAAGAAACGAAGCCAGCACCAGTTCCCGTTGTTGAAGAAAATATTGTGATGGTCGAAGAGTTAATCCCGGTTAAAACAGAGATAGTGTTGTCCGTTTCTGACGAGCCTGTGGGAATTGAAGTAATACAACAGCGTTGGGGTGAAGTTGTGCGACTGATTAAAAAATATAATGCTTCGATGGCGATGTTGATGCTGAAATGCCGCCCCGTAAAACTGGATGGAAAGATTGTGACTGTTGAGACTAACTATTCGTTTCATAAAGATATGCTCGAGTCCCCAAAGAATCGTCCTGTGATCGAGCAAGCTATTTATGAGCTTTTGGGAGCTCAACTACGGGTAAAGGGTGCGCTTTCGAATAGTAAAATTGTAGCCAAACAGGTAGAAAATGTAAAAGAAGTTGCAAATGAGGATCTGGTAGCAGCGGTACAGGAGATTTTTGGAGCGTAATGCGTTATAATTGAAAAGTTTTAGTCTATATGGAGGATATTTATGTTTGATGATTTAAAGTCTAAATTAGCTGGAGCTGTGGGTGGAGATTTTGGAAAAATGGCTCAGCAGGCAATGGCTATTAAAAAAGTATTAGCTCAGATGACCACTACTGTTAAAAAAGATGGAGTCGAGATAATTATCACTGGTGACCAGGATATCCAATCTATTACAGTTGATGGTGTTGAAGATAAGCGCTTACGAATGGCATTTAATGAGGCGGTTAAGAAATCACAGGAGATGGCAGCAAAAGAGATGCAAAGTCTGATGAAGGACATGTAATCTTTGCCTTATTGTAATGGCGAGTATCCCTAAACCGATTACGAATTTAATCGAAGCATTTGAACGACTTCCGGGCATTGGACCGAAATCTGCGCAACGTTTGGCGTACCATATGTTGCATGCGCCGAAAGAACAGTTGGAGTCTTTTTCGAATACTTTGCTCGATATTAAGGATAAAATTACTTTATGTCAGGTATGCTTTAATGTGAGTGACGCATCTACCTGTCCAATATGCTCGGATAATGGACGGGATCAGAGTTTGATCGCTGTGGTGGAAGAGCCCTTGGATATTTTGGCGTTTGAGAAAACGGGACTGAAAGGGTTGTATCATGTCCTGCATGGCTCTATTTCGCCTTTACAGAATATAGGGCCAGATCAGTTGTATATTCGACAACTGTTGCCGAGATTGAAGACTGATGTGAAAGAAGTAATTCTGGCGACGAATCCGACGCTAGAAGGTGAAGCGACTGCGATGTATATTCAACGATTGATCGAGCCACTGGGAGTAAAGGTTACTAGAATAGCTAGAGGATTGCCTGTTGGTGGAGATATTGAATATGCTGATGAAGTGACATTGCGAAGGTCGTTGGAAGGACGTAGTTAGTATGGCAGATGAAATAAAAAAAATAACACTAGAAACAAATGTATACGAGGTAATCTCGACATATCCTGATTCACAGGAAGTGTTGATCGAGTATGGAATTCCGTGTGCGTCCTGTCATTTTTCTTCGTTTGATACGCTTGGTGACTCGGTCGCCGAGTTCGGCATTGATGATGCTGATGTGAAAGAGTTGCTTGAACAGTTGAATGAAATTGTTGCCAAAGATGAACAGGAAAAATTGGACAACAAGAGACAAGAATAATTTTCCGATGGAGAGCTCAAAGGCTTGACGCAATCAAGCTCTCCCAATTTCGATTACTGACTGTTGATCTTGTTCGCGGCTGATCGGATTTGGCCTACGGCGGAATCTATAGGATGCTTATGCGAGTTGTACCAGCGCCTCTCTTGGCCATCGAGCCTTTGACCTTCCAGAAGTTTTTGGATCACTTGATCGCTCCGCCTCTTTGGGCTAAGTTGATCGAAGTTTTGGTGCCTGGATTTTGGCATTGCTACTCCTTTAGCGCTTTAGCGGCTGTCTTACTACGCTATTATCTGGACGGACATGGAGCAACTGATACGGCACACCGCTCCTGTTGACCGTGAAGGTGTACCCGGTGGTGTCGTTTCCGACAACATCGACAGATAGCACCTCGTTTTGCTTGAGGCTTGCTTGGGCGAATTGTCTTGCTGGTTCCATTTTTGCGTGATTAGAGTGAACCTCCTTGATACTACCCTTCCGGTGGCTTTGTGTGCTTACAGCTACGGTTGGACGCGGAATGTCGGGAACGATGGCGTGCACTTTATCAAGATGTAAGTGATACCACCTGAGCTCTTGTGTGGTGAAATTGTAGCCATTTTGGAGCTTATTGGCGATATGTTGTGGTTTATCCTGCTCTTTCAGCTGGGCAAATGCTGATGTCCTGGGCATGGCACATTTCTCCTTACATCCGGTATGCTTCACCATCCAATGGTACCATTATGTACGAGGTTACTCTAAAGTCTCCTCTAGACAGGGATTTCACTCCGAAACGGACCCCATTCGAACTGCGCTCTGCAATAGTACCTAGCGACTCGCCAGGCAAAAGCACCTTGCGCGCTTTGGCTTTAGCAACGCCGGCTTCGTCGGTGACTCGCGTGACAGAACCTCCTTTGGTCACAATAACGCGAGCGACAATGGTCCTCCCAGCTCGTCCAGCAACTGAGACAGTGAACTCGAACTCTGTAGTAGATGTTGTTCTTGCCGGGCTTGTTGCGAGGAGCTCTCCTTTTTCTACTTTCTCCATCGCTTTCTCCCGAGCGATTGCTGGAGTAAATTCGATCATCATGATCTCCTTTATATATCTTGTCTCTTGCTGTTAACGAACCATTCAGGCTGCGAGTGCAGTCTGATCCGTCTCGGGCTATGTTAGATCTAAAGCGAAATAACTGCCGTTTCGAATAGCTGGAATTATATCATAATGAGCCGAAAGATTCTATATTATAGGCTTTTCTGGTCATTTGATGCGCGGTTCAGCTTTATCGTCTGTTGTAAAAACCTAGGTCGTTTTGTAAAATGGGAACATTGTGCTATAATGCCAAGATAGCTTAGTGGTAAAGCACCCCCTTGGTAAGGGGGAGACCACGGGTCCGATCCCCGTTCTTGGCTCACTAATAAGAATTGTAAAAGGAAATATATGGCAAAAAAAGGCGCCCGCCAAACAATATTACTTACCTCAAAAGAGGATCCAAGCACACGGTATACAACTACTGTGAACGTTGTTAACCAACAGGCATCTGGTGGTCAAACAAAGAAATTGGTCCTTAAGAAATATTCTCCAACTCTCCGCAAGCGAGTTGAATTCGTTCAGACTAAGGTTAAGTAATTAATTATATTACACATTTTTAAATAAGCTCGAGTACTCGGGCTTATTTTTGTACTTGTATGAAGATACAAAAGAAGTCATTAGAAAAATTGCTTACACTGAAGCATGCTGCTCCCCTTTACACCGTATGGGATAAGGATAGTACTGTTGCACCTCAAACCATTTTAATTACAGAGAAATTACTCAAGAAATTTGATGATTCTATTGAAGACTCTTCATTAGTTGCTGCTGCGATTGCTGATACTGAAGATGCGGTAAATAAAGAGTTCACCACAACTGCTTTGAATGCGATCAATAGTTTGTATTATGGCTATTGTCACGATGCGTTTACGAAGCACGGTGATATTGCAAATATCTATGTGAAGAACCGCATGGTTCAGTATTCTCTGCTTCAGTTGTTTCTTGAAAAAATAAAGATAGATCCTATTCGTATCAAAGAGTTTTGTTGTGGGAGTAAATATGCTCGCTGGCAACAGTTTGCGAAATATATGCCGATCAATCGCTCAATGGACGTCACTCTGTGCGATATTACTTCAGATATTATTCCGATTGATGAAATTCGCTCAAAGAATATTTTTAACATGAAGTTTGATTCGTGTTCGTATGACTTGCGCGAATCATTCCCTGTTTTGCCTGAGGCACATCGGTTTGATGCCTTGCTCGTGACCTATGGTTTTGATAGCGTCTGGCTTGAGGATGACGTGATGTATGTGAAACAAAATGGCGTATGGAGTGAGATCTTGTATCGCGTGAAGGTATTGCCAGGTATTCACGATGAAGAGCATGTTTTGGCTTTATTGCGTAAAGAAACATCTGACGTGTCTGTTCCATTGTCTTTGTTTAATAACGTGGTTGTTGAGCGAATCGCCAAGCCTGTAGATATGAAGAAAGTAAAATATGGTGCAGATATTGAAGCTTTGTATGGTGATTATGACGAAGTGCGTGTGATTGTCCCATCAACCATGGTAACTCGAGTTGAAGAAGCTTTTGCAGGGCAATTGAAAGATAGTGGTGTGTTTGTAATTGGTGAAGTTGCAACCTATCCAATTAAAGCTGGCGAGAAGATTGAGATGACTATCGCGGATTTTAATACAACAGGTAAGGTTGGAAAATATAAGGTTGAGGATTTTTGGTTGGCTGAGCGGATTTTGACTCAGCGAGGGTTTAAGGTTGAAGTGATCGCACTTGATGCGCTCGGCAAGCGCTATGGAAAAGAAATTTCTGAAGATACTGAAGATACGTGGTTGATGGTAGTTAGTAAGTAATATACGGTCCAGCTTTATCTTTACTGAGTTTTCTAATATAATACGGTCTATTGCCGCGTATAGGGGCGTCGGTTAATGGTAAACCAACAGTCTCCAAAACTGTGACTATAGGTTCAAATCCTATCGCCCCTGCAACTTAGACAGAACTATTGCTAAACCTTCTTCCTTTTGAAATACTGCTTGTATGAAGAAGAATACAAGTCGATCCGTTCACCCTCGAATAAATAGCCTTAAGGGAAACTTTACACTTATTTTAAGTTTATTAGTTTTATTCATTATTGTAGTTGGCGTAGGAACTCAAAAAGATATACAAAAGAAACAAGTCAGTTCTCAACTAACTCCTACAGAAATTTCCAACGCAGAATGGAAAACTTACAAAGATAAAAATAATACTTTCACAATGCAGTACCCCTCCAGCTTTTACGAGACCTTAGAAACAGCTAGCGGAGATTTTAATCTCGATATAAGCGCAGGAGCTCTTTCCACGGTCACCCCATATAATAGCGGATTTAAAAAAGAGTCGGATATACTTATCGAAATGGCAATACGAACATTACGTCCCAATACAACTCTTAACGATTATATTGACACAAATATTCTAACTTACACAGAAGCAGATATAGATGGTGATGGGATAACTGGACCTCCTATAAAAATCACACCTACAGTTAGAACATCAATTAATCTTGATGGGAAAGAAGCGATTTGGGTTGAAGACATAGCCTTCATGTCCGTATCACATACTGAAGTTTTCATTCCTTATACAGATGACAATATAGTGGTTATTAGAGTGTACGAAGGAACAGGTCCACAGGAAGATCGGAATCTAGAGCAGTATCGAAAGAATATACAACTCGGAAAGCAAATTATATCGACGATCAAATTTACAAATTAACTTTAGGTTGTACGAAGACTTACCTAATATGTAGTAGTTCGTAATCTAGAATATCTTCGTTTTCTCCGAATAGAAATTTTCCTTTAAGTTTTTTTCCTTCTAAAATAAGCGGAAGCCAATATTTATCGTCGGGCCACATTTTATCAAATGGAATCTGGTTATGCTTAAACCATTGCGGAGCCATTTCTTCAGACTCTTGAGGTTCACCTTCCCATTCTCTTACAAGATAGACAAAGACTTCCTGTCCCCATTTGGGATTATGAGGGTAGTAAAATTCAAAAGTTGCAACATGCTTTAGATTATCTATCGTGACACCAATCTCTTCTCGTGTTTCTCGTTTCGCAGCTTCTTCAATGGTTTCTTCGGGATCTTTTTTGCCGCCTATGCCGTTATATTTGTTTATACCGAAACCTCGTTTCTTCATGGCAAGGAGAACACTGTCGTAATTTACTAGAAAGCAGAGCGTTGCTTGTTTGAGTGGCATTGATTGAGTTTTTGTGTAGTCTTCAAGTTTCATTTATATACTAATTGTATCACTGACGATTATTGCTGAAGATATTTACGGAGATAGAAATCCAGTTCCTGAAACGAGTGATATACCCCTGGAGTAAGTCCGTTCAGAATGTCTAAAATATTCTGTGGAGCGCGAGCCATCATTGCAAAATGCACGATGTCGGCTAGATCGACGGGATACTGCATGTTGGAAAGAAATGATTCAACATATTCGGTAGTAATATCTGGGCTGTTATCTAAAATGTCATCCATATATCAATATTATACCATAAAGTTATACTAAATGTGTTGTACTAGATAACTTGATTTTCCTATTACAAAGGAGTATATTTCTCTTTGGCAAATTGCCGATATAGCTATTGGGAGCAATATAATGGCTGTTTCTGACCTAGGACTTGGAGTTCTAAGGAGTTCATCTCATTCAAATTCTCCACAGGCTACCCATCGTACTCAAATAATAAGTAGGGTAAGAAGCGTGGGCGCTGCTGAGGCGGCACAGGCAATTGAGCAGTTGATTACAGCAGGATACCTGACAAGCGACGCTAACGGTCTAGTTAGACGAACGCAAAAAGGTGATTCGGTTGTAGCTCAACAGGTCGGTTCTCGATAGATTGTCAGACGACCCCGGGTGGGCATTCATTTTACAAAAGTGAGTGCCCTTTTCTTCTACTTTTTTAAGAAAATAAGTACTGCGTCTGCGATGGCTTTTGCCGGGATTTCGGGTGTGTTGGTGATAAGTTTAGCGTCTGACGGGTTCGTCAGGAAGCCTGTTTCGACGATTACGGCTGGAGTCATGGGGTGAATAGCATGTTGGAAACGGCGCCACGAAAAAGCGTAGTAACCTGTCATGTTGCGTGTGATGTTCGGATCTTTTTCTAAACCTGTTTCTTCTCCGTATTTTTCTTCAATTAATTTTACTAGCTCATTGGATTTGTTTGAGAGATCTCTGCGTGGGGCAGCTATTTTGTAGCCGCTTACACTTGAATTAGTGTTTCCATCGGAGTGTATGGAAATAAACGCATCAGCCCAATATGCTGGTGGGACTGTCGCTGGAATTATGTCCACGACTATACCTTCTGCTTCGAGAAGTTTTTTAGTTTCTTCTGCTATTCGTAAATTCACTTCCCATTCTGCAATCTGTTTATTGCTTGTCCCTCCATTATTGCGAATCCGATCTAGTTCATCGGGTAGTTCGCTATTTTTCCAATGACCAGCTTGAATTCCGACTTTGAGTGGTCCTTCTGGACGTTTCCATTTAGAAAAATCCCAAATTGAGGTTTCGGCATGTGGCGATGATAGTGGCTGATCCTCTTCTATATATGGAGGGGCGCCGTATGGGGTTGATTGATTTGTTGGTTTAGCTAAGAAAAAGATGTATCCGCCGAGGGCAATCGCTGCGAAGGAAAATAGAAGATACTTTTTCATCTGTTGCATCATATATTAGTATTCTGAATAGTTGCTTAAATATATTATAATAAAGGTTATGGCTCAGAAAGTGCTCCAAGTAGAGCGGCTTATCAAAGATTATAAAGACTTTCGTGCAGTAGACGAGGTCAGTTTTAGCGTGGAGCGAGGTTCTGTGGTCGGGTTTCTTGGTCCGAATGGTGCGGGGAAAACTACGACTATCCAGATGCTTTTGGGTATTACCTTGCCCACAAGTGGAAAGATTTCGTTTTTTGGCAAGGATTTCAATAAGGAGCGCGAAGCGTGTTTGAAGCGTATTAACTTTACTTCAGCTTTTAACGCATTACTTGGCCGAGTGTCTGTCATGGAGAATTTGCAGGTTTATGCAGATTTATATGAGGTTAAGAATACAAAGAAGAAGATAAGTGAACTCGTTGAATATTTTGAAATGGAAGATTTGTTGCACCAGATCTACTGGCATTTGTCAGCGGGACAGAAAACTCGTGTTAACTTGGTGAAGTCTTTACTCAACGATCCAGAGCTGGTACTGATGGACGAACCGACGGCTTCTTTGGATCCAGATATTGCTGATAAAGTCTTGTCATTGATCGAGAAATTGAAAAAAGAGCGTAATCTTTCAATTTTGTATACCAGTCACAATATGGATGAAATCACTCGGATATGTGACGATGTTATTTTTCTTGATCATGGGAAAATTGTGGCGAAGGACACTCCAGAGAATTTGACCAAGCGGATCACGAGTGCGGAAATAAAATTGCATGTGCATAGTCACAAAGATGAAATAGCCGCGTATTTGAAGTCTGAAGGGTTATCTTTCAATTTCGACAAACATGTGCTGACTGTTGATACAAAAACATCTGAAGTGCCAGGAGTTTTGTTTGCAATCGGAAAAATGGATCCGGATATAACTGATATTGGCATAATGAAACCAACGTTAGAGGATGTGTTTTTACAGATTGCGCGAGGTGATAAATAAAATGAATAGTCGACGAATTCTTGCCATATTGAAACAGGAATACTACATCACGAGACGGTCGGTGGAGATTATTTTTGACATACTTTTCATGCCGGTTATGTCGATTGTGGTGTTTGGATTTCTTTCCAGTTATCTAGCGAGTAGTGGTAACCCTCAAGCAGCAGGTGGCGTGTTGATGGGCATGATCCTGTGGCAAGTGTTGTTTATCGTGCAATATTCTGTGGCTGTTGGAAGTTTGTGGAATATCTGGTCTAGAAATTTGAGCACTATGTTCGTGTCGCCACTTCAAGTGAAAGAATATATCTTAGCGCATACTTTGTCTGGAGTAGTAAAAGGTTTGATGATTTTAACTTTGAGCTCCGCTATTTGTTACTTTCTGTTTGACTTTAATATTTTGCAGCTTGGATTTTTTAATCTGATTTTGTTCCTGGGTAACTTTATGTTGTTTGCCGTGGCAGTAGGCATGATGATCTTGGGAGCTATTTTCCGATTTGGTACTAAGATCCAGGCACTAGCGTGGGGACTTTTGTCTATTTTGCAGCCATTAACTGCTGCATTTTATCCGGTATCTGTGTTACCTTCTCCTATTAGAGAATTCTCGTATATCTTCCCTGCTACTCATATTTTCGAAGCAGCTCGCTTGGCATATGCGACCGGGGCTACTAATTGGAACGCTCTATTTATTGCGTTTGGACTTAATATTGTCTATCTAATAATTGGCATGAAAGTGTTTAAGTCAATGTTTTATGCTTCACGGATGTCTGGGCAGTTTGCGCGGAATGAGGGTTAGTTCCCTACTTCGTATCCCGCTTCGGCGATAACCTTCTTAATTGTATCAAGCGAGGTTTGTGTTTCATCGAATTCAACGGTGGACTGTGCTTTATGGTAATCGGTTTGCGATGACTTTACTCCAGGTAAATCTTCTAAATCACCATCAATGCGTATGGCACAACTGGAACAGTGCATTTTATTGATCGAGAGAACTAGCTTCGTCATAAAACAAAGAACTCCCCTCTAAACATTCCCATAGAACAACTATAGACGAGTCTTCCTGGTTGCGTTGGTGTAAAGACAATTGTTTCCGACCCGTTTTCAGGCATGACTTTTATAATGCTTAAACTGGGAATTGCGAAAGCATTTGCACAAGAGTAACTGTTTCGTGACTCCAATGTTAATTCCACAGGAACGTCTTTTCGTAATACCTGTGTGCTTGCAGTATATCCTCGAGAGTCAATTGTAATGGATACTTTTTGTCGTTCGTACTCGATAAATGGTTTTGTGCTTTCTGCTGCTTGTGCTGGGGTGATCTGATTGGAGTTTAGGAGCGTATCTAAAGTATACGGGAATCCTAGCAGATTAAGTCCGGAATTGAGTGAGACGCCTGCGAGTACTACCAACGTAACTGCTGTTATTTTATAGAAATAATTTTGAAGGGATTGGTTGAGGTGGCGTGCAGTAAATCCGAGCGCTAGAAACACCCAGGAAGACGAGACTACAAATGTTGCCATGATCAGCATCCCCTGCCAAGCTGATCCTGAGGCTATTGCGAGTGCCTGCATAGCGAGCGTGGTTCCGCACGGAATAGCGATGGTTAATAATCCAAGGAGAGTAGGGGTTGCGATGTCTGCAGAGCCCTTTGAAACTTTACGCACAGCTCTTTGCAGGAAATATGGTGGCTGGAAAATGAAGTATCTAAAAATCGGGTGAATATTGACTAGATTTGCGGCCACTCCGAGCATGTAGAGTGCGATAATAACTTGAATGATTGCTTGTACATTGCTGGTGAGATTAAATATACTCCCAAAAGCTCCCAGGGCTGCTCCAATGGCTGCATACGCAAAAAGTTTAGCGAGTATGAAGGCAATAACCGGAACGGCTTGTGAACCTTTTGTGTGTGCCATGGCAGAGGTTAATAACCCTCCCTGGACAGCAAAACAGGATAGTCCCCCTGTCGTTACTCCGGCGATAACAATGGAAAGAAGATTTATCTGATCCATATACAAAGTATATCATCTGCCTGTATAATAGCAGTTAAGGAGTTCTTGTTATGACTAATGAAGTTAAATTTCTTATTACAACCGTAATTGTTACTGTAGGAGTTTTAATTGGAGGTGCGTACTATTTTACTAAAAGTGGCCCAACGACGAGTGGAACGGTAGCAATGACTGATGTTCTTAAAGACGACATGTATAGTATTGGTTCTCCGTCTGCACAAATAAAAATCGCAGAATTCGCTGACTTTCAGTGCCCTGCGTGTGCTGCAAGCGAGCCTACTCTTAAGGAAGTTTTGAAGGAGTATGGTGATAAAGTTTACTTTGAATATCATCATTTCCCATTAGCTATTCATAATTGGTCTATTCTGGCTGCTGAAGCAGCAGAGGCAGCTGGTGCTCAAGGCAAGTTTCAAGAATATCATGATGTTCTTTTTGCAAAGCAAACAGAGTGGTCAGCAAATAAAGATGCTACTACTTTGTTTAAGCAATATGCTAAAGATTTAGGTTTGGATACCACTAAGTTTAACGATGAACTTGATAAGCATACGTACAAAGATAAGGTTCTAGCATCGTATAGCCATGGTTCATCCTTGAATGTGCAGTCGACTCCGACATTCTTCGTGAATGGTCAAAAGATCGAAGGTGGATTGCGAAAAGAAGAATGGAAGACGTTACTCGACGCAGAGTTGCAGAAGAAATAGTAGTCTCTAAATCCTCTTTGACATGTTTTACGTCGACACGTTTCGCGCAATGTATGCGCGTAGAAACTCTACATCGACAAAATGGTATGTCGAAGAAGGTCGTCTTTAAACATGTCTGCAGCGGTTTAGAGATTGAGGTTAAACATTAGGATTTATTCAAACGTTGCGACTATATTCATCGGAGGTAGATTCAAGCGTGTTCTACCTTCTGTTGCCCCGTTAATGTTTCTATCGAATCCCATGACTTTTCCTTCAATAATCTGATACTCCGTGGGATACTGCACTGCGGGAGACGGCGACGGTGTTTGGTTTGCTATGCTTGCTGGAGTTGGTGTTGCCTTGGCCTGGTTATTTTTCTGTGAGTTGCCCATCATCACGACGCCGTATATGGCCACGCCTATAAGCACGAGAAGTGCCACTCCAATGCCACCTAGTTTCATATATCTCATGCGTGCTGACTGTGGTCCCATTTTAATAATATTTTTTGAGGATTCAAATTCATCCATTTCTGTCTCTGGCAAGTTTTTTGGTGCTGGTGGTGGTGTCTGTGGTGATTCAGTATTCATACTCTAAAGCTCCTTGTATGCGTCTCGAGCGATCTGATTAATCTCTTTGAACTTAATATTGTACTGTCGGTGTCGATTATTTACCGTCTCTAGTCCGTCTGTCTCGATTTTCAATCGTTCGACTTCGTAGACCGGAACATTATCTTTTGTTGTGGAGGGGTACATTTGCTCAACCACGTTGTTTAGTAGAGATTCATTGTCTGCTAGCTGTGGCAGAATATCTTCGGTCCATCGGTCTACAATCTCCCTTGACCTATTCTCTTCTGGATAGCCGCCCATAATATTTTTAAAATCGAGTACTATTTCACGAACACTATCGTTGCGCTTCTTGGCTGTCAGAACATCTATGTATGTAAGAGAGAGTGTTGAAGTAAGTTTAATGTAGGTGTATCTGAGATTGAGGGCGTTTGAAACAGTTGTTGCTTGCTCAAGAGTAGTAATGCCTTGCACGGTTTGGGCACTATCGAGTAAATATGTTTTATGTGTTGCGATGTCATTCTGTAAACCATTTTTTACGCGTGTATTAAAATCTTCTTGCTGCATTACATTTGACTCAAGTAACTGAATATATGTTAGAAGTGCTTTGCGTGAACTATCGAGCATTAGCTTACTTGAAGCCAGCGCATCCTCTTTGGACTGTACTGTTTTGTATGCGATATATTTGCTTTTATCTGATTCAAATTGCTTGCGGTCGTTATAAAAAAGATTGAGGTTATAAATATATTCTTGATACTGATCTGGGAGCGGTGTGTGTTCTGCTCGTTCTCTTTTTTCCTTTTCGGTGAGCCCCTGTGCATTAGCAAGTGTAGTTGAAAGTACAACTGATAATACAACTGCGATGGCAAATATGATCTTATTTCTTATCTTCATGCTTTTATAATAGAATTATTCGTATCGTAATGCAACAATTGGATCTAGTCGGGAGGCACGAATTGCTGGTGCCACCCCAAATATTACCCCAACTGCTACAGAAAATCCAAACGCAAGTCCGACAGCCCAGAGTGGGACAGCCGTACTTAAGAAAAATCCGAGTCCGAACGATCCCAGATATCCTAATCCTATGCCGATCAATCCTCCTGCAACGCTGAGTACAATTGCTTCGATTAGGAATTGAGTCAGGATAGCGTTTGGTGGTGCGCCTACTGCTTTGCGCAATCCGATCTCACGAGTACGCTCTGTAACTGAGACAAGCATAATATTCATGATACCTATGCCTCCGACAAGTAATGAAATAGCGGCGATTCCGGCGAGGGCAATTGAAAGAACACCCAGGATCCCTTGAATAGTGTCTAATGTTTGTTGCTGGGTGAGTACGCTAAAATCGTCTTTGGAAATACGACGCGAAAGAACTTGTGTAATGCGCCGTTTGAGTGGTTCGACTTCTTCAGGAGTTTTGGCTTTTATATAGATGACGTTAATGTTCTCTGCTCCGAACTGTTTCATCATTGCCTTGAGCGGTAGCGCAATGACTTTATCTTGATCTTGTCCTAAGACTGAACCTTTTGGTTCAAAAACTCCGACTACTGTATACCGCTTGTTACCTACTTGTACTTGTTTTCCGATCAGAGAGCCTTTTGATAAATTTGATTCAGCGCTTGGCCCGATCACCGCGACGTTACTGGCATTTTCTATTTCTTCATCTGTCAGCATTCGCCCTTCTTTTACTGGGTAGTTTAATACCTTTGCAAATGATTGATCGATTCCAAATACTTCCGTCTGCTTGGACTGCTTTCCTTGATAACTAAGGGTTACGATGTTGCGCACGGCTCCTGTGATCGCCGCAGCGTCGACTCTTTGCCGTAAGTACTCTACATGCTCAGGCTTGAGTCGATTGACCGTCGCGCCTCCTGGGCCTTCGTTAGCACCGTTTCCTCCTGGAAATACGTACAGTAAGTTGGATCCGATATCTTCGATCTGTTTAGTGATGTAGCGCTCAAGTCCGGTCCCTAGCGAAATAAGGAGAATAACAGAAGTAGTACCGATGATAATACCCAGCGTCGTAAGAAGTGTACGGACTTTGTATGTCCATAAAGCAGTGAGCGCAAGGTATATGTTCTCTTTGAGATGCATATTAGCGGTTATCTCCCATTATTTCACCATCCACTATTCGTATTACTCGTTTCGCTTGAGCGGCGATATCTGGATCGTGGGTGACTAATATGATCGTCTTTCCTTGTGCATGTAAATCTCTGAAGAGATCCAAGATCTGTGTCCCAGATTTGCTGTCGAGATTGCCTGTGGGTTCATCGGCCAAAATAAGTGAGGGGTTGTTTACCAGAGCACGCGCGATAGCTACGCGCTGCTGCTGTCCTCCAGAAAGCTCCGCCGGATGATTGTTCAGTTTTGAACCTAGTCCAACGATTTCAAGTTTTTCTTTTGCCAGTTTTTCTCGTTGTAATGGCGGAACATGGGCATAGATGAGAGGTAACATCACGTTGTCGATTGCTCGCGTTTTTTTAAGTAGATTGAATGCTTGAAACACAAATCCAATTTTTTTGTTACGAATTTTTGCTAACTCGGCTTGAGCAGTGGCTGCGACCTTTGCTCCGTCGATGGCGACGGTTCCTTCGGTAGGTACGTCTAAGAGCCCTATGATATGCATGAGTGTAGATTTTCCTGATCCTGAAGGACCAGTGATCGCAACGAATTCACCTGGATTAATATCTAGGCTTATACCATTCAGGGCGTAAAATTCCTCGCCTCCCATTTTGTATATTTTTTTGACATTCTCTAGTCTGATAACAGGTTCCATACATATTCTTTATTTTTTGTTTTCGACTTCTACTGCCTGACCTTCGGTAAGTGCTGCGGTGTCGCCGCTTATAATTGATTCGCCTTCAGTAAGGCCAGAAATAACTTCTGCTTCAATATCGCTTTCTAATCCCGTGGTGACAGTGCGCTTGGTGACTTTGCTGTTTTCTATAACGTATACAAATTTTACGTCTTCATCTTCTTGGATAAATTCGAGCGGTAGTAATACAACGTTATCCTTTTTTGCTGTTTGGATATCTCCGTCTCCGTTCATGCCGACGAGGAGTGTACTGTCACCTGCTTGGATACCTATGCGGACTGGGTAATAGGTGTTACCTGATGTGCCAGTTTTGGCAATTGTTTCAATCTTAGTTACACTACCTGAAAATGTTTTGCCGCTGTAAGAATCTAAAAACACCTCTGCTGTTAACCCTAGAGTAATGGTGCCGATGTCTTGTTCATCTACCTCTGCCACAAACTCCAGAGCTGAAGGATCAACTACGGTAATCACCGGTCCTGAACCAGGTGTTTCTCCGACATCAGCAGTAATGCTTGAAATGATTCCGCTGATAGGTGAAATAAGTGTTCTGTCTTGATAGCCTGTTCGTGTTTGCCCTACCAAAGCTGAATACGCATCACGTTGCGCTTCGAGTTGTGCCTTAGAGATCATGTATGTGTCTGTTTTTGGTTTATCTTTGTTATTGTTCTCAAATTCGCGTAGTTTCTCGAGTGCAAGTCGGTAGTCTGCCCAGGCTTTATTTTCTTGTTGCTTCAATGAAGAACCGTCGAGGTATGCGAGCACTTGCCCTTTTTTAACCTCATCCCCTTCTTTAAATGGAAGCGATGAGATTCTACCTGTTCCCGTGAAACTGAGTTCGGATGTATTCTGTGATTGCACTTTTCCGCTGGCTGATACTACTTTGAGTAGTTCACCGCGGGCGATTTTTTCTGTGGTTACTTTCTTGGGCGCCTGGGAATTTGCGTATGCGCTGTAGCCAAAGAAAGCGACAAGTCCTACTACTACAGTTAAAATAATTGTGCGTTTTCGAATTTTCATACAGAAGTTATTGTACCTACATGGGTAATAGCATGTACAGTGCCATTATGGCCATGATGATGTCTTCAAATAGTGTTAGATAAGATAATGGAATATTAAATTTAGTGCCAAGACATGCACACTGAATTTTGCGCTTCGTGTGGAGGGCTTTCCAAACCCCGTATGCTGCAAATGTCATCAGCACGAGTGTTACCAGGTTGGTAATGAACGGCGCGATGTCGAATAGATATAGTAAGCCCAAAGTCATTTGAATAAACGGATATGCCAAGGCATAGTTTTTACTACGTTTTGCTAACTCGTCGTATTGCGCAAAACTCATAGCAAACGCCTGGAGATTGTAGAACTTGAATGAAGCGAAGACGATAAAGAATCCTCCCATGAAGATGTTCATAGACTGGATCAGGGTGCGACCACTGGAGAAGTATGGAACGAAGGCAATAAGAGCTAAAGTTATGAGAATACTCGACTGAAGTAGATATGGTTTACATTTAGAATAGATTGCGTCGAGCAAAGATGTGGTTGCACCTGGATTGCTCAATTCGAGTGTATATTCTAGTTTGTTATTTTTTAGTGTCTCGTTGAGGGCATCTACTGCCGGCATACTTGCCGCAGTAATATGTGCAGTATTGGTAGCATGGTCGACGTGAATCGATTCAATGCCGTTTGTATCACTTAATGCTTTCGTGATGCTTCGTGCACAGTTTTCACAGTGCATTCCATTTACTTTGTATGTTTGTGTAGCCATAACAAGTGCCGGGAAGAGGACTTGAACCTCCAAGGATTGCTCCACACGGTCCTAAGCCGTGCGCGTCTGCCAGTTTCGCCATCCCGGCTTAAACTTAAGGTATTTTACCAATTTATGCGTATTTTTTCACTATATGATTATGTGCCTGGAGTGCGAGTGTGTCTGGCAATGGTTCGAACTTTGTGTCATCTTGATACCTGTATTTAGTTGCTTGGTGTAGTAAGTAATCGGTAAAATGAGGATTTTTTGGCAAAAGCGATCCGTGCATATAGGTGCCAAAGGCATTTTTAACCCAGCATCCCTCGTATTGTTTGGACTCGTTGTTGCCGTACCCGTAGAGTGTTTGGCCTAAGGTTTGTGTCGCTGGAGTAAGTGTTGTTTGGCCGCTGTGGTTTTCGAAACCAACAAGTGTGTGTGGTATTTCCCACTGCGTCGTATATATATTTTGAATCGCTTCGTCTAGTTTTTGGTTTGTTTTGACCACGAGATTATTGATCATGCGCGTATTGCTTGCATGAGTCTCACTAGGAAATATGTCGATACCTTTTAAGTCATCGCCTTCAAACGGACGATAAAATTTTCCAAACAGTTGATAGCCCCCACAGATGGTCAGTGCTACGGCTCCGCGATTAATGTCGTCTGTGATGATAGGAGCAAGTCGCTGAATATCTTGTGATACGAAAACTTGTTGTTGATCCTGTCCTCCTCCAAAAAAGTAGATGTCGATCGTATTGTTTTTTAATTCCGAGTTTTTTGAAATGCTCTGTACTTCTATTTCAATTTCACGAGACTTTCCACGATTTATTAATGCAATGATATTGCCTGTATCGCCGTATATATTCATATATTCTGGATATAAGTATCCAAGTGTTAGCTTTTTCATTATTCCTCCCAATACTCTTTTTTCACACCAGTTTTCCCGAAAAATCTTTGTAATTCAATCATGGCTGTATAGGTTGTAAATATAGGAATTATTTTGCCTGTCTCTGCATCATTTGTAATTGATTCAATGAACGACGTAATGTCTGTATCTACCGTAATTGAGTTTTCTGGAATACCGCTGTGCTGCAATCGGAGTGCCATGTCGTAGGCGCGAGTTCCGGACACAAATACTCTTTCTGGATTAACATGTAACGATTCAATTGGAATATCCCATATCCAGGAAACGTCTTTACCATCGGCGAAGTTGTCGTTTAGTAAAAAACCACACCGCTCGTGTAAAGCCTTGTGAAAAACAGTTTTAAAAATCTCTGTAGCTCCGGTTGGGTTTTTGATTAAGCAGATTAGTAATGTTTTATCTTGATATGTTACTTTTTCCATTCGTCCAAATGCCACCGAGATGGTACGCGCACTTTCTATAAATTTTCCTGAATCGTTCGTTAGCTGATTAATCACTGAGAAAGCAGCTATGTAGTTATATAAATTATATAGCCCAGTGATGGAAGTTCCGAATGGTGTCGCTTGATTATTAAACCGAAGTGATCCGGAAGTTTGCTCTGCGCCAGAAGTTTCAATAGTTAGTTGTACATCTGATGTATTGTTTGATAAGCCACATTCCGAGCAAGTAAATATACCTTGTCCTGAAATAGTCTGTGTTTGAAATGTGACGCGTGTATGACAGTTAGGACAAAGCACCATACCAACTGGATTAAAAATATTTGATACGCCTGGTGTTTCGCCTTTTAGGTTATAACGAATTATTGATTCTTTATTCAGTTGTGATGCTAGTTGGACGAGCTGCGGATCGTCGTTATTGATAACGCACGTCACGGAATCGGAGATGTTTTTGAGAGCACTTTCCCACTTCCTTCGCGTTGTGTCGACTTCTCCATATCTATCGAGTTGGTCGCGGAACAAATTGAGCATTACGATTATTTTTGGATTTACTTTAGTGATCGAGCGAGCGAACTCGGCTTCGTCCATTTCCCAGATGCCGTAATGAATATTCTCGAGATTTCCCAACCACGAGCATTGTTGCAAGCAGGTGGAGACTAGGCCACGTTCAAGATTTGAACCTGCTCTGTTGTGAATTGTTGGAATATTACTCTGTGAAAAGTAGCGTGAAATGATACGAGAAGTAGTTGTCTTTCCATTCGTTCCAGTAATGACAATACTTCCCTTTTGTAACTGGGCTGTGAATTTTTCTAAGAGGTGGCCATCAATTTTAAGTGCATACAAACCTGGTGCCGCGGTGCCTCCACCTATTTTTAATACTCGAGTGAGAAGGAAGATTAATTTGCCGACAATAATAGCGAGATGAGATTTAAGTGTTAGCTTTTTCACTATACCGTATTATACATGAGTTTACTGATTTTCTGTTGTAGGTGGTTCGAAGGTTGCTATTTTATTCATGAAGTAATCAACCTTGCCACCCCACGTATGTGAAGGAGGAGCATAACGCTTTTGCATTTTGTAGGGAGTATCTAATCCGTCTTGCACGTATTTTTCTGACACGCCTTTTGACACTGTATAGATGGCTTCTCTCCATGATTCGAATTTGATGTATCCACCACCCCATCCAAACGGATTATATGAACCTTGTAGGACACGTTTGCCAAAAGTTGACTCTACGCCTGCTATGGACGGAATAAGTCTCCAGTCAAGGTTGTACTGCTCTGCAGCATCTACAAAGTCCTGTGCATTATCTGTCATCGGAGAGTTGTGTTTGGCAAGGTAGGCTTGGAGATGCGCTACTTTTTGCTCACGGGTGCGTTGAATAAGCTCTGCTGAATTTGAAGCAGTCAAATTCTGTATTTTTGGCTCTGGGGCTTTTTGAGCTGACTCAGATGCAATTGCAGCACTTGATGCCTCGATAGCTTGGCTATTTTGACTTACATCTGCTAAGACCGCAGGTGTAGGTTGAGGTTGTTCTGGAACTGAGTTCACAGAAATACCTACTGAGGCTGATACTGCAATGATGAGCGCTGAAACAGCGCGAATACCATATACATACATAATTGGACACACAAATGTCCGAGATTTGAGCAGTTCTACGAGTTAGGGGGTATTATAGCAGGAATGAGCTAAAATGTCAAATACTATAGGCTTAATTTTCTGAAGGGTTTTCGATTTGATTGAAGAAAAATTCCACACCATTTGCCCATGGACCGCCGAGAGGAACGCTTGGTGGTGTGTATTTATGCATAATTTTCTGAGGAGTATCGAGACCTTTGTCATAATAGTCCTTCTTTAGTCCTCGGATAACACGATCTATGCCTGCTTCGTAGCTTTCGAAGCGTAGTACCTTGTCTCCATAGATGCCATAGCCCCAACAATTGTAGGAGTCTTCCGGAATAAATTTGCAGCCTGTTGATTCCTGCATGGCGATGGCTGGAATCAGTCGGTAATCAATCCCGTAATTGTCTGACTGAAGCACAATATAGTCACTGAGTGGTGCTAGTGGCGACTTATATTTTGTAAGGAATTTTTTGAGTAATGCGGATCGTGCGTCCCTGCTCAGTGTCGAAACGCCCATTACGGCTCCTTCATTTTCTGGAATAGATTGGAATAATCTATAGCCGGCGATGTTTGGCTGAAAAGATATTGAATGGATGAGTCCGTTTCGTGACGCGTAGAGCGTGGTGGCGAAAAGAAGCAATGTTGCTATGGGAGCGAGTGTAGCGAATATCCCAACTACGAGAAGCTTTCTCATACGTGTAATAGTAACAAGTTTTCGTGTATCTGCGCAACAGTGGTTTAAGTGTGTTTTGATGATATAATCAGGAATATATGCCGTGGTGGCGGAACTGGCAGACGCGTACGTCTCAGAAGCGTATGACCTTAAATAAGTCATGGAGGTTCGAGTCCTCTCCGCGGCACATTTTGTTTTATCTCCTTTTTACTAAAATGATATGAAGTCAAGGGATTGAATTTACATTCAATAATGAGCTACCATAGAGTATGGCAATAGAAGAAGGAACAAGAATCCTAAAGTTAGTTGATCATAAAGGGAATACACTCTACGTGCGTGAAGATCCTTCCAGTGAACCTGACGTCCCGCATCAGCGTCGGATAAGGAGTGACGCGGAGTTGCGAGAACTTAAAGAAGCAAATGTACCAGAAGAAGAAGTTCGACTTAGAAACCTCCCTGTTTATTATGCATAATCTATAATCTCCCATATATATTGATAATGTCCCCTCCCTGAGGTATACTCGTTTTTGTATTTGCGGGGGTGGCGGAATTGGCAGACGCGTACGCTTGAGGTGCGTATGGAGCAATCCTTGGAGGTTCAAG
>CAZGHS010000004.1:0-6622 GCA_964525495.1 uncultured Gammaproteobacteria bacterium
GTTTGACACCCGTCTCTTTTCTTCGCAACTGTTTCCATGCTTATGAAGTATTACGGAAAAGACCCATAGTATTGATAAAAAGGCATATTTTTGGTATAATCATACGATCTAAATAAAGAAATGCCTTTTATGAGGCTATTGTCTAGATTTAGATACTCGCTCTTTGACAAGGAGTAACATATACAAATCCTCTTCAAGTTAGCGATGACATTCTGTAAACAATTCAGTTTGTTGCCAGTGTGTCGTTGCAAACAACAATAGAGGAGAGCCCACAATGCAGATTCGCATTCTGTTCATCCTAGTAGCTCTGCTACTAGGTCCATCCGTCGCTATCGCCCAGCATTCGCCGGAGGCCATCAGCGCCCAAATCATTTTCGACGCGCCGTTTAATCAGTCGCCCGTAAGCGGCTGTACAAGTGGTGAAAAACTAACAGGAATAGCAACATCACCAACACTGGCCAATCTTGTAATAACCACCACCCCGGTGGTAATTACAGGAATGAGTGTGCAAAATCTCGACAACTTGGCGGCAGCTACTCAAGCTACTCCCATGGCGGAGTATATTGGCTTTACTGGAACGATAGATATAGAGCAAGCACTAAGTCAAACCTTTCCTAATCAAGAGTTAGGGGTGCTTGTGATCGCAAATATGTGGGACGTGGCAAATAACTTAATTGCATCTCAAAAAGTGCTGATCGTCCCATGCAAGATTCATCTTCCCTTAGTCGTGGAATAATTGCATAGCGCCGGTAGGTCACATATCATCTGCACGAAAGTGTATTTGAAAAAGACTTACCGGCTGCTCGCTGATTCTAAAAAACGTTACTCCTTGTCCTTTTCTAAAAATTTCTTCATCCGTTCTATTTCCATTTCCAACTCACTCTCAAATTGTTTACTCTTTGGCCGTCCGTGCACAAAGCCTACATCCACATCAAGTCCTGAATCCTTACGTTTCACATTTGCCCATCCTACCATCTCTTCACCAAACAAAATCGGCATCGCATAATACCCACGTATTCTCTTTGCAGCGGGGACATATGCTTCAAACTGATATAACCATCCCCACAAATGCTCAAATCGAAAACGATCCCGTACTACAGGATCGAAAGGAGCGAGAAACTTCACACTAGGGGATACTTCTGACTCTTTCAACACACCCTTAGGCCACAAATATGTCATTCCATCTACTACGTGCATCTCTAACTCACCGGATTCCACTAAACTTTTAATAATCGGCCGAGTGTTCCCATACTGTCGATGAATACGATGCATAGACTGACTCAGATTCTTCGACGAAACAGGAGCCATGATCTGCACCATCGCCATAACAATCTTTTTCAAACGTTCTTCTATAGGTATCGCAACATGCTTAGAAGAAAACGCTTCATAAAGCCTATTGCCACCTTGTCTGCCCACAATCCGCAGTAGTCCATAATAATGCAATCGATCAAGAGCCATCTTGCTTGAACGCGAATATCCACCCCACCAATTTATCTCTCGCGCTTTATCAAAATGCTTTTCCAATTCTTTCGGATGAAAAGAGCCCATCTTCCGCACAGTTTCATAAACTTGTTTATCAAAGTCAGTTAGCTCAACTTTCTCTCGCGGATGCAGCAATCCCCAAACATCCTGAGTCAGATACCCATGCGCATACAGAAAATCTTCTTCCAACCCGAGAGAAGGCGCTAATCGATCAATATCTCCGACATGGTAGTCTTTTACTCGATGCCGCAGTATCAAATCCTGTGCAGGAGCAGGGAAGCGAATAGGGTCAATCTGAACAAATGAAAGTTTCTGAACTGCAGATTTTAGAGTAGTAGTCGAAAAAAGAGAACGAGAAAGGGTAAAACGTTTAAGCTGGTTTTTTGTATATTCCATAGCTTAGTGGAGCGGGGAATGCAAATTATATTGAACCACGCTCAAATTTCTTATTTGAAATCTTGGCTCATTTTAACAAACTGAGAGAAGTCTATCAAGAAACCAGCAAGAAGGATTATTTATGAAATCCTCCTATTCTAACTTTCATTTGTTTGATGAAAAAACATTCTATCAAGCTTTCATAAAGGATTTTCAGAGAGCTAAATCGGAAATAATAATTGAAAGCCCTTTTGTTACGACAGCTCGAGTAGAATTCTTTATGCCTACTTTTGTGAAGTTACTAGAAAGAAACGTAAAGATTTATATAATAACTCGTTGTTTGGAGGATATAGATGTGTCAAGTACCCCAAACAGGGGGAGAGTTTTCTGAGAGAAGTTTAGCATATGCAGCAGGAGGCATCTTTAAAGATCGGTGAATTCTTTGGGTATTGTAGTAATGGATCTGGGAGTAAATCTCTTCCATCAGTTCACCAATCGTTTCAAATCTACTAAAGTCTCCAAACTCATCTTTGAATTTGCCAAAGAAGGATTCTTGGTAACCATTCTGCCATGGGGATGCTTTATCTGACGCAGAGATTTTGGTACCAAAGCCTTCAAGGAAACTGGTGCATGCCTGTGCCATGAACTCGGTACCTTGATCAGTGTGAAAGATAGTGGGAGTAGCTTTTGTCTTGGTGATGGCTTGTTCAATCGTTGCAAGAATGAGCTTACTGTTGTGATGTTTCCCTATCTGACAGGCAATAATCTGTCTTGTAACAATATCTACAATGGTTGCGAAATACCACCACTTTCCTTGAAACGGAATGAAGCTCACATCAGAGCACCAGAGATCGTGAGGTCGTAGGGGTGTGTACTCTTTGATGAGGTTGCTGTAGGTGTGATGCGAGGTGGACTTAGTGCAAAACTGCTTACTTTTTCTTCTCGGCGGCTTTATGCCATATTTTTTCATCACGCGTTTGGTACGCTTCTTGTTCACCTGAAGCGCGATACTAATGCGTATATGGCCGTATGCAGGGTGTTTTTTATGCAGGTCGTGAATTGCATCACGAAGCTGCTCATCCTTCGCTTCTTGCTTTCCGGTACGGTGAATATTTTTTGTACTGATGCCAACTGCGGTAGCCACTGTTTGTGTACAACAGGAGCGTTTCACTATCTCAGCTCTTTTTTTTCCAACTCGCATCGAGTGTGAGTTCGCCGATGAGCCGTTTCAGCTCTTCGTTCTCACGTTTGAGCTTGCTGTATTTAGCAAGTGAAACGACTTCCTCACCAGTGTCTTGGCGCATCCACCCGTAAATACTTTTGTCGCTGACTCCGTATTGTTTAGCAAGATCGATGACTTTTTGTAAGAGTTCACAGTTACTGACAAAAAATATGTCATTCCCGCGTACGCGGGAATCTATACATGAGTAATGAGCGTGCATATGGATCTCCGCTTTCGCGGAGATGACAGAATACACGTGTTTGTCAATAAGTCTGAACTCTTACGACTTTTTCTCCTGCTCGTACTTTGGATACCATCTCAATTTTGATCTCTTTGGAGAATATTTTCCGCTGCATTATTTGTGTCACCCCGCTTTCTTCGCTCCTGAGATTATATTATTTTTCTCAGAAACTTCTCTTACTATATGGGGTACCAGTCAATGGCATTCTGAGAGTACAAGCAGAAAAAGAAATGACCAGATTTGAGTACTTAGGAATTCAACCGATTCTATTTAAAGGAAATCATCACAGAAAAATTGCAGTAATTCTCGCTCCAAACTCTAATATTAAAAAGAATCAACGACTCTGTCTAGCGATAGTTGAGATGCACCAAGCAACTATTGCATTCGTTAAAATGATTTGTATATCATAAATGTATGCGATTATACAAAAAATTAATAAATGTTGGAGTTCCTATAGCTCTGGCTAGCGTATTTACTATTGTTCTTGCACCTGCAGGAAGTTCAAGAGCAAATTTTGCACTGCTTTACAATCAACTTATGCGTGCTGATAGTGGGTCGGCCGCAACGGCGACTCCTGCAGATATATATAATATAGGCGGGATTCAGAAAATCTCATATGACAATAGTGATATTGGTGCAAATGTGTCAATTAATGCAAACAATAATGTGTTTGAAATTAAGGGCAATTCGTGTGCGGCAGATCGGTTCCATGTGTATTTTTCTGGTAATGTTGGCGATGCTTATGGTCTCGGAAATAATGATTATAAAGGATCAATGAGGTTATTGGACACTAGAGGGTATGGTTTGGATTTAGCAACAGGTACTCTTTTAGACATCGATAGTTCAAATTTAAATGATACTACCCAGACAGTGGCATATCGATTCGATGGTGACACAGGTAGAATGAAATTGCCAGTTTTTATTTTTCCAAAGCAAAATTTGATCATAGCATATATTCAGTCTCAACCAAAGCTTTATCGGTTTAGTTACGATGCATCGCAGATTTCTGATCAGTATCCGGGCTCAACTCTGGTAATAAAGAGAAAATATGCCGATGAAGGAGGTTGTGCGCCATTAGTTATTGCTAAGGGTTCTTCGATGCAAGAGACTTATGCAAAGTTCACAAACTACTTAAGAACAAATACATCAGCGTTGAAATTGAATAACACACGAAAGCCTCATTATAAAGCATTTGGATTGGGCTGGGAAACTTATGATGAATTTGGGTGTTACGCTACGAAAGCAAAAATCGAATCATTGCTTCCTAATTATAAAAATAATAATGTTCCAATTAGCATGGTAGCTGTAGGTTCTGGGTATTGGGAATCAACAAATGTTTTGAACTGTGGTGATGGGACTAGTGTCGAAAATATTTATCCGACTATGGATGGCTTGCAGACATCTGCAAATAAATTCGGTGGTTTGGCTGGGATAAATCAGTTTTTTGCTAATCTTGAACAAAATTATGGGGCTTATGGCATGATTGGTATGAGACATACGGTCAATGCGGGGCAAATTAGCGGAGTGACAGACTTAACTAAGCCGGACGCACATACGTTGGCCGTAGCTTCAAAAACAGGTAATATTCCAGATTTGTTTTTTTCAAATATTGGTGTTCCTTATGGCGGATATCGCTTCTATGGAGATACGCCAAGTACAAATGTTCGTATTCTAAATATGGATAATTCGCAAGTAAAAACAAATTATGTGGCAGCGCTTCACGCAGCATACGGAAATTTTAAAGGGATAAAAGAAGATGAGATGCTACATTACGATCAACGAACAGTCAAAGCAGCGAATCAGCCCCGTGGAAGTGTAAGTGTTCCTGAAGGTTATATTTCAAAAATATTTCAAGATCACTATAGGTATGCCAATAATGACTTTATAATTTGGGGTCAGGCTGATTGGTTTTTGCCAGCGAGTGATATTCAGTACAACCCAGGTTGGGTTCCAGCTGATCACATTAATAACCCAGTTATGTTTTCTCAGATGAGTGCTGGATTCAACTATGTGACTGCAAAATATATGCTTGAATTAGCGTTAACTAGAGTGGTGTCTGGGTATCCTCATGTCGTATCAGCAATTAATTCTTGCCCTATCTCAGATCCGGCTACTAATTCAATCAGTCGTTATCAAACAGATTGGCAGTTTTGTGTCAACGCGAATAAAAATCCTAAAGAAGTCTTGCGTACTAATCAGCTGATGACATTTTGGCCAGGAAATATTCAATCGTATGGGTTTTGGCATTTAGGCGAACCGTATCGGTCAGACATGATATTTTATGGACAGTTGCGTGATAGATTACATAAGTATATGTTTGATAGTGCGATGTATTGGCACAATACGGGAGTGCCATATGCTATGCGACCGCTCTTTTTTGACTATCAGTCGGATTCTAACGTATATAAGTTGTACGATGACAATTATGACACGTCAACTTTAGAAAATCAGTTTCTAGTTGGAAATGCCTTTATGGTTAGGCCAATTTATAATGATTCAGATACCGTGCTAGTATATTTTCCCGCAAACTCGGGCGAGTGGTATAATTTTTATTCTGGCCAACGATTTACTCCTGGCTATGCAAGTTATACATTAACTGCTTCCAAGGACTATCCAATGTTTGTGAAAGCTGGCGAGCCATTCATAATGCAGGAAAGCCCAAACGAAAATGCTACTAGAACACGAGTGCGAATGTTTATTCCGTCAGGCGCTTATTCAAAGTTGGCGAACTCCGCGTATCAACACTATGATAAAAGTGGTAATATTGCGGGAAAAGTTGAAGTTTCTATGAATGATTTGGGAAGTCTTGCTGCTTCGCGACAGGCAATTAAGGTTTATCGAAAAATTGACGGAGTAATTGTCGCTGATTTAAATAGCATTTCAGTGAAAAACGAAATTAAGTTTGATATGGAGGAGGGTAAAGATTATTTAATAACAAATGGCACGTATAGTATTAATCGGCTGCCAACTGGAAGTTTAAGTTCAGTATTTTCTCCAACATTTAATACGATTAATCTCTCTGGGTCTGCAAGTGATCCTGATACTGCAAGTCCTATTGCGGTAAGAGTATATCTTGATGGCGTATTAAAGCAATCAATCAGTGCGTTGTCATTTAATCAGACGTTAGTACAGGTACCCGGAGGCACCCATACAGTCAAAGTTACTGCTCTTGACGCGACTTCAGGCCAGGAAGTCGAATTGGTTGGTTCTCCTAAAATCGTGATTGTGTCAAATCCACCAGTTATAGTTACCCCTGTTCCAACTCCGCTTCCAACGGTGGCTAGTACCCCTCGGATTACCCC
>CAZGHS010000004.1:6722-44809 GCA_964525495.1 uncultured Gammaproteobacteria bacterium
CTGTTCCAACTCCGCTTCCAACGGTGGCTAGTACCCCTCGGATTACCCCTGTTCCTAGCTCTAATATTGGAGCGATTACTTTAAGGCGAGTAAGTGGGACTGATTTAACTAAATTATATTTGGTTGCTGATGTAGTTAGTTCGCAGTCAATACTAAAAGTTGAGTTTTATATAAACAACATATTGAAGGTAACAGAATATAAGGCACCGTATTCTCTAGGAGGGGATGCTGATGGAGTTATAGGCGGGTATTTGATAACTCCTGGTAGCCATACGGTAAAGGCTATTGCCTATGCTGCAGGTGGTGCTATTGGTCAAAATAGTTTGACTGTTACGGTTGAAGGCGCAATTAAAACCCCAACAGCAGTTCAGAGCAACATTATAGTTAATGGTAGTTTCGAATCGGGAACTATTTCTGGCTGGACTACTGATCCTGCTTTAGTAATTAATTTAGACGCACATCAAGGTGTTTACGCTGTAATGTTAGGTCAGTCATCAGCTTATTTGTCGCAAAGTATTCAAAGTAAACTGGTTGCTAATAAGTCATATACATTTACAAGTTATGTTAAAGTTACCAAGGCTGGGACCTCCTGGGGGTCACCTAGGTTAAGAATTAGTAAATATGTTGACTTGGGAACGAGTGAGTACGGTTATGCAGTTGCACGAAATTCTGTGTCGGCTGGTTGGCAAAAACTATCAATAGTTAAATCATTTACTACAACAGAGCTAAGTTTACCGATTCATTTCGGCGTAAAGAATTTTGGATTTGATGGTAAAGCTCAAGTGGACAACATATACGTGCAATAATTCGTATTCCCAAACCAGCAATCTAACGATCAGAACATAGATCCCCGACCGTAAGGTCGAGGGATGGAGTGATCCCTGCATACTTTTTGTGGTTGGAGAATTGTACAATACAAGGGTAGATGGAATTAACTCATTTATCCCACTGTGTATACCATTGTGACTACCACATAGTAATCGTAACTAAGTAAAGAGGTATACTGGGGAACAGAAGCAGTGTGGTCAGAAGGCTACTTTGTCAGTACGGTGGGAATAAATGAGTTAATTATTCAGAAATATATTGAAGATCAAGGTAAAAAAGATGCAGGGCAAATCCGGAACGGATTTGAAGTGTCTTAAATACCCCGACCGTAAGGTCGTGGGTTTTTTATAGTGCCTTCATGAATGTTTTCTTGAACGCGAAGAACCCTATATTGGCCCAAAGGAGTAAATATAGTAGTTATAAAGAAAAATATTTTACTCATAATAGCGGTTCACTGCCAGTCATCCAACTAATCATTATGACTCAAAGTCCGAAGATTTGATTTGGTCAGAAAGTCTTCGACATAAAGGGTTTAGGACAAGGGATTGCTACTAATTATGGCATAAAAGCACAAACATAACTAAAAAAGCTATATTTGTGCCTTATTAATATACATAATTAGTGCGTAACAACTTTTGGTAATTTTTTTGCCTGATTGATAAAATCAGTCAGTTTTTCAACACTTGGAAGTTGTCTCACAATATGTTTTGCCGTATTAAGTTCCTCAAGTGCTTGATGTAAATTCTCAGGATTTCTTTGGGAAAGCTCAGGAACAGAATCAACGCCTGCAACCTTAAGTAAATCTGAAAATTCGGAACCGATTCCGCTGATTCTATAAAGATCAGCGCAACTTACCCATTTTAGAAGTTTTACTTCAGAAAGACCTGTTTGTGAGGAAAGTACTTTTCTTCCCGAAGCACTTCCAGCAGCCTCCAAAAGACCTTCAACAGTCTGAACGCCAGCATCTCTGAGAATTTCAGCTTGTTTTTCACCAATACCTTCTATATCAATAATTGATGCAATACAACCACCTCCTTTCAAGTCTGTGTCCTAATAGATTATAGATAAAAAGCTATAAGTATCGTCAACAAATTATTAGGCCTTTTTTTTGTCAAGCCTGTCAAGTTTTAAAAGCTTAACTCCAAAATAGACAACAATAGCAACGACTAAGAAGTCGATTGCAACATTAAGAAAATCTCCCCACATTATCTTTGCAGCACCAACTTGGATATATGCCTCTTTCAGGTTTTCCACATTACTCATCCCAAGCGCCAGCACTGGACTGATTATGTCTTCTACGAGTGCAGCTACAAGTTTTGAGACAGCTCCTCCCAGAATAAAACCAACAGCGAGCCCAACAACACCTTGCTCACGTAAGAAATCCAAAAATCCTTTCATTATCTTTCACCTCCTTTTTGGCAAACTTTCACACGCATCACCATCTTTGTTCCCATCAAGTCTATTTACGTCATTTCCCACTCCACCTACTTTCTCGAAAAATCTTTGCGCTTCAGGTTGGGTTGAAAAATCATCACAATTATATTCATCTGCTTTTTTACCTGAAGACTTATCTGCAGTTACGTTTCCTAATTTATCAAAAAGTATGTTTCCTGCTTTGTCGAGGTTAATATTTCCTTTTTCATCTCGTGCAACTTCTGATTGTTGGAATGATTTGGTTTCCCAGAGTTTTTGTAAATCCCAATCATTTTGTGAGGCTTCTAATCCAAATGCTGCAAGTAATGCAATAAATGCAACAACCAGGATAATACGAAGCTTTTCAAAAAAAATAAACAAAATTACGACAATTGCCATCAATGCAGCAATAAACCACAGCCGAAACTTTCTGTTGTATCGTAGTTTCGTAAAATTAGAAACACCCTTCCCTTCTTCGGTAGTCTTTTCTTTTTCCATACTATTTTATACTAGACCTGTTGCCCAATAGGTAAGAGTTCAGACTCTTTGACAAAACTCTACAATAGTGTGGTAGAGTAAAGATTACGATGGATTACACAACTGCCCACGCGAGCGATCTACTCGCGCTGCCCAAAGAAGAGCTTGTCGCGATAATCTTCCAACTCTCCGATCATCTCAAAGTACTAACTATACACGTCAATGAACTTACTGCGAACCAAAAGAAAGATAGTGACGATATGATCGGTCCCCAGTAAACTAGACATTGATTCCTTTCAATAAATACCCGAAACTTAGGACATATAGTATATGTTAAGAAAGGATAAAAATATATGGCATCAGGGTTTAAGAAGATAGCACCAGAGATAAAAGCCGAGATTGTCCAGAAAGTAAAAGATGGAGCTCGAGTAGTAGATGTTGCTGCTCAGTATGGTATATACCACAAAACAATCTATGTCTGGATGAGTAATAAAGTCAATCAAACAAATGAGCAGCTTGAAATTAGTAAACTGAAACGGCAAAATGAAGAATTATTGCGGATGGTCGGAGAATTGACTGTGGAGATAAACAAACTTAAAAAAAATGCCGTCAAAGTGTGAAGGGATACGTATGTTGGAAGAAAAAAGTAGAACCATAACCAAAACTCAACTAGCCAAAGAGTTAGGTGTAAGCCGACAGTCGTTGTATTACGTCAAGAAACGGGACATGTTGGATGTGGAAGTTAAATTACAGATTGAAGCAGTACTAACCCATCATGGAGAGTATGGTCATAAACGCATAGCTATGGCTTTGAAATTAAACAAGAAGAGAATTTCTCGAATTATGAAGAAGTATAACCTCCACCCATTTAAAAGTCCTCCAGTACGCCCTGTAAAGGCAGGAGACGTCGGAAAAATACCAAGTGAGACTCCAAACTATTTATTGCATCTTTGTCCCATTGCACCATACGTAGTGTGGTGTGCAGACTTTACATACATCAAGTATCAAGAAAAATTTATCTATCTGGCAACTATTATTGATCTGTACACTAGAGAGATTGTAGGTTGGAATATCTCCCGCTTCCACTCCAAAGATTTAGTAATTGGAGCACTGCAAGATGCAGTTAAGCGTACAACTAACACCCCACTCTACTTACACTCAGATCAAGGTAGTGAATATGACTCACAAGAATACAAAGAAACTGCTCAACTACTACGTATCACTCTTTCCATGAGCGATAAAGCCTCTCCTTGGCAGAATGGTCATCAAGAATCTTTCTTTGGCAGATTTAAAACAGAGTTTGGTGATGTGAGAAACTATCCTACACTTGGAGAATTAATTGAAGCTATACATCATCATATTATTTATTACAATACAGAAAGGATTCACCCTTCACTTAAAACTACACCCGAAATGTTTAAACAAAATTATGTTAATAGTTTACAGAAAATGAAAGGAATGACTGTCTAAAGAATTGGGTACTTGACATCCCTTACTATCGTTGTGCAGGGAAATGTACGAAGTCCATACGAAAAGAAACACTTGAGAATACCCTAGTAGAGTTACTTAAAAAGATTACTCCTACCGAAGAGAGTCTTAATATATTTATTGCTCAGATTATTAAAGTATATACCGAGAGAACATTGAGACTGCGAAAAATGCGAGATGAAGCAGATGCAGAAATAGGCAAGCTTCAGGAGTTACGAAGACAGTTAGTCGAGAAGAATTTATCTGGTGTGTACTCAGACGAAATATTCAAAGAACAAAACGCCATAATCGAAGAAAAGATGCTCAAGGCACAGATCGCAAAAGACGAATCATTATTCGAAAGATATAACATACAGGAGGTAACAACTTTTATGAAAACAATGCTTGCTGATCTTGGTGAGACATTCAAAAGATCAAATGCAGTACAGTCAAAAGCGCTACTCGGTTCAATCTTCCCTTCTGGATTATCATGGCAATATTCTGGCACATTGAACACCGAGATAAGCCCGTTATATAAAGCAATTAGTGAGTCGAAGGGGGAAGATTTTGCATTGGGAGCGGAGGATGGGACTCGAACCCACGACGTACACCTTGGAAGGGTGTCATTCTACCACTGAATTACCTCCGCCAACTTGTCTAGGCTTTAAACGACGGATATTAAGCAACTGACTAAGCGTTCGAGTCTGCAATACAGAGACTTCTAATGCCCGTCTTCGAGAATTGGCTACTTGCTTGAGCATTCGTGTCTTAGTCTCTGGATCGTTACAACTATCGGCCAACCGCTGAAAATTTTCTGCGCTTTGTTTCCAATGCTCTCGATCTGCCTCGTAGTTACTATTAGCCATAAAACCTACTCAGCCTATTATATAGGAAAACCTGCTTATTTCAACTCGAGATCATGGCTTGAAAGCTTGTCCTGTTTAACGATCTCTCCTGGAGCTGTATATGAGTGATAGTGCATTTTCCGCCCCGGATAGATCGAAGTGTTAATTCCTGTCCGTACTTGGTCGCCGATTATAGCACCAAGGTGAGGCATATGTGTCTCAATCAACTGCTCTTTAATATTCACTCGAATCGGATCCCGATCATGGCGTCGATCAGCAGTGATCGTCCCACCGCCCAATATAATATTATTCCCCAGCACGCTATAACCCACAAAAGATAAATGCTCAATATGAACCTTATCACCAATCGAACTATGCTCAATCTCCACCGAGCTACCGATCTTACACTTATTTCCGATCACTACGTTCCCACGGATATAACTATGAGGACCGATCACGCAATTCTCACCAATGATCACATTGCCCTCGATATATGTACCTGACTTGATCACGCTACCTTTACCAATGACTACATTACCTTTAACGGTGACATAATCCTCGAGTTCGCCTTGAATATCTTTAGAAATTTTTGGAAGCAACACATCGTTTGCAAGCAAAATATGCCATGGATAGCCGACTGTCAGCCAATATCCTTCAGTTGGCACTACTTTCATCGCATTCTCAGCACAATACCTTGTTACAATGTCTGTCAGCTCATACTCTCCGCGCACAGAAAGGGGAACATTATCAAAATAATTAAAAATACTTTTATTAAACGCATACACACCGATATTCACCAAGTTACCAACAAATTCGCTCGGCTTCTCAATAATTCCCTGCAACATACCATCTTCTTTTACTTTCAACACACCAAATTGTGACCAATTCTCGCTTACTTTTCCTACAATTCCACACTCTTCCTCTGACATTGCTTTAATAATCTCAGGATCATAAATATCATCACCATAGATCATGAAGAAACGATCGTGAGAAATTGCTTCCTGTGCAGCATGCAGCGCGTCACCAGTTCCAGATTGATGCTCTTGCACCACATATTTAATAGGAATCCCTTGAAAAGTCTCACCGATTTCACCTAAGATATCTCCGGCCATATATCCGATCACCAGGACAAATTCAGATACATACGGAGCCAATGTCTCCATGTTATGAAGTAAAATAGATTTTCCCGCCACACGAATAAGTGGTTTAGGGGTAGTGATAGTAAGCGGCTCCAAGCGGGTACCTTTACCTGCAGCTAAAATAACAGCGCTTCGATTTTTCATATACCCTCCTTGGAATAATAAGGACTATAATATAATAAAAATTAATATGGACAAGAAGCAAGAAATACCAAAACTCTATTTGCGTAATTTTATCTTCGGAGTAGAAGACAGCCTTGTCTCCACTGTCGGACTGCTTTCGGGCGTCGCAGCAGCCGGACTTCCTCGTACAACCGTATTCATTACGGGCATCGTCCTCATATTTGTCGAAGCCGTATCAATGGGAGTTGGGAGCTTTCTCTCCGAAGACTCGACCGAGGACGAGTCAGAGCGCGCTAATGTTATCCGCGCAGCACTTATCATGTTCATTTCGTATTTCATCGCTGGATTTATTCCACTCATGCCGTACGTTCTATTTGAACTAACTATTGCACTTCCGCTATCCATTGTTCTGTCACTTATCTCCTTATTTGCTCTCGGACTCACCAATGCTCGACTTTCTCGCAAAAAACTCATGCAGAGCGGACTCAAAATGCTTATCTTAGGAGGACTTGCTATCGCGGTAGGTATCACTGTCGGAAATTTCGTGGAATAAATATGAATCAATCTGAATTTAAGAAAAAAGTGCTTGATATAGTCTCCAAGATTCCTAAAGGATCAGTTATGACTTATAAAGAAGTCGCAGTCGCTGCCGGCAATCCACTCGCTTCGCGTGCAGTAGGAACATTTATGCGCCAAAACTATAACCCCGATGTGCCTTGCCACAGAGTAATACGTTCAGACGGTCAAATTGGCAATTACAATCGCGGCGGACGCGACGCAAAAATCACAAAATTAATTGAAGAGGGATACTCGCCACCAAGTCTTATTGCTCAACAATTGAGTATCGATCTTGGCTAACAACAACTAGCTTATCTTTGACCATTCCTTCAATCACTCGTTGTACTTTCTCTCGACTTGCATCCAACAATGCGAGTCCGTCCATCTCAGAGTTCGGTTCTTTCAATAAATACCGCATCACTTTTCCGCGCAACTGCCGATCAGATCCCTGGAATGTAGATTGCTTCACATAATGCTTACTCTTACGCGATGCATTGCCGTGCTCTTTCTTCAACATCACACTATAATCCATCAGAGCGTAATACCAGTCTCGAGGGTGCTCCTGATCCACTGTAGTCGCCACCAATGGCTCTATCTCGCTATCGGACACATCTTCACGATCAGCGAAAAAATGATGAATAAACACCGTACGAATATTTGTTTCAATAAAAACTGTCGGCATATTATATGAATACGTCACTACAGCACACGCAGTCGCGTACCCAACTCCAGGTAGCGCATCAACAAGTGCGACATCGCGAGGAAGGTCTCCGTCATATTTTTCAACTAACTCTTCTGCAGCACGTTTCAAAAATAATCCACGTCGGTTATATCCCAGTCCTTGCCACTGACCCAACACTTCAGTCGGAGTCGCTCGAGCAAGATCAAATATCGTAGGAAAAGCTTCAGTAAAAGTCAAAAATTTCGGAATAACCCGTTCGACCTGAGTCTGCTGCAGCATTATTTCAGAAACTAAAATTTTGTACGGATCATCGATATGCCGCCACGGCATCTCACGACGATGAGCGAGATAATAATCACGAACAGTTTTTTGAAAGTCACTTAGCGTAGATTCCAAAACCATACGACACACGATACAATACCATGTAGATATCTACAAGAAATATATGACGAATAGAACTGGTCCTACGCAACTCCCAACCAATCAAGAAATATCTGATATTCTTCAAATCGAAGGCAAACGCAAACCTCGAAAAAAAGAACACTTCGTAGATTTCACCTCAGTAAATAACTGGCTCAAAGCATGCGACATTGTTACAGACTTTTTTGACAAAGAATATCTTTCCATCGATCTCATGTCCGATGCAGAAGTTTCGCGCATCAAAAACGAAACAATCGAAGCAACACTTAGAAAACAATTAGAACCAAATTTTCAAAATATAGTTCAACAAGTAACTAAATATTTAGGCGAAGAAGATTCGCTAGAAAAAGCAGATATTATTTTTGTATACGGCAGTCCTTTTCTTTACCGCATAGAAAAAGCTGTAGAATTGTACAATCAAGGACTCGCTCCTAAAATACTCTGCACTGGCAAAGGACCTCATTATAAAAACGATAAATTGCCCGCTGAAGCAGAGTTGTCCGCAAAGCGAGCATTAGAGCTAGGAGTACCTCAAGAAGCAATTATTATAGAACCAGAATCCATAACAATCGCAGATAATGTAAAACGTGGTTTAAATAAACTTGAAGAACTAAATATTCCTCACAAAAAAATAATTCAAATAATGGCATGGTATGCACAACGACGTGCCTGGGCATCTATGCAAAAACTTTCAGATCCCGACACGCATATCATCCGAATAAATTCTGCAGTCTTCACACCAGAGGTTCAAGAAAACACATGGTTTACCAACCAAAAAGGAATTGAACTCGTATTTAACGAATTTATTAAACTAAAAATCTCAAGAATTCTGGAAACAGCCTAACGAAGAAAACAGTGTCGGGGCGACAGGATTCGAACTTGCGACCTCATGGTCCCAAACCACGCGCTCTACCAACTGAGCTACGCCCCGATAATTGTTCATCTGTGAGTATATCACAGTGTGCCGGGGGAGGGAGTCGAACCCTCACACCCTTGCGGATAAAAGATTTTAAGTCTGTCGCGTCTGCCATTCCGCCACCCCGGCCCGCATACTAATTTCCAATTCTACGATATATAAGGTGAAATTACAATAAATGGTTACAAAGTCCAGGAATTCACGACCTCAACTGGAGTACCAGGATTATTGTCAGATGACCTGAAAATCTTCACTCCACTCGGCATTTCTGGGGTTGCCCAGTGATACAGTGTTTCTGAGTCAGTTGTGGTCATATTGATGCAACCGTGGGACATCGGGGTTCCGAAGTTATTGTGCCAATAGGTGCTATGAAACCCAATTCCCTTGTTAAAATACTGAATCCACTGGACATTAGGGAGATAGTAGTAAGTTCCTAATTCCTTGCTACCGCCCTTCATGACCTGTGATCTAACCTTATACCAGATGCGGTACGACCCCGTCGGAGTAGCACCCCATTTTCCAGTCGAGACCAAAAAGTTAAATACCATTCGATCTCCCTCATACGCATAGACCCGCTGATGTGACAAATCAACAATTAATTTCTTTGGATCAGACGTAGAGCCCAACACTGCGGCTGCGTATCCAGAGCCATCAGCAAGAGGTTTGGTAGTCCGCAAAGGCATCTCATGCTGCTCATTATTAAACACATACTGATTCGCGTCATCATCATAATCGCCACTCGCGGACAATATATTTTCTTCAACAAATTCTGGAGACAATATTTGATTTATCTGATAGGCAGCTATAGCCGTAGCGTTCGTAACGTGTTTACTATTAAACAACGAAAAAAGACCAAGCCCTACTACGAGCAAAAATGAACCAATAAGAAAATATTCTTTTTTCATTTAATCTTTGGATTCTTACGTAAAAGGAAAATACCTCCACCCAATGAAGAAACAGCAATCAGGAACATAACTATTCCGCTGAACATACCAGGACCTTTTACATTCGATGCCGTCGTAGTAACAGATTTTACTGTTGCCGATACCTCTGGTTGAGGTGGTGTCGTCGGCATTGATGTAGGCACCGGTGTAACAGACGAAGACGGTGAAGCAGAAGGCTTCTTTGTAGCAACAACCGGTTTTGCCGTTGGTTTCGCTGTTACCACAGCAGTTGCATTCGCAGTAGGCGATGCTGTCGTCTGTGATGTAGCGGTGGGAGTTGGCGTGGCTGTTCCAGTAGGCGTTGGAGTAGCTGTTACTGCTGGTGTTGCAGTTGCTACCGGGGTAGCACTAGGATTTACAATATCATCTATCGAGTACACAGGGAAGGTAAAAACATTAAACAAAAGAATAGTCAAAGCTATTCGGGCAGATAGTGAAAACATGTGACTATGGTAGCGTAGCAATACGCAGGTGTCAACAAATTTAGTTTTTCTCTTTTACCGCGTGTCCACCAAACTGTTTTCGCAAAATCGCAACTACTTTCATAGCAAAAGACTCTTCTTGTCGTGATCGATAACGCGCAAACAACGAATGTGCTAATACTGTCACGGGAACCTTATGCTGCAGCGCGGTCTCAATAGTCCATTGTGACTCACCATTGTCCTCAACGTATCCTTCGATTGTCTCAAGAGTTTTATCCTCACGAAACGCAGCTTCAGCCAGTCGCATCAACTTCGATTCAATCACGCTTCCATTATTCCAAATCCGCGACACATCAACCAAATCCAAATTTTTGTATGGGCCGCTTTTAATCATTTCAAAACCTTCACCCATAGCTTGCATAAATCCGTATTCAACAGCATTATGTACCATCTTTACATAGTGACCTGCACCAGCATCACCAACATATTGAAATCCATCTTTAATACTTATCGATTCAAACAAAGGCACGAGCTTTTCGTACGCTTCACGAGGTCCACCAATCATCAAACACGCACCGGTGCGTGCACCGAGTGGTCCGCCACTCGTACCAACATCCAAGAAATGAATTCCCTTTGCAGCACACATCTCTCCACGTCGTTTTGAGTCATTAAAATTCGAATTACCACCGTCAATTAAAATATCTCCAGGAGTAAGTTTATCTACCAATGCATGCGCACCGAACAGCATGTCCTCGGTTACCTCACCTGCAGTTAACATCACCCACACTACACGCGGTGCAGATACTTGTCCTAACATATCCTCAAGAGTTGATGCGCGCTTCGCGCCGTAATTAACAACTTCATCAAGCGGAGCAGGGGATCGATTCCATGCCACAACTTCGTGTCCATGATCGACCATGTTCATAACCATATTCTTTCCCATTTTTCCAAGTCCAATGTATCCGAGTTTCATGAATCCTCCTTTTTATATAGTGAGATCATACATCGGTTGCTCAGCAAAAACAATAAATGTACCATGAAAATATGTACTACATCGGTGTTGACGCAGGTGCAACCAAAACACACGCGATTCTCTCAGACGGAGAAGAAATAATAGCCCAAGACATACAAGGCCCAGCAAATCATCGTGTGGTCGGGTGGGAGACAGCAACAAAAAATATTCTCCTCAGTATTAAGAATGTCATTGAAACAGTCTTCGCATCCGATGAGGATCTCCATATCTTTGTCGGCATGGCCGGAGTCAACTACGATTCTGAAAAACTAGAAGCACAAAAAAAACTACGGCCTTATTTAAAAAAATATTCCGTCCGTACTCTGCACATCGTTAACGACACACTCATTGCACTTCGCTCTGGCACTCAAGCAAAGAACGCTACAGTATTAATCTGTGGCACCGGTTCAAATTGCTACGCGCACAATGAGCAAGGTGAAGAGGTCTGGATCGACGGCCTGGATTATATTCTTTCCGATGAAGCCAGCGGGTATGCGATCGGACTAAAAGGCTTACATGCAGCGACAAAAAGCATGGATCGCCGCATCAAGAAAACACTCATCGAAAAATTAATTTGTGAAAAACTTGAAGTCCACTCCATGCAGCAAGCAGAAAAGATTATTTACTCCGAAAATTGGTCCAAAAAAGAAATTGCCGCCTGTGCCTACTGTGTTTTCGACGCAGCAGAAGAGGGCGATGAGGCAGCGCAGCATATTATTACTGAGGCGGTTCATGAAGCTATTCTGATGCTCGAAACAGCCATGCGTAGACTCCGCGTCCGCCACAGCGAATGCGTCTGTGTAGGTGGATTGTTTACTGAGAAATTATTTAAAAAAGAATTCGAACATCAGGTTCACACGAAACAAGTAAATGTGCATCTAAGCTATCCAACACACCCTCCAGCTTGGGGAGCAATCTTACTCGCGCAGGAAATTAGAATTTAATCTCTAAAATATATCAAGGTAATTTTTTAACCAGCTCGACACCCTTCGATCCTGTAGCATAAGTCTGCAAAGATACAGATTCTTGCTTCCACAAATCCAAAATACGCGTCACGTATTCCCAACTCGACTCTATTTCATCAGTGCGCGTAAAAAGCGATTGATCGCCGTGCATCACATCTAGCAGCAACCGCTCATACGCATCAGGTAAGTTCTTAAATGTATCGCTGTAGCTATAATCCAGAAACACATCAGCCAGTCGCATTTCAAATCCCGGCTCTTTGATTAGCATCTTCATTTTAACGCCTTCATCAGGCTGCAAACGGATCACTAATTCATTCGATCGCAATTCACAAAACAGATTAGAAAAAACTGTTCCTTTAGATCGCTTAAATGTTATTTTTATTTCAGCTTTTCGTTCATTCAATTGTTTACCTGTTCTCAAAATCACCGGGACATCTTGCCAGTGAGGAAGATCGACGTGTGCTCGCAAAGCGACAAAAGTTTCAGTCTCACTATTTGGAGAGACTTTGGATTCAGATGTATACCCTTGATACTGTCCACGCACAGTATCGCTACTAATTCGTTCCGCATTCATCGGCCGCAGCGCCTTCAGCACTTCATTCTTTTTATCTCGGATCTCATGCGCATCAAATCGTGCCGGTTGATCCATCATCACCAATGCCATAATCTGCAGCAAATGGCTCTGTACCATATCCCGCAGCGCACCTGAGGTATCATAGTATCCACCTCGGTCTTCAACACCAAGCGTTTCAAAAGCGCTAATCTCTATTTTTTCAATAAACTCTCGATTCCATACAGGCCCGAAGAAAATATTTGCAAAACGAACACTCAAAATATTCTGTACAGTCTCTTTACCAAGATAGTGGTCGATGCGATAAATCTGCTCTTCCATAAAATATTTATTCAAAGTAGCATTCAATTCACGAGCAGTCGCAACATCACGTCCAAATGGTTTTTCAATCACAATGCGAGTATTTGTTCCTTGCTCGTCGCATCCTTTGTGCAATCCCACCTCATGCATTCGTTCAACAATATGAGAGAGCTCGTCAGGAGAGGTCGCCATATAGAAAACACGAGTCGTGCATTCCTGCACATCGCCATCGTACGCAACAATCTGGTCCTTGAGTGATGTAAATGCTTCAGAGTTAGAAAAATCTCCCTGCACATACTGAACATGCGACGCAAAATCTGGCCAGGCAGCAGGATCTGTAATAAATGGCGCTAGTGTTTCAATAAAACTTTCGTTTGTAAAAGGCCGTCGAGCAAACGCAAAGATTTTAAAATTCTCGGGAAGAAGCGCGTGGCGATACAACTCATACAATGACGGAATAAGCTTACGCTTGGTTAAGTCGCCAGTAGCACCAAAGATAATAAATGAAAACGAATTCTGCATAAGTTACTTTTGTAGTTGCAAATTCACTGCATACAATTTATCAAAGTAGTCTTTAAGCGTTCGTTTAGTACTAAACTCTGGACAAACAATACTCAGAGTTTTTTTCATATACGAAAGCCAACGCTCTGGAATATTACCACTATTACGTTCAAAGTACATCGGGATGATAGTGTTTTCGAGCAATCCATATAACGAATTTACTTCGTCATGCCCATCAATAATAAACCCAGCATCATTCCAATCAACCTCAGCGACCCATCCACCATTAGTTGTACATTGCAGCACTCCATTCGCACCAGCTTTCATACCACTCGTGCCGCTCGCTTCTTGTGTAGGAATTGGAGTGTTTAGCCAAAGGTCGGACCCTGCAACCAGTGAACGCGCAAGACTTATTTCATAATTTGGCAAAAACGCAACTTTATTAAAAAACTTTGGATCGCGAATAGTCTGGATAATATGACTCATCAAACCTTTACCATCGCCATCTTTAGGATGAGCTTTACCAGCAATCAAAATCTGTATTGGTCGGGAAGTATCCCCCAGAATCGCAAGCAATCGATCTATCTGTGAAAGCAGAATATCTGCACGCTTATAACCGGCAAATCGGCGTGCCCAGGTAATAATCAATGCATCAGGAGAGAGGGTCAATCCATAGTTTGTATTTAACTTCTGAATTAACTCCTTTTTTACAAACGCATGGGTATTCCATAGTTCTGTGCTCGGCATATGCAACGCATTTTGCCAAAGCTCTCTATCCTCAATACTCTTTCGCCAGTCAGGACTAATATAATCCTCAAACAGTTTTTGCATTTTTGGATCGATCCAGGTCGGTAAGTGAACGCCGTTTGTAATCGGAATTATCTGTTGTTTACTCCATATATTCTTAATAACCTCACCGTGCTGCTTACTCACCGCATTTGAACGGGCAGACATTTCAAAAGCCAAATCAGGCATAGAGAAAGTTGTACCAGTTTTCTGCCCATTCGCATCAGTCTGCTTACCAAGTTCAAACAGCGCATCAAATCCGATATTCAATCCCAGTAAATAAGGAGACAAATATTTTTCCACCAAATCGTATTCGAAAATATCGTTTCCTGCAGGAACGACCGTATGGTTGGTATACGTGATCTTTGTCTTAGTGTGCTCTTTAGCGCGGGCAAAGGAAATTCCTCGCTCGTGCATAAAATGCTTAGTTATCTCCAACGCCGCAAAAGCCGAGTGACCTTCGTTCATACTATAAATACTTGGATGATATCCCAACGACGAAAGTGCGCGCTCGCCACCAATACCCAAAACAATTTCCTGACGAATACGCGTATCCTGATCACCTCCATACAAATGTCCAGTGATCATGCGATCTTCCTCTTTAACATTCTCTGGAATATTTGTATCAAGCAAAAAGAGTGGTACACGCCCAACTTGCAGTGTCCATATGCGACAGTACACAGGGTGATCAACTATAGTGACTTCGATCAAAAGGGGAGCGCCTGTTGAAATACGTATCTGAGTCAAGGGAAGATGCGTTGGATCCATCGCATGATATTCTTCTTCCTGGTAACCACTGTCGTTCAATTTCTGTGTGAAAAATCCATTCTGATAGAATAAACCTACGGCGATCATAGGAAGCCCCAGATCACTTGCTTCTTTCAACATATCGGCAGCCAAAATTCCCAAGCCTCCCGAATAAATATTCAACCAATCAGTAAATCCATATTCGGCACAAAAATATGCAATCGGAGTTTTATTAAATTGTTCAAACTCAGCATGATTTTCGATCATCGAGTCAAACCATGTATATCCGGACAAGTAGTCCTGCAATTTCCGATACACATGGTCAACACTGGCGCGCAAATGCGCGTTACGAAACAATTCTTGCTTACGCTCTTCTGTCAACTCATAAAATCGCTGAAACGAACTTAAGGTGTGATTGGATTTATCAAGCAAGACATCGCAAAGTTTTTGTGCTTCAGGATCCCAGGTGTACCAAAGATTCGTAGTGATAGATTTAAATTGTTGGACGAACGCTTCATATTCGTGAAATTCTTCATGATTCATACTCTCCACTATACTGGAAAAACAGATCGAGGCTCAAGTAGAAATTTAGAAAAGATTATTCAACGCGATACGCAGTCGTTGCATATAGGTACGCTTTGCTGACCCACTGCACGATTCGCCCGAAGTACCAGGCTCATCGTATGTATGTGCAGTATCTCCCACAATATTCATCTGATCCTGCAATGTAGTATTACCGTTTACATCATCTGGCAATACATCCTTGGTATATGTCACCAACAATCGATCATTCTTTTCAATTTTTTTAGATAAAACTGATTGATTCACTTTTTTACCGTTCAAATAAAATTGGGGGTCTGTACTAAGTTTTTTACCATCCTCCAATATATCCGTCCTTACTGTCATGAAGAAATCCGACCAGCGCACATCTTCGGTATGAACATGCACTACATTTCCCACCATATCGTGCAAGTGAATTGATTCTAGTTTACTTGCATGCGCGTCAGGAGTATCTCGGCACGGTTTTAAATGCATAAAGTCAGGCTTGGCAAAATCTGTCAGCGTACCATTGGTAAATATTGCAAAATTCGCATGGTAATGTACCGGGGATTCGGGAATCTGTGCAATAAGAATCGAAGCGCTCACAAAAGCAACCACTAAAGGAATACCAATTCCGAGCACAGCAAGTTTAATTAACTTCATATAAAAAGGTTTAGATACCACTCTAGTATAACATCCTTCTCTTATTAAAGATTATATTATAATATAGGGTATATATTTCTTGAGATCATAAATACCTATGGACAGTTCATCAACTTCTCAGCGCGACATTTTTCTCTCAATAGTTTCGCACGAACTCAAAACCCCCATCACTTCTATTCAGGGATTTACTCAGGCGATGCAGCGAAAAATCCTACAAAAATTGGAAAATTATTCCGACAACCCATTGTTTTCAAAAGAAGAGCTCGAAAAACACAACGAAAATCTTGATACCATTCTGCGACAAATCAAGCGTATGAATTTGCTCATCGACAGCTTACTCGACATTTCCGTTATAGAACGAGGTTCACTCTCCATGCGATTTGCCACGGTAGATCTCTACAAAGTTATAATCGATGTATGCGAACGCATGCGTGAGCAAACACCTAACCATAAAATACTCGTAGAGTCTTCAGTTGAAGGAATAAATACCATCTTGGGAGACGAAGATCGATTAGATCAGCTTTTCATAAATATACTTTCCAATGCAATCAAATTTTCAATTAGCAACGCCAATATTGTCGTCGCCATAAAAGAAGACAACAATTTTTATTCAATCGACATCCAGGACCAAGGCATTGGTATTGCTGAAGAAGAACTCGATCATGTATTTGACCTTTACTATCGCGGAAAAGATATAGGGAATAGAAAAGTCAGCGGACTCGGGCTAGGACTCTACCTCAGTAAAAAAATTGTAGAATCACACCATGGATCTATTAGCATCCAATCAAAAGTAGGACACGGCACTACTATTCGAGTTACGTTTCCTAAATATATCGAATAAATATTGACATTATAGATATCATAATATATAATAACTATGATATATGATAAATGTACCTTTTCGACTCAGAAAACTAAAAAAACCTGATACTCAGCAGGGTACATCTCCAAGTACTCCAGTCCCACACGATCCGATTGCAACGCAAAAAGAACTTGATGAAAAAGACGGTGAATTACTACGCATTAAAAGCGTATTTCCTTTTGACTTTTTTCCAGACGAACTCATAATCGGTAAGAAAACAGTATCAGTAATAAAACGCCAATTTCTTAACTCAAATACTGAAACATTTTTAGTGAAAGACATTGGTTTAGTATCTATAAATACGGCGATACTCTTTTCACACATTCGAATAAGCTACAAAGCGCCCTACGAAGATATCGTGATTGGTACTCTTTGGAAAACTGAAGCCAAAAACATTAAGGCACTTCTAGATAAACTTATGCTAATAAAAAATGAGGACGTTGATGTCGACGAGGAGGATCTTTTCTTCGACAAAAAGCGTGACATGTACTATCAGACAGCCTGATAGTACACTAGTGTCATGACCATATTACACGTCATCATTCTCTCAATTATTGAAGGTATAACCGAATTCCTTCCCATATCTTCAACAGGGCATTTGATCCTTGCATCACATGTCATGCAAATTCCACAAACAGATTTTTTGAAAACTTTCCAAATCATCATTCAACTTGGCGCTATATTAGCTGTAGTAGTGCTATATTTTCGAAAGCTACTTCAGTCACGATATCTCTGGAAAACAATAATAATCGCTTTTATTCCAAGCGCCATAATTGGCGGCATTTTATATAAATTTATTAAAGGCTATTTGATAGGCAATGACTTAATTACAGCTATAGCCTTAATAGTCGGCGGTATTATTCTCATCCTCTGTGATCGCACAATTTTGAGTAAACAAAAATCAACAACAACTCTAGACAAAATCTCAACCAAGCAATCGTTGACTATTGGATTAGCGCAATCACTCGCAATTATCCCAGGAGTATCTCGCTCAGCCGCAACCATCATCGGCGGCGTCGCAACAGGATTAACCAAACAAAGCGCTGTCGAGTTCTCATTTTTTCTAGCAATCCCCACTATGCTAGCGGCATCAACACTCGATCTTGTCGAAACCCGCATGGCGTTTTCGTCACAAGAATTACTAATGCTGGTAGTAGGATTTATCGGTGCATTTATCACCGCACTTTTTGCGGTAAAATTCTTTATTGGATATATTCAAAAAAACAGTTTCGCAGTATTTGGCTACTATAGAATCGCCATAGGGTTACTCTATCTTATGCTCTTTGCTGCTCGCTAATTATTTTGCACAAAATTTTCAAGCAACTGCAAGTTTTTCGTGTTGGATTTGTATACGAAATCACTTAAATCTCCAACGACAGGGATGACACCTAAAATGAAATCAAGAAAAATATTCTGAAGCATTCGACTTATCAATTGAGCCGGAGCTTTCATCTGCACAGCGATCCAAACCATATAGCACGAGATCGCAGCCGTCACTATATCACCAAGACCAGGAAACATACCTAAAATAGGATCAAGACCAAACTTCATTCCTAGGATCTGAAACCTATTTTCAAGTAAATTTGTCATGTAACGCACAACGCGGATGTGTTTATTCATATTATAGTAATAATATAACATTTATCATAGTAAGTTAGCAATATACGGTATAAAATAATCTGTTAAAATAACTGTGTATTAAAAAAGAGAAAAATAATTTATGGAACCACAAATCAGCTCATATCTGGTATTACTTCGTCATGGAAAATCCGAGTGGAATGCACTAGGCCTATGGACTGGGTGGCAAAATCCTCCATTAAATGAAGAAGGAAAACAAGAAGCTGAAAAATCTGCGCAAAGTATTCAAGATATACACATCGACTTTATCTTTCAGTCAGATCTCAAGCGTGTGCAAGAAACTGTCACAATAGTAAAAAAAGCACTCAAAATGGAATCAACGTCCACAACAACTTCAAAAGATCTCCGTGAACGAGGTTATGGAATTTATGAAGGAAAAAACAAATGGGAAATTCAAAAGCAGGTTGGTGAAGAAGAATTTCAAAAAATACGAAGATCTTGGGATCATGCAGTTCCAGAAGGTGAGACGCTCAAAGATGTATACAATAGAGTAGTCCCATTCTACGAGTCGCAGGTAATCCCTGCATTAGTACAGCACAAAAATGTGCTAGTAGCAGCTTCTGGAAACTCGTTGCGTGCACTCGTAAAATATTTGGAAAATATTCCAGACGAACAGATTGCAAGTTTAGAAATTGGCACAGGTGAAATATATGTCTATGGACTCGATGCCAATGGCAAAATTGTATCCAAAGAGTTACGTAGTTCGAATGCACAAAAGGGTAAAGTGTAATAGTGTAATATAGAGAAGTGCTAGACGACGAAGCTATATTTTCCACACCCATGATGAAGCAGTATCAGGAGATAAAGAAACAATATCCTGATTGTTTGCTCTTCTTCAGACTCGGAGACTTTTACGAATTATTCTTAGAAGATGCGCTGATCGGCTCTAAAGTGTTAGATATAACCCTCACGGGAAGACCACGCGGAAAAGATGGCCGTATTCCCATGGCCGGTGTTCCATTTCATGCAGTTGATGCCTATCTCACAAAGCTCGTCAAGGCAGGGCACAAAGTCGCAATCTGTGAACAAGTTTCCGAACCAGATAAGCATGGCATAGTGGAGCGAGAAGTTATCCGCGTAGTTACACCAGGCACAGTACTCGATGAAAAGTCCCTCAATAGCAACGAAAATAATTTCATCATCACACTTACTGTATCTCCAAAATCACTTGGTCTAGCATGCGCAGATATCTCTACTGGTGAATTCAAAGCAGGGGAGATCGCATACACTAATCTTGAAAAAACACTCAGTGATGAGATTAGTCGTATCGGACCAGCAGAGTGTATTTTATCCGAGAAGGAATATAACAATCCGCGCGTCATCAAAACACTTTCCCACATTTCTGGCTTAAATATTTACCACTATCCGCAGTGGACTTCGTATGCCGAAAAAGCTGAAGCATTTCTCAAAAAAGAATTGCGCGTTGCGTCACTCTACGGTTTTGGATTAGACAATAAACAGCATGCTACCGCATCGGCGGCGGCACTCTACGGTTATCTCAAAGAAACTCAAAAAGACAAACTATTTCATATAACCGCAATCTCAGAATTCCGTGCCGGCAACCAGATGAGTCTCGATCGTGCAACCTCGCATAATCTTGAACTCTTCTCACCACTCAGAGAAAACCAAAAGTCCGGGACACTTATCTCAGTTCTTGATCAAACGTACACAGCAGGGGGAGCGCGACTATTACGACAATGGATTCAAGCACCACTGACACAGTTAGATTCAATAAACGACCGTTTCGACGCCGTTGAGTTATTGCAGCACGAGGTAAGCATACGTAGTACGATCGAAGCTCAACTAAAGATTGTTCCCGACATTGAGCGAATTGTCGCGCGACTTAGTGTGGGAATAGGTAACGCCCGTGATCTGATCTCTCTCAAAAATGCACTGAAAAACGCAGTCGTTATCGCAGACACACTGAGAAAAACAAATCAGACCTTGCTCCAAACCATTCACACTGACATTACCAGCAATAACGCAGTAAGCGAATTAATACAGCTCATCGAGAAGCATATTCTGGACGATCCTGCTTTTGACCCAAAAGACGGTGGCATCATTAAATCTGGTATAAACCAAGAGCTTGATCAGCTGCAAGGCAAAACTCATCAGGGTAAAGAGTGGATAGTAGAGCTCGAAACAACCGAGCGAGAACGAACGAAAATTAGTTCACTCAAAGTACGTTTCAATAAAGTATTTGGATTCTATATTGAAGTCAGCAACTCAAATCTCAACTTAATTCCAAAAGACTACCAGCGCAAACAAACGCTCGTCAACGGCGAACGGTTCACCACACCCGAGTTAAAAAAGCAGGAAGAAATAATCCTGACAGCCGAAGAAAAATCAAAATTAATCGAATACCAGATCTATCAAGCAGTCTTGGAAAAAATAATCGACAAAGTGTCGGCAATACAATCAATTGCAAAAGCAATTTCCACAATAGATTGCCTCGTCTGCTTTGCAACTATTGCATCAGACAACAGATATATTCGTCCCATCATAGTTCACGAAGGCCAGCTCACGATCAACCAAGGGAGACATCCTGTAGTAGAAAAACTCATAAGTGAACATAAATTTATTCCCAACGACACACTACTTAACAACGATCAACACCAACTGCTACTACTTACCGGACCAAACATGGCAGGCAAATCCGTCTATATGCGCCAAGCAGCGCTCATAGTACTCATGGCTCACTGTGGAAGCTTCGTACCTGCAAAAAGTGCGACTATTCCGCTTACAGATAAAATATTTGTCAGAAGTGGTGCTTCAGATATGATCAGTGCCGGTCTTTCGACATTTATGGTCGAAATGGTCGAGACAGCATATATTCTCCAAAACGCCTCGCCGAAGAGCCTTATCATCATGGATGAAATCGGTCGAGGAACCAGTACATATGACGGCATTAGCATTGCCTGGGCAATTGCAGAATACATTGTTAAAAATCCAAAACTGCGCAGCAAAACCCTCTTCGCCACACATTATCACGAACTACAAAGATTAGAAGATCAGTATCCTGAACAAATTAAAAACTTCCATATGGCTATCAGAGAGGAAAACGGCCAGCCAGTATTTCTTCACACTATCCAAGAGGGAGGAGCAGCCCACAGTTTTGGCGTCGCAGTTGCCAATCTTGCAGGTATTCCTCAAGAAGTTATTCAAAACGCGCAGAAAATGCTACACGAACTCGAATCGCGGCAAGAACCAATCAACAACGAAGAAGAATCTAGCGACAAAGAGCAATTAGAATTTACATTCACTAAAGAAGATCCAATAGTTAAAGAAATCCAGGAAATAGATATCCATCAACTCACACCACTCCAAGCACTAAACAAACTCTCAGAAATAAAGAACAAATTGAAGCTAATGCACTACACTAATAGGGATTTTCACAAAGCAGATTAGTTGCAATATATACTCAAACAAGATATTAATCATCTATGCAAACAATTCATCAGCTAGCTCATGACGTTGTCGCACAAATTGCAGCAGGCGAGGTAATCGAACGCCCTGCATACGCGGTCAAAGAACTACTCGACAACGCCATCGACGCACACGCGACAGAGATAGACATTGAAATCGAAGACAGTGGTTTCAAAAAGATTCGCATAACAGATAACGGTATAGGCATGTCAAAAGAAGATCTTCGTGAAAGCATAAAACCTCATACTACGAGCAAAATAACCTCGATCGAGGATCTTCACTCTATCCACTCATTCGGATTCCGCGGAGAAGCGCTTTGGAGTATAGCTGCAATCAGTGATCTAACCATTACAACAAAACAAAAAGAATCAGACACTGCATTTCAGTTAGAATTACACGCTGGCGAGATTGAATCACTTAATCAGATTGGCGCTCCAACGGGGACTACTATCGAAATACGAAACCTTTTCAAAAACGTTCCAGCGCGCAATAATTTCATGCGATCCCGCTCGACAGAGTTTCGGCACATTCTAGAAGTCATATCAAACTATGCGCTCGCATTTCCTAAAGTCGGATTTAAATGTACGCATAACTCAAAAATCATTCTCAACTTTCCTCCAGATCAAACACTCATTCAACGCGTCACCAGTCTCTACGGAGCCACGTTACAAGAAAACACAGTGCCGCTAGCCCACGAACATGAGTACACACTACTCAGCGGTTTCGTCACTAGTCCACAGGCATCTGTGAACTCACATGTTAAGCAACTACTCTACGTAAACAATCGGAGAATCTTTGACAAAAAAATATCGTCACAGATCAAAGAAGCATACGGCACATTACTCGAACCAAGAATCCAGCCAGCCTACATTATCTTTCTCAGCATTCCTGCCGAGCGCATCGATGTAAATGTTCATCCTCGCAAGGAACAAATTGCCTTCTCTGAACCACAACTTATTGCAAAAGCAGTATACGAAGGCGTGATAAAAGCATTAGGACAAAACAATCTATCGTATCATGACATGCGCTGGAAGCGGGGATATAACGCACATACCGAATCATTTAGTACCCTGCGTGAAGGTAATACACATAGTTATGCAGCGCAAACATTAAAAGAAAATGTAGATACCTGGTCAGTGCACGACCAATCTAAAGTTCTCAGATCCTCAGACATTATCCAGGTGCATAATACGTTTATCATTGCCCAAACTAAAAACGGAATCCTCATGATCGACCAGCACGCTGCACACGAGCGCATCTTGTACGAACAGTTCCTCGAAGCCTATCAAAATGAAGCAGGTAAAAAAGAGCAATACACTTTACCAAAACCTCTCATATATTCACCAGGAGTCCAAGGGTATCAGTTAATGACCGAGTATATGTCAGAATTAGAAAAAGTCGGATTTGAAATTGAACCCTACGGTCATAACCAATATCTTATCCGTGCAATCCCGTTGGTTTACAAAGACCGCGATATTATTCAATTTATCACCGAAGCGATGGAAGATCTTAACGAAGAAAAGCTGCATAAAACTATCGATGCACAATCGCACAAAATGCTCTCATTTCTCGCATGCAGAAGCGCCATCAAAGCAGGGGATAAAATTACCAAAGAACAAGCACTCAACTTAATAGATAAACTTAAGAACGCTAAGATTCCCTATACCTGCCCACACGGAAGACCAGTACAGGTCGAATTATCACTCAGAGAAGTACTCAAGTTATTCCACAGAATATAAGCTAAGTAGTTGCAGTAGATATATTCTAACGACGACCTTCTTCGACATACAAATTTGTCGAAGCAGAGTTTCTACGCGCATGTATTGCGCGAAACGTGTCGTCATAAAATATATCAAAGCAGCTTTAAGGACTATTTAAACGCTCTGCCAACTTCTCTTGCTCATCACTATACTGACTATCCCTTTTTGTATACGCTTCCTGCTCCTTGGTCAGCCACTGATTACTCTCCATACGCTGCACAATTCCTTCCATATTCCTTATACGAATATCAAACACTTCGATCATCCGATCAAAATCAACATGGTGACGAGACTAATATTCACTCACTCACCGTGCATCTCTCCATCCAGGCGCAGATGCCTTGAGCGCCTCTAGAGCAGTTTTCCAAGAATCAATAACATCCTTACTGTAATTCGGAGGACGGTAACCGGCAACATGCATTACAATCGCTTGAGTAGGACATCCGTTTAATTCACCTTGCACTTCAGCAATACCAAACTCCTGATATTCAGAATCCAGCAAAAACTTTCGCATATTCGAAAATTCAAACGAACTTTCGTACAACTCATCAGATTCATAATATCCTTGAAGCGGCGCCTCTCCCCAAATAATATTGCTATACCCAACTTCTGCCAACGCTTTAGACATGGTATATCCACTACGAGTTGCTTCAAACGAAAAATCATTAGTTTTAAGCATCGTTTCAGCACGCTTACGAGCAGATTTTTCAAGCTTGTCATTGTAACGTAGTGCAGTAAGTTTCTCTTCCTTACGCTTATCATTCAACCGCTTCATAAATGCAGGTACATCAAGCTTTATTCGTTCGTCCAATTCAAGATCCTTAGAAATATCACGCCAACGTTGATCGTATCTACCTATCTGCTTTTCATACGGAATAAAATGGGTAACATCCGTATTTTTAATAAGTCCAAGTTCATAGCGCGAATCATTACTTCCTTTGCGGTTATCTCCCATCACAAACAGAGACCCTTCTGGAATTTTCAGCTCATGACATTCCAAGAGGAAATCACCACCAAATGTTGACTGGGCTCGTGCCGTGTATGGCTCCTTCAACGCCTCTTTGTTGCGGTAGACAATACCGTTTCGCAATTCAAGCACGTCACCACCTAGTCCGATCACTCGCTTTACAAAACCAGATTCTTTACCTGTCCGCTCTGATGTTATTTTCTTTGTAGTTTCATTAAAAAACGAAACAATATCACCAAACCCTATCTCCCACTCAAAATATCGCTTTCCGTCAAAAAATAAGCCACTCGGATATAAAAACATGCCAGGTGTCGCGACCGTTTGTGTAGATAACTCCTCATAGGTAGTCCCTTGTCCTTTAGGAAATGTCGGGAACATCGAACCGGTACCGCTTAAAGGCACAAGCTCTTCTACTCCTAGAGCCGACTCACGTGCTGCAACAGCAAACTCAGCTGAGCGAACATAAGTAGTGACTTTATATATCCCGCTGCCTAGAGCAAACAGCACCAGGAGAAGAAATATTTTTGTATATTGACGCATATCTTTTATTATATGGCATAGTAAGGGAAATATTGCACCCTATGAAATAAATCGCTACCATAGATATATGTTTCTCCAAAAGAAAGTGCTTATATTTATTGCACTCATAAGCATTATCTGTATATCCGCTACCTACGTTATTGCAAATCTAACATTACGAAATCAATTCACCGAGCTCGAAAATTCCATCGCGCTACGAAATACCGAACGAATTAATAATATTCTTGATTCAACAGTCCAACAGTTAGAGCTTGTCAGTGCCGACTACGCTGGATGGGACGACACCTATGCGTATATGGAAAATAAAAATAAAGCGTATTTGGAAACAAACATCATCAATGAATCTTTCACAAATACAAAGATAAACTACATGCTCCTCATAGATGACAAAAATCAGTTAGTCTATGGCAAAGGGTACAATTTTAATGAACAAATGCCCCTGGAGCTACCAGCAGATATCTCGCCTTTATTAGCTATCGCAAATAAAATCCAAGGGCAAGAAAGCACGAGCGAAGGCATCTCCGGACTTATAACTATTAATGAGCAACCCATGCTGATCGCGGCATATCCCATCGTAACAAGCGAAAAAGAAGGTCCGATCGCAGGGACATTTATAATGGGACGCCTATTCAACGACAGTCAAAAAAATGAGTTACAGACAATTGCCAACGTTGACGTGCGATTCGATACCCCAGATCACAAGATCCCTTCTTCAACCGAAACGCGAGTAACACCAATTAATAAAGATTTACTACAAGGGCATACAACAATAGATGACGTAAACGGAAATCCAGTCCTCAAAGTCACCGTTAATATGGATCGTGAGATTACGAAACAACTTGATCGAGCTGTTGGTTATATCCTTGCCGCGCTCGTCTTTTTTGGACTGGGAAGCGTGCTCGTTGCACTTGGTTTCGTGCAGGCAGCTTTACTACAGCCATTAAACAGATTAGTAAGTGACATCAAGCGAATCACTGAAACAGGTAAGTTCTCACTACGTGTACAGGAAACAGATAAAAATGAAATAGGAATAGTTGCCTTTGAAGTAAACAAAATGATTTCCTCACTCGAGCAGACAAGTCGGTCTTTGATTAACGTCAATAAAGAGTTGAAAATTCAACGCGACAGCATCGAACAGCAAATCGATGTCCGCACGCATGAAGTAAAAGAAGAGCAAGCTCGTCTGCTGGCATCAATAAACGCATTTCCTGATGCGTACATCATCACCGACCCGAAGGGAAAAGTCCTTGTCACTAACAACGCATTGAACAAAATTTTCGACACCACATATCCAACATGGACACTCGATCAATTGAAAGAGTCCTTCAAAGGCTATTTCGACATTGAGCGAAATCTACAAATATCTCTTGCTGAAAAAAAGTCACTTGTCATGTCCGGTCTGTCATATAAAAAGAAATTTCTCAAAGTATATATTGCTCCAATCAAGCTGAGCGGGAATGAAGACATTATCGGTTTAGTAATATTAATAGGTGATATTACCGAATCAGTACTCACAGAGCGTTCAAAAGACGAGTTCCTTTCCATTGCCTCACACGAGCTTCGCACACCGCTCACTGCAATAAAAGGAAACAGTGAACTCCTTAAAGCATATTTTGGAACAAAGTCAGAAAATAAAGATTTCCAGGAAATGATTAACGATATATACAAGGCCAGTACTTCGCTAATCAGCATCGTAAATGACTTCTTAACAACATCACGTCTAGAGCAGGGAAGACTTGATCTTCATCCAGAAAACTTCCCAATAGATACTCTCGTGAGAGAAACAGTTGAAAAATACCAGCAATCGGCTCACCAAAAAGATATTAAACTGGAAGTATCAAACATCACCAGAGAAGGTCTCCAGGTAACTGCAGATAAGCAACGTCTCGAAGAAATTATAATTAACCTGATTGGTAACGCTATCAAGTATACCGACAAGGGAAGTATTAAAATTATAATAGACAACGCGGATAGAAATGCCAAAGTATCCGTGATCGATACAGGACGAGGCATCCCACAAAAACAGCACGGATTACTGTTCAAAAAGTTTCAGCAGGCAAGCAACAATATTTTCACTCGTGACGTTACACAAGGCACCGGTCTTGGCTTGTATATCTCAAAACTCTTAATCGAATCAATGGGAGGAGAAATTTATCTAGAGCATTCAACAGAGAACAAAGGATCTATTTTCACCTTCACTATTCCGCTTGCCTCATAAATAACTATTTTGTATACTCTTCACATATGGCAAAGATACTTGTGATCGAAGACGATGAAATGATGTTGCGCATGTACACAAAGATGTTTACATACGTAGGCATGGAAACCATGGTAGCCAAAGATGGAGAGGAAGGTTTAGAAAAAGCGAAATCCGAAAAACCAGCTCTGATAGTTCTCGACATCATGATGCCAAAAATAAACGGCCTTGACGTTCTCAAACAACTAAAAGCCTGGAAAGAAACTGAAAAAATCCCCGTAGTACTTCTCACTAATATCAGCGACGATGCAGTACTCTCCGAAGCACTCAAACTCGGTGCAATTGGATACCTCATTAAGTCGCAGATCGCAAATAGCGAACTCGTCGACGAAATCAAACAATATCTCAAGCAAGGATAGTCAAAGATAAGAGAATCGGTTACTTTTTTAGCAAAAAAGAACCTCGTTTGCGATTTGCAAACTACAAAGAAAAGCATTGTTGAATGAATCCGAAGATAATTATTTGCTAAAGCGCAAACGTCATCCTATTTTTTTTTGCTGCGTGAGGCGGCTTGCCGTTGAAGCACCGTGGCAGAAACTTGGGGAGCCAATGATGCGATGGTGGAGCGTGCGCCGGCTTTCGGAGTGGTAGTCTGCGCCTCATCAGGCTTGTACATACGGACTTCCTCCGGATTTGTCTGACCTCTCTCATGATGCCAGCCAAGTTGAAGTAGTACTCGCACAACCCCTTCACGGCCGCCACCCGCTACGATTCTCAAAACCTCCTGTGACAAATGCTCTCGTCCTACCGTGACTGCCAGGGCCTCATGACCCAAATGAGTTAGAGTAAGCCTTTTCAATGTGCGCCTCCTGTAATCAAGAAACCAGCGGATTCAACCTCAGAATTATAGCACACACAAGCCTATAGCTCAAAAACAGCAATCATATATAATAAGTTAATGCTGAAGTACTTTTATATTTTCCTCGGACTCATTACCTCAGCCATTGGAATTGTCGCCATATTCGTACCCGGGTTACCTACTACTGTATTCATCATCATTGCACTCTGGGCATTCTCCAAATCCAATCAACGCCTCCACAAGTGGCTGACACATCTACCTATTCTCAAAAATGTCATGCACCATATTCGCCACTACGAAGAACACAAAGCCATATCATTAGAAGTAAAAATCATTTCACAAATCTGCGCCTGGGGATCGTTCCTCTTTATGCTCTCTCTACCGCTACACTGGGTATTTAAAGTACTGGCCCTCAGCGCCGCTCTTGGGTGTTCCGCGGCGATGTGGAAGATAAAAACACTCAACTATAAAGATCAGTCACAATAAGTTAAAATAAATACATACTATATAAGGAGGATCATATGTATAGCGCACTACAACTTCTCAAAGATCAATTAAAAGAAGCCCATGAATTATTCATAAACACATCAGCAGATATCAAAGAAGAGCATGTTCACAAAGACCCAGGTGGAAAAGCGTTTCCTATAGGCGCAACCTATGCACATCTCATATTTTCGGAAGACGCGATTCTACACGGAATGATACAGGGAAAAGCACCATTGTTCGAAACAGAATGGAAAAATAAAACAGGTGCAGATACACCGATGCCTGCTATGGACGAAAAATGGTCAGCTGCTAACGAAGAATGGTCTAAGCACGTCAAAATCGACATGGCACAAATGAAAGAATACACAAATGCTGTTTTCGCAGCCACTGAAACCTATATTAATAGTCTCAAAGACGAAGATCTAGAAAAAGAGATCGATCTTGGCAGCTGGGGAAAAAAGACAGTAGCCCAATTACTCGCTGGATTTATCATTGGTCACACATACAGCTTAGCAGGGGAAATCTCAGCACTCAAAGGTGTACAGGGGGTTACAGGGTATCCTTTTTAATCTAATGAAAAAACTGTCCAATTTCATAAAAAGATCAAAAAAAGGAAAATTATTAGCTACAGAGATTGTACTTGGGTTATCTGTGCTGATCGTATCTCTCTACGCATTTTTAACCATTACGACAGATACACTATTTGAGCTTAAATTAGTTCAGATCGACTATGATTTGTCCCACCAACTTTACGCGCTTCGTAACCCGCTACTTACTAACGCAATGTTGGTTATATCCTTCCTCGGAGCCGGGTTCACCGTAGCTGCATCAGCAATCATAGTCGTAATGCTCTACAAAAAAAGATACACACAGGAGTCTCTGGTATTTTCTCTTCTCATGGGACTTGGAGCACTGGCAAATTACATACTGAAAAATGTATTCCAACGTGCGCGACCAACCTTTGACCCGCTCGTACACCATGCCTCGTACAGTTTTCCCTCCGCCCACGCCATGAACTCATTCATTTTTTACGTCACTATAGCCTATCTGACTTATCACTTGACCGGAAATAGAAAAACAACACTTATCATAACCATTATCTCGATCAGTATGATCATACTGACCGGCGTGAGTAGGGTATATCTAGGTGTGCATTATCCCAGCGATATCATCGCAGGATACTACGCAGGACTCGTCTGGTTTGTCGGAGTGCTTCTCATCGAACGAGCTTTCACATTTATTAAACTATACAAAAAGCATGGATAGCTACTTCACTTACATCGTTCAGTGCTCCGATGGAACTTATTACATTGGCATCGCCAAAGATATAGAGCTCCGACTAAAACAGCACAACGGTGAAGAAAAGGGCGGCGCCAAATACACGCGCGGCCGGCGTCCAGTAAAGCTAAAATATATAGAAAAACACACATCGCACAGCGAAGCCGCAAGCAGGGAATATAATCTCAAAAAGCTTAGCAGAAATAAAAAGGCACAACTTGTCAAAAGCAAAGACAATTCAAAATAAAAGTAGTATAGTAAAACTATATGATGCAAAACGAATGGCTCAAAAGAATATTCTGGGAATACCAATCAATATTTATGTATGCTGGACTCGCACTCTTAGGCGCTATCCTCTTGTGGGGAATCCAAAGCTGGGTATCTGGTAGCATGACCCCCGATCCTACGCCAATACCAATAGAATATTAATCGATATAGTTGTTCCCTTTTAACCACTTAAATATTTTTTCCGATGCAGGAGTAAGATTCTCCTGCGGAATAGTATAATGACTTTGCATATGTCAAACGAAATAGATTCAACACTTACAGAAGGTCTTCTCAAAGGATACGCAGGGAGTGAAATAACAGATATTCAGCGCAGTGGTATTAAAGGAAAAGCTAGTCATATACAACTAGATCTGCGACGAATTTATGACGATCAATGGTTTGTTGGAAGCCATATTGGTGGAGGACAAGAGCTTATTGAAGTTGAAGGAGCTAGGTTTACTCGACTTTATGCAGGAGGAACGCCTGAACCAGAAAAACTTAAAGAACTTGGACTTACTCCAAAAGAAGTAAGTCGATATCTCAAAACTATGATAGCAAAGCTTGGGATGCAAACTAGACTTTTTACCGAATGTAACCCAGACGCTGATGGAGATTGGCAGTATTCATATAAAATTAATGGTAACTACGATGAAGTGCCGCTCACAACAGCAGTTGAATCAATTGCATATCAGGGAAAAATCGTGCATGTGCATACATTTATGTTGTGTGCGATTAAGTAATATAAATAGAGACATATGACCAATCAACAAAAAGTCCTCAAAATCATTGAACGCCTCAAACCCATCTATCCAGATGCCAAGGTCGCCTTAGATTTTGAAAATCCTTTTCAACTCCTTATCGCTACAATTCTCGCTGCGCAATCAACTGATGTCGGTGTCAACAAAGCTACACCTGAGCTCTTCAAACACTATCCCACTCCTGAGAAAATGGCCAAAGCTTCTCGTGAAGAGCTCGATCAGTATATTCCTAAAGTAAATTTTCATTGGAACAAAACTCGACTTATCAAAGAAGCTTCACAAATGATCATGGATAAATTTAACGGTAAAGTCCCAGAGAATATGAAAGACTTAGACTCGCTTCCTGGTGTCGCGCGCAAAACTGCCAATGTCGTGCTCAGCTGCGCATTTTGCAAACCGGAAGGCATCATTATCGACACGCATATGATCCGCATGTCCAATCGGCTGGGGTTCACAACTTCCAAAGATCCGGTACAAATCGAAAAAGATTTAATGGAAATAGTTCCTAAAGAGCATTGGATAGACTTTCCTCTCATGCTTATCTTGCATGGTCGCCACTTCTGTACAGCCAGGCCACACACCTGCGAAAATTGTCCCCTTGGCGACTTATGCCCGGATATGCAAAAATAAAAACATGCATTCAATTTGGACAGGCAATCTCAGCTTCGGTCTCATCGTGATACCCATCAAAGTATATAGCGGTACTGCGGGAACCAAGATCGATCTCAACATGCTTCACAAAACAGATCTGTCACCAATTCGCTACGCAAAAGTCTGCCGCAAAGACGGCAAAGAACTTACTCAAAACGATATTGTAAAAGGCTACGAGTATCAGGACGGCGATTACGTTGTTCTTACCGCTGAAGATCTCAAGAAACTAAACGCTGAACGATCACAAATTATCGACGTAGTCGGATTTGTTGATGAAACAGAGATCGACTCAATATATTTTGAAAAACCATACTATCTCGAGCCAAACAAAGGCGCTGAAAAAGCATACTTTGTTTTAAGGGAATCACTGCGAAAATCCAAAAAAGTAGGTGTAGCTAAATTCGTCATGCACACCCGTGAACACCTTGGTGTGATTAAACCCCACGAGGATGTACTTGTACTCGAACAGATTCGCTACAGCGACGAAATTTCATCCTGGGAGGAGCTCCATGTCCCTTCACACGCTACGATTAAAGCAAAGGAACTGATGGTCGCTACATCATTTATCACGCACTTAACAGAGCACTTTAATCCAAAAGATTACAAAGACACCTTTCATACAAAACTCAAAGCGCTTATCAAGCAAAAAGTTAAAGGCGGCGGAAAAGTCAAAGTAGTCAAAGAACGAAAAGTATCGCCGACCAAAAGTGCTGATCTCATGAGTATGTTGCAAGAAAGTTTAGAAAAAGCAAAACAAAATCCTCACGCTTTTCAGAGTTAAACCATGAGCTTAAAAGACTATAAAAAAAAGCGAGCCTTCGACAAAACTCCAGAACCAGCAGGAATCGAAAAAGAATCAACTGGTCCTCTCACATTCGTCGTACAAAAGCACGAAGCCACTAGACTTCATTACGATTTTCGTCTCGAACTCAATGGTGTTCTCAAAAGCTGGGCAGTTCCCAGAGGTCCTTCCTTCAATCCTCACGACAGACGACTCGCTGTCATGGTCGAAGACCATCCGATGGACTACGCCAATTTCGAAGGCATTATTCCCAAAGGGAACTACGGCGCCGGCACAGTCATGGTCTGGGACAAAGGTGTTTACACTCCATACGACGCCGTCGATCGAGAACAATCCGAAAAAATCATCGAGGAGCAACTTAAAAAAGGCCATCTCACATTCATACTCCTTGGCGAAAAACTAAAAGGTGAATTTGCACTCATCAAAACAAAAAATTCAGAAGAAAATGCCTGGATCATGATAAAAAAAGGCGACGAATACGCATCAGAAAAAAAAGATATTCTCAAAGAAGATCTTTCCGCCTTAACACACAGATCCATGAGCGAGATCAAAAGCCAAGCACAAAAGAAAAAAGAGATCTGGTTCAGCAAACCAAAATCGCTCGATATCGAAGGCACACCCAAAGGTAAAATGCCCCATGACATCGAACCAATGTTAGCAAATACGGTAGACAAACCATTCGACAGTGAGCAATGGATATTTGAAATCAAATACGACGGATACCGAGCAATTGCAGAAATAGAAGCAGGAAAAGTAAAACTCTATTCACGAAATAAACTGCCATACAATACAAAATTCGCACCGGTTGTCCAGTCATTACAGAAATTTCCTGGCACGGCCGTACTCGACGGAGAAGTGGTGGTCGTAGACTCAGTCGGCCATCCCAGATTCCAATGGCTTCAAGATTATCCGGACAAAGATCAGGGAGAACTTATCTACTACGTTTTCGACATCCTCCATTTAGATGGCCACGATCTCACATCACTCCCACTCACAGAGCGTAAAGAGATCCTCCAACAAATTTTGCCTCCACTGCCGCACATCAAATTCAGCGGACACATCGAGTCCGCCGGCGTCGCAATGTTCGAGCAAGCCCAGCAGCTCGGCATCGAAGGCATCATGGCAAAAAAGGCCAAGAGCACATACAAAGAAGGAAAGCGATCAGATGACTGGCTCAAAATAAAAACTCAGAAGAGCCAAGAATTTGTAATAGCCGGCTTTACAGAAGGAAAAGGTGGAAGGAAATACTTTGGAGCTCTCATCGCTGGCATCTACAAAAATGGAAACCTCCAATACATAGGTCACGTGGGCGGCGGTTTTGATAACAAACAAATTAAAAGGCTGTACGAAAAAATAGAGAAACTAAAACAAAAAGATTGTCCGTTCGATACGGCACCAGCAACCAATGCACCGGTCACTTGGATCAAGCCAAAATTAGTAGGGGAAGCAACATTCTCCAACTGGACTACGGACGGCCAGATGCGTCATCCAGTATTCCTCGGCTTACGTCAGGACAAAGACGCAAAAGATGTAAAAAGTGAAGAGAGATATTTCACAAAAGACCCAATCGAAAAAGGGAGCCTAGAGCTACATATCGGAAAACAACGACTGGTAATAAGCAACGTTTCCAAAATCTTTTTCCCCGAAGAAAAATACACCAAGCAAGACCTCATAAACTATTACCGAGAAGTCGCCCCAGTCATACTGCCGTACCTTTACGACCGCCCCGAGTCACTACTCAGATATCCCAACGGCATCACCGGCCAAAGCTTTTATCAGAAAGATTCGGATCTTCTGAAAGAAGACTGGATTCAACGCACACGTATTCACTCTGATTCCGGAGACAAAAATATCGACTATCTCTTATGCCAAGATGAAGCCACACTTATCTATCTCATCAATCTGGGGTGTATTGATCTTAATCCGTGGAGTTCACGAGTCGGCCATTTAGAAAACCCTGACTATCTGCTTATAGATCTCGATCCAGAGAAAACAGATTTTGAAAACGTAATCAAAACAGCACTGGCAGCGCGCGATGTGTTGGAAGACTTAGATATTCCTAATTATCCTAAAATTTCGGGCGCAACAGGATTTCATATATATGTTCCTCTCGGTGCCAAATACACCTACGAACAATGTAGGCAATTTGCAGAGTTACTATGCGTGCAGATAAACAAAAAGATACCAGATATCACCAGTCTCATCCGCGATCCAAAGAAGAGGAAAGGATTGGTCTATTTAGACTATCTGCAAAACAGGAAAGGCCAAACCCTCGCCAGCGCTTACAGCGTCAGAGCAAAGCCTGGAGCCACAGTATCCACACCGCTCGATTGGTCAGAAGTAACAAAGAAACTCCATCTATCCCAGTTCACCATCAAAAATGTCCCGCAACGCATCCAAAAACACGGCGATCTTTTCAAACCAGTACTAGGAAAGGGAATAGATATAGAAAAAATATTAAAGAAAATAAATAAACTATAACTGAAAAATTTCAAGCACCCTATACAAAATAACTGCTGGCCAAAAAGCAGCCTGTACTATACCCCAAAGGCCATCAATAAAAGAAGTAGAGTGCTGGATAAAATATACCAGCGCTCCGATAACACCCATCCCGTAAATTGTTCCGCAACTTTTCATAAGTTAATTACATTCTCTTACTTTAATTTAAAAATTACAATAGCATAAGTGTGCGAGGTTTGCGGCTCCCATGTTGTATAATATGGCGATGGGATATAAAGAAAAACTGATTGAAAATATTAATGGTCGAATTAACACCTTAGCAAATAACGTTTCTGCCGAGGAGTTACACCCCAGAGGTGTATATCGAAGCGGGAGTGAATTTCTCGGAAACATACGTATATTCCTTCCAGAATCAGGAATTGCAAGGTTCTATGGGGCACCTGTAGTTGAGTATGACAGGCAAGAATTACATTGCAGAGCAATTAATCAGTACATTATAAGACCTGATGAAATAGCATTTCGTATAAGTCGAAGATCTAATCTCGCTGGACGGATAATCGTAGAAGAGAGTGAAAGAAAAATACTTAGTGAAATAGAAATACAAGACCTCGACGTCCTATTAGAAGGACGAAATATTCAAGGAATGCGCCGTATAGTAGAAGGAATCGACACAATGGAACTAGCAGCAAGGCAGTTGGAGCGAATTACAATCTAGCTTATGCAAGGCACTTTAAAGAAAAATGTATATGACTGTTTCATATTCTTCAATGAACTCGATTTGCTAGAACTTCGGCTTAATGAATTAAACAGAGTGGTTGACTACTTTGTTCTAGTAGAATCAAGGTATTCACATACAAATCAGCCAAAACCTCTATTTTTTAATGAAAATAAAAAAAGATTTTCGCAATTTTTACCAAAAATTCGTCATATAATTATCGATTCCTTTGAATCAGTTCCGCCTATAGAATCTTACTCCTTTTATAAAAACGACAAAGGGTACAGGGCGATGGTAAAGAAAAATCCCTCGCTTTGGGCTCGCGAATTGTTTCAAAGAGATCAAATTATCAAAGGACTTCACGATGCAAAACCGACGGACGTAGTTTTAATTGGTGATGTAGATGAAATACCTAGAGCTGAAGCAGTTGCGAAGTCTCTTGATACAGAGGAAATACTTGTACTAAAGCAAACAATGTATGTCGGCTACATAAACTTAAAAGTAATAAAACTCTGGAGCGGTACAAAGGTTTTGCCATGTTCGCTACTTTCAAGCCCGCAAGAGATCAGACTTGTGAGAAAAGCCAAAGCAATTTATCACGGAGGATGGCATTTTTCTTCAATAGGATCTCTTGAGCAAATTAGATACAAGTTAGCGTCATATACCCATCAGGAACTACACACAAAACAAAATTCCAGCACAGCGGCAATTATGAAATATCTTGATTATGGCCTAAATATTAGCGAAACAGGATTTCCCGTTCGCAGTGCAAAGATCGATTCTTCATTTCCAGATTATATTCTTAAAAATCGCCAACAATTTGCCAAATACGAGAAGCCAACAGTAAAGCGAAGGAAATTTCTTACCTCAGATATAGATTTTCTCCGATTAGAAATCGAAAAACTGCGAAACAAAGCAAACGTTTTACAAATGGAAAATGAGCTACTCAAAATGACTATTGAAGAATTTGAATTAAGTACAAAATTACCCTAAAAGCTTACGCCGAGCATATCAAATAACAACAATTATATATTGACAAACGATAAATATTGAGTTAGAATGCCACTATCATTAAATAAAGTGAGGTAAACATTTATGAAAGCAAAAACTATACAATCAACACCAATTAATTTTACACGCCCAGCACTAATAACGGGAGGTATATTGCTCATACCTTTCATCGGCACACAGGTCAGTCGCGAAATGAACTGGAGTGCATTTGACTTCATAGTCATCGGCATCCTCTTATTCGGCGCCACCTTAGCTTATGAATTAATATCAAGCAGAGTAAACAACAGCGCCTACAAAATTGCTACTGGAGTTGCAGTAGTAACCGCAGTCCTACTCATGTGGGTAAACCTCGCAGTCGGTATTATTGGCAGCGAAGACAATCCTGCAAATGCATTGTATCTGGGAGTGCTCGCGGCTGGACTTTTCGGAACTATCATCTCGCAACTTAAGCCAAGTGGTATGGCAAAGACATTGTTTGTAGCAGCCGTACTCCAGATGTTAGTACCAGTCATAGCGATCGTTACCATAAATCCTGCAATTACTTCCGACCCACCTGGCATAGTAGGTGTACTAACTCTTAACTCGTTTTTTGCTATGTTGTGGACCTCATCAGGGATCCTCTTTCAAAAGGCCAGCAAGGTTAACTCAAAATAAGGTATACTATCCATATGGCACCAGTATACGAATCAGAAAACTTCACCATTGAAATAGCTGAGAAACCTTTTGTAAGTAGGGAAGAAGGCGGACATATTCGCATATGGCCTAAAGTTAAAGTATCGGATCGAACAAAACTATCCCCACCATTAGCAATCGAATATATGAAACTTTCCATGGTCCTGGGCGAAGCAATGAAGTCTGGATTAGCAAGAAGAGGCATAGATATAGGGATAATAAATTATCAAGATATGGGCAATTGGGGAGTATTCAAACCCGAAGGGCCGACGCTTCATTTACAAGTTTTCGGTCGTGCTAAAACTGCAACAAAACAGAAATACGGTGAAGCTGTTAATTTGCCACAACGAGATACTGGATTTTACGACTCCTTCGAACCACTAAACGAAGAAGATATTCAGGAGATAAGAAAAGATATTGAA
>CAZGHS010000004.1:44819-55508 GCA_964525495.1 uncultured Gammaproteobacteria bacterium
AATATAAATTAATGAAAGCGGTAAAATTGGCTGAAATAAGAAAAGATATTGAAGAATTGATGAATACTGAGAAATACAAAAGTTTCTAAATAACAGATAATATGAAAACACAATCAGTTACTAGATACCTATTCTTTTTTATCCCCACGTTAATTGCTGTTCTTATATTTTGGTATTTCATTGTTAATGGAAACCTTTATTATTGTTCAGATAAAACTCCCGTTATTGATTTCATTCCACCTTTTGTGCATAAAGAATCAGTCAGTGATTATTATATAGCCTCAGAGTCTACGGTATACATTATATGGTTCATATGTGTAGCAATAGTAGCGATATTACCAGCGTTTCTAACTAAATTAATTAAGAATGTACCAAAAACTATATGAAAACCAAATCCTTTGCCAAATTATCCATAGATAAACCACTCGAGTACTACGAGTTCACTCGTCGTGAACCAACGTCAACAGATGTAGAACTCGAAGTCCAATATTGTGGAATCTGCCACAGTGACATCCATACCGCCAACGGGGACTGGGGCGAGACTGAGTACCCTTGTGTGCCAGGGCACGAAATTGTTGGAATAGTCACACGGATCGGCAACGACGTCACTAAATTCAAAGTTGGTGATCGCGTTGGGGTAGGCTGCATGGTCAATAGCTGTGGCAACTGCGAAGCCTGCAAAAGAGGATTTGAAAACAGTTGCTTCAATGAAACAGTTTGGACCTACGGCTCCAAAGATCCAGTTGATGGTACAAATACTAAAGGCGGCTACTCCACGGTAATGGTAGTTCCAGAACATTTCGTTCTCCATATCCCTGAATCCCTCGATATGCAATATGCTGCACCACTTTTATGTGCAGGTATTACAACCTACTCACCACTCAGACGCTGGAACGTGAAATCAGGCACGAAAGTGGGAGTTATTGGTCTCGGTGGACTGGGACATATGGGTGTTAAATATGCCAAAGCCATGGGAGCAGAGGTCTGGGTAATCACCACATCACCGGACAAACTTGAGGCAGCCAAATCCTACGGCGCAGAAGGTATCGTCGTCTCAACTTCCGAAAAGGAAATGCAAAAAGCAGCCCATACATTCGATTTCCTACTCGATACAATCCCCACTTCACACGACTTATCGCCATATATGCAGCTTCTCAATGTCCATGGGGTTATCTGCCTCGTGGGACCAATTGAACCAATGCCGAGCTTCCATTCTGGTGACGTTATCAGTGGACAAAAATCTATCTCAGGATCGGGGATAGGCGGCATCAACGAAACTCAAGAAATGCTCGAGTATAGCGCCAAAAATAATATTCTACCAGACATAGAAATCATAAAAATGCAGGATGTTAATAAAGCATGGGATGCGCTTAAAAGTAAACAGATGGCAAAGCGCTATGTCATAGATATTAAGAATTCATTGTCGTGATAATGAAAATAAGGTATAGTGCTTGAACGAAAGGTGGTGATTTCAATGAAATCGATAACATGTAAAGATATGGGTGGCCCATGTGATGCAAAAATCCAAGGCAGCACTCCAGAAGAAATAATGCAAAAGGGCGGAATGCACGTCAATGAAATGGCTGCACAAGGTGACGAAGGTCATATAAAAGCCAAAGAAATGATGGATGGTGCAGTGAACAATCCTGAAGCACTTCAGAAATGGCAAGATGATTTTATGGCAACATATAACGCAGCATCTGAAGAATAAAGTAAAAAAAATTTAAGAGAAAAGCCTTGAGTCATTTCTTGAGGTTTTCTCTTAAGAACTAAATTGATCAATGATAAAACATCGTATATATACCATGAGTTTTGCTAGAGTCTATCCAGAGTATGTCGCGAAGGCAGAACGAAAAGGACGCACTAAAGCTGAAGTCGATGAAATTATTTGTTGGCTGACAGGGTATAGTCAAAAAGAATTAGACGCGCAACTCGAAAAACAAACAGACGTCGAAACATTTTTTACCCAAGCTCCTCAATTAAATCCTTCACGCACATTAATCAAAGGCAAAATTTGTGGCGTTCAAATTGAAGATATAGAAGAACCCATAATGAAAGAAATCCGTTACCTCGATAAGCTTATCGATGAATTAGCTAAGGGAAAAGCGATGGAGAAGATTTTACGGAAGTAATTTGTGTAACTACTACGGTTTCGGCTACAATTTGCCTCGTCAGATTGGATGAAATCCAATGACCGTCACAGCACAAAGAAAACAACACTTCAACTATATTATAGAATAATCCAACCCGTAGGCTAGAACTCAACAATATAGCGTAGTGGTGTGTTGTTTTCCCTACAATCCAGTAGTGCTCACTTGTTGTTGATGTGGTGAGCAGGGGGAGGGTTAATTCTCCAACTATCGGCCACCTTATAAAGCTTCTTTTTACCTTCCATCTTGAATGCAATAACTCCGTTTGTTGCCAGCCGCTGAACATCCTTGGTAGAGATATTCATCATTCTGCCATACTCTGGAGCGGGAAGCCATTCAGGCTCAGTTACCGTTTGCGGTTGCTTGGACATGTGGTCGCTCCTTGTCTTGTTTGAGGGACACTTTGTGCTGTAAATGAACTAAAATCATTACCTCAAAAAGGTAAACTTACTTATGTAAGTAAAGATAATTATACTATTATTTGAGGTAAAAGTCAAACACTATAGGATATAAATATTGGGTTGGGATGTGTGGACTATGTTAGAACTTTTTATAGCAATAAAAACTACAATTTCTTCGCTTGAACAATTAAGAAACTCGGAACATGAAGATTACGTTCATGCTTTTTAATCTCTAATGCAACTGATTTATCTAACTGTGGCTCCACTAATTTAGTTATCGTACAACCTTCTTGAATAACAAGATTAACATACTCACTTAGTGTTCTATGAAAGAAGTGACCTATAAATTGTTTTACATGATATTTTTCAAAGTATTCTTTCGTATCAACCGATTGCTTTATAGTCCAATCAACTGATTCTTCAAAACATGGGTGGAGTATGGAAAAGACAAACATTCCATCTTTTTTCAGAGTCTTTATACAATTCCTTACCGCGATTTCATAGTTAGGAATATCCATAAAAACCATATTTGATACAACAATATCAAACTTTGAATCAAACGGAAGCTCTAAAGAAAGATCCTGGACAATATAATCTACACCTAACTGTTCTTCTTTTTCTCTCTCAATAGCGTAGTGTGTAAGCTTTTCTGCTGGCTCTATTCCAGTAACTATCGCACCCTGTTTCGCTAATATACGACACAAATAACCTTGTCCACACCCAGCATCTAAAATCTTTTTACCCTTCACATCATCCATGAGAGAGAACAATGCAGGATTCAACAAATGTAGTCTTGAAAAATCACCGTCGTCACTAAAGCCTGTAATAACCTGTGCAGCAGCAGAAGACCAATCGTTGATAATGTCGTTATTGGAAATATCCATGAAGCAAGTTTAACAAAAGTTCTAACATCGTCCAAGGAGCATATGATTAGTTGGTTGGGATGCGTAGACTATGTTGGAACTTTCTACTTAACTAATCAGCTCAAATATAATACCCTTATTAGAAGTTAATTCATCTAACACTAAGATAGCATGCTCCAGACCTTTTATTTCGCCTATGCGACTATAAAACCCAATCATTCCTAAAGCCTCCGTTAAAATATAAACTTTCAATAATTCATTAAAGTTACTTGGAATAATGGAATAATTAGCATAGGCATTAATAAATACATTTTTATATTCTGGGTACTTATATAACTCCAATATATAAAACTTACCAAAATCGTAGAATGGTCTGCCGCTCATAGTCATACCATAATCGATTAATATAGCGTCATTTGAATTTTGTTTAAGAATAAAATTATCAAAATAAATATCACGATGTATTAGAATAGGTTCACCTAATGATTCTGAATATACAATATCCTTTAATGCATCAAATAAGCTTCCGCACTTTTTATATAGCTGCTCGCTTACCAGTTCTTTTACTCCCAATAATCGCTCATTAGTTTTTGTAGTTAAATAATTATCCCAGTTAGCGCACTGAGAAGAAAGTAAACTTCCAAAGCGTTCAAGCTGAATAGAATGTAATTTTCCTGTTGCAATTCCAGCTAATTCGAAAGCCTTATTAATTTGAGTTTTATCTTTTACCAGTTCCGATAAATTTATGCCATCAATATATTCTAGTAGTAGAAAATTCTGGGGCACATGATCGGGGATAAGTAACAAAGGAGCGTTCGCGTGTCTTTGTGATAGTATTGTTAAAGTTTTCCATTCAAGCTCTAAGCTTTGAGTGTCAAAGACAATACCCTTTGCTACAAACTTCAAAAATCCTTCCAGATTAGATTCTATAAGAAAAGTATTATAACCTCGTCCTTTTTCACTTACAAACTGCTTAACTATTTGTAAGTTACTATTTTTCAGGATCGGATACTCTTGGATTAATAACGCTTTAGCTTGTTCAGAGTTAAGAAGGGGCATGAACCAAGTATACTAAAGTTCCAACATCGTCCATGGTACACGAGATGCTTGGTTGAGGATCGTGTACGACGTTAGAACCAGTTGTGCTCAAATTATCTAAAACATAAGGCACGAATATTTAAAATTTTACTTAATTCTCAACACTTTTTCAAAGTGTTGAGAATTTCCAGAAAGCTTGTCGTTTACTTTTAAATCAAATAAATCATTTTTTGAAACCCACTTAAACAGTTGGTGCTTATCTTCCAATAGTCCACCTATAACTGTTGAATTAACGGTCACTTGCAAAACCGCAGGAGCTAATCGGACGAAGAACATATGAACTCTTCTTCTTAATAAATTTTTCCCTGCAATGAATTGATATGAGAACTCATCAAATTTTAAAGGACTATAGTCCGAAATATCTAGTCCAGTTTCTTCTTTAACTTCGTTTACAACAGCTTTCAATTGTTCAATCAAAGTAGAAGATCCTGCTGCAATATCATCAATTTTTCCACCTGGAAACTCAAATAATTCTGAGGCCTTTGAATTCACTGATTTTTGTAATAAAAGAATTTGATCATGACTATTTTCAAGTACACACCTTACTGTTTCAATTTCTTTTAACTCGATTTCACCTATGTTATTCATGATAGCCTTTTATGTATAAAGAAAAAGTTGGGATGCTAGGATTCGAACCTAGAATAAAGGCTTCAAAGGCCTCTGTGATACCATTTCACCACATCCCAATAGGAAAAAACACAAAAATTACCGGTCGGAAACTCTTGTCTAAATCAACTCGAAGTAGTATACATAAAGATATAGTTATATTCAAGGTAAAAGAACAAACGGCAGGTAGGCCGTTTTTTTAGTGTATAAAGGAGATATATGGATAAATTCCACGCACGAACATTAAAGAAGACAAAGATTGTCGCCACACTTGGCCCAGCTTCAAACACGGAGCATACAATCGAACAATTAATAAAGAACGGTTTGAACGTTGCTCGACTCAACTTCTCACACAACACACACGAGGATCATCTCAAAAACCTCACAACAGTAAGAAAAGTAGCAGAAAGACTCAACAAGCCAGTAGCAGTATTCCAGGACCTCCAAGGTCCAAAGATTCGTTTAGGTAATTTGCTCGAAGACGTAATTATCCTTGAAAAAGGCACACAGGTAACTCTTTTCTTGGCTAAAGACCAGCAGGATGAGCGAATCCCGGTACAATTCGACATGTTCCCATACCTCAAAGAAGGCGATCGAGTACTTATCAACGACGGAGCTATTCGACTCTCAGCTGACTCTATAGATAAAGAAGAGAAAATGGCTGTCTGTACTGTACGCGTAGGTGGACCAATTAAGTCCCGAAAAGGCGTAAATCTTCCAGATACTAAGCTCCCAAGCATCGCTTTCACAGAAAAAGATCGCATCGATCTTATGTTTGGTCTCGAGCATAAAGTAGATTATGTAGGTCTTTCTTTCGTACAGGATGCTGAAGATATCGAAAACCTTCGCAAAATCATCAGCAAATCTGAGCACAAGCCAAAAATCGTAGCTAAAATAGAAACCCGTGAGGCCGTTCGAAATCTCAAAGCAATTATTGAAGTCTCAGATGTCGTGATGGTTGCTCGTGGAGATCTCGCTGTAGAGATCGATCAGGAAGACGTTCCACTCATCCAGCGCGAAATGATTAGATTAGCTCGACGCTATCACACACCTATTATCGTCGCGACTCAGATGCTCGAATCCATGGTAAACAGTCCAGAACCTACACGCGCTGAAGTAAACGATGTTGCAACAGCAGTGCTCGAACACGCTGACGCAGTCATGCTTTCCGCAGAAACAGCTTCTGGAAACTATCCAGTCGAAGCAGTAGCTATGATGAAACGTATCATCAAGCGAGTAGAGCGACACCACAAGGATAACCTCACAGACTACGCACTTTCGACACTCGAAGAAAGCAGCGATCAGACAACAGCTATCGCAGCATCAGCATCCATCTTGGCTCATCAGCTCAAGGCTGAATTGATCGTTGTAGCTACCACATCAGGCAAAACAGCAGCTCGAGTTGCGTCTTATCGACCAACTGTACCGATCGTAGCTATCACAGACCAAGAGCTCACATATAAACAGATGCCAATGATCTGGGGTATCAAAGCCTTCTATCTACCAAACGTGAAGCAGAACGACGAAGGTCTCAAGTCAATCATCGACGAGCTCAAAGAGCGCGGATATGTATCAGAAGGCGAGAAAGTTGTATACGTCACAGGTGCTAACCCACACGAAATCGGCGGAACAAACATCATCAAAGTAGAGAAAGTAAAGTAAATTACTGAAAAGACTACAAAAAAGGCCTCGAAAGAGGCCTTTTTAATATCAAACTCAGCAGGCTTATTGCATCTCAGTTACAAATTCCCGAAGGTATTGTTTAAATTCTGGACCAATATCTTCACGCTTTGAAGCAACTTCGACCACAGTTTTCAAATAGTTGATCTTTGTACCAGTATCCATGAATTTTAAATTCTTCATTTCAACACCATACACAGCTTTACCTTGTTCAATCAACACATTTACTGCATCAACATAAACCACTTCGCGGGTCTCACCAGCCTCTCGCAAGCGCTTAGTAGCTTCCTCTATAGCTCCAAAAATCTCGGGAGTATACACTTGGCCACCAGGAGCTGCAAACGGACTCGGCATTTTGTCTGGGTCTGGCTTTTCCACAAAACCATTAAGTTTCATGACACCTGGCTCTATTTCGTTTCCAGCCATAAAACCATATTTCTTAGCATCCTCTGGACCAAGTCTCATCGCGGCAATAATAGTACTATTATATGACTCATACGCCTTCACAAGCTGCTGACAACGTGAAGGTGTGCCATCTACGATTGGGATCATGAAATCGTCTGCCCACAATACGATAAATGGCTCATCACCAAGCGCTTCTTTTGCGTTATATATAGGAGTGGCGTTACCAAGAGGGCCTTTTTGGCGAATATAAATGAAATTAGCCATTTCAGCTACTCGCTTAACTTGCTCTGCTTCTTTGGTCTTTCCGGCCTCTTCAAGGCGCTGCAGCAACTCAAAAGGGTAGTCAAAATGATCTTCTATACTTCGCTTATGCCAACCAGTTACGATGATAATATCTTCAATTCCTGCTGAAATCGCGTCTTCGACCACGTACTGGATAGTCGGTTTATCTACGATCGGGAGCATCTCCTTAGGCATAGCTTTTGTAGCGGGTAAGAAGCGTGTTCCGTAGCCAGCGGCTGGAATAACTGCTTTTCGTATCTTTTTCATAAGGAAACTCCATTTTCACCGGCCTATCCCGGATACTTAAATACTATAGGATCATATCAAAAGCATTGCGCTTTGACAAACTATAATTAATTATATAGTATAACTTGAGTTTAGCTACGAGTAATGATATACTCCAAAACTATATGTCAGAAGAACAAACAATTGCAAAAAAGGCTTCAATAGTTGATTTTTTCAAGGGTGTTGTGCTAGAATTAGGCAGAGTAGACTGGCCATCACGCGAGAAAACTGTTCGTTTAACCCTCATCGTCATTGGTGTAAGTCTTATAATGGGAGTTTTTATCGGCGGACTAGATATTGGGTTCACCAAACTTATTGAATCACTATTAGCAATGAAAAAATAAGGAAAACATGGATACTACAGCACAAAATCAGACTGAAGAGACAAAACAAGAAGAAGTCGTAACTACATCAGTTATCGATAATCCAAACGCAAAGTGGTATGTAGTACATACATATTCTGGTCACGAAAACAAAGTAGAAGCAACGCTCAAACAGCGTATTGCGATGAACCATCTTCAAGATAAAATTGTAGATATCAAAGTTCCTACACACGATCAGGTTCAGATCAAAGAAGGCAAAAAGACCACAGTTAAAGAGAAAATCTTTCCAGGATATATCTTGGTAAAGATGGAGCTCAATGATGACACATGGTCACTGGTTCGCACCACACAAGGCGTAACATCATTCGTAGGAATGGGTAACAAGCCTACTGCGCTTCCAGAAAAAGAAGTTCAGACAATCATGAAGTTCATGGAAGTCGCTGCTCCACGATACAAGAACCGATTTGAAATGACAGAGGCAGTCAAGATCATCGACGGCCCATTTGCTGACTTTGTTGGTACAATCAGCGAAATTAATGACGAAAAAGGTAAAGTAACCGTGCTAGTTTCCATCTTCGGACGTGAAACCCCTGTCGAGCTCGATTTCTTACAAATAGCAAAGATATAAAATTAATATTTATTTAAGAGGATTCTAGTAGCGGAAAAGATCCGCATCTAGTCTTAAAACTTTATGGCTGCAAAAAAAATAAAAGCAGTATTAAAACTTAACATTCCAGCTGGAGAAGCGACACCAGCACCACCGCTTGGCCCTGCACTCGGTCAGCAAGGTGTACCAATCATGGAATTCGTGAAGCAGTATAACGCTGCTACCGCTAACCAGAAGGGTACAATCGTTCCTGCTGTTATCACAGTATACGAAGACCGCAGCTTCACTTTCATAACCAAAGTTGCTCCAATGTCTGCGCTTATCACGAAGAAGCTCGGCATTGCAAAAGGTTCAGGCAAAGCAAGTAACGAAGTTGTAGGAACACTCACAAAAGCTCAGGTTAAAGAAATCGCTCAGACTAAGATTTCCGACTTGAACACAAAAGACGTTGAACAAGCAATGAAAATGGTAGAAGGTACAGCACGCTCAATGGGCGTAAAAATCAGCGACTAAAAACCGCTGAAGGATATCTTTTTCGTAACGAATGACGAGCTGGTCTTAGTGTAGAAAAAGATATCCGAAGAAGTTAATTATATTTAACTGTGGGAGGCCTCAAAAGCCGCATGCACCACAAAGGAGTAATATATGGCACGGCCAAAAAAAGAAGATACAGCTAAACAAAAAAGATTAGCAGAGCGAAGCGCTTCAATGGGTGAACCAGAAAACATCTTCGATATTGAAGAAGTAGTAGAGCAAGTTGCAACTCAAGAAACACAAACAAACGCAGAAGGCGAGACAACAGAAGCAACTGAAGAGAAAGTAAAGCGCCCACCTAAAATAAAAGGTAAGAAAATCAAAGAAGCTCGCACTAAAGTCAAAAAAGACACGAAATACTCTCTCGACGAAGCACTCACATTACTCAAAAAAGTTTCGTATAGCAAATTTGTAGGAACAGTTGAGATGCATGTAACTCTTTCAGACAAAGAAGTACGCGGAACACTCGCACTTCCACACGGTTCTGGTAAGACAGTAAAAGTAGCAGCACTCGTACCTGATGCTAAGATCAAAGAAGCAACTGAAGCAGGTGCTGATCTCGCTGGTGGTCAAGAAATAGCTGACAAAATCAAGTCAGGCGCGCTTTCCCCAGGTCGAGATTTCAACGCTGTAGTTGCAGATCCTTCAGTTATGCCAATGCTGGCACAGCTCGCTAAGATCCTTGGTCCAAAAGGTATGATGCCTAACCCTAAGAACGGCACAGTAGGTCCAAACATTGGCCAGCTCGTCACAAACCTCAAAAAAGGTCAGATCAGCTACAAAGCTGAAGCAACTAACACCTCACAGGTACATATGCCTGTAGGTAAAGCAAGCTTAGACAACGAGAAACTAATTGAAAATATCAACACTGTTGTTCAAGCACTCGGAGCAAATAAGATCAAGAAAATGTTCATTGCTACAACAATGTCACCTTCGATCGAAGTTACACTCTAAATCGCACAATAGAAATTAAGAAAAACTCCTGGGTAACACCGGGAGTTTTTTTTGTATTTATTCAATAACAAGTACTGGGTGTGAAGCATTTACAGCTTCGCGTGAGGCTAGAGAAAAATTACCTGATTCAGCAGCAAGCAAAAACGTAACATCGCTATCCGAGCGAATATATTGAGTTACATCCACCGCATATGAAGAATTGTCAGGTGTGATTGTTCCAATATATCGAGTTGTCCCGCCAGGGCGAGTAACATAGGTAGTCGTATATTCATCCCATCGGGTATTATCCAAGGCATATACTTCCGCTGAACCAGTCAACGCACCGCTTATCGGCAGCATCAACATAGCTTGTGAAATCTCAGAACGAACAGGAATGGAATACTGAAGATAAATGCTACTCTGCGAAGGACCTTGAGCAATCAACTGCTGCAACTTACCAAATGAGCGACGTTGATCCCGCACACTGACATACGTATCTTTCACAGGTTCCAACTGCACCTG
>CAZGHS010000004.1:55518-74206 GCA_964525495.1 uncultured Gammaproteobacteria bacterium
GTCACATTTTCTGCAGCGGATGACTGTTGAGCGTCAAAAACTTGAGCTACATTCACATTAGAAACAGTTGTTGTTGCAGGCAATCGAAAAACCATGTATTTAGGATATTGAAAGGCAAAACCAGTCACGACAGCGACAAGCAAACCTGCAGAAAACACACCTGCTGATAGCAAATGTTTTCCAAATAAGCCATGAGACTCATGCTCAGAGTCTTTTTTCTTATATGAATTAATTATTTCAAATACAGAAGAGTAAAAATTATGACGTGCATTCATAGGAGATTTCCTACTTAAATCTAAGCACGTTTAGCACTATACCGTCAAGATGAGAACTCTACTTTCTCTTAATTTTCTGGCCGTCTTTGGTATCTTCAATTACATATCCAGCGTTTTCGAACTCAGCACGTATTTCGTCAGACTTCTCCCAGTTTTTTTCTTCACGAGCATTAGCACGCTGTTTCAGCAATTCCACGGCGCTCGCAGAGCTATTTAGCTCGACCGAATATGCATCAACAAACGCACTTTTTTTCGCATCGTCAGCAAATCCAAGCCCAAGCACATCATCAAATGCGATCAAATGTTGTCGTTTCTCATCCAATGACAACTCAGATTTCAACATGCTATGCAAAATAGACAACGCCTCAGGAGAGTTCAAATCATCATCCATAGCGGCATAGAAGTCGATATGAAACTGCGAATTCAATTCAGCAGCTTTCACTGATTCACCCGCATCATACAAATGAGATCGAATGTTTTCTAAAGTTTGCTGTGCCTGATGCAAGGATTCAACAGAGAATTCAAGTTCCGAGCTATATTGCGCAGTCAGCATCATATATCGAAATACCATCGGTTCAAATCCAAGATCAACAACTTTCTGCAAAGTATAAAAATTGTCCCCAGATTTCGCCATCTTTACACCGCCGGCAATATTTAGAAAGTTATTGTGCATCCAGTATCTCGAGAACTGCTTACCAGTCGCGCCTTCCGACTGTGCTATCTCATTGGTATGATGCACAGGAATATGATCGATACCGCCACAATGAATATCTATAGTTTCCCCAAGCAATTCGATCGCCATAGCAGAACACTCGACATGCCAGCCAGGAAAACCGACACCCCAGGGCGATTCCCATTCCATATCCCGCTTATGATCGGCAGGGGAGAACTTCCACAAATAAAAGTCAGTAATATTACGCTTTTCGTTATCTGCTTCTACACGAGCACCTTCTTTCAGTTGCTCAATATTCATCTTAGATAGCTTCGCGTAATCCGGAAATTTCGATGTATCAAACGCAACTCCAGTGCTCGTCGTATACGTAAAACCTTTTTTCTCAAGCTCTACAATTAAATCAATTTGTTGCTGGATATAATCTGTAGCTTTCGGCTGGTGCGTCGGAGGAATAATTCCCAGATCATCCATGTCTTTCAAAAACGCATCAGTATAAAACTTCGCGACTTCCCACGCAGTCTTACCTTCGCGTCGCGCGCCTTTTTCCATCTTGTCCTCGCCAGCATCCGCATCATCGGTTAGATGGCCCACGTCAGTGATATTCATCACATGCACTACGTCATAGCCATTGTGGGTCAATACACGCTTCAGGAGATCGTAGAAAAGAAAGCATCGCAAGTTTCCAATATGCGCATAGTGATAAACTGTAGGTCCACAGGTATATAATGTAACCTTCGGGCCGTTCAAAGGCTCAAATATTTCAGTTGTTCGTGTCAGTGTATTATAGATTTTCATAGACTAAATTCAGTATAATAATACCATAAGTGAGGTAAAAGCATATGCCAGAAAAAAAGAAAAAAGTACAAAACCCAGATATTCCTACCGATCAAGAGTTAGAGGCAAGCAGAAGAGAAGAGCAAAGAAAATTAAGAAGAGCACTGTTAGAAGATATTCCTATGGGAGAAAGACGAGGAGAAGGTATGATTGGTCTTTTAGATAAAGCAGGCAGAGGTGCAATGCCTGATCGTAGAGATATAGCTAATTACCTACAACAGACTGAAGCTCGTTCAAAACCACTTCAAAGACGCAGATCTCGAAGTTGAGCTACGTTCTTTTCCAACGCTACAATAAACTTTTCAATATCTTTTTTAGTCGTCTGATACCCAGTCGAAATGCGCACAGCAGCTGACTTCTTAGCAATATCCAAGTGAAGTGATTCAATCACATGTGACTGCCGGACAATTCCAGATGAGCAGGCAGATCCAGACGAAACCGCAAATCCTTCACGATCCAAAGCAATAATCAACGCTTCAGGATCAACATTTTCAAAAATAAAGCTGGTGATATGTGGCGCGCGTAACTCAAAATGTCCAGTGAGTCTTGATTCTGAAATCCGATTAGTCACTTCACTAACCAAAAACTGCTGTAGCTCTTTCAGACTATCAAACTGTGTAGATTCTTTCCAGGCATATTTCTGCAAAGCAGCTGCAAATCCTACAATCCCTGCAACATTTTCTGTCCCAGCGCGTTTGTAATATTCCTGTCCACCACCATCAATCTGCCGGACTATTTGAATACCATCACGCACGCACAACAGACCTGTCCCTTTGGGCCCATACAACTTATGTCCTGTCAGTGAAAGTAAATCCACACCGAGCAGGTCTACATTACAATCAAAATATTGGACAGCCTGTACTGCATCTGTATGAAAATATAGCGGTAGGCCAGTTGCTCCACGATGCTTTCGCACACGACGAATTTCTTCCGCAATCTGTGAAAGCGGCATCACTGTACCAATTTCATTGTTCACACACATAACCGAAACCATCACAGTGTTCTCATTTATCGCAGCAGCTACAGACTCACTAGAAACCATGCCTTCAGCACTTACAGGCAACCATACGATCTTTGCCCATCCGAGCTTCTCAACGTGCTTGAGGGATTCAAGAGTGCACGGGTGCTCAATTGGTGAAGCGACGATCTCTAAAAGGGAAGTAGGGTATTTATCTCGCAGCCATTCAACGGTTCCTTTGATTGCCAAATTGTTAGCTTCTGTCGCTGACGAGGTAAAAATAATTTCCTTAGCCTGTGCTCCTAAAACATCAGCACTTATCTGACGTGCTCGTTCCACAGCCATACGTGCCTCGCGCCCATACGCATGCACAGATGAAGCATTGCCAAAATGCTCGCCAAAATATGGCTGCATTGCGTCCAATACATCAGAATCTAAAGCCGTCGTAGCGGCATTATCTAAATAAACCATAGTGTAATTTTATCATGGAAGTAAAAGAAAAGGGCATGGGAATAAGAAAGTTGGAGGGGCGACTCAGTGTGCTCATTAAGAGACAAGCTTTCAACAAGCACACTGTATACTACTATGGTCTCTTAATAACCGGTACGTTGCTCCCAGGTGGTCTTGGTCCAAAAACCGTGTTTAGTATTAGTCCTGGAACAAGGACAATAGCCCACGCAATAAGCCATCGGTATTCCATGAAGGTAACACTAAAAGCTTTTGGCCAGCGATAAACCTCCGGGAGTCTATTAATCGATTTAGCACGTTCACACTGAGCAGTAACTCTGTTATCGGATCCAAACTGCATACACGAATCATGCCAGAGAGTAAGGAATCCTAATATAAAACTACCCACAATAAGTGCGATACTAACTCGGTGCCAAAAAACATTAACAGGTCGACGTCGTGCCATATCAACCAACTTTCTTATATTCCCATGCCAAAGTGCAAATTAAGCACGATCCGCAGCTATTTAGTTAAACTAGTTAGCGCAAATCAAGCTCAAGTATCTTGTTTAAAGACTAGCCCATAGTATTACATTTTGAGCTAAAAGTCAACTTTAGGCAGGATTCTATTGTCATTACTTGAACATAGAAGTAAAATGAAAAACATGAGTTTTAATCCCGTCGATCAAACAAAATCTATCCAACAGCTCGAAGAAGAGCTCGTAGAATATTGGCAACAAAACAAAACGTTCGAGAAATCTATAGAAAACCGAGATGTCAAAGACTCATATACCTTTGTCGACGGACCTCCATTTGTCACTGGTTCTCCGCACTACGGCTCACTTCTGCCATCTATCGCCAAAGACGTTATCCCTCGCTACCAAACCATGAAGGGCAAACGAGTCCGCCGCGTCTGGGGATGGGATTGTCACGGCCTTCCAATCGAAGAAAAAGTAAACAAAAACTTTGGAATCAAATCCTCCACACAACTAGAGCAAAAACTTGGCATAGAGCGCTACGTCCAAGAATGCCGTAAATATGTAGAAACAGCATCTTCTGACTGGCGCTGGTACATCAACCGCATCGGTCGATGGGTCGACATGGATAATGCATATTACACCATGAGCACACCGTTCATGGAATCGGTCATCTGGGCATTCAAAAAAATTCACGAACAAGGTCTCATCTACAAAGGTAAGCGCGTATCTCTCTATTCCACCGATACATCCACGCCAGTCTCAGGATTTGAAGTTGCAATGGATCCAGATAACTACCGCGATGTTGAAGACTTGTCGATATTTGTAAAATTCGAATTAGAGAATACATCCAATCTTTATCCAACCGACAAACCAATCTTCATGGTAGCGTGGACCACAACGCCGTGGACAATTCCATCCAACTTCGCACTCGCAGTTAACGAAAAATTTACATACACGCTCGTCGAATACGATAACCAATTATTAATCGTTACAAAAGATCGACTCCAATACACTTTCAACGAAGACGAAGGTCATATCGGCACAGAGCAAGATAAAGTAGTAAAAATACTCAAAGAATTCAAAGGCACCGATCTTCAAGGACTTACATACAAGCCTGTCTACGACTATTTCGCATCAACTAAGACACAGAGCGATTTCCATATCTACCTCTCCGACGACGTCACCATCGATGAAGGTACTGGTGTTCTCCACATCGCTCCAGCATACGGCGAAGTCGACTTCAATTTAGGCAAAAAGCACGGACTCTCAGATCTTTCAGACATCGACGACGAAGGTAAAATGATAATCGATCCATGGAAAGGTATCTATCTGCGCGAAGCATCACCACTCATCGCTGAAGATTTACAGAAAAAAGAAAACCTTCTCCGATCCGAAGCCTACAAACACCGGCTTCCTTTCTATCGCGGTTCAAATCCATTGATCTACATGGCTCAAGATGCATATTTCATCAACATTCAAAAAATCAAAGACCGCATGCTGGAGCTAAACAAAAAAACAGACTGGACTCCGGAGCATATTAAAGACGGCCGTTTCGGTCATACGCTCGCGACAGCACCTGACTGGTGTATCTCGCGTAACCGCTACTGGGCGACTATCATGCCAATCTGGAAATCCGAAGACGGGGAAGAGATCATCATCGGCAGCATCGAAGAGATGACACAATTCACCGATCAAATCGAGAAAAAAGAAGAAAACGGAAAAATTACATACACGTTCGAAGGTAAACCGATGGATCTACACCGTGATGTCTGTGACAAAATCATCCTTACTAAGGACGGCAAAAAATTTACTCGCATCCCTGAAGTCCTCGATTGTTGGATGGACTCAGGCTCCGCACCATTTGCTGAATATCATTACCCATTTGAAAACAAAGAGCTCACAGAAAAAACCATTCCAGCAGACTTTATCATCGAATATGTCGGACAGGTTCGTGCCTGGTTTAACGTGATCCTCCGCCTTTCGACACTTATCTTCGACGAAACAGCATTCACCAATGTTATCTGCACTGGTGTGCTTGCTGGTACAGATGGCCGCAAAATGAGTAAATCATTCGGCAACTATCCAGACCCTCGCGCAACTATTGAGAAATACGGTGCCGACGCTCTCCGCCTTTATTTCATGGGTTCACCAGTCATGATAGGCGAGGACATGAACTTCAACGAAAACGATCTCGCTGATCAAGTGAAGTCCGTTCTGAATATCTACTGGAACTCCTACAAATATTTTGTTACCTACGCAACTGCAACAAACTTTGACCCTAACAAATCTGAAGTAAACGAGACATTGCTAGATAAGTGGATCAAAGCACGACTCAAAGAAACAACTCAGGAAATCGCTTCAGCGCTTGATGAATACAACACACCGCGCGCCACTCGAGCGATCCGCCCTTTCGTTGACGATCTTTCAACCTGGTACATCCGACGGTCACGCAATCGATTCGTAGCAGGTGATATCGCTGCACTACAAACACTCCACGAGGTGTTACTTGAATTCTCAAAAGCAGCAGCACCCGTTATCCCTTTCATCACAGAAAATATTTATCGCGGTCTCACAAACGGCGAATCTATCCACTTACTCGACTATCCAAAAGTCGAAGTGCTCAACGAAGCAGACAAAAAACTTCTCGAGCATATGAAACTGACTCGCGAAATTTCATCACTCGGGCAAGCAGCTCGCTTACAAGCTAAGATGCCGATCAAACAGCCGCTGCAAACAGCGCAAATAAATACTGAGAACGCAAAAGAACTTCCAGATGAATATCTTGAAATCATTAAAGAAGAGCTCAACATCAAACTCGTCACATTCGTCGACACCATCGACAATTCCTACGTTATAGTCGAAGATCGTGGCATCAAAGTGGGCATAGATACCACACTTAACGAAGATTTACAGATTGAAGGCAAACTCCGCGAAGTGCAACGCGCACTCCAAGAAGCCCGCAAAAACGCAGGTTTACAGGTGTCTGATGAAATAACGCTTACTTGGTATTCAGACGATCAGATGGTAAAGAATGTATTCAGTAAATACGCAGATCAACTTTCACAGATACTGAAAATAAAATCGTTAGTACCAGCAACATCTTCAGACAATTTAAACAAACTGGAAAAAGAGAATATTTTTATCTCCGTTGAAAAATAATATGTCTGAAACTGATCCACTTCAAAAGCGACTGATCCTAAAACCAGCTAATCATCAGCAAAAAGGGAAAGGAATCACAGGAGAAATTCATACCGAACCCCCAAGACAAGTAATAAGAAGAGGAACAAGATACTCTGGTGGGGGAACCATCACAACTTCTCGATTTGATGCAACTAGGAACGATGCCATTCGAACTGACTGGGCCAACCGTGAAGGCGAACGTCAAAAACTGAGAGAGAAAGTTGAAAGATATATGCGGCAAGGATATCAAGTAGAACCGCAAATACTTCGTGCACTAGATATCTCACCAGATGAAAAAAAGTAAACTTGGTAATGACAAATAATCCAGGCTTTGATATTAATAAGGCATGGACACACAACTTATCGCTAAACTTCTCAGATATTATTCGCTTCTCTCAACCACACAAGCAGGCTCCGGCCACCCCACATCCTGTCTCTCAGCTGCGGACCTCATGGCTGTCTTATATTTCGACTATTTCAAATTCGATTTTAAAAATCCTAAAAACTTATACAACGACCGTCTCATATTTTCAAAAGGACACGCCGCACCACTCCTTTACTCTTTGTATAAAGTTGCCGGACTCATTTCAGAAGACGATGTACTCTCACTCAGAAAACTAGAAAGCCAATTTCAGGGCCATCCAACAGGGGAAACACCGTACGTAGATGTAGCAACAGGCTCGCTCGGTATGGGATTGTCCTACGGACTCGGCATGGCACTCGCATCAAAGCAAGATAATCGCGATAACAAAATATTCGTACTCCTCGGCGATGGAGAAATGGCCGAAGGAAATATCTGGGAAGCACTCGCTATCGCATCACATTACAAATTGAATAACCTTGTCGGCATTATCGACGTTAATCGTTTAGCCGAAACAGGCGAGACGCTCGTCGGTCACGACACCCACGAATATATTCACCGGGTTACTTCATTCAATTGGAATGCTGTTCCCGTCGACGGTCACAATCACAATGAGATTAAAAATGCCTACGCATACGCACTTCAAAGCGACAAACCTACCATGATCGTCGCAAAAACGCTCAAGGGCAAAGGCGTTTCATTCCTTGAGGATCAAGAAGGTCGCCACGGTAAAGCACTCAAGCCAGAAGAGTTTGAACCAGCGGTTCAGGAATTGCAAATTACAAACGAAGAAAAGAAACTTACATTTACTGTGCAAAAACCAGATAAAGAAGACACAGCAGCACCGGCAAACTTCGACATGGCAAAAGCAATAGAAGTAGCACTCAAACGCGTTACAGAAGTCAAAGAACCATTTGCAACTCGTAAAGCATACGGCACTGCACTTTCAGAATTAGTAAAACACAATTCACACTTACTAGTCCTCGATGGCGATCTTTCCGATTCTACATTCTCTGGTCTAGCTGCAACAGAGCGCCACGGACAATTCTTCAACATGTTTATCGCAGAGCAAAACATGGTTGCAGCAGCAGTCGGCTTATCTAAAATGGGCAAAATAGTATTTGCTTCAACCTTCGCAGCTTTTTTCACCCGAGCATACGATCAGGTTCGTATGGCATCACTCTCTGAAGCAGAAATCAAGCTTTGCGGATCACACTCAGGCGTGTCAGTAGGCGAGGATGGTGCTTCTCAGATGGGGCTCGAGGACATCGCCATGATGCGCGCAGTACTCAACTCAACAATCCTTTATCCTTCTGACGCAGTATCTACTGTCAAACTTGTTGCTGAAATGACCACAAACCCAGATGTCACATATCTGCGCACCACTCGACCTCCACTTCCAATAATTTATTCATCAGAAGAATCGTTCCCGATCGGCGGCTCAAAAACACTTAAGTCATCAGATAAAGACATCTGCACAGTAGTATCTGCCGGAATCACGGTGCATGAAGCCCTCAAAGCTCATGAACAGCTCGAAAAAGAAGGCATCAGTATCCGGGTAATCGACGCGTATTCAGTCAAACCTATCGACCAGAATACCCTTAGTAAAGCAGCTCATGAGACAAACAATACGGTTATCGTAGTGGAAGACCATTATGCTGAAGGTGGGCTCGGAGACGCAGTTTTAAGTTGTCTAGCGGAAGAAGCAGTAAGGGTCCATAAATTAGCCATAACTCAGCGTCCGCACTCAGGAAAAGGCTCTGAATTACTCGAAAAATACGGAATTTCGGTTAAAGATATAGTTGAAAAAGTAAAAACGCTCAAGTAAAAAGAGTTTAGTACAGGTCGTTGACCTACAGTTTACTATAGGATATAATACGCAGACCTATTAATCGGGGATTTTAACGTATTTATGTCAGGTACAAATACAATAGCACCATCAGGTCAGACCGACCCTTTCGCACCGAGCACTCGACAAAAAGAGGCTCAAGAAAGGGTAGCTGCACAACGCGCCGCTATACAAAAAAGCGGATGGGGTACAGGTCAAAAGCAGACAGTTGAATTAAAAAGCGGTCAGTTTCATGGTGGGACAAATGAAGCGCGTCCAGAGATAAATTACTCTAAAGTACAAACAGGCGATAATATCCAATGGTCAAATCAAACTCGTGAAGCAACGAACCAGGAACCTAAACCACCGGTGAACGTAGACTTTCCCACAATGCATTTAGATGCAGGTGACCTTGATGGATTACTAGGTATCGCATCAATGCTTTTTGATGGAGCAAAAACAGTAGCTAAAAACACAGCAACCTTTGGCGCAACACAGATTACTGCTGCTGCTACACAAATTGGAAGTGAATTCAATCTCAGTGCGCTGATGGGGATTAGCACTCAGACAGAAAAAGCTCAGCAAAATGCACCTAACATTCTTTCAACTCCAAAACAGCAACGTGAAATGCTTATGACGGGTACTGTGCATCAATCTCATGAAGCTCAACAAAAACTTAGTCATATTCGTGGAAAGCTAGGTGAGATATTTGCACGCCAGCAAAGAGCTCAGCAAATGAGAGAAGCCACCAATGATGAGATGAACGAGGCACTCCGAACTCTCAAATCAAGTAAGGAAGTCCAGAATGAGTATGACGCATCAAAAGTAGTTGGAAACATCCATCGTCTAACCGAGAGCGAAATGGTAGATGTTCGTGCAGCACGCATGCGAATCGTCCGAAGACAAAAGGCTCAAGAGCAAGCATCGGTTGCGCCAAAAGGAAAGTCCACTGGTAACAGAAGTCACCTAGGTAAGGGGCAAAAAACTGAAACTGTTGGCTCAAGTAAAAATGCGAATGTTGGTCAATAATCAAAAGCATATTTACTCTTTGATTCCAATCAGTCTATTATAAAACTAATTTCAGATATGGACGAAGAACAACAATTTACACCTCGAATCACCAATAAGCCGGACATTCTCGACCGAGATACACGAGTTACTTTATCCCTTGAAACAAACAAAGATTTAGTAATAATACTCGAAGATAAGGATATAACCAGAGAATTCTATGAATTCTCCGAACAGGACATTTTTCCTATATCTCCTCAACTCGAAGGTTCGTCCACTCCAGCTCAATCATTAGCGCACATCATAGAGTACGACTTGTTTAGTGCAAGGGCGACAGCAGTAGAGGAAGCTGCGCAATTTGACAGAGCTATGGAACTAGAAGGTCCTGAAGAACGTCATGTGCATCCATTGCTATATGAAAAGGATCTCGAAAAGGAAACCAAGCAGGAAACGATAGAATATCTAAACTGGCTAAGAGAACGTGAAGTACCCGTCGTTGCGAGAACAGTAAACGTACTGGATCAGCACTCAGGAGAAATAATAAGTTACCAGCGTTATCTTATCGGAAACCTCGAAAACAATGACAAGGGTTATGACGGGGATTTAGGGATTGTTAAAACACTAGATTTTGCAGCACAGACTTTGAATATTAGAATTCCAGATAATCTAAAAATATTTTCGTTACGAACATTTGAAGAAAAAGTCGATGAATTAGGAGAACAATTTAAATCCTCGTTTACGGGTAAACTTCAAAATCGAGGATTAGGCACACCCGGAGTAGCGGTAATCCTTGAGAGAGCGACTCCACAGATTGATGATGCTAGTCAAAAAGATAGAGTAGTAGACAGTGAGTTGAATCAGATGGTAATAGAACACGAAGTACTGCATGCAATTGATCCGTACTACGAAAGAAAGACTAGTCAGGGATTAAAAGAAGGCTTTACTGTGAGTATTTCATTATGTGGGTTAGATCCAGATAAGGGCATGGAGATACTACAGATGGAAACTTTGAGAAAAGAATTTAGCAAAGGCATCGCTACTAAATCAAGAGTATTACATGCACTCAATTCTGATAATGCTTCAAGAAGTGACGCGTATTACACATCCGGTATCTTTTTCAGTTATATTTATAAATTGTATGGTGCAGAAGCTTTCATGGATTTTTACGATATGGCGTCGCTAGGAGCCGATACTATAAACTCGCAGATGGAATCTCCTGAAGATAAAAGTAAAATTTCTGATTCAAATATCTTAGATGCCTTGAATGTAGTAGGCACATCGCAAGGACATACAGGTGAGGATATATTAGAAAAATTTATAGACTACTACAATAAAGATCAAAAACAAATTCAGACACAGGTATCTATAAAATCTTAAGAAACTCTACGCAGTTTAATAGGATTTACGCGTTCTGCCCAATATTGCATTACAAGCGCAGCTTCCTCGACTACTGTAACGTTGTCAGTGGATAAATGAATAGCATCAGGAGCAGGAGACATAACATGAGCATCCGCTAGATCTCTTCTTATAATTTCATTTCTTATAGTATCTTCGTCTCCTGTTTGAGAATCTTTTACTCTCCGAATCGCTCTAGTTGACGCTTCAGCAACAAGATATATCTTAAGCAGTGCTTCAGGTAAGATCCTAGTACCTGCATCGCGACCAATCACAACAGCGTTACCTCGCATTGCGATTTCTCGCTGGCGAGCTACCATGATCTCTCTCACACCTGCATGTCGAGCGGCTTTACTCACATTCGATTCGACCTCCGGAGATCTTGTCTCCCAAGTAATATCGTCACCTTCAAGTAAAACTGTGTTGTGACGACCATCAGCTATCATTGGAGGTACGATACGCAGGTCCAATTGCTCAGCAAGTCTAGTCATGTCAGGAGTGCTAGTAACGTCAACTTGGTGTCTGAGAGCTGCGACAGTAAGTGACCTATACATGATACCTGTGTCAAAATACAGTAAACCAAGCTGCTGAGAGAGTTCACCACCAAGAGTGCTTTTCCCTGAACCTGCAGGACCATCTATAGTAATTGCGTGAACCACTTCTTGAGTATTCATTCTTTTTTGTATACTTGAGCGCTCAACGCAAATTATATTGAACTCTCTGATCTAGAGTTAATCCAGATACTCGCTCACTTTAACAAACTGATGGAAGCCTATCAAGCAAGCGCCGAGGAGGTATATTAATGAACTCCTCATTGCTCAGCTCTCAACTTTACGACGAGACGACATTCTACCAAGCATTTTTAAGCGATTTAAATCAATGTACAAAGGAAGTCATTATTGAAAGTCCGTACATCACACTGAATAGAATGAAGATCTTTTATGAATCATTCGAAATGCTCATGAAAAGAAGTGTGAAAATTTATATCATTACAAAAGAGCTTGAAGAACTCGAAGATAGTCTCCGCATGCACTCAGAGCAGTCGCTAGAGTATTTTGAAACAATAGGGATCCAACCACTGCTATGTACCGGAGGTCATCACCGAAAATTGGCAATATTGGATAGAAAAGTGCTATGGGAAGGCAGTCTTAATATTCTGTCACAAGCATATAGCAGAGAGATCATGAGAAGGATTGACGATCCAAATATAGCACAGGAAACATTTACTTTCTTAAAATTTAATCAATTTATTTAGAATGAAAGAATTTCAGAGGACTTTGTTTTAAGAGCTCGGGCAATAGCTTCGAGAATATCAACAGTAGGATTAACTTCACCGCGCTCGATGCGTGCATAATAATTGACGTGAATGTCTGACTTACTAGCTACTTCCGCTTGAGTAAGTTCAGCTTTTTGACGCGCTTTTTTGAGGTTTTTACCAAGTTCTTTAGAGCCCATACATAAATTATACAACTAATAATAAAATTGTAAGTAGAAGATTAGCGGTATTTATTTTGAAACGTCTCCTTTGACATACATAAAAAAATAATTCCCTCAATGATGCCGATAAGAATGGGAATACTAGTCCAAGAAAAAATAAGATAAATGAGTCCGATGCCAACTTGACCTAAATAGAATTTATGAGCACCTATTCCTCCTAAAAATATTGCTAGTAGTCCGGCAGTAGATTTGTTATGAATGGGTAATTGATTTGGCATAATTTATTTAGAACTAACAAACGAAAGTAACATATCTGGCAAGAAGCCCGGATAGTCTTCCTTTATTTTATTCCAAGTCTTTCCATGCAATTGTTTATAAATGTACTCTGTGCTTTTATTTTTAATAGCAATTCCTAATGCTTCTTCAATATTCCTTTTATTCCGATGCACATTGGCAATGCCTGCCAATTGTTGTATTTTATAGTTTTTTGTATATTGTGCTTTGTCTGTTGAAGAAAGTTGCATATAAACAGAATTATTTTCATTTGGTTTTTGCAAACTATCATTAATATTTTGATCCAAATCCCAATCATGAATAACGAAATACGGAATTTGATAGCACTGGCACAATTGTATAATTATACTAACTGGATCTTTCCCGCCAGCAGAAACAACAGCAATATTCTCTAATCCCAAATTAACTTCTTGTGATAACACCAGTTTGTAAGCAAATAAGTCATGAGGGCCTTCAACAATGACCACTTTACTAGCAAAAATAATATTACCTATATTCGGCTCAAGTGTAATCATGTATTTTGAAAAATCGGCAACGCTATCTAATGTAAACCCTCCAATATCGACAGGAGGAGTTAAAATATAGTCTTTGTTTTGAACAATAGACGAACTTACATAATCAACGCTATTGACTTTTATAATTGAATCAGGCTCAAAAATATTAACAAACTTCTTAGAATGAGTAGTATAGATAACCTGATTATTTTTAGCTAAATCACAAAGCAATTTATAAAAATATTCTTGAAAATGTTCGTGCAAAAAAGCCTCAGGCTCTTCCAACACAATAATCTTCCCTCCAACATGTGTCTCTATTAAAACTTGAAGGATTGCAATGATAAGTATGGACTGAAAACCATCTCCGAGGTTATCTAGCGGAAGCGGCGGCTTTTTGTCATTATCTGCAAGTCGAAATGTCATTGAATCATAGATAGAGTCTGCATCAGGGAGTTTATACTCAATTTTCAAATTATCATTCTTAAGATTTAGTTGCTCAACTATTTTAGATTCAACACTCTTCAGAAATTGTTGCAATTTTTCAGTATTTAATATTTTATCTTCCACTACTTTAACAATCTGTTTATAGACCTCATATCTAGGTCGTTCTCCGTTTTTATCAGTATATATATTTTGTTCTGACTTAAAATCTTTTTTAATATCACGCATCACTAAACCTAACAAACTATATGGCGTAATCTTTAGGTGTTTTTCTAAATTGCGAGAATTAATATAAAAAAAATTAAGCTTATTCTTATAAGGAGGAAATTGAACTGGGAGTGAGCGCTCACCCATCTTTTCTTGTTTTACAAGAATTTTGCCGTCCGCTCCAAGTGCATAATGCCTAATGGTGTATTCACTGTTAATAGCAACTTCGTATCGGGCACCACAGCATAGTTTATCTGAGGTGTCATTCTTATAAATACTAGGAATCCCTATAGGATGAGAGAATTGAGAATCAATTTGAATTTTCTCGCTAACATCTTGGTTGTGATGGTCATCCTTAGAAAATTTTTGACCGTAGTCCTTATCACCACATACTAAACGCATCGCCTCTAAAACATTAGTTTTTCCACAATTATTGTAACCTGTAATAGCTATAGGATGCGGAATATCAGGCAGGTTAATTACACAACCATCATTATTAAAAGATCGATAGTTCTTAATAGCAAGAGTTTTTATTCTCATAGTTAGTATCGATTATACTATTAATATGACAAAAAATCACGAGGATTGACTGGTATTCCATAAGCGCGCACCTCAAAATGCAAATGCGGTCCGGTAGACCAACCAGTACTACCTTCCATGCCTATTATTTGTCCAGTTTCTATCTCTTGGTTTTCAGTAACCGAAATAGAATTAAGATGGGCGTATATCGAGGTAATATTATTCCCGTGATCAATTATGACATGCTTTCCATAACCCCAGCTTATTTCACCTGCATATATAACTCGTCCTGTCATAAATGCTTTGACAGGATCGCCAATTTTCCCTTGAGGATTAGCTATATCTATCCCTGTATGCATTACTTGATAGGGAAGATCAGATTCTCCAAACTCCAAAGTGACGACACCGGTCGCTGGCCAGACAGAAGTAATGGTAAGGGTCTGGTCGATCTCTCCTGTTGCAGGATTGCGTATTTCAATTGTGTGATCTTGTAAATTGGCTGTGACTAATTGGTCTGAAACAGTATCGCTACCAATGCGTGTAACGACTACTATTGCCAGGAAAGGTAGCATAAGAACAGACAAGAACGTAAAGAAAACAAGTTTTAATTGTTGTTTAAAGGAAAAAGTGAAAAATAATGTTCTGAATAGAGTCGGATTCATGAGACATTCAAATACCTCTCAGCCGGATTCGTTGTAATCAGAGGGTGCTCTTTCTCAGATGCAACAATTCGTACCGCAACATGGTTCTGGTCAGCAATAAGCAGTGCTTCACCTTTGTCACAAGTTAAAAGAAAGTTTTGCTCATATTCACTTAAATTAAACTCTTCAGAAACATGTTGAATAGTCGTTGTATCTTGGCGCATTAAAAGCCGAAGTGAAGATTGAGACGCAATCACGCGACCATAATCATTATTCAAAAAGTCATTTGCTTGCTGAGAAATAATACTCACGCCAAGATAATATTTCCGTGCTCTCCTTGTCAGTCCAGCAATAAATCGCGCACTTTCTTCATGTTGAAGTAAAATCCACCCTTCATCTATAACTAGCAGTCGCTTCTCAAGGTTCATTTTTACCTGGCCATAAACAAAATGCGAAATGACAACAAGCATTATCTGTCTGAGTGACTCACTCAAATCCTTAATGTCAAAAACGACAAGTCGATTATCCAAATTAATATTCGTTTGGCTGTCAAAAACATGCGACAGAGATCCTTTCGTAAATTTCTCCAGTCGATCGCATAACTGTGATTGTTTAAGTTTTTTAAGAGTTAAGTAAAAGTCTTTCAGAAGAGGATACTTTCGATTAGCAGTTGTTTCAGCAGAATCGAGTGACCAACCACTTCTCTCATAAGTCAAAAGTATCGCTTTATCAATAATCGCTTTCTCTTCAGCGTTCAGTCCTTCAATCATTAATGAAATAATTTCTGTGAGGTCTTGAATATGAGTAGACAAGTCATCATCTGATTCGCGAGAATTGACTGAAAGATCAAATGGATTAATTTTTTCTTTAGACCGAGCTGACAACTTTATATACGTACCCTCGACCGACTTAGCTAATTGCTCATACTCACCTTCAGGATCAATCACGATAACTTTGGTTCCTTGCATCAGCTGCCGCAAGATCTCAACTTTAGACGTATAGCTTTTTCCTGCTCCAGATTGCGCAAATATAATACTATTAGCATTGTTTAAGCTGAATCGATCAACGATTACCAGTGAGTTATTTGATTTATTGACGCCATACAAAATACCAGATTCTTGCACAAGTTCAGATGAAACAAAAGGGAAGGTCAGTGCAGCAGACGAGCTATCTAAATTCCGCTTCTGGTTTAAAAGATTTTCTGCCCGAGGCAATACTGACTGCAGGGCATCAATCTGTTGAAAAGTTGCTGGCTTGGTATAGAAAAGGCGTGTAGAAAGAACGGTTTCAAGAAGAGTAGTCGTTTTATTAAGTTCTGAAAGTGAATCTGCAATTATAGCGATGTAGAGCGAAACTTGAAACAACTTCTCTTGTCCACGTTGTATTTTATCTTTCAATGCAATCGCGGACTCTAGTGGATCAAGTAATTCTGATCCAATGATCTTCCCAGAGCGTTGCATCGATCGCTTCGTAGACTCGAGTTCAGTAATTTTTCTGCTCAACTTCGGAAGTGCAATATGTGCATCAATCTGTTCAATATGGTATGAAATATCAATATTGTGGTTGAAATTAATCAAGTTGTTTAACCATCCGGTCGAAGCGACATAGGGATATCCAGAGATAAAAAGTGAACGAATATAATTATTCTCAATCACAAGATGGTCAGGCTTTTCTTCAAGTCCTGAATATGAAATAAGATCAATGTGATCTTGCATGCCAAAATGGAAGTGCTTTGTATTCTGGCGAAGCTTTTGCTTTTCTTTTTGTGCAGCAATCGTTCTCTTTATTAAGCGGGCATACGCACCAATGATCGGAATGTTATATATCATATGTTTGATTAAGAATTGATTGTACTGTGTGAGCTTTTAGATCCTGAATTTTAGACCGGTCAGCATTATAGAACGAATAAAATAAATCTAGAACTTCGATACTATCAAGTGGTCGTGCCTTCATACTCATTTTCTCAAAACCTTTTATCACGATATCTTGATAAAGTAGTAACTGTTCTTTAATTAAGTCAAAGTCGACACGTTCATTAATTTGATATGGAATAATAATATAAAATCGTCGCGACAAGATTTTATTTCCTGAAATAAGTTTTTGAATAAATTCAGAGTAGTCTTGAAACTGCTCAATGTAATTCTGCTCTGTTTCGTGATGCGTATTTGCTGCAATATGACCAAGATATCGTTCCACATCAACTTCACGCACTCTGACTAAAATCTGGAGAGGACACGGTAGTGCATTCAAAAAATTTTGAAAGTTATCAATAAGTACGTCTTGTTCAGCGTTACTCTTTAACTCGAAGTTTATCGACGATGTCTCGACAATCGCACAATATTTATTTCGTGGAAGCACCAATACTCCATCACGTACTTCTTTAATACCAATTTGCTGTCGTGATGAAGTTTTACGACGAGACTTGGAAAGTATCGACATGCACGCCTCCTTTCTTAAAACGAAAACGCACCGTTGAACCAGGTGTATTAATAAATCGCTTTAGGCGAGAACTTTGTTCAACCGACAAAGCTATTTTCTTTTGCTCTAGATCATTCGTTATCAGATTCGGTGAGGGAATGCTGTTAGTCATTTCATCGAGATGAGAGGCAATACTTCGAAAGGTCGCATCATTCTTATTTGAAACATAATATCGAGGACGAAGATTATATACTGAAAGGATAAAGAGCCAGTGCAGTATAATTTTGCCTTTAATACGCAATGCGAGAATAAAACAGAGAAGCATTACAATACCAATGAGCGCAAGCTTATATGTTCCAAAGTGTAATCTCACAGGGAGTACCACATATAAAAATACGGCAACAAAAAGAGGAGTTAAAAATAACAATATTTGCGTTAACGTAAAGTTTCCGGCAATAGTATCTTCGACGGTTGTAATTTGTGCAGGGATAATTGATGTCTTCATGCTCGTACCACCTTTCGTGTCGTAATCTTTTGACTCGCTGTTGTTGGAGTTGGCGTAGAACTTTTTGGAGGATAATCCTCATGTCGTGAACCTTGTGCATGCATGACATTCATAATCTGACCGCTGACTTTCCGCATAGCACCACTGGCAGACGTATAAAAGGCAAACTGCACAAGCGCTTGCGGTGTTTTGAGTAAAGTAAAAAGCAACGCAACCCCCATCAGTATTGATATCAATGGATTTGTTCCTGTTTGTCCAGGAAGAATTAAGTTATATGTTTTAGTTTTATCATTAG